>JBLGAC010000022.1:0-61203 GCA_047610385.1 Paracoccaceae bacterium | reverse complement strand
CAATTTCGCCTGATTTAGTGACCACCGTAAACTTCTTTGCAGACTGGCTTATGAGACGCACATGCTTAAAACTGCTTTTCTCGCTTTGGTGTTTGCCGCCTTGGCCCTTGTACCTGCCCACGCTGGCGCGCCGCTGCCGCCGCCTGAGGGCGAGGTGCTGCTGACGGTGACCGGCGCGATTTCTGTGACCAATGTTGACGGCGCTGCTGCGTTCGACCGCGCCGCGCTTGGGCGGCTGCGCGCCGCTGAGGTCGTGACCGGCACCGTGTGGACCGACGGCATCAGCCGCTTCGTCGGCGTGCCGCTTCAGGCAGTGCTGGACCGGGTCGGAGCGCCCCGCGACGGCAGGCTGCGGCTGGTCGCCCTCAACGATTATTCGGTGGAAATCCCGGCGCAGGATCTGTCAGCCACCGTGCCGATGCTGGCGTTGGAGCGGGACGGAGCCCCGATGTCCGTGCGGGACAAGGGGCCGATCTGGGTGATCTATCCCTATGATTCCGGATCAGAATGGCGGTCGGAGCAAGTGTTTTCCCGCAGTATCTGGCATTTGAACCGTATCGAGGTGATGCAATGATGAGTGCAGCATGTCAGACAGGACTGTTTTCGAGAGTTCTTTATTTATTTACGTTGCCTCTGTTATAAATATTGTAAAGTCAGGGTTGATAGGTGGGTTTCGCGATGAAACTGTTTCTGATGAAAGCTTCATTCATCGTCTAATTTCAAAGGTCATGAAGTTTATTGACCTGAGTTAAGGAGAAAGTGAAAGACATTCATGTTCACAGCTTGCTATCTTAATTCAAATATTTCTTAAATTTCTTACAGGAGCTGTTCATGTCTGGGAAGTGGATGCTCGTTGTTGACGACGATCCCGACCATGCATTTCTTGCAACACGCGTGATCGCACAACACGATCCGATGATCGCGGTTGAGATTTGCGAGACGGGTGCGGAAGCTGTTCGCGTGCTTGAAATGTCCCCGGATGCCTGCCCGCTGGCGATTTTTGTCGATATCGGTCTGCACAATGAAAACGGCTTGATGCTGATCGACCGGATCCGCAAGCTGGAGGGGTGCAGTCGCGTGCCGATTGCCGTGCTCACCGCCAGTGCGAACGACGAAACCCGCATCGAAGCGCTGCTGCTCGAAGCATCGGCCTATATTTGCAAGCCGCTGACGGCTGCACGGCTTCAAGCGATGCTGCAGGGTAAGGGGTTCCACTGGGACATGCGCGATCTGCCTGCCGATCTGGCGCGTTATCACCGCAGGCGCCGCGAACGCGATTCCCAAGGCGATGGTGCCTGAACAGGGCGGTCGCCGGTCATTCGAACTGGGTGTTCACGGTGGACCAATAGCGGGCGATCGCCAACATCACCCGCTTCATCTCAGCATAATCTGTTGGTTTGACCACATAGCTGTTGACGTGATTGCGATAGGCCGAGTCCAAATCCGCCGCCGCGATTGAGGTGGTCAGCATCACAACCGGCAGGTCATTCAAGGTGGGATCGGCTTTGATCACCTCCAAGACCTGCAATCCGCCCATGCCTGACAGATTTATGTCCAGCAGCAGCACGTTGGGCTTCAGTGCGTTCTCCTGCCTGAGGATATTGAGCCCGGCCTCACCGCTGGACGCGTGCACAACCTCACAGTCCAGACCCGATTGCGAGATGGCGCTGCAGATCAGCGCGGCGTGATCGGCGTCGTCCTCGATCAGCAAGAAACGTGCTGGGCTCATGCAGCGTCCTCCGATGTGGTGGCGGGCGGGCTGCTGCGATCGTTGGGGGTGTTCGACAGCGTGACGTGCAGCGCCGCGCCTCCGCCCTCAGGCGAGGATGCCCAAGCCGCGCCACCATGTTTGGCCGCGATCCGCGCCACGATCGACAGGCCGATCCCGTTGCCGTTGGATTGACCCGGCGCAAGCCGCCGGAACAGGCGGAACACGTCGCGTTGAAACGCCTCAGGGATGCCGGGGCCATGATCGCGCACCACGATTTCGGTGCTATCCGTGCCTGTCGTGGCGGTAATTTCGACGGTCATGCCCGGTTCGGGGCACCCATGGCGCAGCGCGTTCAAAATCATGTTCAGCAGCACTCGCAACAGCTGCGTTTCGTCGGCGCGCACATGGGGCAGGCGCATGGGCACGACGATGCTGGCCTTTGCAATGTCGATGTCAGCAGCGAGCATCTCTCCCGCCTCGGCGATCAGGGCGTTCAGATCGACGTCTGCCAAGGCGACGGGCTTTTGGTCCACGCGGTTGAATTCATGCAGCCCTTCGATGATGCCGCTCAGGTTTTTGGTGCTGGCGATGATCCGGCGGCAGGCGTCGCGGGCCAGCGGTTCATTCCCCGATGCCATCGCGTCTTCCAGCACACCGGCAAAGCCGCGCACCGTCACCATCGGGGATTTCAGGTCATGGGACACGGCCTGAAGCAGACGCTGCATTTCTTGGTTCTGGCTGATAAGCTGCGCGTTCTTCAGCTCCAGCACCGCGGCATTGCGAGAGGCGAGCGTGACGCGCATCCGGATATCGTGCGTCAGCAAATTGCGGGCGATCAAGCGCTGACTGCTGAACGCAGTGAGCGCGACAATCACCACCGTCGAAATGCTTATGGCATAGGCCAAAAACATCCGCATCGGCGTCCACCACGACGGCGGCGCCCCGAACCAGCGCGCGACAATCGCGTCGAAGCCGGGTTGGGCTTTCATGTTGCGCAACATGTGATCCAGCAGCGCCAGCGTTTCAGGTTGCGTGTGGCTGACCGCGATGCCGATCGGGATCGTGTGAATTTGTGGGCCGACCTGCGCGAACTGCTTGTCAAATTCGGCTGTGCGCGCCCTACGGTCAAAAGCGGCGTCCAAAAGCACGACCAAGTCCACCGTTCCCGCAGTCAGGGCGTTGAGCAACGATGACGTCCGATCAATCGCCATGGGGATGGCCCCCAGGACCGCATGCGCTGCGTTTGCGGCGTCGCTGCCTGCGCGAAAGCCGATGCGCAGCCCGCTCAAGTCATTGGGATCGAACGTGGCGGCGCGGTCTTTCAGGGCATAGAGGCTGAGCGTCGCCACCAGTATCGGCGCGGTGTAGGAAACGAACTCCCGCGACCGGGGCGTGGACATAAGCGCGGGGTGCAGGTCGGCCTCGCCCGCCTCGATCATCGCCAACGCCTTCGCGACGCTCTCCACCTCTTGGAAGGTCAGGGCCATGCCGGTCCGTGCGACCATGGTGCGCAGCAATTCGACCGCGAAGCCGTCAGGTTCCCCTTCAAGATCAGTGAATGCAAAGGGGGCCAGCGGCGTGTAGACCGCGCGCAGCGTTTCAGGATGTGGGCCATCTTCGCCTTGGGCCATGACGCCGCGCGCCGCGAAAAGCAGCGCCGTGACCATCGTCACAATCGCGATCAGGCGAACAATCCTGTGGACCAAAGAAAACACCTTTGTGATCATGACGTTGGCCCGCAGCATCTACGGATTACCCTTATTAGCATGCATCGATCGTGCGGCAAACGAAATTGCAACTTCAGGGAGAGTTTCTGGCACCTGTGTATCAGCCCTGCGACAATGCGGGATAAAGCGCGCGCCACCGGCCCCAAGCGTCATCCATCGCGCCGCGCAGCGCCGGATCAGGCACGGCACTGCGTGCGATGGCCGGGGGGGCGCAGATCGCGGCGATGTCTGCGCCGGGCCCCGCCTCAGCCAACATTCCCAGACGGGCGGCCCCCAGGGCTGCGCCAAATTCCCCCTCAGCCGGCAGATCCACCGGCAGGTTCAGCGCATCTGCAATCAGCTGCACCCAATAGCGCGACGCCGATCCGCCGCCGACCACGATCAGCCGGGTCGGGGCGCCGCCCGCACCGCGCAGCGCGTCCAAGGTGTCGCGCAGCGCAAAGGTCACGCCCTCAAGCACCGCACGGGTCAGCGCCGCGCGCCCCGTGTCATGCGACAGGCCGGTGAAGGCACCGCGGATGGCGGCGTCGTTATGGGGCGTGCGTTCGCCCGACAGATACGGCAGAAACTGCACCGGGCCGGGCGCCTGCACCTGATCGCCAAGCGCCGCGGTCAGATCGGCGGGCCGCGCGCCAACCAGCGCCCCGAACCATTCCAGCGCGGCGGACGCCGACAGGATCACCCCCATCTGATGCCATGCGCCGGGCAGGGCGTGGCAGAACGTGTGCACCGCGCTGGCCGCCGCGGGGGCATAGCTGTTCTGGGCCGCGAACAGCACGCCCGAGGTGCCAAGCGACACGAACCCGTCGCCGGGCGCCGTGACCCCGACCCCCACCGCTGATGCGGCATTGTCGCCGCCGCCCCCGGCCACCACCACGCCGGTTTTCATGCCCCAGCGGGCCGCGATTTTGGCCCTGAGCGCACCAGCCGGCGCGGTGCCTTCGGCCAGCGCGGGCATCTGATCGGCGCGCATGCCGGTCGCGTCCAACAGCGGCACGGACCATGCCCGCGCGCCCACATCCAGCCAACTGGTGCCTGAGGCGTCGGACATGTCGGTGAATTTCTCGCCGGTCAGCCACAGGCGCAGATGGTCCTTGGGCAACAGCACCGTGCGGGTGGCGGCGAAGATCACTGGTTCCTGCGTGGCGGCCCAGACCAGTTTGGGCGCAGTGAAGCCGGGAAACACGATGTTGCCTGAAATTGCGCGAAACCGCGGATCGGCGTCCAGCGCGGCGGCCTGCACATGGCTGCGCATGTCGTTCCACAAAATGCACGGGCGCAGGGGCCGGTCATCGGCGCCCAGCAGCGTCGCGCCATGCATCTGCCCCGACAGACCGATCGACCGCACCGCCGACAATGCCGCGGGATGCGTGGCGTGCAGGGCGTCCAGCGCCGCCTCTGCCGCCGCGATCCAGGCGTCCGGGTCCTGCTCAGACCAGCCGGGATGGGGGCGCGACACGGTCAGCGGCCCCTCAGCCACCCCAATCACGCGCTGGGCGTCGTCGATCAGAAGGGCGCGCAGGCCGGAGGTGCCGAGATCAAGGCCGAGATGCATGAGAAGCTTTCCTGAGGAATACGGGGGGGGATCAGGCGCGCAGGCCAGCGATGTCTCGGCGCAGGGCCTGCAGTTTTGCCAGAACCCGGCGGTCATGCGCCAGCGCGCTGCGCCGTGCAGGGTCGGGATCGCGGCGGGTCATGCCCGGCGCCATGGCGATGGCGGCGGCGCGCAGGGATGGGTGCACGCCCCCCGCCGCCGCCGCGCAGATCGCCGCGCCCAGCAGCATTGCGTCGCCTCCGGGCGCGGTTTCCACGGCGCGGCCGGTCGCGTCGGCGTAAAGCTGCGCCAAAAGCGGGCTGCGCGCATGCCCCCCGCCCAGACGCAGAACCGCGGTCGGGCGGCCATGATCGTGCATGTGGTCAACGATCTGGCCCAGCCCCAGCGCCAGCCCCACCGCCGCGCGCCACCACAATGCGCACAGCGCGTCAAAGGATCCGTCGAGGTCCAGCCCCACAATCATCCCCCGCGCGCCCGGATCGCTGAACGGTGAGCGCGCGCCATGAAAATCGGGCACCACGTGGATGTCTGCGGCGAACGCGTCGCCCTGGGCCGCGCGCAGCTGGGCCACTCGGGCGGCGATGGCGGCATGGGTTGCCTCGCTCGCATCCAGCCCGGCGCCGTGCTGGCGCACGATGTGATCGAGCAATCCGCCCGCCGCCGATTGCCCGCCCTCTGCCGCCCACATGCCGGGCAGGGTCACGCCGCGATACGGTCCCCAAAGGCCGGGGATAGCGTGCGGCGCGGGGCTGAGGGTCATGATACACGACGATGTGCCCGCAATCAGCGCCGCGCGGTCTACCAGATCAGCGTCTGGCAGGCCGCCCAACACGCCAAGCGCGCCCGCATACGCATCGATCATCCCCGCCGCCACCGGCAGGCCCACAGGCAGGCCCAAAGCGTCCGCCGCCGCCGGGGTCAGCCCCCCGACCGACGCGCCAACGGGCGCGGCGCATCCGGGCAGACCCGCGCGCAAGGGCAGATCCGCCAGCCCCAACGCGCTGAGCAGCGCATCAGGCGCAGCCCCATCCGCGCCCCAGCCCCATTTGCAGATCATGGTGCAGGCAGACCGCGCATCCGCGCCCGTCGCCCGCCACGTCAGGAAATCGGCCAGATCAAACAGATGCGCCGTGCGGTCCCAGACCGCAGGCAGATGGCGTTTCAGCCACATCAGCTTGGGCGTCTGCATTTCCGGCGATGCACCCGCGCTTTTGTCATGCCCGGCGGCCTCATGGGCCTCAGCCACCGCGCGGTGGTCCAGCCATGCGATGGTGTCCCAGCCCGGCGCGCCGTCGATTCCGACCGGCACCGGGCCACCATCTGCGCCGCGCGCCACCAAGGAACATGTCGCGCCAAACCCCAGTGCCGCGATGTCGCTGGGCCGCGCGCCCGATGCGGCCAGCGCCCCGCGCACCGAGGCGCAGACCGCGTGCCAGATGTCGTCTGAATTATGCTCAGCCATCGCGGCGGCGCAGCGGCGGATCGCGATGGGATGGGCGGCGCGGCCCAGCAGGTGCCCGCCCGCGTCGATGATGCCTGCACGCGCGCTGCCGGTGCCGACATCCACCGTGCACAGCAACGGCGCGGTCATGGCGCGCCAAGCCCTTGGATCAGGCCGGGCAGATCGCGCATGTCGTCGAAAATCGCGTCGGGGCCAATCGCCTCGGCCAATGCGCGCAGGCCGCCCGGTTCGACGTGCCCGCCCCCGGTGAACGCAAAAGCGCGCATGCCCGCGGCGCGCGCGGCGGTCAATCCGGCGGCGCTGTCCTCAATCACCACGCACTCTTCTGGCCGCACGCCCATGTCGCGGGCGGCGAGCAGGAACAGATCCGGGGCGGGTTTGCCGCGTTCAACCATCGTCGCACTGTAGATGCGCGGCTCAAAGATCGCCAGCAATCCTGTCAGGCGCAGCGACAGGCGGATGCGTTCGGGTTGCGACGACGAGGCGACGCAGAACGGCAGGCCCGCCGCCTGCGCCGCCGCGCCCGCGCCCGGGATGGGACGCAGTTCGGTCTCGAACTGTTTGTAGAGCCGGGCGCGCATCGCCGTCAGATGCGCGCCCGTCAGCGCAAGACCGAATTCATCGCGCATCACCTCGATCACTGATGCCAAGGAGCGCCCAAGGAAGCGGGCGTAAACCTCAGTTTCGTCCATGGTGCCGCCGGCCTCAGTGATGGTGTCGCGCAGAACGCGGACTGCGATCGGCTCGCTGTCCACCAGCACGCCGTCGCAATCGAATATGATCAGCCGGGGGGTCAAAGCGTCCCGGCAAGATAGCGTTTCAATACCGCCTCGGCCCCGTCCATCCACAGGGCGTTCAGGGCGTTGGCAAAGGCGGCCTTGAAGGCGGGATCGGTGCTCAGATCACCGTAAATATCGGTCATGGCCAGCCATTGCGCGGGATTATGGCGCGCGGCCTGCGCCACATCGGTCAGCCGGTCCCAGTCGGGATCGTTGGGCGCGATCACCGCGCCGCTGTCGGTGATCCCGGCGCAATAGCGGCACCACAGCGCCGATTCCAACGCCAGCCCCGCCGCATCGAGGCCCGCTGCCAGCCGATCGGTGATGGTGGGGATGATGAATTTTGGCTGCCGGTTTGACCCGTCAAAGCACAACCGCCGCACCGTGTCGCCGATCTTGGGGTTGGCGAAGCGCGCGCGCACGGTCTGGAAATAATCGGCCAGCACCATGCCCGGCGGGGCGGGGACGGTGGGGATGATTTCAGTGCCCTCAAGCTTGGTCACGAAGGCGTCGATCAGCGGGTTGGCCATGGCGTCATGGACATATTCGATGTCCATCAGCCCGGCGGGATACGCGATGATCGCATGCCCACCGTTCAGGATGCGGATCTTCATCAGCTCAAAAGGTGTGACGTCGGGGACGAACTGAACGCCGACATCTTGCAAAGGCGGGCGCCCGGCGGGAAAATTGTCCTCAAGCACCCATTGGCTGAAATCCTCACAGAACACCGGAAAGGCGTCCTCAATGGCGAAATCATCGCGCAACATGGCGCGTTCGCGGTCTGAGGTGGCGGGGGTGATCCGGTCCACCATGCCCGACGGAAACGCGACATTGGCGGCGATCCAGTCGCCCAATGCCGGATCCCACAGACGCGCGAGCCCCGCCACCGCGTCGCGCGCGACATGGCCGTTATGGGGAATGTTGTCGCATGACATGACCGTGAAGGCAGGGATGCCCTTGGCCCGGCGCGCCCGCAGGCCCGCCGCGATCAGGCCGAACACCGATCGGGGCGTGTCGGGGCGGCCCGCGTCCGCCACCATTGCCGGATGGCCGGGGTTGAAGGCGCCGGTGGCCGGATCAATGCAATAGCCGCCCTCAGTGATGGTCAGCGACACGATGCGGATGGCCGGATCGGTCAGCGCGATGATGGTCCCATACGGCTCGCCGACCGGCAGAAAGCCGATCATCGGGCCGGTGACGCGGGCTGCGCTGGCGTTTGCCGATTGCGCCACCACCGTGGTCAGAAAATCCTGGCCTGCCAGCAGGTCGCGCATCGCTGCGTCTGACGGCAACACCCCGGCGCCCAGCAGCGCCCAATCCCGGCCCAGCCCCTTGTTCAGCAGCGCATCCAGATACACCGCCTGATGCGCGCGGTGAAAATTGCCCACGCCAAAATGCACAATGCCGGGGGTCAGCGCGGTGCGGTCATAGGTCGGGATCGCGACGGTCGCAGCGATCTGGGGCAGCGTTTTGGCGGACAGTTTGGTGATCATCTCGGGTCGCCTTTCAGCAAAGGGGTGGCGCCTTGGGCACCGTGCTCCCTCAGTTCATCCAGTTGCCGCCATCGACATTGTAGGTCTGCGCGACGATGTATTCGGCGTCGGGGCTGGCGAGGAACACGGCCATGCCGGTCAGATCCTCAGGCACGCCCATGCGCCCGTATGGGACGGCGGCGCCCACTGCGGCCCTTTTTTCGCCGGGGGCGAGGCCCATCGCTGCGGCGAACAGCGCGTCCACATGGTCCCAATGTTTGCCGTCCACCACGCCGGGCGCGATGGCGTTGACGTTGATGCCATGCGCGATCAGCCCCAGACCCGCCGATTGGGTCAGGCTGATCACCGCCGCCTTGGTGGCGCAGTAAACGCCGACCAGCGCCTCGCCGCGCCGCCCGGCTTGCGATGCCATGTTGATGATCCGCCCGCCGCGCCCGCGCGCGATCATGGCCTTGGCCACCGCCTGCATGGTGAAAAGCGTGCCCGCCACGTTCACCGCGAACAGCGTGTCAAAGCTTTCGCGGGTGATTTCGGTGATGGGCGCCAGATCGAACAAGGCGGCATTGTTGATCAGGATGTCGATGCCGCCAAAATGATCGTCAACATACGCCACTGCCGCGTCGATTGAGGGCTGGTCCGACACATCCATCCTGACCGCAATCGCGCCGATCTTTGCAGCAGCGCGTTCTGCCGCCGCAAGGTCGATGTCCGCGATGGCCACCTGCGCGCCCTCAGCGATATAGCGGGCGGCAAAGGCCAGCCCGATGCCACGACCAGCGCCGGTGATCAGCGCGGTTTTGCCTGCCAGCCGGGTCACAGGGTCAGCCCGTCGGCGCCAAAGCGGTGGATCTTGCTCCCGTCAGGCGTCAGCCAGACCACGGCGCCGTGCCTGACGGGAAATTCACCGCCGACGCGGGCGTTCATCTGCCCGATGCCGTCCACGTTCAGATGCAGGAAAGTGTCTGACCCCAGATGCTCCGCCACCGTCACCGTGCCGCGCCATTTGCCGGTGTCTGAGGACACGCTCAAATGCTCAGGCCGGATGCCGATGGCGTGGACGCCGTGCTCAGCCGCTGGATCGCCTTCGATGATGTTCATTTTGGGCGATCCGATGAACCCAGCCACAAAGCGGTTGCGTGGGTGGTGGTATAGATCAAGCGGGCTACCGATCTGTTCGATATGGCCCGCGCGCAGCACGACGATCTTGTCGGCCATGGTCATCGCCTCAACCTGATCATGGGTCACATAGACCATTGTGGTGCCCAGCGTCTGGTGCAGCTCAGTGATCTCAAGCCGCATGTTCACGCGCAGCGCGGCGTCGAGGTTCGACAGCGGTTCATCAAACAGGAACGCCGACGGTTCGCGCACGATGGCCCGGCCGATGGCGACGCGCTGGCGCTGGCCGCCCGAAAGCTGGCCGGGGCGGCGGTCAATATAGTCGTTCAGATTCAGCGCCTTGGCAGCGCCGGCAACGCGTTTTTCAATCTCAGCCTTGGCCATTCCGGCCATTTTCAGCGGAAAGGCGATGTTTTTGCGCACCGACATGTGCGGATACAAAGCGTAGCTTTGGAACACCATCGCCAGCCCGCGCTTGGCCGGGGGCGTCAAAGTGGCGTCCTTGCCGTCGATTTCGATGACGCCCGACGTCACGTCCTCCAACCCCGCAATCAGGCGCAGCAGGGTCGATTTTCCGCAGCCTGACGGGCCAACGAACACGACAAATTCGCCTTCGTTGATGTCCAGGTCAATCGGCGGGATGACCTCGGTTTCGCCAAATTTCTTGGTCACTTGCTTGAGCGTGATGCGTCCCATGACGGTTCTCCTTACTTCACCGCGCCGAACGTCAGGCCGCGCACAAGTTGCTTTTGGCTGAACCAGCCGAGGATGAGGATCGGGGCGATGGCCATGGTCGATGCCGCGCTGAGCTTGGCGTAGAACAGGCCTTCGGGGCTGGAATAGCTGGCGATGAACGCGGTCAGTGGTGCCGCTTTGGCCGCGGTGAGGTTGAGGGTCCAGAACGCCTCATTCCACGCCAGGATCACATTCAGCAGCATTGTTGACGCGATCCCCGGCACCGCCATCGGCGTCAGCACATAGATGATTTCCTTGGACAAAGTCGCGCCGTCCATGCGTGCGGCCTCAAGGATCTCAGCGGGGATTTCTTTGAAATAGGTGTAAAGCATCCAGACGATGATCGGCAGGTTGATCAGCGTCAGCACGATCACCAGCCCGGTTCGGGTGTCCAAAAGCCCGGTGTCGCGAAAGATCAGGTAGATCGGCACCAGCACGCCGACGGGCGGCAGCATCTTAGTGGACAGCATCCACATCAGCACGTTCTTGGTGTGCTTGCCGGGCACAAAAGCCATTGCCCAGGCCGCCGGAACCGCGATCAGCAGCCCCAAAAACGTGGAGCCGAGCGAGATGATCACCGAATTCATGAAGTGCCGAAAGTAGTTGGACCGCTCCTGCACTGCGGCGTAATTCTCCAAGGTCCAGTCAAACGCAAGAAAGCTGGGGGGCGACGCGATGGCCTCAGCCTCAGATTTGAAGCTGGTGAGAAAGGTCCACAGGATCGGGAAAAAGATCGCAATGGCGAGGGTCCATGCCAGTGCGGTCATCAATGTCTTGCGGGTGGTGGAGACTTGGCGCGACATTCCTCAGGCCTCCAGGTTTTTGCCGATCATCCGCATCAGGAAGATCGCAACGATGTTGGCAATAATGACGGCGATGATGCCGCCCGCGGATCCGCCGCCAACGTCGTATTGCAGCAGGCTTTGCGAATAGACGAGGTAGGCGATGTTGGTCGACGCGTAGCCGGGACCGCCATTGGTGGTCACCAGGATCTCCGCAAAGACCGACAGCAAAAAGATCATCTGAATCAGGATCACCACAGTCACAGCGCGTGACATGTGCGGCATGATGATGTGGCGAAACCGCGAAAAGGCCCCGGCGCCGTCCATCTCCGACGCGTCAAGCTGTTCGCGGTCCAACGATTGCAGCGCGGTCAGCAGGATCAAGGTCGCAAAGGGCAGCCACTGCCACGCGACGATCAGAATGATCGACATCAGCGGCGCGGCGCCCAGAAAATCAAATGGCTCAAGCCCCAGCCCCTTGGCAGCAAAGGCGAACAAGCCGTTGACCGGGTTCATGAACATATTTTTCCACACCAGTGCGGATACCGTTGGCATCACGAAGAACGGCGCGATGATCAGGATGCGGGTGATGCCCTGGCCCCAGATCGGCTGGTCCAGCAGCAGCGCCAGCAAAGTCCCGCCGATGATGGTGATGAACAGCACCCCGACCACCAGCATCAACGTGTTGCCGAGGGCTGCAAAAAACGCCGGATCGGTCAGGAAGTATTTGTAATTGTCGAAGCCAGCGAACTGCTCCATCCCCGGCATCAGCAAGTTGTACCGCTGGAACGAGAACCAGATCGTCATGCTGAGCGGGATCACCATCCAGCCAAGCAGCAGCAGCACCGCGGGCGATATCATCAGCCGCGCGGCACCGCGGGAATGTGCGGTCGCCATCGGAGCAGCTCCTTTGGAAGCAAAAATTGGGGTCTGAAAATCCCCCCGCGGCGTGCAGCGGCACGCGCGCGGGGGGTGGGACCGGCTTACTTGATGTAGCCGCCCTTTTTCATCTCACGCAACGTCAGGGCTTGCGCCGCGGCCAGCGCTTCGTCGGCGGTCATCGACCCGGCCAGCGCGGCTGAGAACATCTGACCAGCCGCAGTGCCGAGGCCCTGAAACTCAGGGATCGCGACGAACTGCACGCCAACATACGGCACCGGATCCACGGTCGGGTTCTGCGGATCGGCGGCGTTGATGCTGTCGAGCGTCATCTGTGCGAACGGCGCCGCGGCGAGGTATTCCGCGTTCTCATAAAGCGAGGTGCGGGTGCCCGGGGGCACATTCGCCCAGCCTTCCTGGGACGCGACCAGGGCGGCATAGTCCTTGGACGTCGCCCAAGCGATGAACTTGACCGCTGCATCGGCCTTTTCCGTGCCCGCTGGAACCGCCAGCGACCATGCCCAAAGCCAGTTTCCCCGCTTGCCCAAACCATTGTCTGGTGCCAGCGCAAAGCCGACCTTGTCCGCGACAGTGCTGTCCTTGGGGTTGGTCACGAAGGATGCCGCCACGGTGGCGTCGATCCACATGCCGCATTTGCCCGCCTGGAACAGCGACAGGTTTTCATTGAACCCGTTTGAGGACGCGCCCGGAGGGCCCGCTGCATCCATCACATCAAGATAGGTGGTGAGGGTGGCTTTCCATTCGGGGCTGTCGAACTGGGGGTTCCAATCCATGTCGAACCACTTGGCGCCAAAGCTGTTGGACATGGCCGTCAGGAAGGCCATGTTTTCGCCCCAACCGGCCTTGCCGCGCAGGCAGATGCCGTAAATCTCGTTTTCCTTGTCGGTCATGGCCTTGGCGGCCTTGACGATAAAGTCCCAGCTGGGCGCGTCGGGCATCGACAGCCCGGCTTTCTTCATCAGGTCGGTGCGGTACATGACCATCGAGGATTCGCCATAGAACGGTGCCGCGAACAGCTTGCCATCCATCGACAGACCACCGGCGATGGCGGGCAGCAGGTCGCCCACGTCATAGGCCGCGTCAAATTCCAGCGGCAGCAGCCAGCCTTGCTTGGACCAGATCGGAACCTCATAGGTGCCGATGGTCATCACATCATACTGACCGCCCTTGGTGGCGATGTCGGTGGTGACCCGCTGGCGCAGGACGTTTTCTTCCAGCACGACCCATTCCAGATCGATGCCTGGGTTTGCGTCGGTGAAATGGCTCGCAAGCTTTTGCATGCGGATCATGTCGCCGTTGTTCACGGTGGCGATCGTGACGGTTTCGGCCTGGACGGCAACGCCCATGGCCATAAGAGACGCTGCGCCGAGCAGCCATCCGCTGAGTTTCATTGTTGTTTCCTCCCGTTCAGCCGGTGCGGCAACTGTTGTGGGCAATTGCCATTGGCTTGGGCAGATGTTCGTTCGCCGGCAGCACGATGTCAACGCCGACATGCGGTGTTTCGCCTCGTGCTTAAAAATTGACGTGTGGTCAGGCGGTTAAGTTGCGAGCAACGCCAGCGCTGTCAGCTCATCGGTGATCAATCCGTTGACCAGCCCGCCGCGAATCGCCGCCGCAATGCCCGGGCGCTTGCGTTTGCCCATGGCCGCAGCGATCACCAGCGCCGCGTCCCGCGACGGGATCGGGGCGGATGCAACGCGGTCATTGGCGCCGCCTTTGATCAGCTTGCCGTCAGCATCAAATGCCCAGCCGATGATTTCGCCGACGGCACCCATGGCGCGCATCTCAGCCAGTTCTCCGGCGGTGATAAATCCGTCCTGGAACAGCGGCGCGGCATCGTCAAACTCACCGATGCCGACAAAGGTGATCTGCGCCTTGGCGGCCATGTCCAGCGTCGCACGCACGGTCTTTTGCCGGTGCAGCATGTCCCGCTCGTTGGCCGATGATGCGATCACTGGCAGCGGCATGGGAAACGATGGCGCCTTCACCGCATCAGCCATGGTGAAGACCACGTTGAAATAGGCGGCCGACCCGTCGGGCGCGATGTTGCCGGTCAGGGACACGACGCGGTGCTGGGGGCAGTTGATCTCAGGCAATTGTTCCACCGCGGCGCGCAAGGTGCGCCCGGTGCCGATGCCCATGATCACCGGCTGCGTTGCGGTCAGGGCCTGTTCCATCGCGCGGGCGGTGGTTTCAGCCACCCCGATGGTGGTGGAGGTTGAGGCCGGGTCCGATGGTGCCACCTCACAAAATTTCAGCCCAAATTTGGCGCGCAGCGCGTCTGCCAGATCAAGGCACCGGGCGATGGGGTGTTCAATCCGCACCTTCACCAGCCCTTCGGACATCGCCAGCGCCACCAGTCGCTGCGCCGATTGGCGCGATACGCCCAGCTTGGCCGCGATCTGATCCTGCGTGTTCCCGGCGATGTAATAGAGCCACCCGGCCCGCGCCGCGTCGTCCAGCCTGGTGTTGTGCCTCGCCATGCGGCCCGCCGTTCCTTGATGAATGCGCTTTGGTGGGATCATACCTGATCGGCGGGCGGGGTCACGGGGGCACGCGCGCACGGTCATATGTGGGTAAAGCGCATTCGATCGACATATTGGGGGTCACTTCTCGCTCTCCATCAGGCCCTTGATGAACATGCACGAGAAGGCCAGCACCATGGAGGGGATGGCAAGCGCCAGCGCCTCGTTGAAATCGGGGATGCTTGCGCCGATCCAGACCTGCATGATCTGCTTGATGCTGCGCACCAGGGTGAAGAACCCTTCCTCAGGGGCCATCAAGCTGGGCCACAGATACTGGTTCCAGGTGCCCCCGAACATGATGATGAAAGTCGCCGCGATCATGATGCGTGACAGCGGCATCAGGATGCCTCACAGAAACCTTAGCGGCTTGCGGATGCAATCGGCGGCAAGATCAAACCCCGGTCAAGTGTTCGGCAGCAGCAGCGACTGCATCACTTCGTATGACGGCATAATATATAAATATATAAATATATAAAAATAATAATTGCCCA
The DNA here is from genome assembly GCA_047610385.1 of Paracoccaceae bacterium. Lineage (GTDB taxonomy): Bacteria > Pseudomonadota > Alphaproteobacteria > Rhodobacterales > Rhodobacteraceae > JBOCEF01. Next base: position 45,927 of record JBLGAC010000022.1, on the reverse strand, counting down.
ACTCTCCCTTCAAAGTCACGTTGATCAGACCGAAGGTTTCCAGCAGCGCGTAGGTGATGTTGATGATCAGCAGAAAAAAACTGGTCGGTGCCAGCAACAAAAACGACACCGTCCAGACCCACCGTCCAGACCCACCGCGCAGGTGACCGGCAATCGAGGCGCGACGCCTCTAACGGATTCGGGATGCTTTGAAGGCCTGACAGGAAAAAGATGAAGTTGACCGGGATCTGCTTCGACGTCGCCACCGTGATCATCGCCGCACCGGTGTCGTTGTAGCTGACGCCAAGGATGAAATCCCATCCCAGCGCGCGCACAAAGCCCGAAATCGGGCCGATATGCTGGTCAAACAGCATCCCACCCATCAGCCCCACGACGGTGGACACCGCCAGCGCCACCGCCAGCGCCAGCGCCGAGGCCAGGGAAAAGAATGTCTCCGCAGCGGTGAAGATCGCGGACCCCTTGAACTGGGCTTTTATTGCCGCAAATGCGGTGCATCCGGTTTGCCGGATATGGCCCACAGCGCGGCACCGTCATCGACTTTGTCAGACTGCCAAGCGACCCTGACGACCCCATCCACATCGCAGCTTCGCCTTTTTCGAACGGGGTCTGGTTGGCAGACCAGCCAGCGCCATACTATTTGCATAGACCTTCATCCGCCCATTTTTTTATGGCGGTGAAATGGGCTTTGATCTTTGGCGCGACGGGCTCGTACTCCTCCCAGGTTTTGGGGGGCTGGACGCCCGCTTTGGCCAGAGCGTCGATGTTGTAGTACGGGATCGGACCATTGGCCCGTCACCACGAAATTTCAGTCCGGGCTGACGGCAATTGCGCTGCGGCAAGCAGCGCGCCAGTGGCGAGCCCGGTGTTGCGGGTCATCAAGCAAGGCTCCCGAAAACGCAGGCGTGTTCAGGAGCCTTGGCTGGGCGTCAGCGCCAACCGCTTAGCCGCAGCCACAGCGCGCTGACCGCGCCATAGCACAGCATCCCCGCGGCGATGGCGATGAAGACGCTTTCGATCCCGGCCTCGGGGGTGCGGGTCAGCACAATGCCGCCGCCCACCGCAACCACCATGCGCACAAAGCCCGCCGCCACTGGCCAGGCCATGCGCCCGGCACCCTGCGAGGCGAAATAGATCGCTTGGCCCAGCGCAAAGAATGCGTAGCACGGCGCGGCGATGCGGAAATATGCCTGTCCGGCGGCGCGCGCGCCCTCGGCGTCGGGGCCTAGAAACAGGCCCAGCCAGCCCTCGGGCCAGATGCTGAACAGCAGGCCAACGCCGCCCACCAGCAATGCAGCCGCGATTGATCCGGTCCACGCGATGGCCACCGCCCGCGCCCGTGCGCCCGCGCCGATATTGGCACCGACCATCGCGGTCATCGCCGCGCCGATGCCAAACACCACTGGCACCATCAGAAATTCAAGCCGCGCGGCAAGGCCATAGCCCGCCAACGCCTCAGGCCCGAAATTCCCGACCAGCGCGACCATCGCCACCACGGTGATCACTGCCTGGGTGGCCGACAGTGACGCGATCAGCCCGGTCCTGAGGATCGCGCCAAACAGCGCCCCCGACAGGCGGCGCGGCACCGCGGCGATCGCCAGCCCGGCGCGCCCGAACGCCACCCAGCCCACCGCAACCACCGCACCGATGGAGAAGGCGCAGATCAGGCCCGCGGCCAGCCCGGCCATGCCCAGCCGCGGAAACGGCCCCCAGCCCAGTCCCAGCGCGCCCGACAGCGGAATGGACGCCGCCGACACGATCAGCAGCATCAGCGACGGCACGGCCATGTTTCCCGACCCGCGGATCACCGACAGCGCCGCGTGGCACAGCCACAGCGCGGCACATCCCGGAAAGAACACCGAGGCATAGGCCACCGCGCCGTCCAGCGCCGCCCCGGACCCGCCCAGCAGCGCAAAGATGGTCGGGCCAAAACTGATCATCAGCGCTGCCGACAGCCCCGCCGCCGCCAGCGCGATCAGCCCGGCATGCAGCGCCAGCCGCGCGGCGCGCTCTGGCTGTCCGGCGCCCAGCGCGCGGGCGACGGCGGCGGATATTGCGCCGCCAAAAGACCCTGCCGACAGCATCTGCACCAGCATCACAAAGGGGAACACCAGCGCCAGCCCGGCCAGCGCATCAAGCCCGAGCGCGCCTGCGAAGGCGCCTTCGGCAATGCTCATGGCCGCCATCACCACCATGGCCAGCACGTTGGGCGCCGCGAGCCGCGCCAGCGTCGGCTTGATCGGGCCCTCTAACAGGCGCCGGGTGCGGGCGGCGCGGGCCTTGGCGGCCATGTCGATGGCGGTCATGGGGCTGTGCCCAGTGAAAAGATCGGGCAGTCCACCGCGCTGGCTGCGAATTTCGCCGGGGTGCAGGACCAGGTGCGGGCGTGTGGCATCTCAGGCATCCTCAGATCGCGTCAGTTCTGTTTTATAACTGTTAACAAGCTAAGATTTCTTTCGGAACCCGTCAAGCAGCGCTAGGATGACCGCCATGAAGTGGAATGAGCTGAAAGTTGAGGCCTGCTCCGTCGCCCGTCGCCCGCGACACCGGCGCGCGGATCACGCCGCACAACATCTTGATTGTGCAAGGCTCATAGCACCGCGTGCAGCAGCGCCAGCCACCCGATCAGCAGCGCATAAAGCATGGCCGAATAGCCCATGTTCCACCGCCAGCTCAGCGTTGCGGCGGGAATGCCTGAGGCGCGCGACATCACCAGCGCGCCGGCCGCGAATGGCGATGCGGTCAGCGCGATCGCCCAGCCCCCGGCGATTGACAGGATCAGCAGCGCTGGATCAATCGGCAACGGCCCCGCGGCGCTGAGTGCCGATCCCAGGAACACCGCCATCACGATCGGGGTCAGCGCCACCTGCACCGCGATCAGGATCACCAGCGGCAGCACCGCCATCAGCACCACCGGATGCAGCGTCGCCGCCACATGCCCCGCCCAGCCGGTGGGCGCCAGCGCGGCAAGCATGATGCCGATATAGCCCGCGACCGCGAGGGTGATTGCCTCTGGCGAAGATGCCGGGACCGAATGGCTGAGGATCGCGCCGCAGCGCCGTGCGGTTTCTGCGGCCGCGGCGCGTGGTCCGCAGCCCAAGTTCTGCACCGCGATCCACGCCGCCGTCAGCAGCGGCGCTGACACCATCAGCGCAGCCACCGTTTCAACCCCGGCCACCGCAATGACCGCGAAGGCCAGCCCCGCCAGCGCCGCGCAGGCCATTGCCACCCCGGCCAGCGCACGGCGCGGCGCCGGGGCGGTGGACCGGGCGGGCAGGGTGCCGGTGCGGGCCAGTTCCCGGCGCATCGGGGCCCAGCGGATTACGTCCTCAGCCATGCCAAGCGCCATGGACAGCACCACAAAGCCCAGCCCCGCCCCGATCACCACCCAAGGGTCCGCGCCGGGGATCAAGGTGGCCAGCAGCGCCTGTGTCACCGTGGTCGGCGCCCAGGTGATCGCGGTCGCAAAGCCGCGCAGGCAGGCCGAAAGCTGGCGGCGTTCTTTCACCGCGACGATGCGTTCGGGTTCCCCGCGCGCGCGCGCATCCCGCACCCCGGCACCGATCAGGGGCGCGAGCATATTGAGCGCGCCCATGTTCAAAAGCACCGTCAGCACATGCGCCCCCAGCGCAATGGCGCCATAGCGCCGCCGCGGGGGTTGGCGGGTCAGAAAGCGGCCTGACGCTTCGACCGAGGGCGATGTGGCGGCCGCGTCGCGCAGAACCGCCAGCAGCAGCATGAACGCCGCCAGAAAGCTGGCGCGGTCAAGCGCGTGAAAAATCGTGGCACCTGCGTCGGGGGCCATCGCGATCTCTGCGATGGTCATCAGCCCAGCGACGGTGAACAGGAATTTCTCGCGCCGCCGGAAATGCGCGCGTCCAAGGATGCAAAAGGCCAGCAGCGCGGCGATGGCGGCATGGGCAAACCCGTCCCACCCGGCATAGACGCGCAGCAGCGCAGACAGCATCAGCATGGCCAGCAGGGCCGCAATGGCGCGGTCACGGCGGGCGGAGGGTGAGGAAGATGGCACGTGAGGCGGCGCTTTCGATGTTGCGAAACAGCGTGCCGCAGGGCGCGCGTCCCTATCCCTGCGCGGCGGCGCGCCGGTTATCAAGCGCCCTGTGCGCAGCGCGGTCTTTGGGGGCCTGCATCGGGCCCCCTTTTTGCTATGCAATCGGCAAGCGGCGTTCTTCTTTTGTCACCTGCAGCACAATCTCTGACCGGACCTGCATCACCTGCGGATGGGGCAACAGGCGGCGGTGGATGAAGGCGGCAAAGGCGTCGAGGTCGCGGACATGGATCTCCAGCACATAATCGGCGTCGCCGGACACCGAATAGGCGGCGCGCACGGCCTCATCGCGCGCGACAAAATTGGCAAAGGCGTCATCGGCGCTTTCGGTGTGCGCCGACAAGTTCACGCGGGTGATCGCGCGCAGGCCCAGCCCCAGCTTGCGCGCATCCAAGCGCGCGGCGTAGCCAAGGATCACTCCCGATTGCTCCAACGCCATGCGGCGGCGGGAGCATTGGGAGGCGGACAGGTTCACGACCTCCGCCAGGCCGGCATTGGTCAGCCCGGCATCGCGCTGCAATGCGCGCAGAATCGCGCGATCAAAAGTGTCGAGGGTGATTTCGTGCGTCATTACGGCCATCCTTGCGCAATCTGTGCATATGCTGGCGTACAGACGTTTCCTTTGCAACGACTTTGCGCGTGGCCTGCGCCATGATCCCCCAAACCGGAACACCATAAGGGAGGATGCGACATGGGCCCCTATCCCCACGACGCGCCGAAAGCCACCATCACCGATGCCAACCCCGCAGGCACTGACGGGTTTGAATTCGTGGAATTCGCGCATCCTGAACCTGCCAAGCTTGAGGCGCTGTTCACCCGCATGGGCTATGCACCGGTGGCCACGCACCGCACCAAGAACATCACGCTGTGGCGTCAGGGGCGGATCAATTATCTGCTGAACGCAGAACCCGCATCCCACGCCGCCGGGTTTGTTGAAGCGCACGGTCCCTGCGCGCCCGCCATGGCGTGGCGGGTGGTGGATGCGGCGCACACGCTGAAGCGCGCCGTGGCGCTGGGCGCGACGGAATACAAAGGTGGCGGCAAATCCATCGACGCGCCTGCGGTGATCGGCATTGGCGGCTCGCTGCTGTATTTCATCGATCATTACGGGCCGGGCGTATCGCCCTATACGGCTGAATTTGACTGGCTGGACGCGGTTGATCCAGCGCCAACCGGGGCGGGGTTTTATTATATCGACCACCTGACCCACAACGTGATCCGCGGTAACATGGACACTTGGTACAAGTTCTACCACGACGTGTTCAATTTCCGCGAAATCCGGTTCTTTGACATTGTTGGCAAGGCGACGGGTCTGACGAGTCGGGCGCTGACCTCGCCCTGTGCCAAGATCCGCATTCCGATCAACGAAAGCGCCGACGCGAACAGCCAGATTGAGGAATATCTGCGCGAATACAAAGGCGAAGGCATCCAGCACATCGCCGTCGGCACCGATGACATCTATGCAGGTGCCGACACAATCGCCGCTGCGGGGCTTGAGTTCATGCCCGGACCGCCGCCGATCTATTACGACAAATCCACAACCCGCGTGACCGGCCACCAAGAACCGATCGCGCGGATGCGCAAGCATGGCATCCTGATTGACGGCGAAGGCGTGATTGGCGGGGGGGAAACGCGGATCCTGCTGCAGATCTTCTCCAAAACCGTGATTGGGCCGATCTTTTTCGAATTCATCCAGCGCAAGGGCGATGACGGCTTCGGCGAAGGCAACTTCAAGGCCCTGTTCGAAAGCATTGAAGAGGACCAGATCCGCCGCGGGGTCCTGAAGGTGGACGCCGCGCAATGACAGCGGGCGCTGAGGCTTGGCGCAGCTATGCCTCAGCGCCCGCGCCGGGCGCGGCGATCATGCGTGATGCTGACGTGATCGGCGCCGCCACGGTGGATGTGGATGGGCCGAGCGGCGCGTTCCCGGTGATCGTGTTGCGGGTTGGCGGCGCAATCTGCGCCTATGTGAACGCCTGTCCGCATCAATACCTGCCGCTGAACCATCGTGGGCCTCAGATCGTGTCGGCGGACGGCGCGCGCCTGATGTGCACCGTTCATGGCGCGCAGTTCCGGGCCGAAGACGGCGTTGGCGTTGCCGGGCCGGGGCTGGGCTGCGCGCTTGATCGGGTGCCGGTGCATGTGGACCAAGACGGCATGATCCGCGTTGGTGGGCGCTGAGCCGCTTTCCCCGCCCGGCAATCTGGGCGAAGATGTTGCCATGATCGACAAGTTGGAAATGTTCATCGCGTTGGCGAGGGAAGAGCACTTTGGCCGCGCGGCTGAGGCCTGCGGCGTGGCGCAGCCAAGCCTTTCGGCGGCGATCAAGCAGCTCGAGGACCAGCTTGGCGTCACGCTGGTGTTGCGCGGGTCGCGCTATCGCGGCCTGACGCCCGAAGGGGAGCGTGCGCTGGAATGGGCCCGCCGCATGGTCGCTGATGCGCGGGCATTGCGCGCGGACATGCGTGGGGCGCAGGGCGGGCTGTCGGGCAACCTGCGGTTGGCGGCGATCCCCACCGCGCTGCCATTCGTGTCGCGCCTGACGGCTGATTTCGCCGCCAAACGGCCGAATGTGCGGGTGACGGTGCTGTCGCGGACCTCCTCAGACATTTTGGCAATGCTGGAGAATGTAGAGATCGACGCCGGGATATCGTATCTCGACAACGAACCGCTGGGCCGCCTGACCGCGCTGCCGTTGTATGAGGAACGCTACACCCTGGTGACCCGCACGGATGGGCCGCGTGGACGAAGCGCGGATCGACGCGCTGTTGACGGAGTGCGGGGCATGAGGATCTGGATCCCGCGTGACGCCTCCGCCCGCGCGCTGGGCGCCGATGAGGTGGTCGCGGCGATCGCGGCAGAGGCCGCACGCCGCAGCATGGCCGTCACCATCATCCGCAACGGATCGCGCGGCATGGCGTGGCTGGAGCCGTTGGTTGAGGTGGCGCGCGATGGCGTGCGCCATGCCTTCGGGCCGATAAGCGTGGCCGACATTCCCGCCTTGTTCGGCGCCGAATTCGCTGATCATCCGCTGGCCCTTGGGCCGACTGAGGAGATACCGTTCCTTGCGCGCCAAACCCGCCTGACTTTTGCGCGCTGCGGTGTGATCGACCTGCTGTCGCTGGCAGATTACCAAGCGGCGGGCGGCCTGTCGGGCCTGCGTCGCGCGCTCGCGATGCCCGCGCCGGAGATCATCAACGAAGTGACCCATTCGGGCCTGCGTGGCCGCGGCGGCGCAGGGTTCCCCACCGGGATCAAATAGAAGACCGTCGCCGACGCGCCCGGCGCGCAGAAATACATCGTCTGCAACGCCGATGAAGGTGACAGCGGCACCTTTGCCGACCGCATGCTGACGAAGGGGGACCCGTTCTCGCTGATCGAAGGCATGGTGATCGCGGGGCTGGCGACCGGGGCGGATAAGGGGTTCATCTACCTGCGCTCGGAATACCCCGACGCGGCCATGGTGCTGACCGATGCGATCATCATCGCGCGCGCGGCCGGGCTGCTGGGACCATCGGTGCTGGGCGATTCGCGCGGCTTTGACATTGAATTGCGCATGGGCGCGGGCGCCTATGTGTGCGGCGAGGAAACCTCGCTCCTCAATTCATTGGAGGGTAAGCGCGGCGTGGTGCGCGCCAAGCCGCCATTGCCTGCTTTGCAAGGCTTCATGGGCCGCCCGACCGTGGTGAACAACGTCATATCCTTGGCCACGGTGCCGGTGGTGTTCGAACGTGGCCATGCCCATTACCGCGATTTCGGGCTGGGCCGGTCGCGCGGCACCATCCCGATCCAGATCGCGGGCAACGTGAGATATGGCGGGCTGTTTGAAACCGCGTTTGGCGTGTCGTTGGGGGAATTGGTGGACGACATCGGCGGGGGCACTGCCTCTGGCCGGCCGGTCAAGGCGGTGCAGGTGGGCGGGCCCTTGGGCGCCTGGTTCCCGCGCAAGCTGTTTGGCACCGCGTTTGGCTATGAGGAATTTGACAGCGCGGGTGGGCTTGTTGGCCATGCGGGCATTGTGGTGGCCGATGACACCATGGACATGTGCGCCATGGCCCGGTTTGCCATGGAGTTTTGCGCCATCGAATCTTGCGGCAAATGCACCCCCTGCCGCATCGGCGCGGTGTGGGGCGTTGAAACCATTGACCGCATCGCGGCGGGCGATCCCGACGCGCCCGCGATCCTGACCGACCTGTGCGAGACGATGAAGCTTGGCTCGCTATGTGCGCTGGGCGGGTTCACGCCCTACCCGGTGATGAGCGCGCTGACCCATTTCCCCGACGACTTCGCGCCCCGAACGCAGGAGGCTGCAGAATGAAAGATCTTATGAAAGACTTTCAGTTCCCCGATGACGCCGATTTTGGCACACGGGCGGCCAGTGGCCCGCCTGTCACGCTGACCATCGACGGCATCGACGTGACCGTGCCCGGCGGCACGTCGGTCATGCGCGCGGCCAAAATGGCGGGGATCACGGTTCCCAAGCTTTGCGCCACCGACAGCGTGGAGGCGTTCGGGTCCTGCCGTCTGTGCGTCGTTGAAATCGAAGGGCGGCGCGGCACGCCTGCATCCTGCACCACCCCCGTTGCGGCGGGCATGCAGGTGCGCACCCAGACCGAGACGGTGAAGCGGCTGCGCAAAGGGGTGATGGAGCTTTATATCTCCGACCACCCGCTGGATTGCCTGACCTGCGCGGCCAACGGCGATTGCGAATTGCAGGACATGGCCGGGGCCGTGGGCCTGCGCGACGTGCGCTATACACCCGGCCAATCCCATGTGACGGCGCGCACAGGCGACCAGCCCAACGCCCATTACATTCCCAAAGATGACAGCAACCCGTATTTCACCTATGACCCCAGCAAATGCATCGTCTGCTCGCGCTGCGTGCGCGCGTGCGAAGAAGTGCAGGGCACCTTTGCGCTGACCATTTCAGGCCGCGGGTTCGACAGCCGGGTGACGGCGGGGATGGGCGAGGGCTTTCTCGCCTCAGACTGCGTCAGCTGCGGTGCCTGCGTGGCGGCCTGCCCGACCGCGACCCTGACCGAAAAATCCATCATAGAGATCGGCACGCCGGAACGGTCCGTCATCACCACCTGCGCCTATTGCGGCGTCGGATGCAGCTTCAAGGCTGAGATGCGCGGCGATGAACTGGTGCGCATGACGCCGTATAAGCATGGCAAAGCCAACCGCGGGCACAGCTGCGTCAAAGGCCGCTTCGCCTATGGCTATGCCGCGCATACCGACCGCATCCTGAAGCCGATGATCCGCAATTACATTGAGGATCCGTGGCAGGAGGTCGAATGGCCCGAGGCGATCAGCTTTGCCGCAAACCGTCTGCGCGCCATTCAGGATGTGCACGGGGTTGGGTCGATCGGTGGGATCACGTCGTCGCGCTGCACCAACGAAGAAACCTATCTGGTGCAAAAGCTGATCCGTGGCGTGTTTGGCAACAACAACGTGGACACCTGCGCGCGGGTTTGCCATTCGCCCACCGGTTACGGGCTGAAGACCACGTTCGGCACATCGGCCGGCACCCAAGATTTCGACAGTGTTGAACATACCGATGTTGCGATGATCATCGGCGCCAACCCCACTGACGGGCATCCGGTCTTTGCCAGCCGCCTGAAAAAACGTCTGCGCGCGGGCGCAAAGCTGATCGTGGTGGACCCGCGGCGCATTGATCTGGTGCGCAGCCCAGACATTGAGGCAGCCCAGCATCTGGCCCTGCGCCCCGGCACCAATGTCGCCGTGCTGACCGCGCTGTCGCATGTCATCGTCACCGAAGGGCTGGCGGATGAGGCGTTCATCAAGGCCCGCTGCGACTGGCAGGCCTACGAAGACTTCGCCGCCTTCGCCGCCGAGCGGCGCAATTCCCCCGAGGCCACGGAACTGCTGACCGGCGTCAGCCCTGCGCTGCTGCGCGGCGCCGCCCGCACCTTTGCCAAAGGCGGCAATGGCGCGATTTATTACGGGCTGGGCGTGACGAACATTCCCAGGGGTCAACCACCGTCATGGCCATCGCCAACCTTGCCATGCTGACCGGCAATATCGGGCGGCCCGGCGTTGGGGTGAACCCGCTGCGCGGCCAGAACAACGTGCAGGGCGCGTGCGACATGGGCAACTTTCCCCATGAATTGCCGGGCTCGCCATGTCTCCGACGACGCGACCCGCGCGACCTATGAGGCGCTGTGGGGCGCCACAATCAGCCCTGAGCCGGGCCTGCGCATTCCCAACATGCTGGACGCCGCGGTCGAAGGCACGTTCCGCGGCATCTACATCCAAGGCGAGGACATCCTGCAATCTGACCCCGACACACGCCATGTCTCAGCCGGTCTGGCGGCGATGGACTGTGTCATTGTCCACGACCTGTTCCTGAACGAAACCGCGAACTACGCCCATGTGGTCCTGCCCGGATCCACGTTCCTTGAAAAAGACGGCACCTTCACCAACGCCGAACGGCGCATCAACCGGGTGCGCAAGGTGATGGCCCCGCGCAATGGCTATGCCGACTGGCAGATCACCCAGATGTTGGCGCGCGAAATGGGCGCCACTTGGTCTTATTCCCACCCCGCGCAGATCATGGACGAAGTCGCTGCCACCACGCCCAGCTTTGTGGGTGTCAGCTATGACCTGCTGGAGGAAAAGGGATCGATCCAATGGCCCTGCAACGAGGCAGCGCCGGAGGGCACGCCTATCATGCATATGGACGGGTTCGTGCGCGGCAAGGGGCGGTTCATCGTCACCGAATACATCGCCACCGAAGAACGCACCGGCGCGCGCTTTCCGCTGCTGCTGACCACCGGGCGAACTCTGTCGCAATACAATGTCGGCGCCCAGACGCGGCGCACCAAGAACGTCATCTGGCACGAAGGTGACGTCCTCGAAATCCATCCCCATGACGCAGAGGTGCGGGGCGCGAAAGAAGGCGACTGGGTCCGGCTTGCGTCGCGGTCGGGCGACACATCGCTGCGCGCGACGCTGACTGATTGGGTGTCGCCGGGCGTGGTTTATACAACCTTCCACCACCCGGACACGCAGGCCAAGGTCATCACCACGGATTTCAGCGATTGGGCGAACAATTGCCCGGAATACAAGGTGACGGCGGTGCAGGTGGCGATGTCCAACGGCCCCACTGATTGGCAGCTGGATTACCGCGAACGCACCGAACGCGCCCGCCGCATCCTTCCGGCGGCGGAATAACCCGTATGGAGGCCGCGCGCCACGTGACGGCTACGCCGCTGGGGCAGGGTGCCGCGCGGCCGCGGGCCTTGCCCGAGGAAACCGCCGTGGCGTTCAGCTATGACGGTGTGGTGCATGCAGTAATGATGGCATCCCCCGCCGATCTGGTGGATTTCGCGCTGGGGTTCAGCATCTCCGAAGGCATCGTGGCCGACCCAGGCGGCATTGAGGACATTGAGATCGTCGACCATCCCGATGGGTTGGAGGCGCGGATGTGGCTGCGCGATGCGCCCGGTGCCGCGCTGTCGGACCGTCGGCGGACCATGGCTGGGCCGGTGGGCTGCGGGCTGTGCGGGATCGAAAGCCTTGCCGAAGCACTGCGGCCCTTGCCGGTGCTGCCCGCCGGCACCCAAAACCCCGCGCCATGGACCGCGCGGGTTTCATCATGCAGGGGCTGGCCGCTGCGCAGGGACGCCAGCGCCGCGGCCGCCTGGTCTGCGGTTAGCCACCCCGAGCGCCTTAAACACAGCGAAAGAGACCCTAAATGACCTATGAAAAGCTGATCCGCATGGCCAACCAGATCGCAGGTTTTTTCGCCACCCAACCGAATGAGGACCAGTGCGCCGCCGTCGCAACCCATATCAACGACTTTTGGGAACCGCGGATGCGCGCGCAGCTGCTGGCACATATTGCCGATGGTGGGGCCGACCTGCACCCGGCTGTGATCGGGGCTGCTGGGTTGATCCGCCGGCCAGCGCCGGTCTGACGCCTGCGTTATCGTTGCGTTGTGTAGGCCGCGCAGGCTGTGTGCGCGGCGCTTGGATCATTGAGGGATAAGATCCGCGTGCCGGGCCATAAAGCGCGCAATCTCAGCCGGGGTGGCGGCGCGGCCGGTGAACACCTCTATATACGCGGGCATCCGGGCCAGCCGTGGGGCGGAGGGTTCCTGCACCATCATCGAAATATACCCGACCTGCGTCAGATAAATGGTCCGCGCGCGGGTGTCGGCCTGGTCGGGCGCATAGCCAAAGCGGCGGAACATCGCGTCAATGGCCGCGATGCGGGCGTGGTCGGCTGCCGCCAACATCGGGGTCAAGGCGGGGTCGCCGCGCGCCCAAGTGCGCACCGCAAAATCCATCCGCGCATCGAACAGATCGGGCGTGATCCAGCAATCAAACAGGTTGAACACCGCTTCGGTGATGGTGTCGGCATAGGCCTCAGTCTGGCGGATCAGGGTGCCGGTGTTCTTGTCGCGCCAGCGGTCCAGCAGGGCGGCCAGCAGCGCGCCGCGGTCCTTGAAATGCCAATAAAAGCTTGTGCGCGACAGACCCAGCGCCTTGGCCAGGGTCATGACCTTCACGGCCTCCACGCCCTGATCGACCAGCACGCCGTAAGCCGCATCGATCCACGCATCGGCGGACCCGCGAGGGGGGGAGAAGGCGTCATCCATGGCGCGAGCTATAGCGGCAATCAGGCCCCCGTGCAAATTTCTTGACAGAAGGGTCCGCGCGCTCGACACTTATGTCGAGATTTCCAGAATGCGATGAGGGCCCCGATGTCCAAAGACCCGCTTTTGCAGCCCTACCAGCTGAAACACCTGACCTTGAAGAACCGGATCATGACCACCGCGCATGAACCCGCGTATCCCGAAGATGGGATGCCCAAGGACCGGTATCGCGCCTATCACGAAGAACGCGCCAAGGCGGGGGTGGCGCTGACCATGACCGCGGGGTCGGCGTCCGTATCGCGAAACAGCCCGCCGGTGTTCAACAACATCCTCGCGTATAAGGATGAGGTGGTGCCGTGGATGCGCAACGTCGCGGATGCGTGCCACGAACATGGCTGCGCGGTGATGATCCAGCTGACCCATCTGGGCCGCCGCACCCATTGGAACAAAGGCGACTGGTTGCCTGCCGTGTCATCGTCGCATGAACGCGAAGCCGCGCATCGGGCGTTCCCCAAAAAGCTTGAGGACTGGGACATCGCCCGCATCATCACCGACTACGCCGATGCGGCGGAGCGGATGAAGGAAGCGGGCCTCGACGGCATTGAATTGCAGGCCTACGGGCATCTGATGGACCAGTTCTGGTCGGACCGCACCAACACGCTGGACGCGCCCTATGGCGGATCGCTGACCAACCGCCTGCGGTTCACCCATGAGGTTCTGGATGCAGTGCGCGCGCGCGTCGGCACCGATTTCATCGTTGGCATTCGCTATACCGCGGATGAGGACGCAGAGGGCGGGATAACGGCCACCGAAGGGCTGGCGATCAGCAAAATTCTGGCCGGCACCGGCAAGGTGGATTTCCTGAACGTCATCCGCGGGCACATCGACACCGATGCCGGGCTGACCGACGTGATCCCGGTGCAGGGCATGAAAAGCGCCCCGCATCTGGATTTCGCGGGCGAGGTGCGCAAGCTGACCGGCATGCCCACTTTCCACGCCTCACGCATTCCCGACGTGGCGACGGCGCGCCATGCGGTCAGCGCGGGGCTGCTGGACATGGTCGGCATGACCCGCGCGCACATGGCCGACCCGCACATCGTGCGCAAAATCATCGAAGGGCGCGAACATGACATCCGCCCCTGCGTCGGGGCCACCTATTGTCTGGACCGGATTTATCAGGCTGGCGATGCGCTGTGCACCCACAACGCCGCCACGGGGCGCGAATTGTCGATGCCCCACGACATCCCACCTGCCGACACCCGCAAGCGCGTTGCCATCATCGGCGCCGGTCCCGCGGGGCTTGAGGCCGCGCGGGTGGCGGCCGAACGCGGCCATCAGGTGATCGTGCTGGAGGCCGCCGCCCACCCCGGTGGCCAGATCCGCCTGACCGCGCGCAACAAACGCCGGGCTGAGATGATCGGCATCATCGACTGGCGCATGGCCCAATGCGCCGCCCGCGATGTTGAATTTCGGTTCAACACCTGGGCCGAGGCCGCGGACATCACCGCCCTGTCGCCTGATCTGGTGATCGTCGCCACTGGCGGGATGGCGCACACCGATGTGCTGACGGCGGGCAATGATCTGGTGGTGTCGAGCTGGGACATCATATCGGGCGATGCGTCCCCGGGGCGCAGGGTGCTGGTCTATGATGATGCAGGCGATCACGCTGGCTTGCAGGCCGCTGAGACCATCGCCGCCACCGGCGCGCATGTGGAGATCATGACCCCCGACCGCAGCTTTGCGCCTGACGTGATGGCAATGAACCTCGTGCCCTATATGCGCAGCCTTCAGGACAAGGACGTGCGCTTCACCGTCACCTACCGACTGAAATCGGTGCGCCGCGATGGCAACCAGCTGACCGCGGTGATCGGCAGTGATTACATGGATTTGGCGCAGGAACGCAGCTTTGACCAGATCGTCGTCAACCATGGCACCGTGCCGCTGGACGCGCTGTATTTCGACCTCAAGCCCCTGTCATCGAACCTTGGGGCCGTGGATCAGGACGCGTTGATCGCCGGGCGCGCGCAGGCGGTGCGCTCCAATCGGGGCGGCGCGTTCCAGCTGTTCCGCATCGGCGACGCGGTGTCGGCGCGCAACACCCATGCGGCGATCTATGACGCGCTCAGGCTGATGAAGGATCTTTGATACGGGCGCGTCTGATCCGATCTCTCGCGCGCCGCTTTCAGCACGTCGCGGCGCGCGGGTCAGGGGTATTGACCGAATATGCTCCCTCGCCAAGGACCGCCGACGATGACTTATGATTCAGATATGCTCGCTGCCCTGATGTCGCGCAAACCGCGCCATTCACTGCCCCGCGCGCTGTACACCGACCCGGCGATGTTTGCGGTCGACATGGCCCACATTTGGCACGCCGAATGGCTGGTCGCGATCCCGGCCTGTGAGATCCCCAAAAAGGGCAACCACGTGACGATGGAGATCGGGGAATACTCCGTCGTCATCGTGCGCGGTGCTGGTGGCATGATCCGCGCGTTCCACAACACCTGCCGCCACCGCGGGTCGCGCCTGTGCCAATCGGCCAAGGGATCGGCCCCCAAACTGGTCTGCCCCTATCACCAGTGGACCTATGATCTGGACGGCAAGCTGCTGTGGGCGCGCGACATGGGCCCCGATTTCGATGCGTCAAAACATGGGCTGAAGCCGGTGCATTGCCGCGACGCTGCCGGGCTGGTGTTCATCTGCCTTGCCGACGTGCCCCCCGCGTTCGATGCGATGGCTGAGCAGGCGGAGCGGTATTTCGCCCCCCATGACCTGTCCAATTGCAAGGTTGCCGCCGAAAGCACCATCGTTGAAAACGGCAACTGGAAGCTGGTGATGGAGAACAACCGCGAATGCTATCACTGCTCCGGCTCTCACCCGGCCCTGTGCCGGACGTTTGACGACAATCCCAACATTGCCGGCAACGGCGATGGCATCGCCGACCCAGTGATCGAAGCGCATCTGGCGAAATGTGAAGCTGCGGGCCTGCCGTCGCGCTTTGTGATCGATGCGCGCGAACAATGGCGCCTTGTGCGTGTGCCGCTGCTTGGAGACGCGGTCAGCTACACAATGGACGGCAAAACCGCGTCAGCCAAACGGCTGGGCACGGTGGGCATTGAGGATCCGGGATCCTTGCTGTTTTTCCACTACCCCAACAGCTGGAACCATTTTCTGGCGGATGTGGTGATGGTGTTCTCGATCCTGCCGATCGACGCAACGCACACCCGCGTCACCACCAAATGGCTGGTGCACAAGGATGCTGTCGAAGGCGTGGATTACGACCTGCCGCGCCTGACTGAGGTTTGGATCACCACCAATGACGAAGACCGCCATGTGGTGGAGCAGAACCAGCTTGGCATCAATTCCCCGTCCTATGAACCCGGCCCCTATTCGGTGCTTCAGGAAAGCGGCGTGATCCAGTTTGTTGACTGGTATGCCGATGCGATGACCGCGCGCCTGACCGGCCGGCGCATGGTGGCCGCACAATGACCGCGCCCGCCTATTGGATCGACGCAGAGCCGCTTGAATGCACCATGGTGATCCCTGAGGCGCCGAATGTGCGCAGCTTTGCGTTCCGCGCGCCTTCGGGCGGGTGGTTTGATTATCGCCCCGGCCAGTTCGTGACCCTGGAATTGCCGCTGCCGGGCGGGATGGTGCACCGGACCTTCACGATCTCATCCTCGCCGTCGCGGCCGCTGACGCTGTCGGTGACGGTGAAGGCGCAGGAAGGCTCAGTCGCGTCGCGCTGGATGGTCGATCACCTGAAACCGGGCATGCGCATCCGCGCCATCGGCCCGGCAGGCATCTTTGCGCTGCCAACCGACCGGCCTGTGGCGGCGCGCAAGCACCTGTTCATTTCTGCCGGGTCAGGCGTGACGCCGATGATGGCGATGCTTGGTTGGCAGTTTGACGGCGGCGACGATCCCGACACCTGCTTCATTCAATGCGCGCGCCGCCCGTCAGAGCTGATTTTTCGCAGCAGGCTTCAGCACATGGCCATGCGCGTGCCGGGCATCAAGCTGCATTTCGTGGTGGCAGGTGCGGACCCGTATGAGGTTTGGACCGGCTATCGCGGGCGCTTCAACCAGCTGATGCTGGGCCTGATGTCGCCCGATTATCTGGAGCGTGAGGTCTGGTGCTGCGGTCCCGAAAGCTTCATGCAATCGGTGCGCGAGATGCTGGTGGAGCTTGGCTATGACATGGCCAACTATCATCAGGAAAGCTTCCACGCCCCGGTCGAAACCGTGGCGGACGAACCGGTGCATGACGACGTGGTCCCCCAGCAAAGTGAGGTGGCCGAGCTGGTGTTCACCCGATCGGGCATCACCGCTGCCTGCCGCGAAACCGACACCGTGCTGGGGGCTGCCAAGGCGGCGGGGCTGAACATTCCGTCAGGCTGCACCTTTGGGGTCTGCGGCACCTGCCGGGTCCGCAAATTGTCCGGCGAAGTGCACATGGTCCATTCGGGCGGCATCGACGACGAAGACATCGCGGATGGATATATCCTCGCCTGCTGTTCCCACCCGATCGGGCGGGTGGAGGTGGAGGCCTAGCGCCCTAGCTTCTTCAGCGCCCCGTCAGGCCCCGCGCCCCGCCCGCGATCAGCAAGGATGCGTCGGTCAGCGGGCCGACGGGCGGCAGCGCGGTGGCGCAGGCCAGATAGCGCGGGCGCCATTCGGGATCGAATTTTTCTTTGAAACGGCGCAGGCCTTCGAAATTGTAGAAATGCCCGCCATGGCGGTAGATATGCGCGCCGAACTGGGTCCAGAGCGAGGCGCCGCGCCGTGCCTCAAGCCCTGACAGCGGTGCCATGCCGAGGGAGAACCACGCGGCGCCGTCCTCTTTCATCCGCAGCATCAGGGCGGTGAACAGATACTCCATCACCCCGCTGGGCGCGTCGGTTCCGTGGCGCATCAGATCAATCGACGCAGTGTCGTTCAGCGCGGTGCCCAGCACGTTGGCGAACGCAACCGGTGCCCCGTTCAGCCGCACCAGTGCGATGGGGAACCGGGCCAGATAGTCTGCATCGAACCGCCCGACTGAGAACCGCTTTTCCCGCACGTCCTTGCCCGCCAGCCACTGCGCGGAGATGTCCGCCAATGCTGCAAACAATTCTGGTGCGTGGGGGGGGGCGCACAGCTCAAAGCTCAGCCCATCGCGGCCCGCCCGGTTCCACGCAGTGCGCATGCGTTTGCGCGCAGGACCATCCAGCGTGAATGCAAGCAGGTCCACCGCCGCCTCTTCGCCCAGCTTGTGCAGGGTCAGGCCCATGTCGATCCACAGGGGCAGGTGACGCTCCGTCACCTCATAGAACACCGGGCGTGCGCCAGCATAGTTGGCGGCATCGGCAAACGCCCAGGCCAGCTGCGCCGCTGATCCCGGTGCCCCGACCGGATCGCCAAGCGCGATCCATGACCGCCCCTGCACGCCGTACATGATGAATGCATCGCGCGCGTCCGAAAACATTATTGCCTTGTCGCCCGAAAACGCGAGGTTGGCATAGGGCGCGCCCTGCGCGTGGATGATGCGCGCTGCATCCGCCAGATCGGCCGCATCCGGCGCGCCGGGCGGGCGCCGGTGCGGTCGCAGGGCCAGGATCACCAGCGCTGCGGTCATAGCAAGGCTGGCGACCAGCCCGGCGCGCATGGCCCGCGGCGCGGTTTCGTCAAAGGCGAACTGCCACCACAATTCATGGGCATAGTCCCCGCCCTTGTGGGAGAAGAACAGCAAGAATGCCGCAGATGCCGCCACGCCGAAGATCAGCGCCAGCCACCCGGCCTCTAGCCTTGCCTGCATCAGCCGTGCGGTGCGGTGAAATTCCCGGCGGCAGGGCAGCAGCACCAACGCGGCCAGCACCATGATGATCGCGCGGTCATAATCAATCCCGTGCAGCAGCGCCGTCGCGGCGCCTGCGGGCAGGGCGGCCAGTGCGATCCAGAACGCCCCGTCGATGCGGCGCGCAAGGCCATGGGCGACGATGATCAAGATTACGCCGATGATGCTTGATAACAATGCCCCGCCTTCGACGAAAGCGATCGGCAGCAGCAGCTCCAGCTCCTCAGCGGTTTCGCTCATGCTCGGGATCAGCGCGGATACCAGCATCCACGCGCCTGCCGCAAAGGTCAGCGCGGCCAGCGCAGGCGGTGCCACCGCGCTTGCGGCACGGAATGCAGGCCGCAGTGTGCGGGTGGCGCCAGCGATCCGCGCGGCCCGCGGGCCTGCCATGGCGGGGGCTGCGGCGGCAAGTTCTGACAATGCCAGCAGGATCAGCGCGATGCCGAACGGCACAAGGTAATAGATCAGCCGGAACAGCAGCAGCGCGGCGGCGGCGTGCTGGATCGGCACCTCAGCGGGAAGCGCGGCGATCACCACGCTTTCGAAGACTCCCACCCCGCCCGGCACATGCGACAGCACCCCGGCCATGGTGGCGGCGGCGAACACCGCCACAAACGTCGCGAAATCCAGACTGCCGGTGGGCAGCAGCACATAAAGCGTCGCCGCCGACAGCGCGATGTCGAGGATGGTGAACCCAAGTTGCCCCGCCATGATCCCCGGCGACGGCGCAGGGATTGCGAACCGCCACAGGTGCAGCGTCATCCGCCGCACCGACACCACGCCCAGCCCCAGCACCATCGCCGCCAGCACCGCCGCGGCCCCCCAGCGCAGCAGCGCCGGATCAATGGGCAGCACGCCATGCAGCGCCATCGGATGGATCGCAATGCTGCAAAGCCCGATCATCGTCGCACCGATCCCGTAGGACAGCGATGCAAAGGTCGCGATCGCCGCCACGTCATAGGCCGACAGCCCCAGCGCGGAATAAATCCGGTAGCGCACCGCGCCCCCCGACACCGCATTCAGCCCGATCGTGTTGCCAAACGCATAGCCCAAGAACCCCCCCAGCGCGATCGTGCGCAGCGGCAGCGTCTTGCGGATATACCTGAGCGCCGACCAGTCATACCCGATCAGCGCGCAATACGCCCCGAGCGTCATGAACCCCGCAAGGATCAGCATGCTGGTCGGTGTGGCGCGAACCTGAACCATCACCTCGCGCAGATCCACCTGCGCCAGCAGTCGGTCCAGCGCGAAAAGCCCCGCGGCGAACATGCAGGGCACGATGACGTAAGGCGCGATGGCGACGAGACGTCGTTGCAGCACACGAGGGTTGGGGTCTGAGGATAACGTCATCGAGATTGAGCATCCAGATTGCGGCGAACCCCCGATATAAGCGTTTCGCGCGCGTTGGAAACACGCCGCAATGCCGCTGCCCGATGACTGCGAAACACAAAGCCGCTGTGCGAAAGGCATTGCGGGGCGCCGGGGTGCCTCGTTACACATTCGGGGACGCAATAATGACTAGGGAGCCCGATCATGAAAACCCGCATCACCGAGCTGTTCGGCATCGAGCATCCGATCATCCAAGGCGGCATGCACCATGTCGGCTTTGCCGAAATGGCCGCTGCGGTGTCAAATGCCGGAGGGCTGGGGATGATCACGGGGCTGACGCTCGGCACCCCCGAAAAGCTGAAGGCTGAGATCGCGCGCTGCCGCGAGATGACCGACAAGCCGTTTGGCGTGAACCTGACGATGCTGCCCTCGCTGAACGCGCCGGACTATCCCGGCCTTGTGCGCGTCATCATCGAAGGCGGCATCACGGTGGTTGAAACCGCAGGCAACAACCCGGTCAAGCTGCTGCCCGCACTCAAAGAGCACGGCATCAAGGTCATCCACAAATGCACCACCGTGCGCCATGCGCTGAAGGCTGAAGGCATCGGCTGCGACGCGCTGTCAATCGACGGGTTCGAATGTGGCGGCCACCCCGGCGAAGACGACATCCCCAACATGATCCTGCTGCCCCGCGCGGCCGAAGAACTGAAGGTGCCCTTTGTCGCGTCGGGCGGCATGGCGGATGCGCGGTCCCTGGTCGCGGCATTGGCGATGGGCGCTGAGGGCATGAACATGGGCACCCGTTTCATCGCCACCAAAGAAGCCCCGGTGCACGAAAACGTCAAACAGGCGATCCTTGCGGCGTCGGAGCTGGACACCCGTCTGGTCATGCGCCCCTTGCGCAACACTGAGCGGGTGCTGACCAACCCTGCCGTTGAACGCCTGCTGCAGATTGAGCGGGAAAAAGGCGCAGATCTGAAGTTCGAAGACATCGCTGAGCAGGTCGCGGGCGTCTATCCGCGCATCATGCACAACGGCGAAATGGACATCGGCGCCTGGTCGTGCGGCATGGTTGCAGGCCTGATCCACGACATCCCCACGGTGCAGGAGCTGATCGACCGCATCATGATCGACGCCGAACAGATCATCCGCGGGCGCCTGACGGGTTTTTTGGACCCGGCCTGACGGCTGGTTCCGGGGGGGCGGCCCTGCGGGCCGCCCCCCCATCCGCGCATCATGCGTAGGCCAATACCCCGTCATCGACCGATGCGAAGCGGACCGAAAGCATGTCGCTGATATAGGTTTCTTCGGTTTTCCAGGGCGCATCCTCGCCTTGTTTGGGCATCTCGTCGGCGGCGCGCGCCAGATAGCCGGAGGTGAGGCTGAGAAGCGGTTTGGCCCCCTCACTCGCCGGATCGAGCCTTGGCGTGACGCTCTGGGCGCCCTTGGTCGTCATGTGCCGCAGCACCCGGCAGATGAAGCCGGAGCTGAGATCAGCCTTCAGCGTCCACGATGAATTCGCGTAGCCGAAGATCATCGCAAAATTCGGCACGTTCGACAGCATCGTGCCGCGATAAATCGTGTGATCGGCGGCCTTCACTGGCACGCCGTCGATCTGCATGTCGATCCCGCCCAGAAATTGCAGCTTCAGCCCGGTTGCCGGCACGATCACGTCTGCCGCAAGGGTTTTGCCCGAGGCCAGCGTCACGCCGGTTTGGGTGAAGCGCGCGATCTTGTCGGTGACCACATCCGCATCCCCGGCGCGCAAAGCGGCATAAAAATCGCCGTCCGGGATCAGGCACAGACGCTGATCCCATGGGGCGTAGCTGGGCTTGAAATGGGTGTCGACATCGACATCCGGCCCGGCCTCGTCGATTGCCATCTTGCGAAGGAAGGCGCGCATCCCCTCAGGGTTCTTGCGCGCGATGCGGTAAGCGTAGGTCGACAGAAAGATCGCCCGCGCCCGCGCCAGCCGATGCGCCAGCCCCGCGGGCAGCCAGCGCCGCAGCCACGCGGCCTTGGGGTCGCGCGCCGGACGGCTGAAGATATAGGTCGGAGAGCGTTGCAGCATCGTGACATGGGTCGCGGTCTTGGCCATCGCCGGAACCAGTGTTACCGCCGTGGCGCCGGACCCGATCACCAGCACCCGCTTGCCAGCATAATCCAGATCCTCGGGCCAGTGCTGAGGATGGGCGATGGCACCTTTAAAATCCTCAAAACCTTCGAAATCAGGCAGGTAGCCCTGTTCGTAATCATAATACCCGGTGCATGAGACGAGGAAATCGCAGCTCATCTCATAGGGGGCGCCATCCGCCGGGGTCACGTCGATCAGCCAACGCGCCTGCGCGGGCGACCAGTTGACGCGGGTGACGCGGGACCCGAAGCGGATCTTTTCCCGCAGGCCGTAATCTTTCACCGTGCCGTCCAGATAGCGCAGAATCGCATCGCCGGACGCGATGTCGTTTTTATCCGTCCACGGCCGAAAGCTGTAGCCGAACGTGTACATATCGCTGTCAGAGCGGATGCCGGGATAGCGGAACAGATCCCAAGTGCCGCCGATCCGGTCGCGGCCCTCAAGCATCACAAAGGAGGTGCCGGGGCGCTTGTCTTTCAGATGGCAGGCTTGCCCGATGCCGGAAATGCCTGCGCCGATGATGACGACGCCCTGATGCTCTCGGGCGGTCTGTGGCGGCACTGTGGCGGCGCTGGCCTTGGTCATGTGTGTGTCCCTTTGGATGGATCGGGGGGGCAAGAAAGCCTTGGGTTTCAGCGGTGGTCAATGCCCGACCCCTCCCTGCGCCGCGGGCCTGAGGGGCCGCAGGCGCAGGGACATTTTGGCAAATGGCCGAATGCATATCAGCACGATCTTCGCCGGTTGCTCAATCGTTTCGATGCGCTGGGCGGTGGCGGGAACGAAAGCGATGGCGCGCGCCGCTGCATTTGGGCACCGTGCGGACGTGTCATGGGCGCTGGTAAAAGGACGCGTCAGGCGCAATCTTCCGGCAGAATTGGCCCCGCTTTGACCTTTCGCCCGGCAACAGGCGGGTGTTTGATGAAGGCCGAACCACAAAAGGCGCGCGCATGTTTCAGGTTTTCCACAACGCAGGTCTTATCGGCAGATCCGTGCTTGCGCAGGTCGATCCGCCGGTCGGCTGCGCGGAAGCTGAGGTCTGTGTGCGCCGCAGCGAGCTTGGAATCCGCGCGCGCGTGTCGCCAGAACCCAAGGGTGGTGCGGGGGCCGGTCCGTCTGGCACCGCGGCAGCCCGGCCTGGCGCGGTGTTGGCCGAAGCGGACTTTGGCGACGGCAGGGCGCGGGCAATCAATGCAATGATGATCGCCGACCCTGCTTGCGAACGCCGGTTTCGTGGGCGATATGCTGACAGCGAAGCCTGGTGCGCAAAGCCAAAAGCGCCCTGATTTTCAACATCACCGCGCGCGGCTCCGCACCGCGCGCCCTCTCGGAACGGAGCGAAGGCAATGGCAATCATCGGATGGATCCTGGCGATTTTTTCAGGGATACTCGTGCTGTCGGCGATCATCACGCAGCTGCGCGCCCGCGCGGCGGAAAAGGCGCTGCCGGCCTATGGCAAGATCACCAAGGTACCCGGAGGGACGATCCACTGGACCGAAGCGGGGCAGGGCCAGACCATCGTGTGCATCCATGGGCTGGCCAGCAACCACTATGATTTCACCTATGGGATGATGAAGGATCTGGCCCGCGACCACCGGGTCATCGCGCTGGACCGGCCCGGCTGCGGCTGGTCGAAGCGTGACGGTGCCGATCGCGCGCCATTGACTGAGCAGGCCGCGATGATCGCCGCCTTTCTGACCGCTGAGGGCATTGAGCGTCCGGTCATCGTTGGCCATTCGCTGGGCGGCGCGATCGCCGTGACGCTGGGGTTGGAGCATGCCGATCAGGTCAGCGCGCTGGCGCTGATCTGCCCGGCCACCCAGAACATCGACAAGACGCCGGACATGTTCAAAGGCCTCGTGATCCCGTCGGCCTTCATGCGTGGCCTGATCGCGCACACCATTGCGGGCCCGGCCGGGGCGCTGACCGAGCATAAGATTCTGGGCCAGGTTTTCGCCCCGGAAAAGGTTCCGGAGGATTTCATGACCCGCGGCGGTGGTGCACTGGGGCGGCGCCCTTCGGCGTTCATCGCGGCGTCTGAGGATATTATGGCAGCCCACGCGGCGGCCGCAGTGCTGGCGGCGCGGCACGGGGAACTGGCGGTTCCGACCGGCGTGCTGTTTGGCGCCGATGACCACGCATTGGCGCCTGATCTGCACGGGCGAGCCTTCGCCGCCGCAGTTCCCGGCGCGACCTATGCTAAGCTGGCGGGCCGTGGGCACATGATCCCGCTGACCGCCCCGGCGGAGTGCGCGGCCTTTGTGCGTGAGGTGGCAGCGCGGCGCGTCGGCTGACGAAAAGGGGGGGGACTGCGCGCCCCTCCCCCATTCCTAGCCCATCATATCTGGTCAGGCGGCTGCGGCGGCGTGCCTGAAGCTTGCCGCTGGAACGCTTTCAGACACTTTGAACTCAGCCACCAATTGCTCCAAGGCCATCAGCTCATCCGCCAGCTCGCTGGCCGCCCCCGTGGAGCGTTCGGCGAAGGCCGCGTTTTCCTGCGTTGCGCGGTCAAGATCGGCAACAGACTGGTTCACCTCCTCAACGCCCTGCGCCTGTTCGCGCCCGGCGCTGGCGATCTCCGACAGGGAGGCGATCAGCGGTGCCACCGAGGTTTCAATTTCCTTGAGGGCGGCACCGGTCGCCTCAACGCTCGCGACGCCGGCGGCCACGCTTGCGGCGCTTTCCTCGATCAGCCCGGTGATCTTGCGCGTCGCCTCGGTGGACCGCTGCGCCAGCGTGCGCACCTCAGCGGCCACCACGGCAAAGCCTTTGCCTGCATCGCCGGCCCGCGCCGCCTCCACCGCGGCATTGAGCGCGAGAAGGTTGGTCTGGAAGGCGATGCTTTCGATCACCGCGATGATCTCGGTGATGCGCGAGGAGCTGCGTTCGATCCGCTGCACGTTCTCTACCGCCTCACGGGCCGCCTTGCCGCCTGAAATGGTCTTGCCGGACACGGCACCAGACAAGGTTTCGGCGCGGTTCAACGCGTCGACATTGACCTTGATTGCGGTCGCCATCTGCTCCATCGCCGCGGCGGTTTCTTCAAGCGTGGCGGCCTGACCTTCGGTGCGCGACGACAGCTGCTGCGCGCCTTCGGCCAACTGCGTTGCCTGCCCGGCTGAGCTGTGCACCACCTCTCTGATGCCGCCAATCAGCTCAGACAAGCGGGCGGTGGAGGCGTTCACATCCGCCTGCAATTCGGCGAAGTCGCCCTTGAAGACGCCCTCCATCCGGTGGGTCAGGTTCGCCTGCGCCATGGCGCGCAGCGATCCGCGCGCGGCGGAAAGGCCGGTTTCTGTTGTTTCGAGCAAGCGGTTCACATCAGCGGCCAGCGCCGCGATTTCCTTGTCTTCGAACTTGGCGGCCACCCGGCTGCGGAAATCACCCTCCGACGCGGCGGCCACGACAGCGCCGATTTCTTGTGCCAAAAGCGCAAACATTGCGCGGCGTGCCTCCTGCGCTGCCTGATCGCGGAATTCGTTTTCCTCGCGCAGCTGTTCGACCTTTAACGAGCTTTCGCGGAACACCGCCAAGGCCGCACCCATGCGCCCGATTTCATCCCTGCGGCTTGCGAACCCTTCGATCGGGGCCATGTTGCCGCCCGACAGGCGCTCCGTCGCTTCGGTCAGTGCGTGCAGCGGCCCCGCGATGCCGCGCCGTGCGAAGACCAGCGCGCCGATCGCGGCGGTGACTGATGCGGCGGCCAGCGACAGCAGCAGCACGCCGGCCTGGGCGATGCGCGCTGAGACCTGCGCCCCCGCCTCGCCGATCCGGGTCATTGCGAGGTCGGCCTGCTGTTGCGCGCGCAGAACGATGTCAGCGGTGCGTTGTTCGGCGTCTCGTGTGACGGCCAGCGCTTCGGCCTCGGCGGCCAGCACGTCGGCGCGGCGCTGGGCGATGCCGCTGGCGGGGTCGGCAACCTGTTTGAAGCGCGCGCGCACAGCGGCAAAGGCGCCGCCGCCATGGTCGGCGGCGGTGGAAAGCCTTTCATTGGTGGCGGTGAGGGCGGCGCGCTGTTGCAACAAGGTCTGCACGTCTGGGGCGTAGGCGGCACGCAGCGCGGCGGCCAGAAATGCGGAGATGTCGTTTTTCAGCGTCAGCACGCCGCGCAGCTTGGCAACTTCGCCCTTCAGCAGTCCGTCCAAGGCGGCGGTGTTCGCCTCTGCAGTGTCCGCGGCGCTGATTTCCAGATTGAACAGCACGTCGTCCAGCGCTGTGGACAAGGCGGCGTCGACCTGCTGGCGCGCGCGCAGAAACTGTTCACGATAGGCCTCGCCAGCGCCAGCGGCCGGGTCCTTGATGGCCAGAAAGTTGCGCAGCCCGGCGCGGTCCTCGTCGCTCATCGCGGCTTCTGGGATCTGTGGCAGCAGGGTTTCGAGCCGTGAGCGCGCGGCGATCGACAGATCATCGAGGATCGCGCGAAATCCGCTGTCCACGGTCAGCGACCGCGCAACCCCGAGCCCTGACACCAAGTTCACCTCAGCGCGGGCTTCGAGCAGGATGCGCGCATAGGCGACGTCTTCGAGGATCAGCCGGTCGAGCGCGCCGGTCACCGCCGCATTCGCCGCCTCGCCGCCTGCATCAAGGCCGGTCACAGCGGTTTCTTCGATCTTGCGCAGCGCTTCGGACGCGTCGGTGGCCAGCTTGAACAGGGTCATCAGCTCCTGCTCCAACTGTGTGGCCGCGATCATCTTGTTGCGGCGCACGACATCCAGCTTTGCAGCGGTGCCCAGAATGCCGTCCAGCGCGTCTGCGAACGTGTCCTGCGCCGAAGGCTGCAGGGCACCGAGGACGGCGCGCGCCCGGGCATCATGGCCATCCAGCGCCGCATAGGCCTTGGACAAGGCTTCAGGGGATGGCGCGCGCTCCATCCGGGCGATTTCCGCCGCCAGCCCGCCGCTGGCGTTGATCAGCACCGTTGTCGACGTCACTTCGGGCATCCGGTCTTCGCGCAGGCTGTCGAACAGGTCGCCGATGCCGCCGAAAACCACGAGGCTCAGCGTGATTGCGCCCAGGGTGAATGCGGCCATCACGACGATGACTGCGGTAAGACGCGCACGAATGCTTTGCAGGAACTTCATTCCGGGGCCCTTTTTTTGCCGTGGCGCGCCCCTCCGCCGGGATGGCCGGAGGGGGGGTGCTGTCGCTGTGTCAGGTGCCGGAGCCAACCGTGACCGGTTCGAACGTGCCATCGGCGCGGATGCGGGTCAGGAACACGTCGTCCACGCCCTGGTTGTCGGTCGGGCTGAACTTGATCTCCACCCCGCCCAGATCCAGCACGGACAACGTTGAGAATGCGGTCAGGAAGCTTTCTCGTGTCAGATCAGGCCCGGCGGCTTCGAGCGCGGCGATCGCCATGCGGCCGACCAGATAGCCTTCGAGCGACACAAACCCCGGCTCAGCATCTGCGTTCACGGCCTTCATCGCGGCTTGATAGGCGGCTACGGCGGGCAGTGAGGCATCCCATGGGAACGGCACGACCTGGCTGATGATCACGCCCTCACCATCGTCGCCCAGCTCGCCCGCGAGGGCCTTGGACCCGACGAACGAGATGTTCACGAAGGTCGCGTCCATCTTGACCTTCTTGGCCAGCTTGATGAAGGCGGCGATTGGCTTGTAGGCGCCGACCATCACCACCGCTTCGGGCTTGGCGCGCTTGATGTCCAGCAGCGCAGCCTTCACCGCGGTGGTGTTGCGCGTGTAGCTGCCTCTGCCAACCAGTTCCATGCCGCGGCGTTTCAGGGCGGCTTCTACGCCGTCCAGACCCACGCGGCCAAAGCCGTCATCTTGATAGAGGATCGCGATGTTCTTCATGCCCAGCCCGTCGACAAGATGGGCAATCCACGCTTCGGTTTCGGCCGAATAGGGCGCGCGCAGGTTCCACACATTGCCCAAGGCGGCATCACGCAAAAAGCCCGCGCCGGTGAACGGGCCGATCATGGGGATCTTGGCCTCAGTCGTGGCGGGCTGCACGGCCTTGGAGGTCGGTGTGCCGACCGCGCCGATCAGGCCGAAATGCGCGCCGCCTGCGATCAGCGCCTTGACGTGGGACACGGAGCGGTCAGGCTCATACCCGTCATCGAAGCTTTCGAGCGAGAGCTTGCGGCCAAAAACGCCGCCCTTGGCGTTGGCTTCTTCGAAGGCTGCGAGCATGCCTTCGCGCATGCCGATCCCCAACGCGGCGGCAGGACCGTCGAGCGCGGCGACCTGCGCAAAGGCAATGGAGTCCGGCGTGACCCCGGGTTCTGCCTGGGCAGCCGGTGCGGCAAGCGCCAAGGCCAACGCCGCGGCGCTGAGCAGTCTGAGCGATGACATGCGGTTTTCTCCAATCTAATTCAGGTACGCCGCATGCTTGTTTCTTTGGGGTTACAACTTTCTTGACGCTGGAAAGGATGGTTTTTCGCGGCATCGGCTGTGGGCAGGCCAGCGGGTGCCGCACCTGGCGCAATCTGCGGTGTGGCCCGGCATGGGCGCCGCACGGGAAAAGCTTATGGGGTGCAGGCTGTTGTGCTGCTTGGGGCCTGTCGGTGCCGGGTTGGGTTGCGGCCCGTGCCTCCGGCCAGATGGGGGGATTGATTTCGATGAAAATGCCTAAAAACCCGCGTAAAATTCCGTCTTTTGGCCGATTTCATCCCTTGATGGATGTGTCGCACGGCCGAAATTGACTCCGATCAAGGCGCCCGCGGGTCGATCTGGACAGGCTGAGCTTGGTACAGAATCGGAGCACGTCATGCACAAACCCAAAACATGGGCCCTTGCGGCCAACGGCACACAGGCCCGCGTTCTGATCGGCCTCGAAGCCGTGACGCAGAGCGGCCCGCCCCCTGAGGAACTGACGCTGGAGGCCGAAGCCCGCAAGCTGGGCGATGTCATGGCCGACCGCCCTGGGCGCAGTTTTTCCCCATCTGGCGATGGGCGGCGGTCGGGGATGGACTATGCCTCTGACCCGGCCAAGGAGGACATGCGCGCCTTCGCCGCCGAGGTTGTGGAGCTGTTGGATGCCCATCGCGCCGCGGGCGATTTTGCCCAGCTTGCGGTGTTCGCCGCGCCCGAAATGCTGGGGCTGCTGCGCGGCGCGATGACCCCTGGCCTGCGCGCGACCGTGGTGCTGGAGCGTGACAAGAACTTGCTGCACGAAGCGCCCAAAGCGCTGCGCGCAACGGTGCGGCAGGCGCTTTTGCCGTCCTGATCGCATCCCCGCCAAGGGCAATCCTTGCGATGCCTGAAGGCGTTGGGAAAGGTGCTCGGCACTGATTGCATCCGGTGTGGGCTGGGACTTGGCAAAAGCCGTGGTGCGCGTCAGTCCCGCACGGCACCGCGCAGGCTGGCCGCGCTTTGGCCAAACAGCACCTTGTTGGTGTCCACCCGGTGGCGGCCGTCATTCTGGTTGCCCTTGGCCAGCGCGATGGCCGCCTGCACTGCGGGCCGCGCCTTGATGCGCGCGCGCCAGTCGGTGATGCGCGGGAATTCATCCAGCGACGCGCCCAGCGGCTTGGCGATGAAGGCCCAGGGAAACGCGATCATGTCAGCGATGGAATAGTCGCCGAGGATATAGTCCCGCCCCTCCAACCGGTTTTCCAGCACGCCCAGATTGCGGTCATATTCGCCCAGATAGCGTTTGAACCCATAGGCGCGGTCGGCGTCAGGCGCGTAGTTGCGGAAATGCGAAAGCTGCCCGCCCATCGGCCCTTGATTGCCGACCTGCCAGAACAGCCATTCGTGCAAGTCCTTCCACGCCAACCGATCGGTGGCAGGGGGCACGAAGCGGCCGGTTTTTTCAGCTAGATACAGCAAGATCGCACCAGATTCGAACACTGGCACCGGGGCATCGCCGAACCCCGGCGGCGGCGCATGATCGAGGATCGCGGGCATCTTGGCGTTGGGACTGATGGCCATGAATTCAGGCTTGAACTGGTCGCCCCCGGCCATGTTGATCAGGTGGGTGCGGTAGTCCAGCCCGCATTCCTCCAGCATGATGCCCACCTTCCATCCGTTCGGGGTGGGGGCGTAGTGAAAATCGATCATGTCGCATCCTCGGGGCGCGCGGCGGCGCCGGTTTCGAACATCGCTGCGATGTCGGCGTCGCAATACCCGGCCTCTGCCAGAACCGCGCCGGTGTCGGCGCCAAGGCGGCGTGCCGGTGCAGGTGGGTCATTTGGCGTGGCCGAAAACCGCGCCGGTGCGCGGGTCTGGCGGATGCGCCCGGCCTGCGGGTGGTCGCGTTCCTCGATGATGCCGTTGGCGGCGACCTGCGGGTGGGCGATCATCTCGCCGCGGGTCAGGACCGGCGCGCAGGGCACGTCATGGGTTTCAAGGCGCGCCATCCAGTTGTCGGTGGTGTCCTGCAGCAGCGCTTCCTGCGTCAGCTCCAGCCGCGCGGGCTTGTTGATTTCGCGCGCGGCGACGGTGGCAAAGCGGGGGTCTTCCAGCCAATCGGGGCGCGCGACGGCGCGGGACAGGCCGCGCCATGTGCTGTCGGTGTGCGCCGAGACCGCCATCCAGCCGTCTTTGGTCTGGTAAATCAGCTCAATGAAGCTTTGGGCCTTGTCGGGGGCCTCATGCACTTCGTCGCCAACAAAGGTGTAGCCGGCCATGTCCGAGCTCCACAAAAACGCCGCCACGGTGTCGAGCATGGACAAGGTCACATGGGTTCCGGCCCCGGTGCGGGCGCGTGAAAACAGCGCTGCGGTGATCGCCTGCGCGGCCTGGATCGCGGTCACTTTGTCGGGCAGGATCGTGCGCACCAGCCGCGGGCGGGCGCTGTCGGCGCCGCCCTGCACGCTGGCCAGACCCGACAGCGCCTGGATCAGCGGGTCATAGACTGGGCGCTTGGCCCACGGCCCTTCAAACCCGAACCCGGCGATGGAGACATAGATGATGTCGGGCTGCACGGCGCGTACCGCGGCTTCGCCCAGCCCGATGCGTTCGGCCACGCCGGGGCGGAAATTTTGCACAAACACATCCGCGCCCTTGCACAGGCGCAGGGCGGCGGCCAGCCCGTCAGGCACCTTCAGGTTAAGCGCGATAGATCGTTTGCCGCGGTTGTTGTTCAGGAAAGAGGCCGAAAAGCCCCCCCGCCGATCGGCGACCTGACGGCTGTGATCGCCGCCATCGGGATGTTCGATCTTGATGACGTCAGCGCCTTGATCGGCCAGCATCATGGTGGCGAAGGGGCCCGAGATCATCGTCGTCGCATCGATGATCCGCACCCCGGCAAGCGGCCCTGGCATCTGTTGTTCCCCCGGCAAAATCATTGGAGGGCGAGCCTAGGCCCTCCGTTGGCGAAGTCCAGACGCCCGGAGTAAAAGATGTGGCGCGTTCATCACGTGGCGCATAAGCTTTCGTGACCAAGCACGCCCAAACGGCGGCACGGCGGGGAAAATGAAGGGGCGTTTTGCAATGATCAGCATTCGAGCAGCGGCGATGGCGTTTATGATGGTGGCGGGGCTTGCGGGCCATGCTCTGGCAGCGGATGGCGCCGGGCCGGTGCTGCTCAAGCCCGCTGACCCCCAGCCGGCGGGGCTGAGCGCGGGGCTGGCGGTGCAATACGCCTATCCCGGAGATATGCGCTACCTGCACGATGCCGAATCCGCGCGTGGTCGGGCCGAGGACGGCCCGCCCCTGATCGGTTTCGACTATCCCGACAGCTTTCAGGGTGCCAAGGTCATGACCTCAACCCGGACTGTGCGTGTGGCAGCGTTCATCGAAGGCTACATCCGTTTCGACACACCGGGCATCTGGCGCATGCAGTTCCATTCCAATGACGGCCTTTCTGTCAGCATCGGCGGGCGCGAGGTTTATCGCCATGATGGGCGCCATGCCTGCAACACCGAAGGTTGGAAAAATGAGTTTGAGGTGCCGAGCGCTGGGTGGTATCCGGTCAAAGCGACGTATTTCCAACGGCTTGGGACCAGTTGCATGATGATGCAATGGCAGCCGCCGGGCCGAAATATGACTTGGACCCCGACCGACGTCTACGGCTTCAAGCCCTGACCGCGCGGCAATCGTTCCGTCCCCGGGCCCCGCGCGGCCCTGCGCCTCAGCCCGGTGCGGTTTGCATTGCAGGGTGCCCTTTCGGCGCCGCCCCATCGCCAGATTGAGACGCAAGGCCGCGCCACGCGCTCAGGGGCTTGCCGCCTTCGATTCTGAACGATAGATCATGACCCTGACGGAGGGATGGCAGAGTGGTCGATTGCGACGGTCTTGAAAACCGTTGAGCCGAGAGGCTCCGTGGGTTCGAATCCCACTCCCTCCGCCACTTACCTGTTTCAGATATCCTCATATTGTCGCTGAACCCGTTTAAGACAGGGGTTTAACGGGAGGCACCATCTCTCACTGTCGTTCCTTGTCGCATGCATTCCCGATAATTGTGTGGGGTTGGACAGCGAGGTAGACGATATGACCGATGACGGTGCGGCTCCCTCCGGCAAGCCCAAGGGCCGGCATCCCGAAAAGAAGCTGACCGCCGCCCAAGTGCGCAAGGCCGGTCCGGGGCGATATGCCGATGGCGGGGGGCTTCATCTGGTGGTGGACCCGTCAGGCGCGCGCCGCTGGCTGCTGCGGATCGTGGCGCAGGGCAAGCGCCGCGACATTGGCCTTGGGGGCGTCCAGACGGTCACGTTGGCCGATGCACGCGAAAAGGCCCAACGCCTGCGCGCCATTGCACGCGACGGTGGCATCCCACTGGCCGAGCGGGACAAGGACAAGCGCACGGCGCTGACCTTTGAGACAGCCGCGCGGCGGGTTCGTTCCGAGCAGATCGTTCCCCATGCCAAGAACGGCAAGCATGTGGACCAATGGCTGACGACGCTTAAGAATTACGCTTTTCCCGTCGCCGGGGCCAAGCCGGTGGATGCCGTCGATCAGGCCGATATTCTGTGCATCCTCGCCCCCATCTGGACCGAAAAGCCTGAGACCGCCCGCCGCGTGCGCCAACGCCTGCGCCTTGTGCTGGACTGGGCGCGCACCGCTGGGCTGCGCGACGGCATCAACCCGGTGGAGGGTGTTGAGATGGGCTTGTCCCGCCAGAAAGCCCGCACCACGCATTTTGCGGCGCTTCCTTGGCATGACCTGCCGGGCGTGATGGCGAAGTTCGCGGCGACCAAGGGCATGGGCGCACTCGCGCTGCGTTTCGCGGTCTTGCGCGTGTTGGCGTGCGCTGGGCAATAGGCGAGGCCATAACCGCCAAGCCAATGCCCCCGCAGCGCGAGGGTGATGGTGGGCGCGTCGGTCATGCCGCGGCCCCCATGATGGCAGGGCTTTGGATGCCTGTGGGGGCCGTCAGAGAGTTTTGAGTCCGGTCCGCGCGCGCGTGCGCGAGAGGGCTTCATTGGAGTGGTTGCGTGCGGGGCATGGGGCAAAGATCTCAACATCTCAGCCCCCCGTTCCGGCGGAGCGCCGGGCGCTGGCGGTCTCAACTGCGGCGATCAGTTCATCGCGGCGCCAACGGGTTGCCCCCCCCGATGCGAACAGGTTGGGGAAGTGTGCCGTCCGAGACGCGACGCCAAAGCGTGGCGCGCGACAGGCCAAGAAGATCAGACGCGTCATAGTCTGAGAGGAGAAGGGGGAGTTCGTTCTGCATCGCTGCGATGCTCCGTGTTATGGAGCGCGGCGGCGAAACCACCAGGACGCAAATGCCTGCCTCTGGATCGCTGCAACGCTCCTCGTTTCAGGGCGATGCAGCATGACTATCTTGGCTAACTGGGCACGCTTTAACGAGTACACCCAACTTTATAATTAGGTCGCAGAGGGCCAATTGATCGGTGTATTATGTCAACGCTTGGTGTCCATCCCGTCGCAGAGATAATCTTGCGTCGGCTCAACTCCTTCTGAACATAAGATGCCATCGCCGATGCACTTAGGCTCGCGTTCTCGCGCCATTTGTCCGCAGCGATCTCGCTTGCAGCGGCGATCCCCACAGACGCCGCGGCTTTTCGTCGGGCATTGATATCGCGCCGCCCCTCGTTGGCACCGCTGTTGAGGCTGGCAACCGCCTCCTTCCGCACACGCGCCCTGTCCAAACCAGTGCTGCGCCAGCGCCACCATTTGGCAATCCGCCTGAGCAAATAGTGTGCCATCGCCTTGTTTTTTTCGGATACCACCGTCTGTATCAATAGGCGTGTCGCGCAGATATGCACCATTGGAGCGAACGAAGTTGACGCTTTGAAGTCCGCATCGTTGGACGGATCAGGACGCGCGCCAGTGGCCTCGATGCAATACTCCAAAACATCGTCAGGGCGTATCTTGGCACGCTCTTTGAAGATGTCTGACAGCTTTTTGATTTCAGCCATCGAGCCATCAGGGCCAAGCATGGCAATGAGGTTCGCCATGTGTTGGTCCATGATGGTATCAGGTCCGAATTTGAATAGCTGCCATGTTTCGAGCGCGCCCGCCTTCCCGCGGAACGCTTTCGAGCCAACGACCGATGGAAAATCATCCGACGACATGATCCGCCCAATCGCGCATCATGTCCCGTCGCACCTCGAACAAGTCGCTGCGCCGATACGCGCGCTCGGTCTTGTCCTTGACCGTATGGGCAAGCGCAGCCTCCTTGGCCTTGAACGGATAGGAGGTCGCCTCCTCGGCCCAATCGCGGAACGTGCTGCGGAACCCATGCACCGTCACCGCAATCTCATGCCGTTTCAGAACAGCCGATAACGTCATGTCGGACAAGGGGCGTCCGGGCTTTTGTGAGGGGAACGCCAGATCCTCGGATCGGCTCGCGAGGGCTTTCGCCAGACGCAGCACCGCAATCGCGGGATCAGTCAGGGGCACGCGATGCTCCCGCCCAGCCTTAATGCGCGCCTCGGGGATAGTCCAGATCTTCGCGTCCATGTCGATCTCGGACCAACACGCGCCGCGCACTTCGCCAGACCGCGCCGCCGTCACCCCCGCCCTGCGGCTGGCTGATGGCGAGGACGGGCGGTTGCTTGCTCTTTGCTCCGCCGGTTGCGATTTCCGCGACGTGGCCGCTGCGCTGTGGGGCCTCGGGCTGATGGGACAGGGCGCGCCGGTTGCGCCCGATCCTGCCGCGCTGGCCGCACGCCGCAAGACCAAATCTGAGGGCCGCGCCCGCGCCACCTGCCGCGCATTGAATGTCTGGGCTGAGACAATCCCGGCGGAGGGCACGCTTGCCGAACGCTATTTGCGCGCCCGCGCCATCGTTGGACCAATCCCGCCCGCGCTTCGGTTCATGCCCAGCGCATGGCACATGACCGATGTGCGGGCGCCCGCCATGGTCGCCGCGGTTATGTTGAAGACTGCCAAGGTTGCCATTCATCGCACCTGGCTGGTGGAGCCGGGCCGCAAGGCTGATCTGATCCCCGCGAAAGCGATGCTTGGCCCCTGCAAGGGCGGCGCTGTGCGCCTGTCTGACGGGGCAGGGCCGCTGATCGTGGCTGAGGGCATTGAGACCGCATTGTCACTGCGGGACGCTCTTTGCGCCCCTGATGCGCGTGTCTGGGCCGCGCTGTCCACAAGCGGCGTTGCAGGCCTGTGCCTGCCTGATCTGCCGGGCGCGCTGAGCCTGAGGCACCCTCGCTGTTCGTCACCACCACGGATGATGCGGTCGACGCCTTCGATGGCGTGACCTCGCTGCGCGAGGCGGTCGGCGGGAGTTTAACGGCACGATGCTGATGGACGGCGTCGACACTGATGGCGCGGGCGGCGGCGGCGCGCTGGTGGCCAATGACGCCTATGCTGGCGACGGTGGTGGCGCGCGCCTCGAAGTCGGCGGCGCGCTGACCCTGGCGAATGTGACGAACGCTGGGAAAACGGCCAGCGGGTCTGGCGGTACGGTTGCGTCGCAAGGCGATCTGTCGATCACAGGCGGCTCGGTCACGGCCAACACCGCGGGCGCCAATGGGGGCGGCGTCTTCGCCACTGAGGGTATGGTCGGGCTGGAAGCAGGTCGCAATCACTGCCAACGGCGCGACCGACAATGGCGGCGGGCTGGCCATCGCCAGCGGGGCGACGGCCTTCATGTTTGGCGGCAACGCCGCGTACACCGGCGGTGGCATTTATG
The DNA here is from genome assembly GCA_047610385.1 of Paracoccaceae bacterium. Lineage (GTDB taxonomy): Bacteria > Pseudomonadota > Alphaproteobacteria > Rhodobacterales > Rhodobacteraceae > JBOCEF01. The sequence continues at coordinate 9,923 of JBLGAC010000022.1, read as the reverse complement.
TAATCGGCGCGGCGGTCACGCTTTTCAACGCGGCGATCCACAACAATAACGCTGTGCTTTGGGGCGGCGGCATCCGCGGGCACTACGGGGCGATCGATATCTCGTCCTCCACCATCACTGGCAACGCGGTGACCGGCGGGGATGAGTTTGTTGAGCCCGGGTCCGGCTGCGGGATCTTGCTGACCTCCACCGCGGTGGGGCTGTCGATCACCAACACGATCATCGCGGGCAACACAGCCATGGCGGGGGACGATCTGGTCGCAGCCGACACGCCGACTGGCCTGCGTGGCGTGATCCTGGGCGAGGCGGCGCAGCAATGGTATGGCGGCGCGCTGGCATTGGTGGCCGATCACGCGCTGGTTCTGGCAAACGCGGGCATGACCACCGCGGATGTGTTCGTGGCGGTGGACGCAAGCGGTGGTGGCGTCGTGCTGGCCAATGGCGGGTTCGGCGGCACGGCGGCGCTGGCGTTCAGCCCCCTCAACCCCGCGATCGGGGGCGCGGTCGCGCGGCCCGGCCTGGACCAGGATCCCGGCGATCTCGACGACGACGCGGTGACGGATGAGGCGGTTCCGGTTGATGCGCGCGGCGAGGCGCGCGGACATTGGTGCCGATGAGGTGCCGGGGACCGACGTGCCGTCGCTGGGGGTCACCATCGGGCTGGACATCGTCAATGACGGCGACGGACTGGTATCGCTGCGCGAGGCCGTCGCTTGGGTGAACGCAGGCGCACTGACCGGCACGATCACTTTCGCCACCGGCGCGGGAGAGGCGTTCGAGCACCTCGGTGCCTTGACCTTGGGCGGAACCGAGTTGGTCATCTCCCGCGATGTGAGCAACAATGGGACCGTCGGCGGCTAAATGCAGATATCCGGCGGCTTCGAAAGCCGGGTGTTCCGCGTCCTCGATGGCGGGTCGCTGGATCACGTCATCGTCACGGCCAACGAAGCCACCTGCGACCCGGCCTCTCCCAACGGCGCACTCTACATCATCGCCAGCGACGTGGCCGTCACCAACACCATCATCGTGGGCAGCATCGGCGCTGCATGGCCGGATTTGGCTATCGAGGCCGACGCGGTGGCACCGTTCCGCGCCGACGCGATTTTCCTGGGAAGCGCGGAGGCGACCCAATACGGCCCGACGCTGGCGGGCACGCCGGGGCTGATCGGCGTGCAAGTCAACACGCTGTCCGATACCTCTGATGCGCGCGTGCTTCCCGTGCTCGCGGACAATGGTGGGCCGGTGCGGACCGTGGCGCTGGCGGTGGATGCAGGCAATCCCGCGCTTGAGGCGGCGTTCCCGGTCTTCGGCCAGCAGATTGACGCCGACGGCAACGGCGCGCCCGATCCGTTCCTGCTGGTGGGCGCGCGCGACGTGGCGCGCGACTGGGTGTCGGACGCGGGCGCGTATGAGGTGCCGCTCGACGTCGCGTCGCTGGTGGTCATCATCTCCGCCGATGCGGTGGACGCTTGTGACGGCCTCGTGTCGCTGCGTGAGGCGATCGGCTATGTGCAAAGCGGCCTGATCGCGCCCGGCACGATCACCTTCGCGGGCGAGACGTCGGCCACCCAAATCGTCCTGACCGGCGGCGCGCTGGTCATCGACAGCGACGTGTCCATCGACGGTGGTGCCATCGCCTTCGGAGGCATCTTCGATGGCGCGAATGGCGTCGAAGTGAACGGAAGCTACTTCGACCGGATCTTCGACGTGACCGGCGGAACGCTTTCGCTGACGGGGATGTTTCTCAACCAAGGGAAGGCGCTGCTTGGCAGCGGCATCCGGGTCCGGCGGCGCCGCGCGCTTGATCCTCGACACCGTGCTGATCGCCAACAGCATCGCCATCCTCGACGACACGACCCTGTCGGCGCGCAGCACGTATTTCTTCGCCAACGACGCCATGAGCGGCGGCGGCGCGCTTTATGTCGAAGGCACGGCGACCATCGTCGAGTCCGCGATGACCAGCAACGAGGCCGATGGCGGCGGCGGCGGCGCGGTGCTGTCGCGCGACGGCTCGGTCGATATGACCGGTGTGCAGATCCGCGACAACGTGGCCGGGAACGGCGACAGCGACGGCGGCGTGCTGGCCGAAGGCGGGACCGCATCGGTCGTGAACGCCACATTGCATGGCAATGACGCGGGGCAAGAGGGCAGCGCGATTGCGGTGCTGGGCGCCGGGGCCGCACAGATCGACAGCGCAACAATCACCGGCAATTCCGCGGTGGGCTTCGCGGGTGGCGGCGTGTTCTTTGGCGGCAGCGGGGCGGCCAGCGATCTGCCGCGCAGCATCGTCGCGGGCAATGGCGCGGCGCAGGGCGTGGATGTGGCGCTGATGGGCGGCACCTTGGGCGGCGCGGACAATCTGTTTGGCGTCGCGGCGCTGATCGACGGACGCTCAGGGCATGATGTGCCAGCCGGCATGGCGCAGGTGCTGGCCGATGATGGCATCGCGCTGGCGGCGGTGTTCGATGCGATCAATCCGTTGACGGGCGGCGGACTGGCCGCGGCTGGGGGCGCATTCGGCGACACGGTTGCGCTGGCTGCCGCCTTCGACAACCCAGCCATCGATGCCAATGCTGCGTTTGGCGGCGATGTTCGATGGGCATAGCGTGGACAACCGTGTTCCTCGACCCGTTCGGACCCGGGCTGGCAGATATCGGTGCGCTCGAGGCCGTGCGCCAGGCGCTGCCAAGCCTTGTTGGCCCCCTGCCCGCTGGGGCGCCGGTCTTAGGCGATCTGTTGAGCGGGGCCTCTGATCTGAGCGGCACAGCGGCAGATTTTAACGGTGCCGCGTTCGCAAACATGGGCGCGGACGACCTGTTGCTGTTCACCGACGCGACCTCGGCCGCGCAGGTCAGCCATGACGGAACCTTCCTGACCTTTGACGCGGACGGCGACGGGATGGCTGAGGCGCAGGTCTGGCTCAACCTCAATCCTTTCTTGCGCCTGGTGTACGAGGACGGACCGGACGGCGGCATCACGATCACTCTGGCACCCGCCCTGACGGCCATTGGCGAGGTCGCGCAGCTGACCGTGGGCACGTCGTGGCAGACGCTGACCTTTGCAAACACCTATATTGACCCCGTGGTCTTCGCGCTGGCGCCCACGCTGAATGAAGCCGACGCTGCCGCGACCCGGTTCCGCAACGTCACCGGCGACGGCGCGCAGATCCGGTTGCAGGAAACCAAGCGTGTCATCGACCCGGACACCGGCCTGCGGGTCGTCAATCCTGGCGATCATCTGGATGAGACTGTCACCCTTCTGGTTTTGGAAAAAGGCGTGCACACCTTCGAAGACGGCGCGGTGATTCAGGTCGGAGAGATTAGCACCAACAAGCTCTACGAAAAGGGTTTCGAAGATGTGTCTTTTGCACAGAGTTTCGAAACCGCGTCGTTGATATTTAGCCAACTGCAAAGCTTCACTGGCACTGATTTCATCATATCACACCAGCGCACTCCCGATGTTGGCGGCTTCCAGTTGACCATGCAAGAGGCGCAGGCCGACAACATCAACCACTCGGTCGAACCGGTCGGATGGTTCGCGATTGAGCATGGTGGCGGCAGTCTTTTAGGCATGGATTGGCAGGTCGGATCCTCGGCGCAGAACGTCAACGGAAACCTGACCCGAGTGATGTTCGACGCGGCCTTTGACGCAGCACCTTTGGTGGCGGCGTCGTTGGCGTCGTATAACGGTACCTATACTGCCAGCCCACGGATTGGCACGGTCACGCCGACACAGTTCCACGCGATGGCGCTTGAGGGTCAAAGTCACGATTTGGAAACGAATCACGGCTATCAGACCGTGGACTGGATGGCGTTCCCTGCCGCCGGCACGATTTATGAACAGGCGCCGATCGCGCCAGCCTTTGCCTTGGCCGGGCCTGAGGCGCGCGTGGCCACGACCGGTGTGGCCTCAGCGGGCGATCAGACGATGACTGCCAGTTTTGGCGGGCGGTTCGCCAATCCTGTGGTGATCGCGTCGCTGACCAGCGCGCAAGAAACCGGCGAACAGAACGGCGTGCACGGGCCCGAAAACATCGTGTGGATCGTGATGGAGGCCGGATCTTGGCTGCTGACCTTTAACACCGGCTTCAGCGCCGATCCCGCAGTGCTGAGCCAGACACAGACGGCCAACGACGCCGATTTTGTCAAAACGCGACTGCAAGGCGTTGATGCAGACGGCTTCGAAATGACTTTGGAAGAAGATGAGGCCGCGCACACCACCGGCCACAGCAGCGAAACCGTGGGCTGGATCGCGGTGGACAAAGGCGTGGCATCAGGCGGCGATACCTTCGTGTTTGAGGCCGGCGACATGACGGCCAACCAGCGCTGGACCGCAGACAGCTTTGCTGGCGGCTTCGACGCGGCACCGGGGCTGGTGGCCGGCATGGCGACGTTCAACGGCACAAACGTGGCGGGAACCCGGATTGAGGCGCTGTTAGCGAACGGCTTCGATTTGCGCGTTGAGGAAGACCAGGCCCACGACGCCGAAACCGCCCACGCAGTTGAGACATTCCATTGGATCGCGCCGTCCACGGTGGCCCGATTGCGGATTTCAGCAATGGTCACACCCAGCAGATTTGCTGCGCGCGCCAGGCCATTTTTGATTGCGTCATTCAGGTTTGCCGCAGTCTCATTCACGGAAATCGGAGCCAGCGGTTCGGTGTTTGAGACACCCCACCTCGCGGCCAGGTGTTGCCCTTTGGCCTTTTCGGCTTCGGTGAACGGTCTGGCCACCGGCGGCAAATCTTTTTCAAGCGGGAACAGGACTGGCCCGTCCAGTGGGTGGATCTTCAGCGCCTCAACCTACACGGTCAGGCCGCCTGCGACACTCATGATGTGCCCGGCGATCTCTCCATCGCCCTGTCCCGCATGCATGTTGCCCATGTAAACATCTGCACCCTTCACCTTGACCGGGCAGACAAGGATCGCACCCGCGCGCACCACGTCGATGTTCATCTGGCCGTGTTGAATTTTGGTCAGCCCGTTTCGCAATGGGCTCAGCCGCAGCTTTCGGCAGCGCAGAGCCAACACTGCGTGTGTCATCGAAGGCGGCGGTGTAGCGGTGCACGATCTCGAACGGTTTGACCGAATTTCCGAAGACATTGCATTTCACCGATCCCATCGATACGCGCCTCGGGCCAGACCACATCACCGGTTGGGGCAGCGCCTGGCGACATAGGGGTCGCCAAGGCAGACCCCCTCGGGCGTGCCGTCATGGCCTGAGGCAGTGGCGATTGAGGAGACAGTGATGTCGCGGATGCGGATGACGATACCGCCGCCGACCTCTGCGCCCTCGACGAAAATGGGCTGCGTCACCTGGTGGCCGCCATGCAGGCTTGGGGTGATCATTGGTCCCCAACAGCTAGGTGCGGTGCTTGCGATGATGGTTCCGCCGGTCTCGACCGGGCCAAGCATCGGGGCATTCGGATCGTGCAGGCTGTTGGTGAATGTTTCGACGGCGACGCTGCGCCGATGTATCGGTATTGGGTCCGTCAGGCGCTGCCGGCTCCCTTGTATTTTAAATCTCAAAACCTAGGTTTATTTTACGCCACGGTTTGCGCAAGTGCGCTTCAACACTCAGATGCGACCGAAACAGCGTCTTTTACCGCAATATGACGGATGGCATGTCAAAACGGACTGCAGGAAATATGGAACTTCACTCAGACTTCTCACAGCGCGTTTTGGTGCATTCGGCAGATATGCCTTGGCTGGCCTCCCCCTCCGCCGGGGTGGATCGGCGTATGCTGGACCGGATCGGTGGTGAGGTTGCGCGCGCCACGACCATCGTGCGCTTTGCCCCCGGCCACAGTTTTTCAGCGCATATCCATGGTGGCGGTGAGGAATACGTCGTTCTGGACGGCGTTTTTCAAGACGAGCATGGGGATTATCCAACCGGCACCTATGTGCGCAACCCGCCCACCTCGCGGCACACGCCCCGATCTGATGCAGGCTGCACGATCCTTGTGAAGCTCTGGCAGTTTGATCCCGATGATCGCACCCAGTTCAGCAAAGACATGGCCGAGGGGCTGACCCCGGCGGGCGACGGTGTGATGTCTGCTGAGCTTCATCGCGACGGGCGTGAAATCGTCAGCTATTTTGAGGTCGCGCCCGGCGGATCGATGCAGATCAATGCGCAGGGCGGAACCGAGGTTCTGGTGTTGAACGGCAGTCTGACGGAAAGCGGTGAAGGGCTGCGCCAAGGATCTTGGCTGCGTGTGCCCGATGGGCAGCCGTTCGCGGCAGAGGCGGGCGGCGATGGCGCAAAGCTTTGGGTAAAAACCGGGCATCTGCGCTTTGTTGCGGCCCCTCAGTAAAGACAGGCCCATGCAGACACAGGTGGCCATCATTGGCGGCGGGCTTGCGGGTCTGGCCCTTGCAAAACGGCTTGATCAATCGGGCATCGATTTCCAGCTTTTTGAGGCGCGCAGCCATTTCGGTGGCCGGATCGCGTCGCTGCAGTCCCCGACCGGCGCAGTGGATCTGGGGCCGTCCTGGTTTTGGCCGGGACAGCCGCGCATGGCCGCATTTCTGAAGGGGTTGGGCATCGCCAATTTCCCACAATATGCCCAAGGTGATCAGTGCTTTGAGGACGAGATCGGCCAAGTTCACCGCGGCATGGGGTTCTCCTCAATGGCAGGGTCGTTGCGGATCGTGGGCGGGTGCGTTCGGTTGATCGATGCTTTGGTGGCCCGTCTGCCTGCAGATCGTCTTCATTGCAGCGCACGGGTCGAGACGATCGACCACCAAAACGGCATCCGCCTGGCAAACGGGCAGACATGCGCCGCGCAGCACGTTGTTCTTGCCCTGCCGCCCCGCATCGCCGCTGGTTTGACGATGTCGCCCGCCCTGACCCCGGATCAAAAGCGCAGTCTGGAACAGATTGCGACATGGATGGCAGGCCACGCAAAGTTCGTCGCCGTCTACGCGTCGCCGTTTTGGCGCGAAGCTGGCCTTTCCGGCGATGCTGCAAGCAGGCGCGGCCCACTGGCGGAAATCCACGACGCGTCTGGCCCCGACGGCACGCCCGCCGCGCTGTTCGGCTTTCTGAGTCTGCCGCCCAAGCACCGCGCTGGGCGCGCGGAGGAAATCACGACAGCAGCGCTCACGCAACTGACCCGTATTTTTGGGGTGCAGGCCATGACGCCGATTGCGACCACGCTTCAGGATTGGGCTTTTGAGCCAGAAACTGCAACAAAGCAGGATCTCGTGCCGCCAGCATCGCATCCGGACTACGGTCTTCCCGCGGTTTTGTCGGGTCTTTGGCAGGGGAGGCTTCATTTTGCCTCTACCGAAACTGCGCCGGAGATGGGCGGGTATATGGAAGGGGCGCTTGCGGTCGCGGAAAGTGTGGCGATTGATGTCAAAAAATCATCAGATCAGTTGCTGTAGTGGCGAAAAACCCCTCACGCTTTTGGCAATTCGTTCATGCGGCGTGATGCGACGCAGCGCTTGGCGCAAAGATCCTCCGTGATGGTCTCAATGTCAGACATCAGCACGGGCTGAGGCAGATGCCTGAGTGTCGGTCAAAACTGGTGCCAGTTCAGCCCCAATCACCTGAGCTATGGACCTCGCACCACGAACGTCTCAGCATGGGCACCAGCGGCCCCCCCGCCCAAAAGCTGCCCGCGGCCGGGTAAATTCTACGCCCGACCCTTGCCAGCATTGGGGGGGTCTCCGGCATTTGAGGATGCGAGGCACCATGGTGACCACAGATTTTCAAGTCTTTGAAATAGATGATCTCCCGCTTCAGCGGGGCATGACGCTGCCAAAGGCCAGGCTGGCCTACAAAACCTATGGTCGCCTTGCCGCGGACAAATCGAACGTCATTTTGTACCCGACCTCCTACGGCGCGCAGCACCACGATACTGAGTGGCTGATCGGGCGGGGCCGGGTGCTTGATCCCGATGAATGGTTCATCGTGATCCCCAACATGTTCGGCAACGGCCTGTCATCCTCGCCCTCCAACCTCGGCGCGCCGTTTGGCAAGGATCGCTGTCCGCAGTTCACCCACTGGGACAACGTTCACGCCCAACGCCGATTGCTTGAGGAAGTCTTTGGCGTGAACCGACTGGCGATGATCTACGGCTGGTCGATGGGCGCGCAGCAAGCGTTCCATTGGGGCGCGATTTTCCCCGATCAGGTTGACCGCATCTGCGCGGTGTGCAGCTCAGCGAAGACATCGATCCACAATCAGGTGTTTTTGCAAGGCGTGCGCGCGGCCCTGACCGGCGATCCAAGCTGGCGCGGCGATCATTTTGCCGAACACCCGGTGCGCGGCCTGCGGGCGATGGGCCGGGTCTATGCGGGCTGGGCCATGTCGCAGGCCTTCTACCGTGAAAAGCTGTATGAGCAGGTCGGGTTTGCCTCGCTCGAAGACTTTCTGGTCCGGTCGTGGGAGGGCAATTTCCTGCGGCGCGACGCGCATGACCTGTTGGCAAGCCTGAGCACATGGATGGCGTCCGACATTTCGGACAACGACATCCACCAAGGAGATCTTGCACGGGCATTGGGAGCGATTTCCGCACAATCGATCATCATGCCGTCACGCACGGATCTGTATTTCACGCCCGAAGACAGTGCGCTGGAAACCGCAATGATGCCCAATGCCGAATACCGCCCGATTGACTCAATCTGGGGACATCGGGCCGGAAACCCAAACCTGAATGGCGATGATGAGGCGGTGTTGCGCCAAGCGGTGCAGGATCTTCTCAGCCAAGGCTAGGCGGATGCCCGATTGGTCGCCCACCCTGCCGCGGGCGCGGGCAGGGTGGGGATGACGAAGGCGGCCGTCAGCGCGCCTGTCAGGATTTTCCCGCCAGCATGGCTTCAACCAGCTTTTGCACGCGCAACGCCTCTTGCGGTGTCGCAAGTCTGTTCGGCTTTCCGGCGATGCACAAAAGCAGATCATCAAGCTGCGCCTTCAGGCTGGCGGCACGCGGATCTGCGGGGCGCTCTGCGACCTCGGTGAACGGCCCTCCGTCTGACGCGGCGTCGACGTAGAAATCCGTGATGCGCCGACTGATGGCAGACCCCTTGATCGTCAATTCCTGGCGGTCCGGTTGGGCGCCGCCGACGGCTGCCATGATGGTCACGGGGCGCCCATTGGCCGTCTCCAGCCGGGCCAGCATGTGGGTTTCGCACAGGGCGGAACCTTCAGGATAGGACGGCCGCGCCCAGACGACCGACAGCGGGCCGAGGATGCGCTCAGCGAAAAACAGGAAGTGGGAGATCACTTCGCGGGTCATGCCGCCTTCGTCGCGGAACCGCAGCCAGTCGGCCGCTTTTTGCCAGGCGCGCGGCCAGGCCGGATAGGTCACAACGATGTCCGCCCCGACGACCGCGCCCAATGCGCCCGTGCGCGCAGCCTCAGCGACATCGGTCAGCGCCGCGCCGGCGGCTTGGGTGAAATTGACCGCAGCTGGAACGCCGCTCGCCGTCAGACCGGCGACAAGGGCCTCGCTCTCGGCAATATCCACCCCAAGAGGTTTTTCCAGAAACACGGCCTTGTTCGCCGCCGCGGCCGCCAGCGCATAGGCCTTGCGCGGTCCGGGGGGGCAGGCGAGGTATACAAGATCCGCAGCCGCGATGGCGTCCTGCGCCGAGGCCGCGATCTGGGCACCTGGCGCGAGGGCCTGCGCCTCTCGGCAGGCTTGGGGGTCCGGGTCCCAGATGGCCACAGGCTCATAGCCCGGATGCCGCACCATGTGCTCAAGCATCCTGCGGCCCATGATCCCCAAACCGATAACTGCCGTTCTTACGGTCATCTGCTCTTTCCCCTGTAAATCGGGCTTTCGATACATCAACGCCCTAGTTCCGATTGACGGTTTGCTTGATTTGCCGGTCGCCGGCAAGTGAACGGAGCATCCAAGGCACCCTCCCCGCTCAGCCCGGTCCGGGCAACCACCCGCCAGATTACGGCCTAGG
>JBLGAC010000021.1:0-63170 GCA_047610385.1 Paracoccaceae bacterium | reverse complement strand
TCAGCTGCCAAATCGGCACCAGCAGCACAAACCGCACGCTTTCGGATATCGGATTTGACACAGACGGATTTTTCCGGCTTGGCTTTGACGCACAAGAAGTTGGCAATGATACCAGCATCACGCTATTTGGTGCCAAGCTTGAAATCGGTGGCACGACGGTGTGGGAGCTTAACCCCGGCCAAGACTATACTGTTGGGGTCGATGTCCCTCCGATCAGCGATGCTGACGCCACGCCGAACCAGGTGATCCAGCTTGTCGCCGATACGTTCGGCAACGACATCGACTTGATCCTGAAGCTTCCGGTGGATCTGCTGCTGGTCATGGTCCCCGACGCCATCGGGTCGGCGTTGGTGCAGTTGACTTGGCTGCAGTCCGATTACAGCAACGGCAATGATGAATGGACGCTGTCCACATCAAGCGCGCCCGGGGTGTCGTTTCTCGGTCCGAACGAAGTTCTGATCTCTGCGGTTCCGGTTCCCGTGCCCGCATCGGCTCTGCTGCTGGCCTCAGGTCTTGGGCTTGCCGGGTTCCTGCGCCGTCGCCGCACGGCGCCGCAGCAGTCCTGAGCACGGCCAACAAGGGCTTTCGCGCGTCAGCCCAACGTCATCCGCGCACCATGGGTCAGGTCTGCGATCATCTGTGCGCCCGGCGCGCGCGCCATGATTGCGGCCACCCGCCCCGGCCCCGCAGCGCACAGCGCGGTTGACAGCCCGTCCGCCCGCGCCGCCGTGTCAGCGATCACCATGACCCGCGCAAAACCGATGCTGTCAGCCCCGAAGGGCGACAGGATGTGCCCCGTGCCGCCCGCACCGAAACGCAAGGCACCCGGCTCCGACGTCGCCGCAGCGCGGTTCGAAAGGCGCAGGACCTGATCTTCGGCCCGCAGACGCCACGGCCCGCCCAGCCCCCGCCATTCCCCGACATTCACCAGCGCATGGCCAAAGCCATGGGCCGCGAGCGCCGCGCTCGCCCGATCCGTGGCAAAGCCCTGCGCGATGCCGTTGAAGGTAAGCGCCATGCCGGCGCGGGCAAAGGTGACCTCATCTGAGCTGACGCGCACATCGCGCCAGCCGATCAGAGCGCGCGCCCGTGCCAATGCGCCCGCGTCGGGGCGCCCGCGCATGTCCGCCATAAGGCGCCACAGGGGCTGGACGGTCGGATCAAACGCGCCGTCGGTGATCGCGTGCAGCGCGTCGACTTCGGCAATCAGGGCCAGCATTTCAGGGGGCGGCGACGCCAGCCGCCCCGCCGCGTTCAGCCGCGACAGCGCGGATGCGGGATCGAACAGCGAAAACGCCGCCTCAGCCCGCCGGATCGCATCGCGCGCCGCGGCCAGGGCTGCCTGCGCGCCGCCGCCCACCAACGTGATTGAGACATCCGCCCCCAGCGCCCGCCCCCGCCATGTCGTGCGCGGCGCGCCCGGCGCGAAAGCCAGCGCAGGGGCGGCGGCGGCAAACAGCGCCAAGGCCCGACGGCGGGTCAGGGTCATTCCGCGGCCTGCGGGATCCGCAATTTGCGGGCTTTTTTGGCGGCCACGATCAGCGGCACGCATTGTTTGGGGTCGTCATGGATCGTCACGCAATCGAGGCACTGGAAGCATTCATCATACTGCACCGCACCTGATTTCGCGATTGCCTGATAGCGGCATTTCACGGCGCAAAGCTGGCATGGCGTCCCGCATCCCTGCCGCCGCGGGATCCAGTCACGCCCCCGCAGCAAACCGCCCAGCGCCATCAGCGCCCCCAGCGGGCAGACATAGCGGCAAAAGCCTTTGAACACGCTCATGCCCAGCACCAGCCAGAACACGGCGTAAAGCACATGGCCCCAGTCGCGCAGGAAATAGGTGGTGACGGCGGTCTTGAAGGGCTCAACCTCCACCATCGCGTCGGTCGCGGCGGGTGAGATCAGCACCGCCACCGCCAGCGCGGCCAGCACGGCGTATTTCACCTTTTTCAGCCGCGCGTCCCAGCGTGCGGGAACCCGGATCTGGCGCAGGCCAATCAGGCGGCCCGCGTGGTGCGTCAGTTCCTGCATCGCGCCGTAAGGGCAAAGCCAGCCGCAGAAAAACCCACGCCCCCAGACCACAAACCCGGCGATCGCCGCGCCCCAGATCACCAGGCTGAACGGGTCATACAAAAGGAACGTGAAGGACCCGCCATCCACCGCCGCGCGCAGCACCGCCAGCGGCGTGACAATCGACAATTGCCCCTGCCCCCACCAGCCGATGAACACGATGACCCCGGTCAACGTGACCAGCCTGAGCGCGGTGAACCGCTTCAGCGCCGCCACCGCCGATTGCCCAAAGGCCAAGGCGCCGCCCAGACCCAAAAGCCCGATCACCAGCACCGCCAGATCGACGCGCCGTTCCAAAAACGCCTCAACCCAAACCGGGCGGCGGGGCGCGGCGGCGACCGGTTCGGCGAAGAACCGTGCCGGGGATTGTGACGCGATGGTGAAATCGGTCGATCCGATCTCAGGCCGGAAACTGCCATGGGCGCGCAGGGCGCGGACCGCAAGGTCCCATTCCGCGGTCGGATCAAAGCCAAGCCGCCGGTCCGTGCGCAGGATCACATAGGCGGTCGGCTCGGGCACGTCAGGCGCCAGATCGGCCAGCAGATCCGCATCGCGCAGCGCCACTGGCAGACCGCCCTGGCGCGCCGACAGCCAGTCCGGCGCGGTGTTGCGCACGAAATCAGGCGACAGCAGGCCATGGCGGCCGTAATCCATCACCAAAATCGGCTCATCATGGCGCGAAATCGTCAGGAATTCCTGCAGTTCTGCGAACCCCGCCACGCCCAGTGCCGCGCGGGCGACTGAGGGCGGGCCAAGATCAACCACCATAAGGTCAAGGTAGACGCCGCGCGGGTCTTCGCGCGCCTCGGCGTCATCATCTTTCCACAAGGTGCTCGCGAAGGCGGCGTCCACCTCGGCATTGGTCACCAGACGACGGCGCGCAATGCCTTGGGCGATCAGATCGTCCCATGTCAGCGGCTCAACCACGTCCGGATCGGGGGTCTTGGGAGGCCCGCCGCCCATACCCGGCATCCGCGCCCGCGCCACATGATACGCGGCCCCAAGGATGCTTTCATGCGCTATTCGCACTGAGGCGGTCGCCTTGGTGACCCCGTTCAGGAACACCATGTCGGAGCCCTGCCCCCCCTCACCATAAGGGACCCCGACGGTGATCGCGTCGGCGATGGACAGGCCCTGATATTGGCTGAGGAATTCATGCAGCGGCGCCGTGCCAAGGCCCGAGACGAAGATAGGTTCGTTATGGTGCAGCAATTCAACGTCGATGAACCGCCCCTCGCGGTCCAGCGTCACCAGCATGTCGATCGGCGCGCCGGAAAACCCCGGGATCGGGGCCAGCGGAGCGGTCTGAAAAACGTATCCCGCATCCTTACCGTCAAGGTTGACGATGCTCCAGACCCCGTCATCGGACAGGCGTTCGCCCAATTGGTAGGGCGGCTCAATCATCGCACCAAGCGCATCCTTGGTGAGCAAACCGTCATCCTGGGCCCTGAGCGGCAGGCACGACACGGCCAGCGCCAACAAGACGAGGGCGACGCGCAGGATCAAGGCGGAACGCTGTTTCATGCCTCTGCGCTAGCAGGGCGCGCCGCGGCGGGCCATAGCACTTTGGTGGGCTGGACAGCGGTGGCTGAAAAATGGCGCATGAATTGTTAAGCGCCCCCTGCAATGTCTGGATGAGGCGATGGCGAAGCAGCCCCTGAAAAAAGGCTGAGGCGCGCCTGATGGCACATAAATGGTGCCGGCGCGCCTCAAAGTTGAGACTGTAGAAATACAAAAAATAGCCCGAAAAATTGACCCCCAAGGGACAATGTTCTTCATCGTCATGCATCGGGCGGATATTTGGTCTGAATGTGGCGAAGTCATGACAATTATCGCGTGCATTAATGCGCATAATTGGCATTCAAATGCCCTCAGCTCCGGTCGAACAGGGGCACCAGCAGCGCGGTCAGCGCATCCTCATCATCCCACAACAGATGCACCGGCAGGGGCATGGCGCGCCCGCGGAACGACGCGGGCAGCCGCACCGCGTCCTTTTCCGTGGTCACCAGCATCGCGCCCGCGCGGTCGGCCGCGGCGCTCAGGCGTCTGAGGACGCGGGGCGGGAACGCCGCGTGGTCGGGAAACCCGTGCGCGCCAACCAGATCGACGCCCAGACCGCGCAGGGTCGCAAAGAATTTCTCAGGCCGGGCGATGCCTGCAAAGGCAATCACCCGCTGGCCCGCCCAATCAATGCCGATCTCTCGCGGCACGACCTGCCCGCGCAGAACCGGGCGCGCGGCCAGACCCGGCCATTGCGCCAGGGCCTGGTCCTGCGCGTCGCCCGGCCCAAGCAGCGCAACCGCATCGGCGCGCGCCAGCCCGGCGGGGACATGTTCGCGCAGCGGCCCGGCGGGGATCGGGCGGCCATTGCCAAAGCAGGTTTGCGCATCCACCACGAGGATCGACAGATCCTTGGCCAGCCCCGGGTTCTGGAACCCGTCATCAAGAACGATCGCCCCGGCCCCCGCCGCCACCGCCGCGCGGGCCCCCAGCGCGCGGTCCGCGCTGACCCAGACCGGCGCAAAGGCGGCAAGCAATTGCGGTTCATCCCCCGTCAGCGCCGGATCGTCCGACATTGAAACCCGGTGGGGGGCGGTGTGCCCGGCGGTCCCGCCATGGCCGCGGGTGACCGCATGGGCCACGACGCCCATGGCGGTCAGGCGTTCCAGCACGGCGATCGCGGTCGGGGTCTTTCCCGCGCCGCCCGCGGTCAGATTGCCAATGCAGATCACCGGAACTGGCGCGCGCCAGTCGGGCGGGCGCGCCACGCGGCGCGCGGTGGCGGCGGCGTAAATCGCGCCCAGCGGCGACAACACACGCGCCCAAAACCCCGGCCGGTCCGGCGGATTGGACCAAAAGCGGGGCGCACGCATCATGGCCCTGACCTGCGGGCTTTGGGCGGCAGCAACGGGGTCAGCAACGCCATGGTCGCGGCGCGCGCGGCGCTCCCATCGGGCAAGGCGGCGCGGGCGGCCATGGTCATCGCGTCGCGCGCGGCGGGGTCGGTCAGCAGGCGCGCGACCGCATCGCCCAGATCGGCGCCGACCTGCACCGCGCCGCCCGCGCCATCCAACGCCGCGTAATCGGGCGCAAAATTCGCCACATGCGGCCCGTGCAGAATTGCGGTGCCCAAGGCGGCGGGTTCATGCGGGTTGTGCCCACCCACGCGAACCAGCGATCCGCCGATGAACGCCGCGGGTGCCAGGCGCAGCCACGCGCCCATCTCGCCCAATGTGTCGAGGATATGGACCTCATCGCCCGGCCCCGGCAGGTCGTGCCCAGTGCCCCGCCGCGACACCTGCATCCCCGCCGCCGTCAGCAGCGCGGCGATGGCAGGCCCGCGGTCAGGGTGGCGCGGCGCAATCAGGGTCAGCAGCCCCGGCACGCAGGACGCGGCGATGCGGTGCGCCTCGGCGACCAAAGCCTCCTCTCCCTCATGGGTTGAGGCGGCAAGCCATATGGGACGCCCCGCGACGGCCTGCGCCATCGCAGCGCGCACATCAGGCAGATCAGGGGGGGCCACGCCGCCCTTCAGCGTCCCGGTCACCATCGGCGCGCGGGTGCCCAAAGCTGCCAGCCGCGCCGCGATCGCGTCATCCTGCGCGCCGACCGCATCGAACGCCCCCAGCAGCGCCCGCGCCATCCCCGGCGCAAAGCGGCGCCAGTTGCGCGCAGACCCTTGGGACATCCGCGCGTTCACCAGCGCCATTGGCACGCCGCGCGCATGAGTGTCGGTGACCAGACGTGGCCACAATTCGCTTTCGGCCCAGATCGCCAGATCGGGCCGCCAATGATCCAAAAACCGCGCCACCGCCGGGCCGACATCCAAGGGCACGAACTGGTGCAGCGCGCCTTTGGGCAACCGCGCCGCCATCAAATGCGCTGAGGTGACAGTCCCCGTTGTCATCAGCACCGACAGATCAGGCCGCGCCGCGCGCAATGCCTCAATCAAGGTCAGCAAGGATAGGGATTCGCCAACGCTCGCCCCATGCAGCCACACCAGCGGGCCTGCCGGGCGCGGGGCAGAGGCATGGCCAAGCCGCTCAGCGATCCGCGCGGGGTCTTCCTTGCCGCGCTTCAGCCGCCGGGCCAGCAGCAAGCGCGCAGGCCCGGCGGCCAACGCCGACAGCGCGCGATACAGCATAAGCGCGGCGCTCATGCCCGGTCCGCAGGCGGCCAGGGGGCAAGACCGGCGCCATCGAATGCAGAGGTCATGTCGGGGACCACCGGGGCGCGGCCGCACATCAGATCGGCGCGGTGCGTGGCGGCCAGCAATGCGGCCTCAATGGCCAGGCGATGTGCCTCCAACGATGCGGGATCGCCCTGCGCCGGGGCCGGGATCGGATCGCAGAACACCGCCACGCCGCGGTCAAAGGGGAACGGGATCATGAAGCGATCCCAGCTGCGCAGCACCTTGGCCCGCCGTGTGGCGAAGGCAAACGGCATCACCGGCGTTCCGGTCGTGGCCGACAGCGCAGCGACCCCCTTTTGGCACCGCATCCGGGGCCCGCGCGGGCCGTCGGGGGTCAGCACCACGGTAATGTTCTCATGGCGCGACAACAGCGCACGCGCGGCCTCCATCGCCTCACGCCCACCCTTGTCGCGGTCCGCCTTGTCCTTGTTCCAGGACGATCCACGCACCGAGGGCACGTTGAATTTGGCCACGCAGGCCGCGATGATGTCGCCGTCACGATTGGCTGAGATCAGCGCATGAGCGTTCAGCGCGCGGGACTTCTGGGTGGGGATCGCCAGCAGCCGCCCATGCCAGACAGGCACCAGATAGCGGCCCTTGCCGGACCGGATCGCATCGCGATTGGCCTGCCCGACATGGTCCCACCGCACCGTCCACCCGACCAGCCGAATGTAGACGGCGCCCAGCGAGGCGACGACAGCGCGCAACAGGCGCGAGGACCGTATGGTGCGCAGCGCGCTTGCCATGATGTCGCCTCCGTCCCCCGCTCAGCGCAGAGCAACGGTGGGGCTGGCCTCGGTTTCCTCGTCCTGAAGACGGTGAATATGGGCGATGAAGTAACGCATATGCGCATCATCCACAGTGCGCTGCGCGGCCGATTTCCATGCGTCGTAGGCAGAGGCGTAGTTGGGGTACATCCCGACGATGTCAATCTTGCTGACGTCCGCGAAGGTGTTCGCCTGCGGATCCGAAAGCGCTCCACCGAAGACAAGATGCAAAAGCTGGGTCATCGGAAGGTCCTCTTGAAACTGGGGCGGCATCGGGCCGGGCGCACCAAGGCAAGGCCGCAGGGACAGCAGACGACAGGCCCGCGCCACCACGCGCTCCGACCTAACGCGCGGATGCGGCCCGGTCAATCTGCGGTCCTGCCGCAGTCGACGGACGGCGCGCGTTGGCCAAAAGCGGCCCTTGCCGGGATTGACCCCGCATCGGTCCGGCGCGCCCAAAGGGGCCGCGCGCACCCCTGCCCGACGCCACACAAGATCGCAACGGTCGGATCGGCGCGCAGCGCGCCGCAGGGCGCGCCCGGCTGAGCGGGGGCTCGATGCCCCCCGAGGCCGCGCCTGGGGTCAGAGCGCGCCGCCACCACCCGCCGCGCCACCAGGCGGGGCCATCCGCGCGCGCAACGCGGCGTGAAGCGGGCCGGGCGCGGCCAGCATGCCGTGAACCCGGGGATGTTCAGCATTATAGACCGCGCGCGCGCCGTCGCGGTCGGTGACCTCGGCCCCCGCCTCACGCACGATCAGATCGCCTGCCGCCACGTCCCATTCCCAGGCTGGGCGCAGGGTCAGCATGCCGTCAAAGCGCCCTGCCGCCACCAGGCACAGCCGCCAGGCCAGCGAGGGGCGGAAATGCGGCCCACCCGCCGGGGCGCCGCCAGGCCAGTGTTCCGCCGCCAGATGGGGCTTGGACACCAGCAGCTGCGCTGCGTCCGGGTCGGTGCAGGCCGATGGCGCGACGGGCACGCCGTTCATGAAGGCGCCGCAGCCCTCAGCAGCCCAATATGTTTCACCGCGCGCGGGCAGATGCACCACACCGACCCGCACCGCGCCGCCCACCGACAAAGCCAGCGCGTGGCTGAACCCGGTCTCTCCGGCGATGAAGGCACGGGTGCCGTCGATCGGATCGATGATGAAGGTCCGCGCGCAGGTCAGACGGGCGCGGTCGTCTTCGGTTTCCTCAGACAGCCAGCCATGGTCCGGGCGCGCCGTGATCAGGCGGGCGCGCAGCATGTCGTCGACCTCCAGATCTGCCTCCGACACGGGGCCAAGCCCGCCTGCCTTGTCCCAGCTTTTCGGGTCGCGGCGGAAATGGCGCATGGCGATGTCGCCCGCGTCCTTGGCGGCATCCAGCAACAGCGCCAGATCATCGGCCCAGATGCCCCCAGACGGATCCCCCCCACACGGATCGCCCCCAGCGACGCCCCCCAGCGAGGGATCAACCCCCGGCAACGGTCAACCCCCGCGCGACCAGAAGGCTCGGCACCACAGCGCCGCGATGGGGGTCAGCGTCGGTCCCGGCCTCCAGCACCGCCAGCATTGCATTGAGGTTGCCAGCGATGGTCAATTCATTCACCGGATAGGCGATCTCACCGTTTTCAATCCAGAACCCCGCGGCGCCGCGGCTGTAATCGCCGGTGTTGGCATTGATCGACGCGCCGATCAGCGACGTCACCAGCAGCCCCGTGCCCATGGACGCCAGCATCGCCGCCCGGTCGCGTCCCGGCGCATTCAGCCGCAGATTGGTCACTGATGGCGAGGGCGGCGAGGCCATGCCCCGCCCCGCGTTCCCGCTGGACTTCAGCCCCAACTGACGCGCCGAGGCCAGATCCAGCGTCCAGCCCATAAGGCGGCCGTTCTCGATCATCATGCGGTCCTGCGCCTTGATCCCTTCCCCGTCAAAGGGGCGCGATCCGGGGCCGTGGATGCGCATCGGTTCTTCAATCAGATCAAAGCCTTCGGGCAGCACCAGATCCCCCATCCGGTCCTTGAGCCATGACGACCCGCGCGCCACGCTGGACCCGTTCATGGCGCCCGACAGATGCCCGATCAGGGACGCGGACACCCGCTGATCGAACAGAACCGGAACTGGGCCGGTGGGGGCGCGGCGCGGGTTCAGACGCTCCACCGCGCGCATGCCGGCCAAGTGCCCGATCGCCTCAGACGAGGGCAGATCACCGCGGGCGCGGCGGGTTTCGGCGGCGTGGTCGCGCTCCATCCCCAGCCCCTCACCGGCGATGCCGGAGGCAAAGACTGATGCGTGGGACCGCGCATAGCCCCCCGAAAACCCGTTGGTCGCCGCAAGATAAATCGCTGTGCGGGACCAGGACGCACCTGCCCCACCGACCTGAGCAACGCCGTTGACCGCGGCGCATGCTGCCTCAGCCGCCAGCGCGTCAGCCTCAAGCGTTGCGGCCGTGGGCGCGCCCGCCGGATCGTCGAGCAGCAGTGCCCGGGCATCGCGCAGATTTTCGGCGGCCAACTGGGACGGATCGGCCAGCCCGCACCACGGGTCATCAGGCGCAGCCTTGGCCATGGCGACAGCGCGTTCGGCCAAGGCTGCCATGGTTTCGGGCCGCGCGTCAGAGGCAGCGGCGCACGCTTGGCGGCGGCCGATCAGGACCCGCAGGCCCAGGTCAATGCCCTCGGCGCGCTCCGCATGCTCCAGCCGCCCGTCGCGGGTTTCGGCGGACAGGCTCTCGCCCATGGCGATCACGACGTCGGCCACCTCAGCGCCCGCGGCGCGTGCGGCCTGCAACAGCTGGGCGGCGAGGTCTTCGTGGCGCGCGCGATCCATCACAACGACCCGAGCGCGTGGCCAATCAGGCCCAGCGCAGCGAAGATCAGCACCAGCAGCGTCAGCAGCATGCCGTATTTGCGCTGCCACATGGGCGCGCCTTCATGGGTGAAATGCCAGCCATGCAGCGCCCGACCAACGGTCAGCGCCAGACCCAGCGCATGCACTGCCGCGGCAGGCGCGCCAGCCAGCGCGACCAGCACCAGCAGCACAAGGGCAAGAGGGATCGTCTCAGCCGCGTTGCCATGGCCGCGGATCGCCCGCGCCAGCGGCGCATGCCCGCCATCGCCGAGGTCAACCTTCAGCGACAGGCGCTGGCGAATCGTCGCGAACGACAAAGCCAGAATGATCAGCGTGTTGAGGCCCGCATAGAGCGCCGCTGCGGCGAGCGCTGAGGTAAATATCATGGTCGAAGGCTCCGAGCCGGAAAACATTGTATTGGGGCCGCCCTAAGCGGGCAGCGCGAACGTCCGTAAAGGTAGCCTATCGGCCAACGCTGTCGATCCGAGGCCGCACAAGCGCGCGCGCCGGTTTGACAGCGCGGCCCGTCGATCAGTCAACGGCGGTCGATCCACCAGCGCGTTCTGCGCCCCGCGCGCCGCGCCGCCCCCGAACGTCAGAACCGACCCCGGGGCGCGATCAGCCCACATGCCAAGCGCCAGTCATTATGGAAGACCGACCGTTTGGACCCCCACATTAACCATGCCCGGACCGCGGTGGCGAGGCCCCGGACGCGCCGAGTTTGCGCAAGTCTGGCGCAGTTTTCGCGCTGCGCGGTCAATCAGGTGCCAGAGCGCAGAATAAACCCATGCTGGCAACGACATGTCAGGCGCCCGCCGCACCGGCGCATCACGTTGCAGATCAGCGCGATGCCCCCCCCGGCAGATCGGCGCGGCAATCAGGCGCGGTGGCCAGTCCCTGCCGCACGCGATGAACGCCGCGCGGCAGCTGTGTTCAGTCTGCCAGCGCGGCGATCCCGCCATTGGCAGCCGACCATGCAAGCGGATCGGCCAAGAACGCCTCAACCTGGTCCAGCGTCGCGGGGTCGAACAGGCCGGACTTGCGCGCCTCGGGCAGCACATCCGCCCATGTGGCCAGCGCATGAAGCTCCAACCCATGGGCCGCCAGCCGATCGCGCGTGCCGGGGAACGCATCGTAGAAAAACACCACCAGCGTATGGGCACATTCGCCGCCCGCGGTGCGGATCGCTTCGGCGAATTTGACCTTGGAGCCGCCTTCGGTGGTCAGATCCTCGACCAGCAGGACACGGGCGCCGTCTTTCAGGTCGCCCTCAATCTGTGCGTCGCGCCCGAAGCCTTTGGGCTGCTTGCGCACATAAAGCATGGGCAGGCCCATCCGCTCGGCAATCCAGGCGGCAAAGGGGATGCCGGCGGTCTCGCCGCCTGCGACGGCGTCGAATCGCTCCAGTCCTGCCTGGCGCGTCACCTGCTGCACGGCGAAATCCATCAGCGCGCTGCGGATGCGCGGATAGGAGATCAGCTTGCGGCAGTCGATATAGACCGGCGACACCAGCCCCGACGTCAGCTTGAACGGCGGGTCGGCGCGAAAATGCACGGCGCCGATTTCGATGAGCGAACGGGCGGTGATTTCGGCGGCCACCTCAGGCGCGGTATAGGCGGTGGGGAACATGAGCGGGTCCTCGCTTAAGGGCGTTGGTCCGTGGTGCGGCGGCGCAGCGCTGCTTTCGCGCGGAGCGATAGCCCAAACGCGGCTGCGCGCCAAGGGCAGGGCCGCACGTCTTGGCCAAGGGCGCCACGCCCCCACCGCCGCACGGGCGTCACCGCAGCACCTGCGCGGCGAGAGCCAGCCGGGCGCCGAGCCCCCCCCCCCCCCGCATCCAGCATGCCCCGCGCCAAAATCGGAATGGGAGCGCGGGCGGGGCCGATGCGAGAAGCAAAGCGAAGCGCTAGGGGACGGCGCGCGCCCCCTCAGATCCCTTGCGCGCGCAGAAAGTCGTCGATCGCTGCCCAGGCAGCCTTGCCGGGATTGCGGGCGGGCGGTTCCATCAATGGCTCATGGCGCACGCCGGGCAGAAGGGTCAGCGTGGCGTGCGGTGCCTTGGCCACCCAAGCATGGATCGGGGCGGGGTTGACCACGCCCTCATCCCCGCCAAGCAGCAGCAGCGTCGGCAGGTCGGGCACGGGGGCGCGGCGCAATGCCTCCAGCTCCCCGAACGCGGCGGCGAGCCACGCGAAGGTCGGGGCACCGAGCGTCAGATCCGGGCGGGCGTCAGCCTGCGCGCGAAACCAGGCGAAATGTTCGGGGTCTGAGGTCAGGACATTGCCGTCAAAGTCTTGGCGCGCAACATAGCACAGCCGCGTCCCGCCCATTGGCACCGCATGCGCGCCCAGACCCAGCGCCACCGCAGCGCCCGCGGACCGGCGTGCGACCCCGCCCACAAAGCCTTTCATGCCCGTGCCCCAGAACGGCGCCGAAAAGATCGCCGCATCCGCCACCAGGCGCCCGTCGACCAGCGCGCGCAGCATGATCGCCCCGCCCATCGAATGGCTGAGCGCCACACGCGGCCCCGGCAGGGCGCGCAGCGCAGGCCACGCCAAAAACGCATCCATATCCCGTTGATATTCCGCGAAATCATCAACATGGCCAAGAATGCCCGCAACGCGGCGCTCCGACATCCCCTGCCCACGCCAGTCAAGTGTGGCGACGGCAAAGCCAAGATCGGTGAGGCGGGCGATGACCCGCAAATATTTCTCAATGTATTCGGTGCGGCCGGTGAACAGCAGCACCGTGCCGCGCGCCGCGCCGCGCCAGATCGCCGGGCCCCAGATTGCCGCGCGCAGGCGTGGCTGATCGCCGCCGCCCAGCCACGCGCGCGCCATGGGCGGCGGCGGCGTCGCGGTGCCAAAAGCCAGCTCGGTCAACACCGGCGGCGTCAGGGACGCGGCACCGGGGTGGGAAACGGGGACGAGGTTGGTCATCACGCAGGCTCCCGATCATGGCGGTGTCGCGGCATCGCGGGGGGGCAGCAGGCGGCGGTGGGCGCGCCTGCTCAATGGACGCGTGGCCGCAGGGGCGATCCCCCCGCGGCCACGGTCAGGGCGTCAGCCGAAAAGACCGCGCCCCTGCGTCAGCCGAAGACGGCGCTCAGCTGCATGGCTTTGGACATGTCGCCGTCGATGCGCAGCTTGCCGCTCATGAACGCGGCGGTGGGGTCGAGATCGCCGGTCACCAAGGACTGGAACGTGTCGAGATCGGCGGAGATGATGCAATCAGCCTCCGAATCATCCAGTGAAACATCAGCGCCTTCGACACGGATCGCGCCCAGCCCTTCAACGTCAAATCTCACTGAGCCGTCGAGCTCATTTGCCCCCATCTGCGCACGCAGTTTGTCGGCGGCGGCGTTCAGCATGTCGCTCATTCGATCGGGTCTCCCTGAAATGCGCGCCGACGGGTGCCGCCGGCTGTTCGCAATCGCGTTTATGCGCGCTATGCTATCAATCGAAATGAGCATGAAAACCCATCCTTTGATTTTGCCGCTACGTCGCCTGAAGGGCGCCGTCGCGTTATCAGCGTTCTGCATGGTGCTGGGGGCGTCTTTCGCCGCTGCGCAGGCAGCAGATCCGCCAGTTTTGGCCCCCCCGACGGAGCTGATCCCGCCTATAAGGGCCGAATCACAAGCGCCCAGCCCCCAAGCCAGCCCCCAAGACCAGCTGGACGCGCTGTTTGCAGACCTGCTGACCGCAGATGATGGCGCGCGCGCGCGCATCACTGAGGACATCGCGATGCTGTGGTCACGCTCAGGCTCGGACAGCATGGACCTGCTGCTGCGCCGGGGCCGCATGGCCATGGAGGCCGGAGAGCTGGTGCGCGCGGTCCACCACCTGACCGCGCTGACCGATCACGCCCCGGACTTTGCCGAAGGCTGGCATACCCGCGCGACGGCGTTCTTTTTGATGGAACAATGGGGCCTCGCGCTTGGTGACATTGAACGCACGCTGGCGTTGGAGCCGCGGCATTTCGGGGCGCTCAGCGGATTGGCGGTGATTCTCGAAAAGGTCGATCGGCCGGTCGACGCCATGGCCGCATGGCGCCGGGCACTGGCGCTGGACCCCAATCTGGAAAGCGCGGCTGAAGGCGTAAAAAGGCTGGAAACCACCGTGGACGGACGCGCGATCTGACCCTGCGCTGCCCCGGCCGCGTCCATGCCCGGCCATCGCGCCCCATCTCAGCACGGCCCCGGCGCCAAGCGCCCGCCTGACGAGGACCTCGCGCCATGACGTTTGACGACGCGAAAGCCCGCCCCGCGCCCACGCTTGCGCAGCGCCTGGCGCTGGACCGCGCGCGCGGGCGCCCCGACGACGCCCATCCGCGCGACCATACCGTGATTGCGATGCTGGGCCCGACCAACACCGGCAAGACCCATTACGCCATCGAACGGATGCTGGCCCACCGCACCGGTGTCATCGGCCTGCCGCTGCGCCTGCTGGCCCGTGAGGTGTATGATAAAATCGTCGCCCTGCGCGGCCCGTCCTGCGTGGCGCTGGTGACCGGCGAGGAAAAAATCGCCCCACCGCGCGCCCAGTATTGGGTCTGCACCGTTGAGGCGATGCCTGTGGAGCAGGGCCAGGATTTTCTCGCCATTGATGAAATCCAGCTATGCGCCGACCCTGATCGTGGCCATGTGTTCACCGACCGGCTGCTGAACGCGCGCGGCATGCATGAAACCCTGCTGCTGGGCAGCGATTCCATGCGCGGCCCCATCAAAAACCTGATCCCGCGTGCCAGATTTGAACGCCGAGAGCGGTTCTCCACCCTGTCCTACGCCGGCGGACGCAAGCTGGCGCGGATGCCGGCGCGGTCGGCCATTGTCGGGTTTTCCGTCGACAATGTTTATTCGATCGCCGAACTGATGCGTCGCCAAAAGGGCGGCGCAGCGGTGGTGATGGGCGCTTTGTCGCCGCGCACCCGCAACGCGCAGGTGGAACTTTACCAGAACGGCGACGTGGATCACCTGGTGGCGACTGATGCAATCGGCATGGGGCTGAACCTTGATGTGCGGCATGTCGCCTTTTCCGCGCTGTCGAAATTTGATGGCCACCGGCACCGCGAACTTATGCCGCATGAACTGGCGCAGATCGCCGGGCGCGCCGGGCGCCACCAGACTGACGGCACGTTTGGCATCACAGCTGAGGCCCGCGCGCTGGACCCCGAGGTGATCGACGCCATTGAGAATCACCGCTTCGCACCGGTGGCAAAGCTTGCGTGGCGCAACTCCAGACTGTCCTGGGGGTCGATCGACAATCTGATCAAGTCGCTTGAAATGCCCCCTGATCGGCCGGGGCTGGTGCGCGCGCGGGACGCCGATGATATGGTCGCGCTTAAGCGCATGGCACAGGACGAAGATATCCGCGCCATGGCCAAAGGGCCCGCGGAATTGCGCCGATTGTGGGATGTCTGCCGTATCCCCGATTTTCGCAAGACGTCCCCGAATGATCATGTAGGATTGTTGTCGCGGATTTATCGGTTCCTGTTGTCGGACAGGGCCTGTATATCGTCCGACTGGATCGACGCTCAGATCCGCCGGGTGGACCGGGTCGATGGCGACATCGACACGCTCGCCAAGCGGCTGGCCTATATCCGGACCTGGACCTACGTGGCAACGCGCCGCGATTGGGTTGAGGAAGCAGCAACCTGGCGGGATGCGACCCGCGACGTGGAAGACAGGCTGTCGGATGCTCTGCATGCGCGCCTGACCCAGAGATTTGTCGACCGCCGCACCTCGGTGCTGATGCGGCGTTTGAAGCAGAAGGAGGCCTTAGTGGCAGACGTGAACGAAGCGGGTGAGGTGAGCGTGGAAGGTCATCTCCTCGGGCGGATTGACGGTTTCCGCTTCACGCCGGATCCCGAGGCGAAAGGTGACGAAGCGAAGACGCTGCGCGCCGCATCGACCGAAGGACTGGCCTCCGAATTCTCGCGCAGGGCTGACAAGCTCTATAATGCGCCAGATGCCGAGATAGACCTGACCGAACAGGGCGGGTTGATGTGGGGGGAGCATGCTGTCGGCAAGCTCGTCCCCGGCCCCGAGCCGCTGAAGCCGGAGGTGCATGTCTTCGTCGATGAGATCGCCGGCGAAGACGTTGTGCAGCGTGTTGAACGCCGCCTGCGCCACTGGCTGACGCGCAAGATCGACGCGCAGTTTGAACCGCTTATCAAGATGCAGGCCGACGAAGCGATGTCGGGCCTTGCGCGCGGTCTGGCGTATCAGCTGGTTGAGGCGATGGGCGTGATCCCGCGCCAGGACATCGCCAAGGATGTGAAGGAACTGGACCAGGAAGGCCGTGCGCTGCTGCGCAAGCACGGCGTCCGGTTTGGCCAGCACACGGTGTTCATGCCCGTGCTGCTGAAACCTGCGCCGACGCGGCTGCGGCTGGTGCTGTGGTCGCTGGCCGAAGGCATCGACGAATACCAGGCGCCGCTGCAGCCGGGGATTGTGACGTCTCCGGCGATCGAAGGCGCGCCCGCGGGCTTTTGGCCCCGCGCGGGCTATCGACTTGCCGGGACCCGGGCGATCCGCATCGACATGCTGGAGCGTCTGGCCGACCTGATCCGCAACCATGATGGCCGCGCCGGGTTTGAGGCGAGCGCCGACATGTTGTCGATCACCGGCTGCACGCTGGAGCAGTTCGCCGAGCTGATGCAGGGTCTGGGCTGGAAGGCCGAAAAGGCCGAGCGCCCGAAGCTGAAGCCCGTGCCTGAGGCCAAAGCCGAAGTCGCCGCGCCGGAGGCATCAGCCGAGGCCGAAGCGCCTGTAGCTGAGGCCGAAGCGCCGGTCACAGATGCGCCCGAAGCTGAAGCCGAAGCGCCCACCGCCGAGGCAGCAGCGCCCACAGCGGAGATCGAGGCACATGTTGACGCCCCGGCCGATGCTGAGGCTGACCCGGTCGAAGCTGAAGCTGAAGCCGAGGCCGAAGCTGCCCCCGTGGACATGCAGGTGTTCTACACCTTCACATGGGCACCCCGTCCCCGACGCGAAGGCGGCGGCCCCCGTCGCCGTGGCGGTCAAGGTCAGGGCCAAGGTCAGGCGCAGGGCCAGGCGCAGGGTCAGGGTCAGGCACAAGCCGGTGACCAGTCGGCCCCGCGTGACGGCGACGCCCCCCGCGGCCAGCGGCCCGAAGGTGGCAAAAGCCGTGGCCCGCGCCGTGACTTTGGCAAGGACGGTCTTGGCAAGGACGGTCCGGGCACCAGCGGCCCGCGCCGCGGCAAGGGCGGCCCCAAAGGCGGTGCCCCCCATGGTGCCCCGAGGGAACCTGCCGGTCCGCGCACCTTCACCGCGCGTCCCGACAAGGCCGCCAAAGGCGTCGATCCGGACAATCCCTTCGCAGCGCTGATGGCGCTGAAGGACAAGTCCTGAGCCTTGGTGCGGCCCGCCGCGCCTGACGATGATGATGATGCGCCCCCGGAGGTCAAAACCGCCGGGGGCGCAGTCTTGCGGATCGACAAGTGGCTGTGGCACGCGCGGTTCTTGAAAACCCGAAGCCTCGCATCGCGTCACGTGGGCGGGTCGGGCGTGCGGGTGAACGGCACGCGGACGGTCAAACCCGCGGCCTCGGTCCGGGCGGGAGACGTGCTGACCTTTGCGCTGAACGACCATGTGCGGGTGATCAAGGTGCTGGCGCTTGGCGCACGCCGCGGCCCGGCGCCCGAAGCGCAGGCGCTCTACACCGATCTTGCGCCCCCTGCCCCGCGCGCGGCGGCGGACCCGTTCACACCGCAGGTGCCAACCCGTGACGCAGGCACCGGGCGGCCCACCAAACGCGACCGCCGGGCAATCGACCGCCAACAGGGCGACTGACCGGACCGTCCGTTCACCCGCGCCTGCGGGCGACGAAATGCCTTTCACGCAAGCATGCACCCACGGCCCGTCGGTCTTGCACCGCCTCGCGCGCCGACCTAAGTCAGGCGAGAGCGGCGCAACACCATCGCGCCCCAGGCCGACACCACGACTCAAGGACCGCCCATGACCTATGTCGTCATCGATAACTGCATCAAATGCAAATACACCGATTGCGTCGAGGTCTGCCCGGTAGACTGCTTCTATGAGGGCGAGAACATGCTCGTCATCCATCCCGACGAATGCATCGACTGTGGGGTGTGTGAACCTGAATGCCCTGCCGAAGCGATCAAGCCTGACACTGAACCAGCCATGGAAGACTGGGTTGAGTTCAACCGCAAATGGTCCGAAGCTTGGCCCAACACCACAACCAAGCAAGAGCCGCTGCCTGAGGCTGAAAAGTACGACGGTGAGGCAGAAAAGCTTGGCAAATACTTCTCTGAGGCGCCCGGCTCCGGTGACTGATCTTTACAGCTGCGCAGCGCCGCGATTCGGCGCCGAACGACTGCTTTGCCCGTGTGTGGTTGTTGGTGGAAATCCCGCCAAAACCTGAACCAGACCAAGCGTTAACGCACACTTCACAATCAGGCGTGCGCAGATTGCGTGCGCCGGGTGTGGGAATCGGGCGTAGAACGTGTTATGTTCAAGTCATGAAATAACCGGGATGGTGCATCTTCGTGGGCAATTCGCTCTTGGAATGCAACCGCCCGCGCCGCTGAAAACGCCGCTCCCACCCCCGTCGGCAATGCTGGTTGGGTAGGGTCGGTGTGTCTGCGTCGCAGGGTCAGTCCTCGGTATAAAGAAAGGACGCGACGCAAGCATGACAAAGTCCGCAAGCAAAAAGGCTGATTTTCGTCCCGACGACTTCGTGGTCTACCCTTCCCACGGTGTCGGTCAGATCGTGTCCATCGAAGAGCAGGAAGTAGCTGGCACGCGGCTTGAGCTGTTCGTGATCTCTTTCGCAAAGGACAAGATGACCCTGCGGGTGCCCACTGCAAAGGCGACTTCGGTCGGCATGCGCAATCTCAGCTCGCCGGACATCATCGAAAAAGCGCTCGAAACCCTCAAGGGCCGGGCGCGGGTGAAGCGTGCGATGTGGTCCCGCCGCGCGCAGGAATATGAACAGAAGATCAACTCGGGCGATCTTGTTTCGATCGCCGAAGTGGTGCGCGACCTGCACCGCGCCGAAGACCAGCCCGAACAGTCCTATTCTGAGCGTCAGCTTTACGAAGCCGCGCTGGAACGCCTGACCCGTGAGCTGGCCGCCGTTGAAGAAATCGACGAAGCCAAGGCCGCGGCCCGCGTTGGCGACCTTCTGGTCAAACGCGCCGCCTGAGGCGCTGGCCGCCACGTTGGTGCGGCCATATGCGATCTGCAACGCCCCCGCGCCCCCCAGCGCGGGGGCGTTGTCTTTGCGCCCCACCCGCTGGTCAGGCGCGCGCTGGCGCGCTATCACCCGCATGATCCATCCCGTGAAAGCGCAGCCCCATGCAACAGCCCCCCTCGGACCCCCAGCAATCGGCCAGCGACCAGCGCCGCGTCGCACGCCGCAATGCGGCGCGGGCGCTGTGGAATTCACCGATCCAGACGCTGGGCCACCGGCTGCATGCCTGGGCCAACATGCTGTTCGTCGATCACGGCATCCTGCGGGCGGCCTATCTGAACCGCCACGCGGTTGGCGCAGCAGCGTTTCGCACGGCACAGCCGCTGCCCGGCCAGATCGTGCATGCGGCAAGACGGCTCGGGGTGCGCACAGTGATATCGCTGCGCGGCGGGGTGATCTTCGGGTCGCTGCCATTGGAAAAAGAAGCCTGTGCGCGCGCCGGCATCGTGTTTGAAACCTTCGTCCTGCGCTCCCGCGCGCTGCCGACGCGCGATGAATTGCGCCGGTTGCAGGACCTGATCGCGCAGGTGCAGACCCCGGTGCTGTTCCATTGCAAATCGGGCGCGGACCGCGCCGGGTTCATGGCGGCGCTGTGGCTGATCCTTGCCGACGGGCGCAGCGTGGCAGAGGCGCAGGGGCAATTGTCGCTGCGCTACGGGCACATCAAGGCAGGCCCGACAGGTATCCTCGATCTGTTCTTCGAAAAAGCGGCTGAGGCCGAGGCCCGCGGCGTCCCGTTCCTGCAATGGGTTGCGCGTGATTATGACCGCGACGCCCTCACCGCCGAATACCAGGCCTCGGCCCATAGCGGTTTCGCCGCGCTGCTGGTCGACAAGCTTTTGCGCCGCGAATAAATCGCGCTGACGCTAGGCCCTCGCCGCGCGGGCGCCCCGCGGCAACCCTCGGGCGGCCCGGCGCGCGGCGCCCGGCCAAACGGGAGCGGCCGAAAGGCCGGCGACGGGCGGGAGAGCCCCGGCCACGAAAAAGCCGGACGAGGCTTCCCGCGCCCGGCTTTCAGCCAATTCTGCCTGTCGCCTCAGAATGGCAATTTCATGCCCGGCGGCAACGGAATGCCTTCGGTCGCCCTGGCCATTTCGGCGGAGGCAGCTTCAGCCGCGCGCTCCTGCGCCTCGCGAATTGCGGCGACGATCAGGTCCTCGACCACTTCGCGATCCTCGGGCACGAACAGCGACGGGTCGATCGACAGGGATTTGAGCGACCCTTTCGCCGTGCACACCGCCTTGACCATCCCGGCACCCGATTCGCCGGTCACCTCGATGGCGGCGATACGCTCCTGCGCCTCACCCATTTTTTCCTGCAATTCTTTGGCCTTGCTCATCAGCTTGGCCATGTCGCCCAGATTTCCCAGACCTTTAAGCATATCTCGCTCCTGCATTGCATCCGCCGCGCAAAGGCGCTGGCCGGGTCGCATATCTCTTATGTGTCAGATGGGTTCGTCATCGAACGGATCAACCGGGTCCCAGTCTTCCATCGGATCTTCGGTCACGCCCGGATCTGCGCCCAGCATCCCGGGATCAGCGGCGATCAGTGCGCGCGTTGCGCGGATCTCAGCGCCGGGGAACGCCGCCAAAGCCGCCTTCACCAACGGATGAAGGCGCAGGCTGGCATGCAGGTCGGCTTTTGCGGCGTCGCGCGTTTCGGCCACCGTCGGTGCGCCGGGCCCGTTCTCCACTGAGATCACCCAACGCTGCCCGGTCCAGACCTGCAACCGCTGCGCCAGATCCGCGGACAGCGATTTTGGCGCTCGGTCCGTGGGCTGGAATGCAATGCGCCCGGGGGCGTAGGACACAAGGCGCATCCCCGTCTCAACCTCCACCAACAAGCGGCCATCGCGGCGATCGCGGATCATGTCGACCACCGCATCAAAGGTCGGCAGGGACTTGAGCGCTTCGGCCACCGCCGGATCAACCTCAGGGAGCGCATTGATGTCCGGCGCCTTGGCGGGCGCCCCACCGGCGACCACGCTCAGCGCCGCGCGGGCATGGGGGGCGGTCTGCGCAGATGCCATCGGGGCACCGCGCGCCGGGGCGAATGCTGGCGCGTGCACAGCGCCGCCGCGGGTCATGCCGCCGCCGGGGCCGCCGCCGCCGCCCGCAGGTGCCCCCCCGGCAGGAGGCTGAGGCGCAGGCGCATTTTCAAGGCGGCGGATCAGTTCCTCAGGGCTGGGCAATTCCGACACATGGGTCAGGCGGATGATCGCCATTTCCGCGGCCATCATGGCGTTGGGGGCCTGACCGACCTCCTCCATGGCCTTCAGCAGCATCTGCCACATGCGCGCCAACTGCCGCATCCCCAGCCGCGTGGCCAGATCGCGCCCGCGGGTGCGTTCCTCAGGCGGGACGGTCGGATCGTCGGCGCTGCCCTGGCTGATGCGGACCATCGAGACCCAATGGGTGACCTCAGCCAGATCGCGCAGCACCGCCAGCGGGTCTGCCCCGGCGGCGTATTGGCCGGACAGTTCTTCAAGCGCCGCCGCGCAATCGCCGCGCATGATCGTCTCAAACAAATCCAAGACCCGGCCTCGATCGGCCAGGCCCAGCATTGCGCGCACATGATCCGCGGTGGCCGCCCCGCCGGAATGGGCGATGGCCTGGTCCAGAAGCGACAGCGCATCACGCACCGACCCTTCGGCAGCACGGGTCACCAGCGCCAGCGCGTCATGCTCTGCCTCGACCCCCTCCAACCCGCAGATGCGGGTCAGGTGGTCGATCATCACCTCAGGTTCGATCCGGCGCAGATCAAACCGCTGGCAGCGCGACAGCACCGTCACCGGCACTTTGCGGATTTCGGTGGTGGCAAAGATGAATTTGACGTGGGCGGGCGGTTCCTCAAGCGTCTTCAGCAGCGCGTTGAACGCACTGGTGGACAGCATATGGACCTCATCAATAATGTAGACCTTGTAGCGCGCTGAGGCAGCCCGGTAGCGCACGCTGTCGATGATCTCTCGGATGTCACCAACGCCGGTGCGCGATGCGGCGTCCATTTCCAGCACGTCCACATGGCGCGACGCAGCGATGGCCACGCAAGGCTCGCACTTGCCGCATGGCTCAACGGTCGGGCCGCCCTTGCCATCCAGCCCGATGCAGTTGAGGCCTTTGGCAATGATCCGCGCGGTGGTGGTTTTGCCGACCCCGCGCACCCCGGTCAGAATAAAGGCATGGGCGATGCGGTCGCTGGCAAAGGCGTTGCGCAGGGTGCGTACCATCGCCTCCTGCCCGATCAAGTCGGAGAAGTCGGCCGGTCGGTGCTTGCGCGCCAGAACCTGATATTCGGCGCCCGTGGCGGGGCCGGTTGGCGCATCATCGGCCATGGGGGTTCCGGATATTGGGAATGGGGGCATTCATGGAGGCGAACTTACGGGACCGGGGGGCGGCGGACAAGCGCCGCGCGCAAGCTGGCCCACAGCGCGCCGGGCACATCCGGGCTGGGCATCGTTCGATGTTATCTGCGGTGCCTGCATCTGGCGTGCGAGCGATAATGTCGCTGTCATTCCAGCCGGCGGAATATTGTTTCTTCCGCATTCCACCTCCTTGAGGTTACGCTCAGCGATGTCGGGCGCAAGATCCGACATCCAGAGAGGAATCAATCATGACCATCAGAACCGCTGCGGCGGCAGCCGCGCTTGCGATCATCGCCGCGCAGGCACCGATCAGCGCGCAGGCCAGGGATTTCTCGTCGATCCTTGAACGTATCCAGCTGCCCGACGGCTTCACCATCTCGGTCTTTGCCGAGGTCCCCAAGGCCCGGTCGATCGTCGTGGGCAAGCCCAATGGCGTGGTGTTCGTCGGATCGCGCCATGGCACGGTGCATTCGCTGTTCGACAACAACCGCGACGGCGTGGCTGATGAGGTGAGCGAGCGGGTCTCTGGCCTCAACGTTCCCAACGGCGTCGCCATGCAGGACGGCATGCTGTACGTCGCAATGCAGGACCGCGTCGCCATGTGGCCGATCCCGGCAGAATTCGATCTGGCGCTGCCGATTGATCCGCTGGTGACCGTGTATGACGGCATCGACAGCGGGTTTCTGCACGGCTGGCATTACATGGCGTTCGGGCCGGACCGCAAATTGTACGTAAGCCTCGGCGCGCCGTGCAACATCTGTGATCTGGATGAAAACGACGGCAAGATCATCCGCATGGACCCGGACGGATCCAACGTCGAAGTGGTCGCCGACGGCGTGCGCAATTCGGTCGGCTTTGACTGGAACCCGGTCACCGGGCAATTGTGGTTCACCGACAACGGTGCCGATGGCATGGGCGACGATATTCCGCCCGATGAGCTGAACCGCGTCAGCAAAGTCGGTGAGCATTTCGGGTTCCCGTATTTCGTCGGATCGGTTCCCCTGCCCGGCTATGAAGACAAGACCCCGCCCGTGGCCGTGACCGCGCCAGAGATCGAGTTTCAGGCCCATTCGGCCAATCTCGGCATTGATTTCTACGGCGGAACGATGTTCCCGGCTGAATACAAGGGCGACGCCTTTGTGGCCCAGCGCGGATCGTGGAACCGGACCTCTCCGGTCGGCTATCAGATCATGCGCATTACCTTCGACGACGCTGGCAACGCCACCGGCAAAGAAGTGTTCGCGTCCGGCTGGCTGTCTGACGGGGCCGCGTTCGGACGCCCGGTGGACCTTGAAGAACTGCCCGACGGGTCGCTTCTGGTCTCGGACGATTTCGCTGGCGTGATCTATCGCATCGCATATGCGAAATAAGCTGATCCTCAGCGCGGCGACCCTGGTCGCCGCGTTGGCCTTTCCCGCCGCCGCGCAGGACGCAGCCGCGGGCAAGAAAGCCGCCGACATGCGCTGCGCCATGTGCCACGGGTCCGACGGGCTGGCGATGGCGCCTGATGCGCCCAATCTGGCGGGGGCGGATCCCGATTACATCTTGATGCAGCTTGGCGCGTTCCGGTCAGGGGCGCGCAATCACCACCAGATGTCCCTGATCGCCGCCGGGTTGTCCGAGCAGGAGATGGAGGACATCGCCGCCTGGTTCGGGCGGATGCAACTGACGGTGACGATCCCACCGCTAGACTAAGTTGAGGCCGCGGGCGGCGCCGCCTGCGGCCTTCAGCGCGGCGCGACTGAGATCGTGCCGACAACCGCCCTTATCCCCTCAGTATGATCGCGCAGTCGGTCCGCATGGATCATCACAGCCGCGGCCAATACAAAAAGAAGGCGCGGCACCACAAGCCCCTCGGACGCCTGAGTTCATGGAAATTCGAAAAGAACCTAGCATGCCAGGTCCGCAATTCGCAAAAAACATGAAGGGGGGGGGGTAGGGTGAGAGGCTGAAACGCGACCCAAGCGGGGCCCGTTGCGGCTGCTTCCTTCCGGATCTGACCGGGTTGGCGAGCTGCCTGCCCACGCCAACCTCTCGACCCACCACATAGCAACGCCGCGCGGCAGATGCAAGCCATGCGCGCGCTTGCCCCCGAAGCGCGCGCGGTGCATCGTCCGCACCGACAAAAGGGGATACGATCCATGGACATCAACGCGCGCTCGCCGCTCGACACCATCACCTTCGCGGGCGGAACGCGCGATCGCGCCGACCACCTGCGCGCCAACGAAGACGCGCTGGCCGCGCTGCTCGCCGCGCCGGAGGCCCGCGTGCTGCCCCTGTGGCGCGGCAAGCCGCTGTTTGCGCTGACCGAAGACGGGCCGCTTCTGGGGTGGCTGCCCGCGAACAGCCCCGCGCTGCTGACCGCGAAAGAGCCGCCGATCTTCTTGGGGCTTGAAGATGGCGCAGGCTATTTCGCTGTCGACATCTCAGCCTGGAGCGATCCGTCCTTTCCCGACGGCCCGCCGCCGGTGTTCATGGACCAGACGCGCCAAAGCCACCCCGATCTGCCCGAGACGATGAAATTCATCGACCTGCGCAACATCATGGCCGAATTGACCGCGCAAGACGCCGCCGACGCCGCCACCGCGCGCGGCATGTTCGAATGGCACCGCTCACACCGGTTCTGCGCGCGCTGCGGGCAGCCGTCGGTCCCCGGCGGCGCAGGCTGGCGGCGCAGCTGCAGCGGCTGCGGGGGGGTGCATTTTCCGCGCACCGATCCGGTGGTGATCCAGCTGATCACCAAGGGCGACAAGGTGCTGCTGGGCCGGTCCCCCGCCTGGCCAAAGGGGTTCTGGTCGCTGCTGGCGGGGTTCATGGAGCCCGGCGAAACGCTGGAGGAGGCCGTGCGCCGCGAGACGTGGGAGGAAACCTCAATCCGCGTCGGGCCAGTGCGCTATGTGGCGTCGCAGCCATGGCCGTTCCCGTCCAGCCTGATGCTTGCCTGCGCGGGCGAGGCGCTGACCGAAGACATCACCATCGACCCGGTGGAGCTGGAGGCCGCGTGCTGGGTCAGCCGGATCGAATTGCTCGACAGCATGGAAAACCCGCGCCCTGATTTCGTGCCTGCCCGCAAAGGTGCCATCGCCCGCGCGGTGCTGGAGGCCTGGGCCTATGGCTGGATCAAAAGCGTCTGACCCCTTCCGCCAAAGCCCCAAAAGGCCTACAATGCCGGTCTAGGGGCCAGATGCTTAATACGCGCGGCGACGCCCTTGACCTCGCCGCGCGCCCGCATCCCGCCCTGTCCCACCGGACCGGAGGACCCTGCAATGCGCATGGAAGACATCGAACAGCACGCCACCCAGCTTTTCGCCGCGATCGGCCCCAAGGCCATCGCCACCGCCGCCCAACGTGCCCGCGACGCCGAAGGCAGTGGGGCACAGGACGACGCCGCCAATTGGCGCAAGATTGAGACGCGGCTGATGGAAATGCGCGGGCCGCGTCAGAGCTGAGCGGCCCGGCTTTTCAGCTAAGATCCCGGCTTTTCAGCTGAGGTCCTGCGACATTTCGCGAAGCATGTCGATCGGGGCCACCGCCAGCGTCGCGCGATGAGTCGCAGCCAGGCTGACGCGCGGGGCTTTTCCGGCGTCATACGCCTCACGGAATCGCGCGGCGCACAGGCACCACCGGTCGCCGGGGTTGAGGCCCGCGAACCCGAATTCCGGGCGCGGGGTGCTCAGATCATTGCCCTGCGCCTTTGAAAATTCCAGAAAATCAGCTGTCATCACTGCGCAGACCGTGTGGCGGCCGACATCCTCGGCCCCCGTGTCACAGCATCCGGTGCGGTAGAATCCGGTGATTGGGTCCATGGAGCACGGCTCCAGCACCCCGCCCAGCACGTTTATCGGTTCATCTGCGCGGGGGTGAGGCATGGGAGCGGCTCCTTGAAGGTTCAGGCGATTTCATCACGATATGGATGCGCGGGATAGACCCCGAGAACCTTCACATAGGACGTGAAGAAGGCCAGTTCCTCAAACGCCAATCGCACGAGGCGGTCTTCGGGGTGCCCCTCAATGTCGGCATAGAACATTGTCGCAGTGAATTGACCGTTCACCATATAGCTTTCCAGCTTGGTCATGTTCACGCCGTTGGTCGCAAAACCGCCCGTCGCTTTATACAGCGCGGCGGGCACGTTGCGGACCTGAAACACAAAGCTGGTGACCACCCGTGGCGCGGTTGGCTCGGCCTCAATCTTCTGGCGCGACATCACCAGGAACCGGGTCGCGTTGTGGCTGAAATCCTGAATGTCGGGCGCGATGATCGCCAGCCCCGATATTTCGGCCGCCAGCTCGGATGCCAGCGCGGCGCGGGTCGGATCGCCGTCGCGCGCAACCTGCGCGGCTGATCCCGCGGTGTCAGCGCCAACCACAGGCTTGATGCCATGGGCGTCGAGGAATTTGCGGCACTGGCCCAGCAGCACGGTGTGCGACTGCGCTTCGGTGATCTGGTCAAGCGTGGTGCCCGGCACGCCCATCAGCTGGATCTTCACCGGCACGAAAGTCTCATCGATGATGAACAGGCCGCTGTCGGGTAAAAGGCGGTGGATGTCGGCCACCCGGCCATAGGTCGAATTTTCCACTGGCAGCATGGCCAACTTTGCCGCGCCGGTGCGCACAGCCTCAATGGCGTCCTCAAAGGTTGCGCATGGCAGGGGCTCCAGCTCCGGATGGGTCTGGCGGCAGGCCATGTGGGAATAGGCACCCGGCTCTCCCTGGAATGCGATCTTCTGGGCGGTCATCTCGGCGTCCTTTTTTGCGTCCTCAGCCCCTGCGTCACGGGGTCGCCGCAAAGGCCTGCGGTCTGGCCCGCAAGGGGGGGCTGACAACGGGTCGCGCCTTATACGACTTGCGGCCCGATGCGGGAAGGCGGTATTCACCGGCCCATCGAATACCGCGTCGCGCGGACCTGTGCCCAGCGCGCTCCACTGGCGAAAGGCTGACCCACCATGGACTCGATGGAGATCAACAAGATTGTCGGCGCTATCGTCGGCGCGCTGCTCGTCTTTGTCGGCGTGAATTTCTTCACAGACATGGCGTTCTTCGGAACCGGCGAGCATGGCGATGAACATCACTATGCCTACGCAATCGAAATTGAAGAAGAAGCCAGCGCGGAGAAGGTCGCGGAGATCCCCTTCTCCGTGATCTATGCCTCGGCTGATGCCGCCAAGGGTGAAAAGACCTTTGGCAAGTGCAAGGCCTGTCATAAGCTTGACGGCGGCAACGGCACCGGCCCGCATCTGGACGGCGTTGTTGGCCGCGACATCGCGTCGATCGGCGATTACGGCTATTCTGGTGCCCTTGAGGGGCTGCCGGGCGATTGGACCCCCGATGAATTGAGCGCCTTTCTGGAAAAGCCGAAAGAGTATGCGCCGGGCACCAAGATGTCCTTCGCCGGTCTGAAAAAGCCTGAGGAACGCGCCGACCTGATCGCCTATCTCGCCACTTACGCCAATTGATCTGCCGCGCCCGCCGGGCGCATTGAACAGCATCGCAAAGGGCCGCCCATCCGGGCGGCCCTTTCACGTTCCATCGGGCGGGAAGGCGCGCGCAGCCGGGAAAAACCTGCCTCCAGATTGCCCGCCCGTGCGCGCAGCCCTTGAAACCGCCGCCATCGGGGCTTACCGATTCATCTGACGGAGCCATCATCGGAGACCGCCGCATGAATCATCGCCGCACCGCACCGATCGCGACCGCCCTGTTCCTTGTGCTTGGGCTGCTTGCCCCCGGCGCGCAGGCGCAGGATGTGATCCGCAGCCACGGGATTTCAGCGTTCGGCGATCTTAAATATCCCGCTGACTATACGCATTTTGATTATGCGGTTCCGGGCGCCCCAAAGGGTGGCAAATGGACCGGGCGCGGCACGTCGGCCTCCAACACCTTTGACAGCCTGCACCCCTTCATCTTGAAGGGCGAACCGGCGCAGGGCCTAGGGCTGACCTTTGACAGCCTGCTGACCGGATCAGCCGATGAACCCGACAGCGCCTATGGCCTGGTCGCCAAATCCATCGAATACCCTGAGGACCGGTCCTGGATCATCTTCGATCTGCGCGAAGAAGCGAAATTCGCCGACGGATCGCCGATCACTGCTGAGGATCTGGTGTTCTCCTACGAAATTCTGCGCGACAAGGGCGCGCCGGGCCTGCGGCTGCAACTGCGCGACGTGGCGGGCGCTGAGGCGCTGTCACCGCTCAGGGTCAAGTTCACCTTCAATGACGGTGCCTCGAGCCGCGATTTGCCGTCCTTGGTTGGCGGCCTGACAATCATGTCGAAGGCTTGGTGGTCCACCCGCGATTTTGAAAAATCATCGCTGGAGCCGATCCTTGGCTCAGGCCCCTATGAGGTGGCCGAAGCCAAGCCCGGACGGTCGATCACCTACAAACGGCGCGCAGACTATTGGGGCTGGGATCACCCGTCTAATGTGGGCCGCTGGAATTTTGATGAAATCGTCTACGAATATTTCAAGGATTACACCGCCGCGTTTGAGGCGTTCAAAGGCGGTGCCTTCCTGTTCCATGAGGAATTCTTTTCCAAAATCTGGGCCACCGGCTATGAATTTCCCGCCATCGACAAAGGCTGGGTGGTGCGTGCCACAATTCCTGACGGGCGCCCGTCAGGCACGCAGGGCTTTTGGATGAACATGCGCCGCGATCAGTTCACGGACCCACGGGTGCGGGAGGCGATCTCGCTGGGCTTTGATTTCGAATGGTCGAACGAAAAGCTGTTCTACGGGCTTTATACCCGCACCGATTCGATCTTTGAGAATTCCGCGATGGAAGCCACCGGCATGCCCGGGCCCGAAGAACTGGCGCTGCTGACGCCGCTGCGCGCTGACATCCCCGAAACGGTGTTCACCGAACCGGCCTATTCGCCGCCGGTCTCCAACGGCTCCGGCTCTGACCGTGCAATGCTGCGCCGGGCGATGAAGCTGCTGGATGCGGCGGGTTGGAGCGTTGAGGGCGGCGTGCGCAAGAACGCGGCTGGGGAAACCCTGAAGCTTGAACTGCTCGATGACAGCCCGACCTTTGAACGGATCATCGGCCCCTATGTTGAGAACCTGAAGAAAATGGGCATCGACGCGTCCTTGCGCATTGTCGATCCCGCCCAGTATCAGGCCCGGCAGGAGGAATTTGACTACGACATCGTCCCCGGCCGTTTCACCATGTCGCTGACGCCGGGGATCGAATTGCGCAATCTGTTTGCGTCTGCCTCAGTGGACCAGCGCGGCACGCCCAATCTTTCGGGCGTGAACAACCCGGCGGTGGACGCGCTGATCGAAAAGGTGATCGGTGCCGCATCGCGCGAAGATCTGAACATCGCGTGCCGCGCGCTGGATCGTGTTCTGCGGGCCATGCACATCTGGACGCCGAACTGGTATAAGGGCGCGTACACCATCGCCTATTGGGACGTCTACGGACGCCCGCCAGCGCCGCCGCTATACGGGCGCGGCGACATGGACCTGTGGTGGTGGGACGCGGATAAATTCGCGAAACTCAAGGCGGAGGGCGCGCTGTGACCCCGATCGAGATCATCATCCTGCTGGGCGCCGCCACGGCGGGCGCCATCGCGATTGCCAATGCCGCGCCGCGCCCAGTGCCAGCGCGCGTCCCTGTGCCGGCCAAGCCCGGCCGAAAGACGGACGCGCGCTGAATGGGGCCGTATATCCTGCGGCGGCTGGCGCTGATGATCCCCACGATTCTGGGGATCATGCTGGTCAATTTCGCCGTGATCCAGTTCGCCCCCGGCGGGCCGGTGGAGCAGATCATATCCCAGCTGACGGACGCGAGCTCCGCCACCGACCGTTTCAGCGGCGGGGGCGGGGAAACCGGCGGTGGCGGCGGTGGGGCGGTGGCCGGTCAGGCGTCCTCAGAATACCGCGGCGCGCAGGGGCTGGACCCCGATTTCATCAAGGATCTGGAACGCCAGTTCGGCTTTGACAAGCCACCCCTGGAGCGGTTCCTGACCATGCTGTGGAACTATGTCCGCTTTGATTTCGGGGAAAGCTATTTCCGCTCAGTCTCAGTGATTGATCTGGTGCTGGAGAAAATGCCCGTGTCGATCTCGCTCGGGCTGTGGACCACATTGCTGAGCTATATGATCTCCATCCCGCTGGGCATCCGCAAGGCGGTGCGCGACGGCAGCAGCTTTGACGCGGCCACCTCAGGCATAATCGTGGTCGGCTATGCGATCCCGGGGTTCCTGTTCGCGGTGATGCTGCTGATCTTTTTTGCGGGCGGGTCGTATTGGTCGTTTTTCCCGCTTCGGGGCCTCACCTCGGACAATTTCGACCAGATGTCGCTGGTTGGCAAAGGGCTTGATTACATGTGGCACATCGCGCTGCCGGTGTTTGCCATGGCGATTTCTGGCTTTGCGACGCTGACGCTGCTGACCAAGAATTCGTTCCTTGATGAGATCAAAAAGCAATACGTGGTCACCGCCCGCGCCAAGGGCCTGTCGGAACGCGGGGTGCTGTATGGCCATGTGTTCCGCAACGCCATGCTGATCGTGGTGGCGGGGTTTCCGGGCGCCTTCGTGTCGATCTTTTTCACCGGGTCGCTGGTGATTGAGATTGTCTTCTCGCTGGACGGGCTTGGCCTGCTGGGGTTTGAAAGCGTGGTGAACCGCGACTATCCGGTGGTGTTCGGCACGCTGTTCCTGTTCTCGTTGATGGGGATGGTGGTGAAGCTGATTTCGGACCTCACCTATGTCTGGATCGACCCGCGCATCGATTTCGAGAGCCGCCGCACATGACCGCCAAAGCCCCCCCTGCGCCCCCCAAAAAGGGGCTGTTTCACCTTGACCCGTTGGCCCGCCGACGGTGGGAGAATTTCCGCGCCAATGGCCGGGGGTTCTGGTCGCTGTGGATTTTCCTCGTGCTGCTGGTCATCGCGCTGCTGGCCGACGTGGTCGCCAATGACAAGCCGTTGATGGTGACGTATCGCGGCGATCATTTCGCCCCGATCCTGACCCTGCATCCCGAAACCACCTTTGGCGGCGACTTTGAGACAGAGGCCGATTACCGATCTATCGAAGTGCGCTGCCTGATCCTGACCGGCGGGCTTGAGGACTGCTTTGACGACCCTGAGGGGATGATCGCCAAGGCCGAGGCAGATGACCTGCCCGAGGGCGGCATGAAAGGCACGATCTGGTGGCCCCTGATCCCGTTCAGCTTTGATACGATCAATTACGGCGTGGCGACCGCGCCCTCGCCGCCCGACATGACCAACCTGCTGGGCACCGACGATCAGGCGCGCGACGTGCTCGCGCGGATCATCTACGGGTTCCGCATTTCGGTGCTGTTTGGGTTCGCGCTGACACTGGTGTCATCGGTCATCGGGGTGCTGGCGGGCGCGGCGCAGGGCTATTTTGGTGGCTGGACCGATCTGGTGTTCCAACGGGTTGAGGAAATCTGGTCCGCGATCCCCGCACTGTTCCTGATCATGATCATCGCCGCGGTGATCACGCCGAATTTCTGGTCGATGCTGC
This sequence comes from Paracoccaceae bacterium, assembly GCA_047610385.1. Classification (GTDB taxonomy): domain Bacteria; phylum Pseudomonadota; class Alphaproteobacteria; order Rhodobacterales; family Rhodobacteraceae; genus JBOCEF01. Next base: position 31,232 of record JBLGAC010000021.1, on the reverse strand, counting down.
TGCTGCTCAGCCTGTTCCAATGGACCGCGCTGGTCGGGGTGGTGCGCGCCGAATTCCTGCGCGCCCGCAATTTCGAATATGTCCGCGCCGCCCGCGCGCTTGGCGTCGGGGACTGGACCATCATGTTCCGGCACCTGCTGCCCAATGCCATGGTCGCCACGCTGACGATGATGCCGTTCATCCTGACGGCCTCGATCTCTACGCTGGCGACGCTGGATTTCATCGGCTTCGGGCTGCCGCCATCTTACCCGTCGCTGGGGGATCTGGCATTGCAGGGCAAGAACAACCTGCAGGCGCCTTGGCTGGGCTTCGCCGCCTTCTTCACCTTCGCGATCATGCTCTCGCTTCTGGTCTTTGTGTTCGAAGCAGTGCGCGACGCGTTCGACCCCCGAAAGACCTTTCAATGAGCCTGCTTGATGTCCGCGACCTCTCCATCGGCTTTCGCGGCCGCAGGGGCGCGGTGGCAGCGGCGGTGCGCGGGGTCTCATTCACGGTGGGGGCCGGGGAATGCGTGGCGCTGGTTGGCGAATCGGGGTCTGGCAAATCGGTGACCGCGCTGTCGACCATGGGGCTGCTGCCGTCCTCAGCCGAGGTGACCGGATCGGTGACCTTTGACGGCGCTCAGATGATCGGCGCGTCGGACCGCGAATTGCGCCGGGTGCGCGGCAATGATGTCAGCTTTATCTTCCAAGAACCAATGACGTCGCTGAACCCGCTTCATCCGATCGAAAAGCAGATCGGCGAAAGCCTTGCGCTTCATGCCGGGCTGACTGGTGCCGCCGCGCGGGCCCGAACCCTGGAGCTGTTGCACAAGGTCGGCATCCGCGACGCCGCATCGCGGCTGTCGGCCTATCCGCACCAGTTGTCGGGTGGCCAGCGCCAGCGGGTGATGATCGCCATGGCGCTGGCGAACGGGCCAAAGCTGTTGGTGGCGGACGAACCGACCACCGCGCTGGACGTGACCATTCAGGCGCAGATCCTTGACCTGCTGAAGCAGTTGCAGCGCGACGAGGGTCTGTCGATGCTGTTCATCACCCATGATCTGGGGATCGTGCGCCGCATCGCCGACCGCACCTGCGTCATGCAAGGCGGTGAGATTGTTGAGCAGAACGAGACGCGGGCGCTGTTTGCCGATCCGCAGCACCCCTACACCCGCCAGCTGCTGGGCGCTGAGCCATCGGGCATCCCCGCCCCCGCCCCGCCGGGCGGCGCAGTGGTGGCTGAGGCCGAGGGCCTGCGCGTGTGGTTCCCGATCCAACGCGGGTTCCTGAAGCGCACGTCAGGCTATGTGAAGGCGGTGAACCACGCCGATTTCACGCTGCACGAAGGCGAGACGCTGGGCATCGTCGGGGAATCAGGTTCAGGCAAAACCACGCTGGCGCTGGCGCTGCTGCGGCTGATCCGGTCTGAGGGGCGGATATCCGCGCTCGGCCACGACGTGCAGGGCTGGTCAGCCAAACAGATGCGGCCGCTCAGGGCCTCAATGCAGGTGGTGTTCCAGGACCCATTCGGGTCGCTGTCCCCGCGCATGTCCATTGAACGGATCGTGGCTGAGGGGCTTGAGGTCCACGGCGCAGGCGACGGACGCGCGCGCCGCGACGTGGTGGCCGAGGCGCTGATCGAGGTCGGCCTGACCCCCGACATGATGGACCGCTACCCGCATGAATTTTCCGGCGGCCAACGCCAGCGCATCGCCATCGCGCGCGCCATCGTGCTGCGCCCGCAGCTTTTGGTGCTGGATGAGCCGACTTCGGCGCTCGACATGACAGTGCAGGTGCAGATCGTGGACTTGCTGCGCGACCTGCAGACCCGGCGCAAGCTGGCCTATCTGTTCATCAGCCACGATCTGAAGGTGGTGCGCGCGCTGAGCCACAAGATCCTGGTGATGAAGGAAGGCGAAGTGGTGGAAAGCGGCACAGCTGAGCAGATATTCAACGACCCGCAGCAGCCCTATACCCGCGAACTTCTGGCCGCCGCCCTCGGGGACCGCAACACGGCTTGAGGGACGTGAATGGGGCGCGCGGCGGGCCAGATGCGGACCCGGCACGGGGGGGGCGCGATGGGCCAACGCTGCGCCCCGCCCGAACCGCGCGCGCCTGCCCGCGGCTGACCTGACGCCAATTTCCCGCCCGGGCCCGGCGCCGCGCCGGGACCTCCGGGCAAGCTGCGGCGCGCTATCTCAAACAAAAAGGCGGCGCAAGGATCTCCCTGCGCCGCCTTTTGGGTCGTATCATGCGTCGCGGATCAACCGCGGGCGTTGCCGACCATCTTCCAAGCCAGCGGCAGCAGCAGCGCGGCCAGCGCCAGCTTCACCGCATCGCCGATCAGATAGGGCGTCAGGCCCCACTGCAGCGTCGTCGCCCAGTCCGGCGCGATGGTCGAAAGCCATGCCAGCCCCGTCACATAGATCAGCGCGTTGCCGATCAGCAGCGCCAGCGCCATCTTGATCGGCGAGCGGTCCCAGCCCCTGGCCGCCAGCGCACCCACCGCGAGGGTCGCAAGCACGTAGCCGACCAGATAGCCCCCGGTGCCGCCCATCATGTAGGTCAGGCCGAATTTTTCAGCCGACGACCCTGCAAAAACGTCATAGCCCAGCGCGCCGATCGCCAGATAGGCGATGATCGTCACAAGACCGAGCCGCGCGCCATAGGCCGCGCCCACGGTCAGCACCGCAAAGGTGCCCATGGTGATCGGCACCGGCGAGGGCCACATCGGAACCTTGATCTTGGCACTGACCACCAGCACCGCGACGCCGAGCGCAACCAGCGCGGCGCGTTTGATCCACAGGCCGGCACCCTGTGCGGGGCCGAAGGTTTCATGAAGCAGCTTGGCGTGCATGCGGATGGGTCCTTTGTGTCTGGGTCGGCGTGGGCGCCGATGGCACTCGCGGGATTAAACCCGTTGCTGCACCGCAGCGCAAGGCCGCCCATCACCGGTTTGCGCAAGACGGCCAGCATCAGGGGCGAGACTTGGGAAAGACCCGCACGCGCCATTCAAGCGATGCGGCGGTGCTCGGTGACCATGCGGTAGTCTTTTCGCGGGCCGCGCACGCGCCAAGTCAGTCGCCAAAAATCCGGGGCATCAAAGGCATAGACGCCTTCATAAAGATCGGGCGCGCAATCATGGCGGACATCCGCGCCGCCGCCCGGCGCCATCGCGAAGGCGTGAAAGATGCGCCCATCCTCATAGGCAACCTCGACCATGGCGCGCGCCGACAGCCGCCACAGATAGACCCGGCGCGCGCGGGTCTGGGTGCCGCCCATGTGCAGCGTGCCCTCCTCGGCCCACCGCAGGTGGATCGTTGCGGGCAAAGGCGCGCCATCAGCAACCCGCGCCGCGGCGGCGCTGCCGACGCCGGGCGAAGGGGGCGCAAGGCGCCCTGAGCCCGCATCCCGGGACAAAAGCGCCTCGCCCTCGAACCGCACCTCAGCGCCAGCGCGGACATCCTCAATCTGGCGGGTCAGGCGCCATTGGCCGACCAGCGCCAACGCGGGATGAAGCACCCCGGTCATGCCGCGCCGCCCAGCCCTGCGGCGCGGGGGTTCGTTGCATATCTCATGCCGCCCGGCTACACCCGCGCCCGACCCATCGCAATAGCCGCGCGCGCCCGCCACCCCCTCGCGCGGCCCCCGGACCCGGAGGCCTCGGCCATGATCCCTCGTTATTCCCGCCCTGAGATGGTTGACATCTGGTCGCCCGCGACCAAATTCCGCATCTGGTATGAAATCGAGGCCCATGCCTGCGACGCACAGGCCGATCTTGGCGTTATCCCGCGCGAAAGCGCTGAGGCCGTGTGGAAGGCCAAGGATGTCGAATTCAACGTCGCCCGCATCGACGAAATTGAGGCCGTCACCAAGCATGACGTGATCGCGTTCCTGACGCATCTGGCAGAAATCGTCGGCGCGGACGAAGCCCGCTTTGTGCATCAGGGCATGACGTCCTCAGACGTGCTCGACACCTGTTTCAACGTGCAGCTGACGCGGGCCACCGACCTGCTGATCGCCGATATGGATGCGCTGCTGGCCGCCCTCAAGCGCCGCGCGTTTGAACACAAAGACACCGTGCGCATCGGGCGCAGCCACGGCATTCATGCAGAACCCGTGACCATGGGCCTGACCTTTGCGCGGTTCTACGCTGAGATGGACCGCAACCGCGCCCGTCTGGTGGTGGCGCGCGCCGAAATTGCCACCGGCGCGATTTCGGGCGCCGTCGGCACCTTTGCCAACATCGACCCCTATGTCGAAGAACATGTCTGCGCCAAGCTGGGCCTGAAGCCTGAGCCGATTTCCACTCAGGTGATCCCGCGCGACCGTCATGCGGCGTTTTTTGCCGCGCTCGGCGTTGTCGGGTCCTCGATCGAAAACATCGCCACCGAAATCCGCCACATGCAGCGCACTGAGGTTCTGGAGGCTGAGGAGTTCTTCTCCCCTGGTCAAAAGGGGTCGTCCGCCATGCCCCACAAGCGCAATCCGGTGCTGAGCGAGAACCTGACCGGCCTCGCGCGCTTGGTGCGCATGGCCGTGGTCCCGGCGATGGAGAACGTGACCCTGTGGCATGAGCGCGACATCAGCCATTCTTCGGTTGAGCGCAACATCGGGCCGGACACGTGCATCACGCTTGATTTCGCGCTGGTGCGGTTGACCGGGCTGATCGACAAGCTGGTCATCTACCCTGACACCATGCTGCGCAACCTCAACCAGTTCAAAGGCTTGGTGCATTCCCAGCGCGTGCTGCTGGCTCTGACCCAAAAAGGCGCGAACCGTGAGGACAGCTATAAACTGGTCCAGCGCAACGCCATGAAGGTCTGGGAACAAGGCGCCGATTTTATGGCCGAACTGAAGGCCGACCCCGAAGTGAAAGCCTATCTGTCGGATGCGGAGATCGATGAGAAATTCGATCTGGGCTATCACACCAAGCGCGTGGACGTGATCTTTGGGCGGGTGTTCGGCGAAAGCTGACCCCGGCTGCGCCGCCAGACGCAAAAAAGCCCAGGCGCGATCCTTCGTGCGGGGGCTTTTTTATGCCCGCATGGGCCATTTGGCGACGAGGCCCAGCGCGCCCAGCAACAGTGGCGTGGCCGCACGCGCGGTTGACGGGTGGCCGCGCCGCGCCATCTGTTCATCCAGCGCTGCATTCGGGCGCCAAAGCCAAAGGGCCCGCCATGTTGATCCGCCGAGATATTCTGCGCCTTGCTGCCTGCGCCGCGCTTGTTCCCACGATCGGGCGCGCCTCATCCGCCCATGATTTCACGTTTGAGACGCTGGAGCGCCGCGACGGGCGTCTGCCACTGGCCGATTTCGCCGGGGGACCCGTGCTGGTGGTTAACACCGCGTCACGTTGCGGGTTCACACCGCAATATGAGGGGCTTCAGGCGCTTTGGACCACCTATGGCCCGCGCGGGTTGACGGTGATCGGCGCCCCGAGCCGCGATTTTGGCGGGCAGGAATATGCCGATGAAAGCCGGATCCGCGATTTCTGCGCCACCACCTATGCGGTGGAGTTCCCGTTGACTGAGATCGTGCGGGTCAAAGGCACCTCAGCGCATCCGTTCTATGCGTGGGCACGAACTGAGGCGGCGGCCCGCAGCTGGCCAACCCCAAGCTGGAATTTCCACAAATACCTGATCGGCCCGGACGGTGCGCTGGCAGGTGCCTGGGCCACGACGACCGAACCTGAGGCCCCCGCCATCATCGCCGCCATCGAAGCGCTGCTGCCCGCAAGCGGCTGACGCGAACGCAAAAAGGCGGCCCGCTACCAGGCCGCCCCTTTGATCCGCATATCCGCGCGCGAGGCGCGGAAAAATCACTGGATCTCGGTCAGGATCTGCGTCTTCGCGACGGCCAGAAATTCGTCCATTTTGGCGCGCAGGGCGTCAATGGCGATGCCTTTGGCGGTCATGTCGGCGGAGACCTTGCGGTAGACGTCCTCGTCTCCGGCCTCTTCCAGATCGGCGATCACAACCGAACGGGCATAGGTGTCTGCCTCTTCGCCGGAAATGCCCATCAAGCCAGCGACCCACAGGCCGAGCAGCTTGTCGCGGCGCGCCTGCGCCTTAAACTGCATTTCAGCGTCGTGGGCGTATTTGTTCTCGAACGCGTTCTCGCGGTTGTCGAAGGTGGTCATGGGGGGCTCCTCCGCCGTGGATCTTGTGTGACTTGGAGAGATGTAGGGCGCCCTAGGGCCAGTGTATAGCCCAGCGAATCCTTGCGGGCCGCGACCCATGGCCCTATATCGAAATCTCTCGGTGCGTGAAGCTGCTTTCGCGCGCCTATTTCGCATTTGCGGTCCCGCACCCGCGCGGAGACCGATCCAAATCCGAGGACGATCATGGCGCGTCGCAGACTGGTGTATGAGGGCAAGGCGAAGATCCTTTATGAGGGTCCCGAGCCCGACACCCTGATCCAGCACTTCAAAGACGACGCCACCGCCTTCAACGCTGAAAAGCACAGCGTGATTGAAGGCAAGGGCGTCCTGAACAACCGCATTTCTGAGCATATCATGCTCGGGCTCAATGCCATCGGCGTGCCGACCCATTTCCTCAAACGGCTGAACATGCGCGAACAACTGATCCGCGCGGTGGAGATGATCCCCGTGGAGATCGTTGTGCGCAACGTCGCCGCAGGGTCGATCAGCAAGCGCCTTGGCATTGAAGAGGGCACGCCCCTGCCCCGCCCGATCATCGAGTTCTACTACAAAGACGACAAGCTCGGTGATCCGATGGTCACTGAGGAACATATCCTTGCGTTCAACTGGGCCACCCAGCAGGACATGGACGATATGATCGCGCTTGCGCTTCGCGTGAACGATTTCCTGTCGGGCCTGATGCTGGGTGTCGGCATCCGGCTGGTGGACTTCAAAATTGAGGTCGGGCGCATCTGGGAAGACGATTTCCAGCGCGTTGTCGTTGCTGATGAAATCAGCCCCGATTCGTGCCGCCTGTGGGATGTGAAGACCGGCCGCAAGCTTGACAAGGACGTGTTCCGACGCGACCTCGGCGATCTGGCTGACGCGTATACTGAGGTCGCGAAGCGGCTTGGCATTCTCCCCGCCGTAGGCGTGGGTCAAGAGGGCGGTCCCAAGCTGGTCCACTGATCCAAGGGGGCCTTCAGGGTGCAGTCACAGCGCGCGCCGGACCGATAGGTCCGGCGCGCGTTTTGCGTTGGCATAGGCGAAAAGGCGCAAAACGCCGTGATTTCGCGTGAAATGCGCGGCAAATGAATGCCGTTTCATGCCCTGTGAACCGGGCTTGATTAAGATATGGGAAACTCTGCCGGTCGATCCTTTGCCCTGACCCGCCACGATGCGGGCGAAAGGGGACAGAATGCGGGCGAAAGCGGACAGAATGCATGACCCATGCCGGGACGCCTCAGCCCAGACACGGCGTCGGACCCATCCGGGCGTCGTGGCGCTGGCCCGCGTGAAAGGCCCGTTCGGCCTGCAGGCACATGGGATCGCCGCGGTGCTGGGCCTCGCCGCCCTATGCTTTCTGGTGCTGGCCGGAATGATGGCCCCTGCCCATGCCGGGCCGGCCGAAAACGCGCCGATCGACGACCGCATCAACAATGCCCCGGGGCCATGGACAGTCGTGGATCTGGGCATTGCGCGGCTTGAAGACCACTGCACCCACGCCGCCCGCCTTGCGTTCACCGAAGTGGCGCGCGTGCACGGCGCGGATCTGCTGCGCCGCACCGCCTGGACGGTGGAGCTGATCGGGGTCAATCACGGCATGCACGACGCGGCGATTTCGTGCACCTATGCCGCCACCACGAAAACCCGCGCGACCTTGATGATCCACAGCCGCGGCAATGGTGTGGAGGCGGTGACCATCGCGCGCGCCATCGACACATCGTTCTCGACCCATATCAAACGGATCACCGCAGCCTGGTTGCGCAGCTTGGATGGCTGATCGCCCCCCCCCCCGCGCCGATCCACCGCGCGCGGAACCTCTGGCCTGTTGGGCCGCGCTGGGGTATCGACCGCGCAAGCAATCCCAGCGACAGGAGCCTTGCCATGCGCGCGCGCGTCTTCGTCACCCTAAAATCCGGCGTGCTCGACCCTCAGGGCGAGGCGATCCGTCATGCGCTTGGCTCTCTCGGCTTTGAGGGCGTCAATGGCGTCCGCCAAGGCAAGATGATCGAGCTGGACCTTGTCGAAACCGATGAGACCAAGGCCCACGCCGAGGTTGAGCGGATGTGCGAGGCACTGCTGGCCAACACGGTGATCGAATCCTATCGGGTCGAAATCTCCTGATCCGCTGAAGGAACGTCTCATATGAAAACCGCGGTTCTGATTTTTCCTGGCTCCAACTGCGACCGCGACATGGCGGTGGCGTTGGAACAGGCCACAGGCATCGCCCCGGCGCTGGTCTGGCACAAAGACACCAGCCTGCCTGCGGGCCTTGATCTGGTGGCGATCCCCGGCGGATTTTCCTTCGGGGATCATCTGCGCTGTGGGGCGATCGCAGCGCGGTCGCCGATCATGCGTAGTGTGGTGGATTTCGTGACCGGGGGGGGCCATTGCCTCGGGGTCTGCAACGGGTTCCAGGTGCTGACCGAATCGGGCCTGCTGCCGGGCGCGCTGATGCGCAACGCCAACCTGCGGTTCCTGTGCCATGACGCGCGCCTGCGGGTTGAAACCACGAACAGCCCCTTCACCGCGCGCTACGGCGTGGGGCAGGACATCACCATCCCCATCGCCCATCACGATGGTGCCTACCGTGCGTCCGACGAAGAACTGGCGCGGCTTCGCGGCGATGACCTTGTGGCGTTTCGCTATTCTGATGGTGCCCCGAACGGTGCAATGGACGATATTGCGGGGATTCTGTCGGCCAACCGCCGGGTGCTGGGCATGATGCCCCATCCCGAACGCGCGGTGGACGCGGCCCATGGCGGGACCGACGGCAAGGCGCTGTTCGCATCGCTGGCCGAGGCGCTGGCCACGGCGTAATCGCCAAAGCCCGGCGCGGCCCCTCAGCGCCGCAGCAGCCCGGCGAACGCCCCGTTGACCATCGCAACCCCGAGGCAGGCGAAGACCACCGCGGCCCAGCCCAGCGGCCCGACCGATTCGCCCAAGGCCAGCCAGCCGCCCACCGCCGCCCCCATCGGGACCAGCGACGTGAACGAGGACGTGCGCGCCGCCCCCAGATGCCGCACCGCATAGGCAAAACAGGTTGCCGCAACGACGCCTGACAGCACCCCTTGGCTCAGCACCATCCAGCCGATCCGGCCCGGGGACATCTGCGGAATGTCCGTGCCGACGACAAGCACGGCGATCAGCAGAAACGGCATCGTCCACAGGCTGATATAGGCCACCGCCTCAACACCGCTGAGCGTGCTGCGCCGGAACGCGATGGTGAAGGCAGACCAGCCCAGCGCGGCGCACAGCAGATACGGGACCCCTGACAGGAACCCCCGATCACCAGCCGCCAGCGCGGGTCCGATCGTCAGCGCGATGGAGATCAAGATCAGCGCCAACCCCGCCTTGCGCTGCGGGCGCAGGCGCACGCCTTCGACGGCGCGGTCCCACAGGCCGACGGTCAGCGGCAGCATTGCAGGCACCAGCGGGCCAAACAGGGATGCGGGCACTGTCTCCAGCCCCTTGGCGGTCAGCATCACGAAAATTCCGCCCCAGCCGGTGGCCATGATGGCCACAAGGCGCCAATCTTCGCCGCGCGGGATAAAGCCACGGCGCATCCAGACCGGGGCCAGCAGGACCACCGGCGGCAGATAGCGCAGCAGGCTTATGTCCAGCACGCTGGTTGATGCCACCTGATCACGGGTCGCCACGATCCAGCCCGCCCAGATCACCACCGCAAAAACGATGGCACCATAGCCCTTGGCGGTTGGCGCCGGGGGGGCTTTTGCAATTGTCATAGGCCGCACGAGCTCCCGCTCAGGGGCGCTGTGCCCCGTTTGTCGGCACACTGGGCCTGCGCTGCGCGCGGTGCAAGACACCCGGTTCACCTGTTCAGCGTATCAAGGCATGCGCGGCGCAAGGCCGCCCCGCCCGCGGCACCGCCCCCGCTTTCCCTTCCCGCGATCCTCCGCTAAACAGCCGACGCGCAGTTCACAAAGGGCAGTCATGACCGTAGAACCCATCGTCACCCCCGCGCTTGGCGCCGATCACGGCCTGAAAGCGGATGAATACCAGTTGATGCTCGACCTGCTTGGCCGCCAGCCGAGCTTCACCGAGCTGGGCATCTTCTCGGCGATGTGGAACGAGCATTGCTCCTACAAATCCTCAAAGCTGCATCTGCGCACCCTGCCCACAACCGGCCCGCAGGTAATCTGCGGACCGGGGGAAAATGCGGGCGTGGTCGACATCGGCGGCGGTGACGCGGTGGTCTTCAAGATGGAAAGCCACAACCACCCCAGTTACATCGAGCCCCATCAAGGCGCGGCGACCGGGGTCGGGGGCATCCTGCGCGACGTCTTCACCATGGGCGCGCGCCCGATGGCGGCGATGAACGCGCTTAGCTTTGGGCGCCCCGAGCACCCGCGCACCCGTCATCTGGTGCGCGGCGTGGTCGAAGGCATCGGGTCCTACGGCAACTGCTTTGGCGTGCCGATGGTGGGCGGAGAGGTCCGTTTCCACGCCGCCTATGACGGCAACTGCCTGGTGAACGCGTTCGCTGCGGGCCTGGCGAAAGCTGATTCGATTTTCTATTCGGCAGCCTCAGGCGTCGGGCGCCCAGTTGTATATCTGGGCGCGAAAACCGGGCGCGACGGCGTTGGCGGCGCGACCATGGCCTCAGCCGAATTTGATGACACCATCGAAGAAAAGCGCCCCACGGTGCAGGTCGGCGATCCGTTCACCGAAAAGCGCCTTCTGGAGGCGTGTCTGGAGCTGATGCAGACCGGCGCGGTGATCTCCATTCAGGACATGGGCGCCGCGGGTCTGACCTGTTCCGCCGTTGAAATGGGCGACAAGGGCAATCTGGGCGTCAAGCTGAACCTCGATCTGGTGCCGTGTCGTGAGACCGAGATGACCGCCTATGAAATGATGCTGTCCGAAAGCCAGGAGCGGATGCTCATGGTGCTCGACCCCAGCAAGGAAGACGTCGCGCGGGCGATCTTTGTGAAATGGGATCTCGATTTCGCCATCGTCGGGGAAACCATCGCTGAGGACCGCTTCATCATCACCCATAAGGGCGAGGTGAAGGCCGATCTGCCACTGAAGGCGCTGTCTGGCGCGGCCCCCGAATATGACCGCCCGTGGATCGCCACGCCGCCCCCCGCACCGTTGCCCACCGATCTGCCCCTGATTGACGCGGCGCAGACGCTGCTGGCGCTGGCCGCCCACCCGAACCATTGCTCTCGCCAATGGGTGTGGCAGCAATACGACCACCAGGTTGGCGCCGACACGCTGCGCAAACCGGGCGCCGACGCGGCTGTGGTGCGGGTGCATGGAACCGGCAAGGCGCTGGCCTTCACGTCCGACGTGACGCCGCGCTATTGCCTTGCGAACCCGCAAATGGGCGGGCGCCAAGCGGTGGCTGAGGCCTATCGCAACCTGTGCGCCACCGGCGCGCTGCCGCTGGCCACCACCGACAACCTGAACTTCGGCAATCCCGAAAAGCCGCTGATCATGGGCCAGCTGGTCGGCTGCATCAAAGGCATTGGCGAGGCGTGCCTTGCCCTTGATATGCCGATCGTGTCCGGCAATGTCAGCCTTTACAACGAAACCGACGGCACCGGCATCCTGCCCACCCCGACCATCGGTGCGGTGGGCCTGCTGACCGACATCACCCAGATGATCCCGACCGCGGGAAAACCCGGCGATGCGCTGATCCTGCTGGGTGCCACCACGGGCCATCTGGGCCGGTCGGCCATGCTGGCGGACCTGCACGGCATTGAGGCTGGGGACGCCCCCAATGTCGATCTGACCGCCGAACGCAAGGCTGGCGAACTGGTGCGCGCGCTGAAGGCGGCGGGCCTGCTGCGCGCCGCCCATGACCTGTCCGATGGCGGGCTGGCGATGGCGGCGGCTGAGGTCGCTATGGCATCAGACTGCGGCGCGACCATCGACGCCCACGCGTCCCTGTCCGCAGCCGAATGGTTTTATGGCGAGGATCAGGCCCGCTATCTGCTGGCAATCCCCGCCGATCAGGCCGACGCGGCACTGGCGGCGGCGCAGGCGGCAGGCGTGCCCGCGGCGCGGATCGGTGCGCTTGGCGGCGCGGCGGTGGTGCTTGGCGGTTCGTCCCTCCTGCTTTCCACGCTGCGGGACGCCCATGCCTCAGGCTTTGCAGCGATGATGGGCGAGGGCTGAATTGGGGGCGCTCCGGCGTCCCCTCCCTTGCGTCACCGCCCCTCAAGGTCTACATCGCAATCAACGGACGATCACGAAAGGACGAGCCATGGCCATGGAATCGGCGGAGATCGAGCGTCTCATCAAAGAGGCGTTTCCCACCGCGACTGTTGAGATCCAGGATCTCGCTGGCGACGGAGATCATTACGCCGCCACGGTTGAGGCCGAAGAATTTCGCGGCATGAACCGCGTCCAGCAGCAACGCGCCGTCTACGCCGCCCTCAAGGGCCGCATGGGCGGTGAATTGCACGCGCTGGCGCTGACCACCCGCGCGCCCGTCTGAACGCCACGCCTGAACACCACGCCTGCCAGACCGCATCCAGCTGAGGATCACATCCATGACCAATCCTGCGCATGACGCCATCAAGGCCGACATCGAAGCCAACGACGTGGTGCTGTTCATGAAGGGCACCGCCTCCATGCCGCAATGCGGGTTCTCCAGCCGCGTGGCGGGCGCGCTCAACTACATGGGCGTGCAGTTCAAAGACGTGAACGTGCTGGCCGACGAAGCGGTCCGCACCGGGATCAAGGAATTCTCGGACTGGCCGACGATTCCCCAGCTTTACGTCAAAGGCGAATTCGTCGGTGGTTGCGACATCATCACCGAAATGATGCTGTCGGGCGAAATGGACACGCTGCTGGAGGCCAAAGGCGTCGTCTATGACAAAGACGCCGCTGACAAGATCCGCGAAGCCAACGGCTGATCCTGGACCTTCCTCGCACGTAAAAAAGGGCCGCGCTCTCCCGAGCGCGGCCCTTTTTACGTCTGGCGGCGGCGTGGGGCCTTATGCGGCCTCACCTTCCTGGATGTCGCCAATTAGGTTGCGCACGCGCCGGGTCGCCTGTTCCAGCGCTGATGCCGTCTCAGCCGCCGCGCCCTCTGCGGCCTCAAGCTGGTCAGACAGCACGGCATTGCGATGCTCGGCCGCTGCGACGCGGTCGCGCAGGGCGGCGCGCTCTGCGGCGGCTGAGGCGTCGTCGCTGGCACCCACAGCAGCGCGCTGCGCGGCAAGCTGGCGGGTCAGGTCTTCGATCTGCGCGGCGGCAGCGCGGGATTCGGGGGCCGCAGAAACCCCGGCGTCGATCGTGTCGCGGGCGGCCTGAACGGCATCCTCAGCGCGCGCGCGGGCGGCCAGCGCGCGCTCAGTCTCAGCGCGCAGGGTTTCGATGTCCACGCGCGCCTGTGCCAGATATTCAGTCAGCCGGGCGTTTTCGTCGGTCAGGCTGGCACCATGCGCCTCAGCCTCAGCCAGACGCGGTGCCACTTTTGCGGCGTCCGCCACCTTCGCTTCGACCGATTGCAGACGGTCAGCGACCAGAAGGCCCGCCATCAGCAGCAGGCGGGTTTCGGGCAAGGCACCAAATTGCTTCGACAGCACCTTGGCCTCTTGCTGCAAGCGGTCGGCAACGACGGCGAGATGCGGCTCCTGCCCGTCTTCGCAGGCAACGCGGTAGGACCGCGCGCCGATCTGGACCTCAAGATGAGCCATTGGGTCGCTCCTGTGAAATAAAGCCAGTGAACTAAAAGCCAGTAAACCAAAGATTTGGGGCGTCAGACGACTTCGCGCAGATCTTTCAGCGCATCGTCCACAAGGCGCGCATCTTCGGCCCGCGCGGCGCGCAGGGCCCCAAGGGCCGCGCGCGCGGTGTCGCGTTCCCGCTCAGCCCGGACCAGCGCGGCCTCAAGCTCTGCGATCTTTGCGGTCAGCGCTGCCTGCGCCGTCCCGGCAGGCTGCGCGGCCACAAGCCGACGCGCCACGACGCCCTCCAGTTCTTCGATCGCAACGGCGAAACCTTTTCGTGCCGCCGCCCCTGCGCCAGTCCTCGCGCTCATGCCGATCCCCGCCTTAAACCTGTTGTTTCCGCCGCGCCGCGCCACCCGAGAATGCCGCCCGCGCCTGTGCGGGGCCGAGTCCCCCGCGCCCCGTCGATCACGCAAACTCTAGCACTGAGGGCGCCGCCGAAGCGATACCCCAAACGCCAATCGGGCGGTGCCCTTTTCGCTTTGAATGCCGCTGCAACGGGCCTATTTTGACCGTTCTATCCCGGTTTCGCGGTCGCTTCCGGGCGCGAGGCCGCTTGACCCGCCCCCCCCGACTGCTAAAAGGCGCGCGTCTCCACCCTTCCGCGCGCCTGCTCCGGCGGCGCCGCCGCCAGACGAAGAGAGCAGCCAAGTGGACATTTCCGAGCTTCGCGCCCGCAATCCCGAGCACTGGAAGACCGCCGCCGCCCTGCGCGTGCTGGCGATGGATGCGGTTCAGGCCGCCAATTCCGGCCATCCCGGCATGCCGATGGGCATGGCCGACGTGGCCACGGTGCTGTACCGCGACCACCTGAAATTCGATGCGGCCAACCCTGAATGGCCCGACCGAGACCGCTTTGTGCTGTCAGCGGGCCACGGGTCAATGCTGCTTTACGGGCTGCTGCACCTGACCGGCACGCCGGGCATGGACATGGAGCAGATCCGCAACTTCCGCCAGTTCGGCTACAAAACCGCCGGGCACCCCGAATATGGCCACGCGCCGGGCATTGAGGTGACCACCGGGCCGCTGGGCCAAGGGCTGGCCACCGCCGTCGGTCTTGCGATGGCTGAACAGTCGATGGCCGCGCGCTACGGCAAAAAAGCCGTGGATCACCGCACCTACGTCATCGTCGGCGATGGCTGCCTGATGGAGGGCATCTCTCAGGAAGCCATCGGCCTTGCGGGCAAGCAAAAGCTCAGCAAGCTGATCGTGCTGTGGGATGATAACGGCATCACCATCGACGGTGCCGTCAGCAATTCGGATGAAACCGATCAGATGGCGCGCTTTGCCGCCTCGGGCTGGCACACCGTTGAATGCGACGGGCATGACCCAGCGTCGATCGACGCGGCCATTGCGGCGGCCAAGGCCGATCCGCGCCCGTCCTTGGTTGGCTGCAAAACCCATATCGGGTTTGGATCGCCCGCCAAGCAGGACACTGCAGGGGCCCATGGGTCGCCGCTGGGTGCAGACGAAATCGCCAAAGTAAAGGCGATCTACGGCTGGACCGCCAAGCCCTTCACGATCCCGGCCGACATCGCCAAGATCTGGACCGCCATCGGTGCCAAGGGCGCTGCGGAGCGCACCGAATGGGATGCGCGCATGGCCGCCATGCCCGCCGCCAAACAGGCCGAATTCGCCCGTGTGATCGCCGGAGAAGCCCCCAAGCGTCTCGCCGGTGCCATCCGCAAGCTGAAGAAGCAGGCTGCCGAAGACGCGCCCAAGATGGCCACCCGCAAAGCGTCGGAACTGGCGCTGACCACGATCAACCCGGTGATGACCGAAACCATCGGTGGATCGGCCGATCTGACCGGGTCAAACAACACGCTGACCCCTGATCTGGGTGTGTTCGACGTTGACAACCGCAAAGGCCGTTACGTCAATTACGGCATTCGTGAGCACGCCATGGCCGCGGCCATGAACGGGCTGGCGCTGCACGGGGGCTGCGCGCCCTATGGCGGCACCTTCCTGTGCTTTGCCGATTATGCGCGCGGTGCCATGCGTCTGTCGGCGCTGATGGGGCTGCGGGTCGCTTATGTGATGACCCACGATTCCATCGGCCTTGGCGAAGACGGCCCGACCCATCAGCCGGTGGAGCACATCGCATCACTTCGTGCGATGCCGAACATGAACGTGTTCCGCCCCGCCGATCTGGTGGAGACGATTGAGGCCTGGGAAATCGCCCTGACCACCGGCGCGACCCCGTCCATCCTTGCGCTGTCACGTCAGAACGTGCGTGCACTGCGCACCACCCACACCAACAAGAACATGGTCGCGCAGGGTGCCTATGTTCTGGCCGAAGCGACCGGCAAACGCCGCGCAATCCTGATCGCCACCGGCACCGAGGTTGAGATCGCCATGGACGCCAAGGCGATCCTTGAGGCCGAGGGCATCGGCACCCGCGTCGTGTCCATGCCATGTCAGGAACTGTTCGCCGCCCAGGACGAAAAGACCCGCCGCAAGGTGCTGCCCGCCGGCCCCGTGCGCGTGGCCATTGAGGCCGCGACCAGCTTTGGCTGGGACCGTTGGCTGTGCGGAGAGCGTGGGTCCGAGAAGAAATCCGCGTTCGTCGGCATCGACACGTTCGGCGCCTCGGCCCCCGCGCCGGAGCTTTACAAGCACTTCGGCATCACCGCCGAGAACGTGGCCAACAAGGTCCGCGGCCTGCTGTAACTGCTGCCGCAGGGCGAGACGGCGATTTTGAGGGGCGGCGCGCTGTAAGGCGCGCCGCCCTTTTTCATGGATGCAAGGTTAACCGAATGTTAGCCATAATTGGGTGAACTGCTTTTCATGACCTCATGAAAGGCTGGCCATGCGCATCTTGCCCCTGATCCTCGGCGTTTCGCTGTCGGCCTGCGCGGCGCAGCAATCGACCGGGCTCGCACCGCTGGTCACCCGGGTGACCCATACGGACCGGCTGTTTCAGGTCACTTGGGACGCGCAGCATGTCAGCGCCACGCTGTCCGACAGCGCCGCGGCGCCGCCCCCGCGCATGCTTCTGGGCCTCGGCATTTCGGTGATTGAGCGGGCGACCAAATGCGCCGTCATCGACGCGCGTCTTCCGGATGGGGCCCTGACGATCAGCGCGCTGATCGATTGCACCACACGCAGCGTCGTTGATATCTGACGGCCGGTCAGCTTGCAGGCACAGCCGCAGGCATCGTGCATCGCTTTTCAATCATGACCTGCCGCAGGGTTTGCTGCTCACCCTTCAGTTTTGCAACCTGATCGGCAACATTGCCACCAGACAAAGATGAGACCGGTAGTCCCAGCAGAATGACACCGACCGTGTCATCGGACCGGGCCTGCCGTTGCTGCGCTGAGGCTTGCATCAGCGCAGCTTCGACGCGTTGTGACTCCTCGCCCAGCTGATCACATTCATAAATCCGGTAGGTCATAGGCGACACATAGCTCGGCGCGATGCTTTCTGGGCTTTTGGCGCAAGCCGCAGCAACAGCGCAAATGCCAACGGCAAACACCATTTTGATTTTCACAGACATTACCGCACAACTCCATGTGATTTAGCGCACCCCACAAACCCCGTCTCAAATCAGGGTCGCTGTTAATCTTTTCATCTCCAAAACAACCAATCGTCAATCACGCATTGGCTGCACAGGCTCTATGCCGCATCGCGCCGCCTTTCCCTGACGCCCGCGCGCGGCTATACACCAATCCGCAAGTTTCAGGTCGGGCGAGAGGGCACGCACGCCCCGCGCCGACATCTCAGACGAGGAGAGCAACATGGCGGTCAAGGTCGCGATCAACGGTTTCGGGCGCATCGGGCGCAACATCCTGCGCGCCATCATCGAGTCGGGCCGCACCGACATCGAGGTGGTCGCCATCAACGATCTTGGCCCGGTGGAGACCAACGCCCACCTCATCCGCTTTGACAGCGTGCATGGCCGCTTCCCCGGCACGGTCACGGTGGACGGCGACACCATCGACGTGGGCCGTGGCCCGATCCGCGTCACCGCCATCCGCAACCCGGATGAGCTGCCCTGGGGCGACGTCGATGTGGCGATGGAATGCACCGGCTTTTTCGCCAGCAAGGAAAAAGCGTCCCTGCACCTGAAAAACGGCTCCAAGCGCGTGCTGGTTTCGGCCCCTGCGGGCGGTGCCGACAAAACCATCGTCTACGGTGTGAACCATAAAACGCTGACCAAAGACGACCTGATCGTGTCAAACGCGTCATGCACCACCAACTGCCTGTCGCCGGTGGTTTATGTGCTGAACAACCTTGTGGGCATTGAAAAAGGCTTCATGACCACGATCCACAGCTACACCGGCGATCAGCCGTCGCTCGACACCATGCATGGCGATCTGTATCGCGGCCGCGCCGCGGCGCTGTCGATGATCCCGACCTCCACCGGTGCCGCCAAGGCCGTGGGTCTGGTGTTGCCTGAGCTGAACGGCAAGCTGGACGGCGTCGCGATCCGCGTGCCGACCCCGAATGTGTCGGTCGTCGATCTGACCTTCATGGCCAACCGTGACACCAGCGTTGAGGAAATCAACGCCGCGATCCGCGCTGCCGCCGATGGTGAGCTGAAGGGCGTGCTCGGCTACACCGACGCCCCGAACGTGTCGATCGATTTCAACCATGACCCGCATTCGTCGATCTTCCACACCGACCAGACCAAGGTCATGGAGGGCCGCATGGTCCGCATCCTGACCTGGTATGACAATGAATGGGGCTTCTCGAACCGCATGAGCGACACCGCCGTCGCGCTTGCCGCCACCATCTGAGTGCAGCAGCACCGCTGACTGAAAGGCCCGGGGCGCGCAGGCGTCCCGGGCCTTTTTGCGTTGGCCCAAGGCAGCGCGCCCAAAGCGGCGATGTTCGATGGCCTCGGCGCTTGCAGTCGCAGATGGCCAGGCCGTTGCACCCACGCATCAGCCGCGGCGCTGATCTTGCGCATCAGGACGAAGATCCCAGCCAGCATCGCGGTCACCAAGGTGCTGCGCGCGCCGGGGGTAATCCCGCAAATCGAAAGCCCGCTTGGTCGCAGCCGGGCGCCCCGCGGCTGAGCGGGCGGCCCGCCCCCCCGAGGCCGCGGCCACGCGCGCACCAAAACCGGGGCGCGTGCCACACAAAAATTGCGCGCAAAGCGTTCCCTTGCGGCGCCGCGCGCCCTTGCCCGCCGCCGCCCACCCAAGGCATACCGGCCCCAACCGCTCCGCACAGGGGCCACGGATGGGAGCCGCGCGGCATGACCTTCAAGACCCTCGACGACATCGACATCGCTGGCAAAACCGTGCTGGTGCGCGTGGACGTGAACGTGCCCATGGATGGCGGCCGGATCACCGATGACACCCGCATCCGCGCAATCTTGCCGACGGTGCGCGACATACTGGCCGCAGGCGGGCGTCCGGTTTTGTTGGCGCATTTCGGCCGCCCCAATGGGCAGGTTGTGGCCGACATGTCGTTGGCGCAGGTGCGCGGCGCGCTTGAATTGGCGCTGGGAAGCGCGGTGAAATTCGCTGGCGATTGCGTGGGCGACGTGGCCGCCGCGGCGATCAAGGCAATGGTCCCCGGCGACACGCTGCTGCTGGAAAACACCCGCTTTCATGCCGGTGAGGAAACCAACGACCCCGCGCTGGCCGACGCCATGGCCGCGTTGGGCGACGTCTATGTCAACGACGCGTTCTCAGCCGCCCACCGCGCCCATGCGTCCACCGAGGGGCTGGCACGCCGTCTGCCCGCCGCCGCCGGACGCCTGATGGAGAAGGAGCTGAAGGCGCTGTCCGCGGCGCTGTCCTCGCCCGAGCGCCCGGTGGTGGCCGTGGTCGGGGGCGCGAAAGTGTCCACCAAGCTTGATCTGCTGGGCAACCTGATCGGATCGGTCGACCAGATCGTGATCGGCGGCGGCATGGCGAACACGTTCCTCGCGGCCAAGGGGATCAATGTGGGCAAATCGCTGTGCGAGCATAACCTTCTGGACACCGCCCGCGCGATCATCGCCAAGGCTGAGGCCGCGGGATGTGAGCTGGTGCTGCCGGTGGACATCGTCGTGGCCCGCGAATTCAAGGCCAATGCCGCCTGCGAAACCCTGCCCGCCGACGCCTGCCCCAGCGATGCGATGATCCTGGATGCAGGTCCGCTGTCGGTGGCTGAGGTCGCCCGGCACTTCGCCGCCGCCAAGACGCTGGTCTGGAACGGCCCGCTCGGTGCCTTTGAAATCCCGCCCTTCAACGCCGCCACCGACGCCGCCGCGCTGACCGCCGCGCGCCTGACCGAGGAGGGCAAGCTGCTATCCGTCGCCGGGGGCGGCGACACGGTGGCGGCGCTGAACGCGTCGGGCGCGGGGGCGAGGTTTTCCTACGTCTCAACCGCCGGCGGCGCGTTTCTTGAATGGCTGGAGGGCAAGACCCTGCCCGGCGTCGCGGCGCTCACCGCCTCCGCCCCCTGAATGGCGCGCGGGCGTTGGCGCGCCGACGCCCGCTTTTAACGCGCTGTTCACGTCATCGGGCGTTTCTTGGGGGAACGGCGCATCTAAGCTGCCCCTGCGCGCGTCGGCGCACCCAGCACGGAGATGCTCATGTCACCCATGTTCGGCCTGCCCATCGCCGCTGTCGCCCTTGGCATGCTCACGCCCACCGCACCCGCATCAGCGCAAAACCTTGCGCAGCTGCAATCGGCCGAAGCGCTGCGCACCGCCCCCCTGACCTTCGCGTCATTGGTTGAGGGGCTGAACCGTCATGCCATCACATTCGCCATCGCCATCGCCCGCGATTTTGTAGATGTGACCTATGGCGACATCCAGGTGACGGATGGCGGCGGGTCCGTGGCGGTGACGGATCTGTCGATCTGGCCTGAGGGGGCGGCAAACTGGCCCGATCTTGGTCATGGCCCAGACGCTGAGGACTGCCGGATCGACATCGCCCGGATCGAAGGACTTGCCTTTGGCGGGTTGGCGCGGATGCGCGCGCATTTCGACGTGCTTGGCGTATCGGCGCCCCTGACCTGCCTGCCGGTCGATGCCGCCACGCAATTGCGCGACATCGGCTATGCGCGGCTGGAATTTGATCGCGGATCGCTCGCGTTCGACTATGCGTCGGGGTCGAGCGCGCTGTCCGTGACCCTTTCCCTCGCGGCTGAGGATGCGGCGGAAATCCGACTCGCGCTTGATTTTGGCTATGCGTGGGTCACCACGTCGGGCGGGGCGACCAAGCCGCGCCCGGCGCTGCGCCTCGATGGTGCGGTGCTGGAGGTGGAGGACCGCGGCGCCCTCGCCCACGCGACCCCGTTCCTGCGCGACACGATGGTTCCGGTGGCGATGGTCGGCCCGATGGCGGAAATGGGCCTGCGCGCGGCGTTGACCGATGGCGGCACGCGGCCCATGGGCAAGGGTGCCACACGGTTTGCCGACGAAGTGGGCGTCGCGCTTGCAGCGTTCCTGGGCGAAGGCGGGCGGCTGACCATGCGCGCGGCCCCGCCAGAACCGATCTGGATCGAGCCCGGCGACATGAGCGATCCGATGCAGCTGATTGATGCGCTGGCGCCCAGCATCACCCACAGCGCCGCTGCCGCCGGGGCGCAGACCGATGTGACGCCTGCGATGGTGGCACTGGCGCTGAGCGGCGCGCCCCTGCCCGACACGGCGCGGCTGGCCGTGGCGCAGGCGCTGATCGACGGGATCGGCGCGCCCTATGCCCCCGACGCCGCGGTGCAGGCGCTGGCCCCGATGCTGGATGCGGGCAACCCCGCCGCCCGGCGGCTGATCGCGCGGGCCATTGAGTCCGGCGATCCTGCCGCCGCATATTCCGCCGCGCTGCTCGGGTTTGGCACCGCTGATGAAGGCGCTGACCTGACCGGCGCCGCCGCCACGCTTGATCGGCTTGAGGCACGATTGTCGCTGACAGAAACGCTTGCGTTGCAGGCAGGCGCGCGGCTGATGCCTGAAACCACCCTTCCGGCGGGCGGGCGTATGGGGCTTAAATCTGCGGCGCGCGCTGCTGCCGAAGGGCGGGGGGCACCGCGCGATTATGCCCGCGCGTATTTGCTGGCCTCGCTGGCGGCGGCGCATGGCGACGGGGCCGCAGCGGCGCTGCGCGACCGGTTGGATCTGCATCTGACCCGCCGCGACGCCGCAATCTGGGTGCCTGAGGCCGCGCGCATTCAGGCGCTGTCCCTGAAGATCTGGACCAGTGCGGTGCCACAGCCCTGAAGGCGGTGCGCGGGGGCCTGCGCCCTCGCGTGCGCTTGACCGGTTGGGCGTGCCGGGCTACCCCCGGCGGCAGAATTCAACGGCCACACCAGATTTGCGCCCGAAACGGCGCCGAGGAGCGATCATGAAAGCCAGCCGCATCGTCAAACAGATCCTGTCCAACTACGAAGGCGACACGCCGGGCGTCAAAGGCAACCTGTGCCGCATGCTGATGAACGGCAAGCTGGGCGGCACTGGCAAGATGATCATCCTGCCCGTCGATCAGGGTTTTGAACATGGCGCCGCGCGCAGCTTTGCGCCGAACCCCGCCGCCTATGACCCCCACTACCACTACCAGATGGCGATTGATGCGGGCCTCAACGCCTATGCCGCGCCGCTTGGCATGCTTGAGGCCGGGGCCGACACGTTCGCAGGCCAGATCCCGACGATCCTGAAGTGTAACTCGGCCAACTCGCTGATGTCCCCGACTGCGGGCAAGGATCAGGCGATCACCGCGACCGTCGATGATGCGCTGCGTCTGGGCGCGTCGTGCATCGGCTTCACGATCTATCCCGGTTCCGATTGCGGGCTGGAAATGTTCGAAGAAATCGCTGAGATGCGCCGTGAGGCCGCGTCGGTCGGCATCGCCACGGTGATCTGGTCCTACCCGCGCGGCGAGGCGATCACCAAGGACGGCGAGACCGCCATCGACATCGCCGCCTATGCCGCGCAGATCGCGGCGCTGCTGGGCGCGCACATCATCAAGATCAAGCTGTCGACCGATCATCTGATGCTGCCCGAGGCCAAAAAGGTCTACGAAGCCGAGAAGATCGCGATCGCCGATCAGGCCGCGCGCGTGCGCCACTGCATGCAGGCGTCGTTCAACGGGCGCCGGATCGTGGTGTTCTCAGGCGGCGCGAAAAAGGGCGAGAACTCAGTCTACGACGACGCGCGCGCCATCCGCGACGGCGGCGGCAACGGGTCGATCATCGGGCGCAACACGTTCCAGCGGTCGCGCGATGACGCGCTGCGGATGCTGTCGGACCTGGTGGACATCTACAAAGGCAAAGCCTGACCGGTTTTGCGGGCAGCGCTTCGGCGCCGTTCATGACATGAGCGCAAGCGCCCGGCCGGGAACGGCCGGGCGCTTTGCATATCACGGGGGTTGGTTCGGCCCATCGCGGCCCCTTCGGGACCGCATCTGGCCCGCCCTGCACCCCTTTCACGCGGCTTGGCATGCGCCGCGGCGACAAAGGCGCGACGCCCGGTCCGCGCCGCGGGTGTGACCGCGCCATGGGCACGCGGGCGATGGCGGCGCGTCCCCCGGGTGGGGATCAGCCCTCCGGCGGGGCGATGCCGCGGCGGTCGAAGGCGACGCTTTTCACCAGCGCGAACACCTCACTTCCGGGCATAAGGCCTAGGTCCTGCGCCGCCTCGCGGGTGATGCGGGCGCGAAGGCGCGCGCCGCCCAGGTCGATCACCACTTCGGCGAACGCGGTGTCTGGCTCGGTCTCCAGCGTCTCCACGGTTCCGGCCAGAATGTTGCGGATTGATATCCCCACCGGGCGCGCCGTTGCCAGCGCCACGTCGCGGGCGCGGATCCTCAGGCGCACCTGCGCGCCCGGGGCCAGCCCGCCCAGCATCGGCATCGACAGCGCCTGACCGGCAAGCGTCAGGCGCGTCAGGCGCACTGCCTCATCATGGCCGGTGACCACGGCTTCCACCAACACGCCAGCTTCGAAGCGGCCACCGATGGCCTGGAATTCCGGGCCATCCAGCACGTCAGCCACCGGGCCCAGCGCCTGTACACGCCCGCGGTCCAGCACCAGAACCTGATCCGCGAGCTGCACGACCTCGTCCAGCGCGTGGCTGACGTAAAGCGTGGGGATTTTGAACTGCGCGGCGACCTCCTGCAGATGGGGCAGGATCGCAGCTTTGCGGCGACGATCGAGCGCGGAGAGCGGCTCATCCATCAGCAGCAGCCGCGGGCGGGTCAGCAGCGCGCGGCCGATGGCGACGCGCTGGCGCTCTCCGCCCGACAGGGATCCGGGGCGGCGGTCCAGCAGGGGCGCAAGATCAAGGGCGGCCAGCGTGCCCACCCACAGATCGCCCCGCCCGGCGCCGGAGCGGCGGGCAGCGTAGAACAGGTTCCCCTCCACCGTCAGGTGATCGAACAGGCGGGCGTCCTGAAACACATAGCCAACGCCGCGCCTGTGCGGCGCCACAGGCCCACGCGGGGCGCCAAGCCATTGCTGGCCTGCGAACGCGATGCGCCCTTGTACCCCGCCCTCAAGCCCCGCCAGCGCGCGCAGCAGGGTGCTTTTGCCGCCGCCCGACGGGCCGAACACCGCGGTGACGCCGGTCAGGGGGATGTCGGCCTCGGCCTCTAGGGAAAATCCCGGCCAGTGGCGCGTCAGGGAAAAGGACAGCATGGGGTCAGGTGCCATGTCCGGGCCTCTTGCCATTGACCGCATAGACCATGGCCAGCACCGCAAAGGAAAAGATCAGCAGCCCCGCGGACAGCCAATGGGCCTGAGCGTAATCCAGCGTTTCCACATGTTCATAGATCGCGATGGAAATCACCTGCGTGCGCCCCGGAATGTTGCCCCCGACCATCAGCACCACGCCAAATTCGCCGACTGTGTGGGCGAATGACAGCACCGCGGCGGTCAGAAACCCGCGCGCGGCCAGCGGCACGGCGACGGTGAAAAACGCATCCAACGGCGAGGCGCCAAGGGTCGCGGCGGCCTCCATCGGGCGCTTGCCAATCGCTTCGAACGCCGCCTGCAGGGGCTGGACCGCAAAGGGCATGGAATACAGCATTGATGCGATCACGAGGCCAGAGAACGAGAAGGTCAGCGCCTCGCCCGTTGTCTGCACCCACAGGCGGCCCAATGGCGCCGTCGGGCTCATGATCACCAGCAGGTAGAACCCCAGCACCGTGGGCGGCAGCACCAGCGGCAGGGCGGTGATTGCCTCAATCAACGGTTTGATGCGCGCGCGGGTGCCAGCCAGCCACCACGCCAGCGGGGTCGCCACCAGCATCAGCAGCACGGTGGTCGTGCCCGCCAGCAGCATGGTCAGACGGATGGGGCCAAAGTCGATCTCTGGCATCAAAGGGTTCCGTAGCCACTGGCGCGGATGTAGCTGCGCGCGCCCCCGGTGTTCAGAAATTCCAGAAAGCCCTTCGCCGCCGCGTTCTCAGCCCCGTGCCACAGCAGGACCGCGTCTTGGCGGATCGGGTCGTGCAGGCTGTCGGGCACACGCCAGACCGACCCAGTTACGCCGGTCTGCACCTGGGACCATGCCACCAGACCCAGTTCCGCAGCGCCTGAGGACGCCAGCGCATGCGTCTGGCCGATGTTCTGCCCCATGGCCAGCTTGCCCGACAGCGCGTCCCACAGCCCCAGCCGCTCCAGCACCTGCCGGGCGGCAACGCCGTAGGGCGCCAGCTTGGGGTTGGCGATGGCGAGGCGCGCAAAGTTGCCCACGCGCAGGGTTTGCGCGCCGTCGGCACCGATCATGGCCGGATCGGCGGACCACAGCGCCAGACGCCCCGTGGCAAAGGTGAACCGGCTGCCGGGCACGGCGCGGCCCTCCTCCTCAAGGCGCGCGGGGCGGGCCTGATCGGCGGACAGCATCGCGTCGTAAGGCGCGCCATGGACGATCTGGGCGTAAATCTTGCCGGTCGATCCGGTCGCCACCGTGATCGCGTGGCCGGTGCGTGCGCCATAATCGGCCGCCAGAAACCGCGCCACATCCGCAAAGTTCGCGGCGACGGCGATCAGCGCTTCCTCTGCGCGCACTGTCACGGGGGCCAGCGCCAAGGCCAGCACCAGCGCGGCGCGCAAAGGTCTGCGAAACAGGCTTGGCATTGCGGGGGGAGGTCCTTTCGCGATCAGCATGGCCCATGACTGACCATCGCTGCGCGGCGCGTCCGCTGCAACCGCCCATAGGGCTGCGTGGGGGCGACATTGGCGCCGGGCGACAGATTTCGTGCCGCCGGGGTCTTGCATTCAGGAACGCTCAGTCCAATATCCCGATCATGAGCGACACCGATCATCCCTGCGCCCGACCGGGGCGCCCCCGCGCCTTTGACAAGGCCGACGCGCTGGCCGCGATCACGCAAGTGTTCCGCGACAAGGGGTATGAGGCCGCGTCGCTCGACGATCTTACATCGGCGGCGGGGCTGTCACGCTCCAGCTTTTATTGCGCGTTTGGGTCCAAACACGGCGCGCTGCTGGCGGCGGTGCAGACCTATGCCGATGCGTCTTATGCCGCAGCCCGGCAGGCGGTGGATGATGCGCCTGACGGGCGCGCCGCTGCGCTGCGGGTGGTGCGCGGCATGTCCGGCGCGCCGGTTCCGCGGGGCGGGTGCCTTGTGATCAACTGCGTGTCCGAACTGGCACCGCGCGACCCTGAGGTCGCCGCCATCGTGCGCGCACATCTGGCGCGTTACGAAGCGTTGATTGCCCGCGCGCTGTCACCGGGCGCGCCAGAGCGGTCCGCATCGGTCGCGGCCGCGCTGCTGGCGCTGGCAGTGGGCGGGCTGACCATGCGGCAGGCGGGCCTTGGCGACGTCGCAGCCGTGACCGCCGCGGCTGAGGCGCTGATGGCCGACGCCGCAAAGGCTCCCGCCCCGGCCTGACCCCTTTTCCCGCGCGGACGGCCCCTGCCCTTCGCGCGACCCAATTCGGACTGAACGGTCCTGAATGCACTTGCCAATGGAGACGACAATGTCTGACGCCAAGCTTTTCACCCCCCTCAAGGTCGGTAACATCGACATCGCCAACCGCATCGCCATGGCGCCCCTGACGCGCAACCGCGCGGATCACGCCACCGACGCGCCCTATGCGCTGCAGGCGGAATATTACGCGCAGCGCGCATCCGCAGGCCTGTTGATCACCGAAGCGTCGCAGATCAGCCCTCAGGGCAAGGGCTATGCCTTTACCCCCGGCATCTTCAGCAAGGACCAGATCGCGGGCTGGAAGCTGACCACCGAGGCGGTGCACGCCAAGGGCGGCAAGATCGTCATCCAGCTGTGGCATGTGGGCCGGATCAGCCACAATTCGCTTCAGCCGAACGGCGAGACCCCGGTTGCACCTTCGGCGATCAATTCGGGCATGAAGACCTTTAACGCGCAGGGCTTCATCGACACCCCCACCCCCCGCGCGCTTGAGGTTGACGAGATCCCCGGCATCGTCGCGGATTATGTGAAGGCCGCGCAGAACGCCATGAAGGCCGGGTTTGACGGCGTTGAGATCCACGCCGCCAACGGCTATCTGATCGACGAGTTCATGAAGACCGGCGCCAACGCGCGCACCGATGAATATGGCGGTTCGGTCCACAACCGCGTGCGTCTGCTGGATGAGGTCTGCGCGGCCGTCGTTTCAGCCATTGGCGCCGGGCGCACCGGCATCCGCATCAGCCCCTATTCGCCCGCCAACGGGATTTCTGACGCCAACCCGCACGAAACCGCCGAGGCGGCGGTGAAGGTGATCGCAAGCCACAAGCTGGCCTATCTGCACATCGTCGAAGGGTCCACGGGCGGTCCGCGCGACATGCCCGAAGGCACCGACCTGCCCCGCCTGCGCGCCATGTTCCCCGGCGCCTGGATGGTCAATAACGGCTACACCCGCGACATGGCCATCGAGGCGGTGCAAAGCGGCGCTGCCGACATCGTGGCGTTCGGGCGCAGCTATATTTCGAACCCCGACCTGGTGGAGCGTCTGAAGGTGGACGCGCCGCTCAACAAAGCTGACAGCAAGACGTTCTATGGCGGCGGGGCTGAAGGCTACACCGATTACCCAGTGCTGGCATCCGTCGACGCCTGATCTGCAGACGCGTTAAAACAAGGAAAGGCGCGCCATATGGCGCGCCTTTCGCATGTTCACCCAGGTCACTTTTCGGCGAAGTCACTTTTCGGCGGTGGGCTTTTCCTTGGCTGGCGGCTTGGGTGCGCCTGCTTTGCCCGGAATGTTCTGCGGCGCGCCGCGCGCGCCTGACGGCGGCTCAAAGCCACCCTTGCCTTTGCCGGACTTACCCTTTGCGTTCGCTGCGGTCTGTTTGGCCATGCGCGGCTCTCCCTCCATATGGCGGCAGAGGCGCCGCGGGGCACAGATGGGGCCTGTGGGGGGGGCGCGTAAAGCCCTGCGCGCGAATAAAGCGCGCCGGGGGCCGACGATTCGGGCCGCAAAACCGCTTTGGCCCAGCCCGAACCACCCTTGATCAGCACAATCTTCGGCCCCGATCCTTGGTGCACAGGTGCCATGATAGCATCACACCCCCCGGGATCAGGAAATCTTCGATGCGCGATCACCTGCACGCACCCCTACCTTTGAACGATCAACGCCTGCTGCGCAGCTTTTGCTATGTGGATGGGGCATGGCGCGCGGCGACCGGCGGTGCAGATTTCGCCGTGACCAACCCCGCCGATGGCACGCTGGTCGGGCGCTGCGCTGCGATGACCGCCGCGGGCGCCGCGGGCGCTGTCGATGCCGCCGCCCGCGCCTTTCCCGCATGGGCGGAGATGCTGCCCCAGCACCGCACCGCCCTGCTGCGCCGCTGGTTCGATCTGATGCACGAGGCGCGCGAAGATCTGGCCACCCTGATGGTGCTGGAACAGGGCAAGCCCTTGTCCGAGGCGCGCGGCGAGATCGATTATGCGGCCGGGTTCCTCGAATTTTATGCCGAGGAAACCAAGCGCCCGAACATCGAAGGCGTCACCTCGCATCTGAAGGGCGCTGAGGTGGAGCTGTGGCGCGAACCGCTCGGCGTTGCCGCGCTGATCACGCCGTGGAACTTTCCGGCCGCGATGCTGACCCGCAAGGCCGCCGCCGCGCTGGCCGCGGGCTGCACCGTTGTCGCGCACCCCAGCGCTGAAACCCCGCTGAGCGCGCTGGCCTTGGCCGAATTGGCCGACCGCGCAGGCCTGCCACCGGGCGTGTTCAACGTGGTGACCGGCGATGCGGCGACGGTCACCGCGCCGTGGCTGGATGACGTTCGCGTGCGCGCGCTGTCGTTCACCGGGTCCACGGATGTGGGCCGGATGCTGTACGCGCGGTCCGCCGCCACCATGAAGCGGCTGGTGCTGGAGCTTGGCGGCCACGCGCCGTTCATCGTGTTCGACGACGCAGATCCGGCCCGCGCGGTGACTGAGGCGATCAAAGCCAAATTCGCGACCTCTGGGCAAGATTGTCTGGCGGCCAACCGGATCATGGTGCAGCGCGCGGGCTATGATGCGTTCTGCGCCGATTTCACCAAGGCGACTGAGGCGCTGAGCGTCGGGCGCGGCATGGACGATCCCGACATCGGCCCCCTGATGAACGAAGCCGCCGTGCAAAAGCAGGAGGCGCAGATTGCCGACGCCCTTGCCCGCGGCGCCCGCCTGCTGTGCGGCGGCGCGCGCCACCGCGCCGGGCCGCTGTTCTTCCAGCCCACGGTTCTGGCCGACGTGCCCCCCGATGCCGCGATCTGGTCCGAGGAAACCTTCGGCCCCGTCGCCGCCATCGCGCCTTTCGACACAGAGGCCGAGGCGATCACCACCGCCAACGCCACCGAATACGGGTTGATCGCCTATGTCCACGCCCAAGACCCGCGGCGCATCTATCGCGTGTCGCGGGCGCTGGAATTTGGCATGGTGGCGGTGAACCGAACCCAAGTCACCGGCGCGCCGATCCCGTTCGGGGGCATGAAAGCGTCGGGGCTGGGGCGTGAAGGCGCGCGGCAGGGCCTCGAGGCCTTTACCGAGATCAAATACATCTGCCGGGACTGGAGCTGACGCTTTCCCGGCATCACAAACATCGCAGATACCGCACGAAAAAGGACGCCTCATATGCTTACCAATGACCAGCTCGCCAAATGGGATCAGGACAGCTTCATGCATCCGTCCACCCATCTCGCCCAGCACGCGCGCGGGGAAACCCCGTCGCGCGTGATCACCGGCGGCAAGGGGGTCTATATTGAGGACCGCGACGGCAAGAAGATGCTGGACGCTTTCGCCGGGCTTTACTGTGTGAACGTGGGCTATGGCCGCATGGAAATCTCCGACGCCATCGCGAAACAGGCGCGCGAGCTGGCCTATTACCACGCCTATGTCGGGCACGGCACCGAGACGTCGATCAAGCTTGCCAAGATGGTGATGGACCGCGCCCCCAAGGGCATGAGCAAGGTTTATTTCGGCCTTGGTGGGTCAGATGCGAACGAAACCAACATCAAGCTGGTCTGGTATTACAACAACATCCTCGGGCGTCCGCTGAAGAAAAAGATCATCAGCCGTTGGCGCGGGTATCACGGATCGGGCCTTGTCACCGGGTCGCTGACGGGGCTTGAGCTGTTTCACAAAAAGTTCGACCTGCCCTTGGCTGGCATTGTGCACACCGAGGCGCCCTATCCCTACCGGCGCCCCGATCCGGCAATGTCGGACGAAGACTACTCCACCCACCTCGCGGCGGAGCTGGAGGCGCTGATCATGCGCGAAGGCCCTGACACCATCGCGGCCTTCATCGGGGAGCCGCTGCTGGGCACTGGCGGCCTCGTGCCCCCCCCGGCCGGTTATTGGGCCAAAATCCAGGCGGTGCTGAAGGCGCATGACATCCTGCTGATCGCCGACGAAGTGGTCACCGGGTTCGGGCGGCTTGGCACCATGATGGGGTCGGACCATTACGGCATGACCCCGGACATCATCACCATCGCCAAGGGGCTGACATCGGCCTATGCGCCGCTGTCCGGCTCAATCATCGGCGACAAGGTCTGGAAGGTGCTGGAGGACGGAACCGATGAATTCGGACCGCTCGGCCATGGTTGGACCTATTCGGCGCATCCGATCGGGGCCGCTGCCGGGGTTGCGAACCTGGAACTGATCGACACGCTGGGGCTGGTTGAAAACGCGGGCCGCGTTGGTGCCTATCTGAACACGCAGATGCACCAGGCGCTGGGGGCCCACAAACATGTCGGCGAAATCCGCGGCGAAGGGATGCTTTGCGCGCTGGAATTTGCCGAGGACAAGGCAGGCCGCACCCCGTTCGACCCTGCGCGCAAGATCGGCCCCGCTGTGGCCGCGGCGCTGGCGGCCGAAGGCGTGATTGGCCGCGCGATGCCCCAGGGCGACATCCTTGGCTTCGCCCCACCTTTGTGCCTGACCGAGGCGGAGGCCGATCTGATCGTCGCCGCAGCAGACAAGGCAGTGCGCGCCGTTCTGGGCTGACCTTCGCAGCCCGACCTGTCAGCGGCCGCGGGGGGGGGGGGGCCCCCCACCCGC
>JBLGAC010000020.1:0-65965 GCA_047610385.1 Paracoccaceae bacterium | reverse complement strand
CCCGAAAGGCAGGGCCTGCCCCCACCATTCCGTTCTAGGAAAGGAGCGTCGTCCCATGGGGTTGAAAAGGAACAGTAGCTTGACGCGCCACCCTCTAAGAAATTTATTAATATGGTAATTATTGGGGGGGGGGATACCAGCCCCCCCCTTACCCAGCCGCCCCCGAAAAACGGGGGCGCGCGCGTTATCTCAGCGTCATCACTGCCTGTCAGGCAGCTGCGGGAACGGAAGGTCGGACAGGCTGACCACCTCAAACACCACGATCACCATGACAGTGACCCAGATCGCGGTGGCCACGATGGTGGTCTGGATGAACTTGCGTTTCAGCCGCGGCACCTCAGGTGCCGAGGCGGGAGTGCCGGGGACCACTTCACCATGCTCATCCTGGCTTTTGATGCTAAGCGGCAGGATTATGAAAAGGCACATGAACCAAGCCATCGCATAGATGACCATCGCGCCAGTAATGGTCATCATACCTGTTCAAGCTCCACCAAAGTGCCGTTGAAATCCTTGGGGTGCAGGAACAAAACCGGCTTGCCGTGCGCGCCGATCTTCGGCTCTCCGGTCCCAAGCACCCGCGCGCCAGACGCTTTCAGCGTGTCGCGGGCCGCAAGAATGTCATCCACCTCATAGCAAATGTGATGAATACCGCCCGCCGGGTTTTTGTCCAAAAACCCTTGGATCGGCGAATTCTCACCCAGCGGATACAGCAGCTCAATCTTGGTGTTCGGCAATTTGATGAACACCACCGTGACACCGTGGTCGGGCTCGTCCTGCGGGGCGCCAACCGTTGCGCCCAGCGTGTCGCGGTATTGCGCGATGGCGGCGTCAAGGTCCGGCACCGCGATGGCGACGTGGTTCAGGCGTCCGATCATGGGGGGTCTCCTGCATGCATGTTTGGCATGAGCTAGCGCCGCACACCCATGCGTGCAAGGGGCGGCGGCGACGCAGATCGGGCGAGGCCGCCGGTCAGGAGCCGCGCCAAAGCGGAAAATTTCTTGGCTAACGTTACGTAAACAGACAGGGCAAACTGGGGCCCATATATTTCGATCGCGGCGCCGCTGCTTGCGTTGACCATGTTCAAGCGAAACCATCATGACAAAAATTTCAATCGCCTTCGCAGCCGCGCTTGCGCTGCTTTCGGCCCCGGCGGCCAATGCCGCGGTGCTGCTGGATCAAAGCTTCAATCCCGGCGGGGTCCAAACCGGTGCCAATTTCAACCAAGAAACCCCGACGCAGTGGGACGATTTCTCCGTCGCGGCGGCCACGGCGGTGTCCTATGTCGAAACTTGGGGTTCTCACTGGAGTTCGGGCGCGATCCCGGCCGATGAAAGCTTCACCGTCTATGTCAACGATTACGCAGGCGTCGGCACCCTCGGTGCCGCGGTCGGCACGTCCGCGACGACGCAGCTGTCGCGCGTCGACACCGGGTTCGACCATAATGACATTCGGGGCCGATATCTGGCGCTACAGCCTGACGCCCGGACCGATCGCGATCGGTCCGGGCGCGTACTAGATTTCGATCGTGCGCAACGTCGGCGGCTCGGCGGGAACCAACTGGACCTGGCAGCGGGTGTCGACCAATGACGGTGACCAGATCGGCGCCGCCAGTCATGACCTCGCGCTGCTGGTGGCCAACGCTTCACCGGCCGCCGACGTTCCGCTGCCCGCGGCCGCGCCGCTGCTGCTGATCGGGCTGGCGGGCTTCGCCGCTTTGCGCCGCCGCACCGCCTGCCCCAAGGGCACCTGACCAACCCCGAGGGACGAGGGAGCATCACGCCCCCTCGTCCCTTTTTACATCGCGCCGGGGGCGGCTATGCTGGACAAGCCAGCGTCCCTGTTATACCGCACGAAAGGAATTTCTACTTTCGCCCCCTCGCGGGGCAACAATCGAACGAAGGGGCACAGGCATGCGCGTGTACTATGACCGTGATTGCGACATCAACCTGATCAAGGACCTTAACGTGGCCGTGGTCGGCTATGGCAGCCAAGGCCATGCGCACATTCTCAACCTCAAGGACTCGGGCGCGAGGAACCTCGCCGTGGCACTGCGCCCCGGGTCTGCCTCAGCCGCCAAGGCCGAAGCGCAGGGGCTTGAGGTCAAGTCGATCGCCGAAGCCGCCGCCTGGGCCGACGTCATCATGATGGCGATGCCCGATGAGCTGCAGGCTGAGACCTATTACGCCCACATCCACGACAACCTGCGTGACGGCGCCGCGATCGCCTTTGCCCACGGTCTGAACGTGCATTTCGGCCTGATTGAGACCAAGCCCGGCGTTGACGTGATCATGATGGCCCCCAAAGGCCCCGGTCACACCGTGCGCGGCGAATTCCAGAAGGGCGGCGGCGTGCCCTGCCTCGTGGCCGTTCACCAGAACGCGTCCGGCAAGGCGCTTGAGATCGGGCTGTCCTACTGCTCCGGCATCGGCGGCGGGCGTTCGGGCATCATCGAGACCGACTTCAAAGAAGAGTGCGAAACCGATCTGTTCGGTGAACAGGCGGTTCTGTGCGGCGGCCTCGTCGAATTGATCCGCATGGGTTTCGAGACGCTGGTTGAGGCCGGATACGCCCCCGAGATGGCGTATTTCGAATGCCTGCACGAAGTGAAGCTGATCGTGGACCTGATCTACGAAGGCGGCATTGCCAACATGAACTACTCGATCTCCAACACCGCGGAGTTCGGCGAGTATCATTCCGGCCCGCAGATCCTGCCCTACGCTGAGACGAAGGCCCGCATGAAGAAAGTGCTGACCGACATCCAGGACGGCCGCTTTACCTCCGAATGGATGCGTGAATACAAAGCTGGCCTGCCGATGTTCAAGGCCATGCGCCGCAACAACGACGCCCACCAGATTGAGGAAGTCGGCGAGAAGCTGCGCGCCATGATGCCTTGGATCTCTGCCGGCAAGCTGGTCGACAAAGCCAAGAACTGATTTTTTTCGCAGCGATGCGGAATGGGAAAGGGGGCGCGCAAGCGCCCCCTTTTGCGTTGGGGGGGCGTCAGTCTTCGAGGTTGTTGTGACGGGTGATGTTCACTTCGGCGCCGCGGGTGATGTCCCAGGCGCCAAGCCTGTTGCCACGAAGGTCGTTGTTTTCGAATGTGCCGCTGCTTTCCGCGTCGCAAACCCAAACGGCTTCATATGCATTATTAGCAATGGTGCAGTTTCGAACCGAGGCCTCACCGCCGTCTGCAATGAACACGCCTGCATTTGCGTTTTCGGTGACCTCACAACCATCAAGAAGCGCGCGCGCTTGGGTATCGATGCGATATCCAGCGCTTCCAGATTTCCGCACGGCGCAACGCCGAAAAGTCGCCACAGTGCCCGGATCGCGGGCAACTACTCCATAAAGACTATTATCCACAATCTCACAGTCTTCGATCACGGGCTTGGCTCCGCCAGAAACTAAAATTCCCACTTCATCGCAATCTTTCACAATACACCTGCGCACAGTTGGGCTAGCATCGCCACTAAATACCTGCAATCCTGAAGAACCATTGCTGCTGAACGCGCAGTCCTCAAACTCAGCCGAACCCGAGATGATTAGAACACCGCTGTCGCGATTCTTACCATCCGTTCGGAAACTGATCCCGGCCACGCGGGCCATCGATGCCCTGCACGTCAGAGACGGGCCATCGGACGACATAATGACGATCTGGTCTCTGTCGCCTTCGCCGAAAATTTCAAGCGGCTTATCCAGCATCACAGCCTCTCGATAAGTTCCCGGCCGAATGAGGATGCGCGCGCCGGCCGGCGCCGCGTCGATGGCGTCTTGGATGCTGTCGAAATCGCCCCCCTTCTTGGCCACCACCAGCGTCACCTGCGCCTCAGGCCTAGGTGCCGCAGGCAACGGGCCCGGCTGCAACAGCTTCGCCATGTTCAGCGCCACCGCACGGCGAATGTCCGGCGGACCGACCGCGAACGTCTCCCCAATCTGCGCCCGCGCCGCGATCACGAATTCCGTCACGCTTGCCTTGAACGTGAACCCGTCTGCCACGCCGGTCACCAGATCGCCGCCCAACGCGCCGACCACCAAGGACACGATCGCGAGGTTGCGAGCCGACCGCACCCCCACCCGCCCGGCCTTGGCCGCCACCGGATCATCGCCCACCGCCGCCGCCACAAAATCCGCGTCCAGATCGGCGTGATCCTCCGCCGTCAAAAGCTCCGCCTCCCGCGCCTTGAACGCCACGGCGCGCGCGGCGGCCACCTGCTCCACCCCGGCGAAGAACGCGCGATTCTCATCCTCCATCGCCAACGCGCTGGGGAACTGGCGCGCAAAGGCGGGAAGGGCTGCGAGCAATTCCTCCATTCCCACGCGGAGGTCATCCCCGAACGGCTCGGCCATCGCGGCGGGGTCGCGGCGGGCGCGGTCATCCGCCTCCATCTTCGCGCCAAACCAGATCGAAGCGAGGTAGATCCCGGCGGAGCGCCCCTGCACCTCCTCCAACGACCCGTCCAGCAGCTTGACCAGCCGCGCCGCGCGCCGCCGGATGTCTGGATTGCTGTTGGCCCAGGGCACGCCGTCCTCGGCCAGTTCCTGCGCCGCATCGCGCACTAGCGGCAACAACTCTTCGGCCAAGGGGCCGGAAGCGTCGTCGCCCATCGGAACCAGATGCCTGCCCCGTGCCTCAAACCTGATCCCGCCCGGGTCCTGGGGCGGCAAAGCGGGAAGGGGCGGATCGCTGTCGTTGCTCATGCCTGATCCCCGCGCGCTGATTTCAACATGCACCAGCGGTAGCGGCCAGCGGAGCGGCGGTCAACGCACCCGCGCCATCGCGCCCGATCTGGCGCTGCGGGACATGAATTTACCGGACATGCACGGCAGCGACGTGCTGCGCTATGCCGCCGCCCGGCCCGACCGCGTGCGAAATTCTGATGCTGAACGGCGAGCCCGGGGTTGAGGCGCGAACCCTGCCGATGGGCGCGCGCCGCGCTCTCCAAACCGCTGGACCTTGCGCAGCAGCGCGGCTCAGGCCTCGGTCTGGACCGCAGGACGCAGGCTGAACCCATCAATATACCAGACCCCGTCGACCATCTTCATGTGATAATCGGCCTGCCATACGCGGCCAGCCTGGTCGGTCAGCACCACCGCCTGACGCAGGTGCCGCCCGTCAAACATCAGCGGGCCAAAGCTGTGGCGCATGGACATGTGCACCATCGGATACCCGTCGCGCACCATCTTTGCAAAATTGTCCGGCGTCATGAACCGGCGCTGGATCTGGGGCGAGGCATAGGCGAAGGCTTCCTTGAAATCGCCCCGACCGATCGCCTCAATCTGCAGTTCAATCGCGGCCTGCACGCCTGCGGCGTCCACCATGCCGCGCTGGACGGGATCGATGGTCTGGGCGGCGGCAGAACCGATGATGCCGCCCATCAAGGCGCCGGCGCACAGCGCTGAAACGAACCTGATCATGACCTGCTCCTTCAATTTATTATCGATTGGTTTTTAAATGTTACACTTTGCCGCAAAAACAAGGTTGGAATTGCCGTCCATAGATACATATAGATATAAGAAGATATAAACCTTGAGGACGCAGCATGAACCCTGAATGGATCAACGGCCTGATTGGCGGCGGCCTGATTGGCGCTGCGGCGGGGCTACTTTTGCTCGGAAATGGCCGGATTGCGGGCATATCGGGCATTCTTGGCGGGATGCTCGACACCTCGTCGGTCGCCATGTGGACAGAACGCGCTGTGTTCATCGGCGCGATCCTTGTCAGCCCGATCATTTATCTGGCGCTGATCGGCGACAAGCAGATCGTGGTGACATCAGACGCGGGTCTGCTGATCGCTGGCGGATTGCTGGTGGGCTTTGGCTCGCGGCTCGGGTCG
This sequence comes from Paracoccaceae bacterium, assembly GCA_047610385.1. GTDB lineage: Bacteria > Pseudomonadota > Alphaproteobacteria > Rhodobacterales > Rhodobacteraceae > JBOCEF01. Next base: position 60,131 of record JBLGAC010000020.1, on the reverse strand, counting down.
GGCTGCACGTCGGGGCACGGGGTGTGCGGGTCTGCGCGCCTGTCGAAACGGTCGATGGCCGCCATGGCGACCTTCATGGCCACGGCAATCGCCACCGTCGCGATCATGGGCTGAGGGACAGGAACAAGCACATGAGATATATGTTTTCCGCCCTTTCGGGCCTGCTGTTCGGCCTTGGCCTGATGATTTCGGACATGGTCAACCCCGCGCGGGTGAAGGCGTTTCTGTCGGTTGGCGACATCCCGGCGGGAACCTGGGACGCGACGCTGATGTTCGTGATGGGCGGTGCCATGGCGGTCAGCGCGCTTGCATGGCTGCTGAGCTATCGGCGCGCGACCTCTTTGGTTGGTGGCCCGTTGCCCCCGCCCCCGGCGGAGCGCATCGACGCGCGGCTGATCGGCGGCTCAGCAGTGTTCGGGGTTGGCTGGGGTCTGGTCGGGATCTGCCCCGGACCGGCGCTGGTGGGGCTGGGCCTCGGCGGTGCCTTGACGATCATCTTTCTTGCGGCAATGGTCGCGGGGATGGTTGTGTTCGCGGTGGTGAACGGCGCGCTGAAACGGACCGCCGCCCACGCCTGACAGGCACCATGATGGCTTGGCAAAGGGCGCTCCCGGCGACGGGGGTGCCTTTCTTGCATGGCGCGTGTGGGACACACAGACCACCATCCCAGATTGGCGCGGCGCGCGCTGCCCCACCCGTCCGCGGTCAGGCCCAGCACACCGCGTTCTGGCGTATCACCGCATCATAAAGCCGCATGTCCAGCGCGTTGGCCGCCTCAATACGTCGAAGCGTCCGCCCGCCAATGTCAGCCCGCAAGATTTCTGCCGACCGGGGCTTGCTGCAGACCGGCATCACGTTGTCCCAGCCACCGGTTCCGCGCCCACCGACCGGGACACCCAGCACTTCGATCAGATAGCTCTCAAAGGTCGGGATCTGATCGCGGGTTGCAACCAGATAGTTGCTGCGCCCGATGTTGGCGCAAGCAGCGTCAAGATGCCCGGCCTGAGGCTTTTCGGCTTGGAACACGGGCAAACCGGCGGCGATGCGGGTCATCACGTCGGTCTGGCGCAGTTGCACGTCCTCAAGCGTCAGCAGCTCATCGATCATGTGATCAAGGTCGGGCGCGCTGGCCGCAGCAGCCTCAGGGCCAAACAGCGCCTCAGCGGTGGCGTTGCGGTTGGCGATCACCGATCCGACAAACCCCAGAAACCGGCGCACAGGATCATCGAACACCGAGACATAGATCGTCCAGCGGCCGAACCCGTCAAAATACCCGTATGGCACATGACCGATCGCAAGCCGCGTGCGACTGATGCTGGCCGCAACCTGTGCGCAGTTGATGCCCGCAAGCCGCGCCAGCTGCCCATGATCGTGGCCATAGACGAGCATGGTTTCTCCGCGCGTGAAACTGCGCAGGAACACATTGCGATTGAGCAGCCCCGACCCTGATTTCGGAACATGCGCATGAACCACCAATCTGTCGAACATCAACGTCGCCTCCGCGGAAACACTTTTCTATTTAATTATCACCACTTGCAACTGCAGCAGTCAACCATTGGTTGCATAAGCTATCATCCATTCCCAGATTGTGACACTCTGGGGCCACCAAAGCCCTCCGCTTGACAGATCAGGGCCCGATGACCATGTTGACGGTCGATGACAACAAGCACGCGCTTCGCGTGCTTTTTTCAGGCCCGACTTATGCTCAATCTGAGCATATAGCGGGCGAAGACACTGAAAGGGGAGGCGGCTCCATGTTCATGAACGCCGACACGCGCCTTCAGGCCGCGCGCGCCGAAATGGCAGCGACCTACGATCTGGCACCCTCAGCCGCGGCCATGCGGGACACGGCGGCGATCTATGCCCGCGTGGCCCGGGTGATCCCTGCGGCAGACTGGATGATCCACGCGCCCTATGTGCGCGCGATCAACGCGCTGAAGGGCATCAAAGACGCGACGATCCTGGCGCATAACTACATGACGCCTGAGATTTTCCACGGCGTCGCAGATGTGGCCGGGGATTCGCTGCAACTGGCCATAGAGGCGACCAAGGTCCCCCAGCAGGTCATCATCCAGTGCGGCGTGCACTTCATGGCCGAGACGTCGAAAATCCTGAACCCGTCCAAGACGGTGCTGATCCCCGACAGCCGCGCGGGATGCTCCCTTGCGGCCAGCATCACCGCGGACGACATCGCCACCCTGCGCGCGCAATATCCCGGCGCGCCGGTGGTCAGCTATGTGAACACCACGGCTGCGGTGAAGGCGGCGTCTGACATCTGCTGCACGTCGTCGAACGCGGTGCAGATCGTGGATGCGATGGACGGCGACACGGTCATCATGACCCCCGACGGGTATCTGGCGCGCAACGTCGCCAAGCAGACCAAAAAGCGCATCGTCTGGTGGGAAGGCGCCTGCATCGTGCACGAACGCTTCACGCCCGAAGAAATCCGCGCCTACCGCGAGGCAGATCCGACCATCGCGATCATCGCCCATCCCGAATGCCCGCCCAACGTGGTGGCCGAAGCTGATTTCACCGGGTCGACGGCGGCGATGATCAACTGGGTGCGCAAGAACAAGCCCGCCAAGGTGGTGATGGTCACCGAATGCTCCATGTCCGACAACGTCGCGGCCGAATTGCCGGAGGTTGAATTCGTGCGCCCCTGCAACATCTGCCCGCACATGAAGCGGATCACGCTGGAAAACATCCTGTGGGCGCTGCATTCGGGCACTGAGGAAGTTACCGTGGCCGAGCATCTGATCGCCCCTGCCCGCGCGGCGGTGGAGAAGATGATCGCCCTCAGCGCCAAGGGCTGACGCCCGGGCCTGCCGCCCCACGCGGGCGGCGGGCACATCCCTGAAGCGGCCTTCGCGCCGCGCATCGAAAGCCTCTCTCCATGGTCACCGAGCTTTGCGCCGCCCTCGCCTGCGGCCCCGCCGCGTCGTGCGCGTCATGACCCACGATGTGATCGACGCCGGATGCCCCGTGATCATCGGCGCCGGGCTGGCGGGGCTGTTCCTGGCCATCAAGCTGGCACCCAATCCTTGTGTGGTGCTGTCGCCGGCGCCGCTGGGGGACGGGGCGTCCTCAGCCTGGGCGCAGGGCGGAATTGCGGCCGCTTTGGCACCGGGCGACAGTGCCGCGATGCATGCCGCCGACACGGTGGCCGCGGGCGCGGGCACGGTGGACGAAGGCGTCGCGCTGTCGGTGGCAGGCGAAGCCGCGGCGCGGATCGAAGACCTCGCGCGCCTTGGCACCCCGTTTGACCGCGACCCTGAGGGTGCCTATGTGCAATCGCGCGAAGCCGCCCATTCCGCCCGCCGCGTGGTGCGCGTGGGCGGCGATCGGGCCGGGCGCGCGGTGATGGACACGCTGATCGCGGCGGTGCGCAAGACCCCCTCGATCCGGGTGATTGAACACGCGACGGCGGAAAAGCTGCTGGTCGAACAGGGCCGGGTGATCGGCGTCATGTGCCGCCGCGGCGGCGCGCCGCTGACCGTGCTGACGCCCGATCTGGTGCTGGCAACGGGCGGGGTCGGCGGTCTTTACGCCGTCACCACCAACCCTGGGCAGGTGCGCGGCGAAGGGCTGGGCATGGCTGTGCGCGCTGGCGCCCTGGCCGGAGACCCCGAATTCGTGCAGTTCCACCCCACCGGCCTCGCGGTTGATCAGGACCCGACGCCGCTTGCGTCCGAGGCCCTGCGCGGCGAGGGCGCAACCTTGATCGACGCCACTGGCGCACGGATCATGGAAGGGGTGCACCCGGACATGGATCTGGCCCCCCGCGACATCGTCGCCCGCGCCATTTTCCGCCGCGTGGCTGCGGGGGATGAGGTGTTTCTGGACACGCGCGCCTGCCTTGGCGCCAGGCTGGCAACGCTGTTCCCCACCATTCACGCCGCATGCCTCGCCGCAGGCATTGACCCGCTGAAACAGCCGATCCCCGTGCGCCCGGCGCAGCATTATCACATGGGCGGCGTGCTGACTGACGCAGCGGGGCGCAGCAGCCTGCCGGGCCTGTGGGCCTGTGGGGAAACCGCCTGCACGGGGCTGCACGGGGCCAATCGGCTTGCGTCCAATTCCCTGCTCGAAGCGCTGGTGTTCGCCGCCCGCATCGCCGACGCGTTGAAGGCGGGCGGCGATGCGCCCGCGATCGTGCCCTCCGCCGCGCCACTGCAAACCGCTGAGGACACCCCACCGCCGCCAGACCTGATCGCCGCCCTGCGCGACCACATGAGCACCAATGTCGGGGTGGAGCGGGACGCCGAGGGCCTGACCCGCGCGCTGCGGTTTCTGGGCACCGCCGCCCGCGATGCGGACGCGGACGGCGCGGGCGAAAGCCTGCGCAACATGCTCGCCGCCGCGACGCTGATCACGGCCGCCGCCCTCAAGCGTGAGGAAAGCCGGGGCGGGCACAGCAGACGCGATTTCCCGGGCGCGCTGCCTAGCCTGGCCGACCGCACCCGCATGACGCTGGCCGAGGCCGAAGCCATCCGAACCGCCACTGCGCGCTGACCACACGCCTGTTGGCCACACGCCTGTTGGCCAAGGCTGCGCCGCTCCGGGGCATCGAGCCTCATCGCGCCGCCGCAACCGTCCTGCGCGTCCCCAAGCGCCCGCGGCGAGGCTGACGCCGCCCCTGGTCAACCTCGGCGAGGAGGGGGGTGCAGGGGGAGGGCGCTCAAGGCCCTCCCCCGCATGGCGTGCGGCACCTCAGAGATGCAAACGGCCGCCCTCGGGCGGCCGTAAAACGTTTGGCAAGCTGGCCCGCGTCAGCGTTGCGCGACCTGTTTGGGCAGCCGATAGAACACATGCGCGCCGATCTTTGCCGTCGGCACCAGCCGCCGCGCCCAGTGGGGGGTCACACTGTCGGCGTGATAATGCGTCGCGTTCAGCGTCAGGCTGCGGTCACGGCCATCCAACATCAGGCGGGCGATCTGGCCCGCGCGTTCAAACGCGTCGAGGTTGGACATGTCTTCGCGCTTGCCGTCACATTTGAATGAGAATTGGCAGGCGTTCAGGTTCTGCGACCCCTGACTGACCACTTTACAGACCGAGTCTGGATAACGGCGGCTGTCGACGCGGTTGAGGATCACCTCAGCCACCGCCACCTGCCCCGCGAGGCTTTCGCCCCGAGCCTCAAAGTAAAGCGCTTCGGTCAGGCAGCGCCACTGGGGCCCACCCGCGGCGGTCACGTCCGTGAAATCGAACCAGTCCGACGGCAGCGCGTCGCCGGGCATCGCGCGCGCAACCGGACGGCCACCGCCCAGCGCGGCCATCAGGCCCCGGGTTTCCACATCCATCGCGTCCAGATGATCAAGCTGCTGATCCATGCCCGATCTGGGCATCGCGCGGCCGGACACAGCGGCGGTGTCGACTGCGCCGCGACGCTTCAACACGCTGGCGAGGGCTTCACGCTCTCCCGCCAGCGTGGATTTCACCAGAATGCGGACATCGGCCGAGGCCTGTCCACCCTGCGCGGCCACCGCCGCCAGCATGCCGATCGCCACGATCAGCCTGCGTAAAAAATTCGTATTCTCACATCTCACGAGCCACCCACACTTTTTTCATCACGGCGATGACATCGCCGACCGAGGGCCGTAGCACTGGCCCCGACCGAACCCGAAGCTCGGGATAGGCCGATTTTGACTGAGAAGTGTGGAAAATCTGCTCCGTAAACCCTGTTAGATCTTAACGCTTGGGTCACACCTCGATTGTTTGTAACGCTGCGGCAAGCTTAGCCGACACTTCGTATGATTCGCGAAAGGGATTCTGTTCGATACGCGACCAGCGGTCCATGCGCTCCACGGTCGCGAGGCCGCGCCGCCCGAAACGCTCCCTCAGCGCCGCTGAGGCCCAGGCCCGCGCCTGGGCGCCGCGGCGGGCACGCTCTGCCGCAACATCGTTGGAAACATTGGCAATCCGCGCCTCAATGGCGTCAACGGCTTCATCAACCCCCCAGTTTTCGGATGCTGAGCATGACAGCGCGCGCGGTGTCCAACCATCGGGCCGCGGCGGTGCCAGCGACAACGCGCCTTTCAGATCGCTCAGCGCGCGGCGGGCCGGGGCGGCCATGTCGGCCTTGGTCACCAGCACGAAATGCGGGATCTCCATGATCCCCGATTTCATAAACTGCAGCGCATCGCCAGACCCCGGCTGCACGCACACAACCACCGTGTCGGCCATATCGGCGATCTCGGTCTCGCTTTGGCCCACGCCGACGGTTTCAATCAACACCCGGTCGAACACCGCGCGCATCGCCACCACCGCAGGCCAGGTCAGCGCCGCCAGCCCGCCCAGACGGTCCCGCGCCGCCATAGAACGCACGAAGACGCCCATGTCCTCAGGGTCTGTGGTCAGCCGCGTGCGGTCCCCCAGCAGCGCGCCACCTGAGGCACGCGAGGACGGGTCCACCGCCACCACGCCCACGGTCAGTCCGCGTTTGCGCCACGCGCGGATCAGCGCGTCGGTCAGCGTGGATTTGCCGACCCCGGGCGGGCCGGTCAGCCCCACCGCGTGGCCCTTGCCGAACGCCTGCGCGGCATCAAGCATGGCGATCACGTCCGCGGCATCAAACGCGCTTTCGCACCGTGCGAGGAACCGGGCCAGCGCGCGTTTGCCCCCCGCACGCAAATCGCCCAGCAGCGCGGCACCATCCATGCCGGGGGTGGACAGGTCCTGCGCCTGCGCGGCCATCAGATCACCTGTGCCAGTGACGGATCGCGGGGCAGCGGGTCAGCGCCAATCCCCGGCGCAGCCGTGCCAGCCGCCGTGCTGCGCGCCGCCAGTATCGACGCCTGCGCTGCCGCCAGACGCGCGATCGGCACGCGGAACGGGGAACAGGATACATAGTCAAAGCCCGCGAGCTCACAAAACCGGATTGAGGCGGGATCTCCGCCATGTTCCCCGCACAGCCCCAGCGACATGCCCGGCACGGCGGTGCGGGCGCGCTCAGTCGCGATCAGCAGCAATTCGCCGACGCCTTCCAGATCGAGGGAATGGAACGGGTCCTCAGCAAACACGCCCTTGTTGACGTAATCGCGCATGAAGCGCCCGGCATCGTCGCGCGACAGGCCATAGGTCATCTGCGTCAGATCATTGGTGCCGAAGGACAGGAAATCCACATCCTGCGCCACGTCGCCTGCGCGCAATGCGGCGCGCGGTGTCTCAACCATCACGCCAACACGGTAGACAAGGTCGAGGCCGGTTTCCGCCGCGACCTCAGCCGCGACGCGGTCGATCACCTCTCGGATCACGGCGGCCTCTTTGCGCGCCGACACCAGCGGGATCATCACCTCGGGGCGCACCAGCGGGCCATTGTCCCAGCTTTGGGCCAGCGCTTCGAAGATCGCGCGGGCCTGCATTTCGTAGATTTCGGGCATGGTGACGCCAAGACGGCAGCCGCGCATCCCGAGCATCGGGTTGAATTCGGCCATGTCGGCGATGCGCCGTTCGACCTGCAGCAAGGTCAGGCCGGTCAGCGACGCAACCTCCTGCTTTTCCGCCTTGCCGTGGGGCAGGAATTCATGCAGCGGCGGGTCCAACAGCCGGATCGTGACCGGGCGCCCGGCCATGACGCGGAAAATCTCCATGAAGTCGCTGCGCTGCATCGGCAGCAGGTCTTTCAGCGCGGCGCGCCGGTCGGTTTCGTTGCTTGCAAGGATCATGCGGCGCATGGGGGTGATGCGGCCGTCTTCAAAAAACATATGCTCAGTCCGGCACAGCCCGATGCCGTCGGCCATGAAGGTCAGCGCCATGCGCGCGTCCAGCGCAGTGTCCGCGTTCGCGCGCACTTTCATACGGCGATGCGCGTCGGCCCAGGTCATCAGTTCGGCCAGCGCGCCCGACGCTTCGGGCTGAATGGTGCCGACCTCGCCCTCCAGCACCTCGCCCGCACCGCCGTCGAGGGTGATGTAATCGCCCTCAGCAAAGGTCTTGCCGTTCGGCGCAGTCAGGGTCCGCCCTTCCATGTCCAGTATCAGCTCTGACGCGCCGACAACGCCGGGGGTGCCAAGGCCGCGGGCCACCACGGCGGCGTGGCTGGTCATGCCGCCGCGCACGGTCAGAACCCCCGCAGCGGCGTGCATGCCGCGGATGTCTTCGGGGCTGGTTTCAACGCGTACCAAAATTGCAGGCGCGCCGCGGGCGGCCGACGCTGCCGCCGCCTCAGCCGAAAACACGATCGGGCCTGACGCGGCGCCGGGGCTGGCGGCCAGCCCGCGAGCCAACAGAATGCGCGGCGCGGACGGGTCCAGCGTCGGGTGCAGCAATTCGGTCAGCACCCGCGGTTCGACCCTGAGCAGCGCGTCGGCATGGGTGATGGCACCCGATTTGGCCAGATCCACCGCAATGCGCACCGCGGCGCGGGCGCTGCGGCGCATGGGCTGGGCGGTCAGGATGTAAATGCGGTCACGCTCAATGGTGAATTCCAGCTCACACGCCTCGCCGCGGGCGAATTCCACGCGGGCACCGATGTCGCGCAGTTCAGCGGCCAGCTTGGGCGACAGATCCTCAAGCGACGGTTCGGGCTGGCCCTCAGCGGCGCGTTCTTCGGCGCCGACCATGCGCGGGGGGCGCAGACCAGCCAGCGCATCGTCGCCCTGCGCTTGGGGCAGCCAGCGGCCCGACAGATATGGGTCTCCGCCCCGCGGGCTGCGAAAGGCCGCGCGCCCGGCACCCGACAGCGCGCCCTCAGGCCCCAGACCCAGCGCCATGTCCTGGATGATGATCGCGAGGCCGCCAACCTCCGGCCCGCCCCGCGCCGCGCGCAAAATTCGCGCCGACCGCGATGACCACGCGCGGGCCATTGCCTCCAAGCCCAGCGCCAATTGGGCACCGGGGTCTTGGGGGAACGCCTCGCCGGTGTCATCTTCGACCATCTCAAGAAAATCGGCGGTCAGGGTTTTCAGCGCGGCAAGATCAAGGGCATCTTCCGTGGCCGCGCCGTGATCCTTGAGCGCGTCGTGCAGCAACCCGTCAAACGCATCGGGGTCCGCGTCCATGGCGCCAACGGCAAAGGATTGGATCACCCGGCGGTAAAGATCCTGCGCCGCGCGCGCGCCGATGCGGTCGGCGATTGCCGGCAGCCGGGTTTGCGTGACGCCGATGTTCAAAAGCGTGGGCGGCCCGCCCCAGGCAGCGCTCACCGCGCTGGCACGCATGGCGATCAGCGCGCCCGAGGCTAGGCGCGGCACCGCGGCGGCAAGCGCTGCGATCACATCGCCAACACCGCCCGACGGAATGCGCGCCACGGCATCTTGATCGATGGCCAGCGCTGGCAGAACCGGCGCACCCATGGCCGACAGCGACGCCAGCGACGCCGCCTTTTCGCCAAAGCACATGCGGTCGACCGGGCCAGGCACGCTCAGGTCGCGCAAAAACGGGTCGAGACCAAGCGCAAGCGCATTCGCCGAGATGGGGAGATAGGGCGCCAAAGCGATGTCCTGCCTGCTGGTGATCCTGTGCTGCGTCGAAGCGTAGTCTAGGGGCGGCATGTTTGCTGCGAAAGCGTTGCTTTGACCTTAACCATGCACGCGTCGCCGCGGCAAAGGCCAGACTTGCGCCAAGGGCACGCCCCCGCCCCGACTGGGGCGGCGGGCGCGCGGGGCGCAAGGCCCCGCGCGCCCGCAGCGCCGCTGAGATCAGCCTTCGAGCGCGGAGAAGATCGCCACCCGGTGCAGCAACACGCGGATGCGGTTGAGCAGGCACAGCCGGTTGCGCCGAACCATCGACACCTCCGCATTCACCACCACATCAGTGAAAAACGCGTCGATCGGCGCGCGCAGCCCGGCCATGGCGGCCATGGCGGCGGCGAAGTCCTCGCCGGACAGCGACCTGTCAATCTCGGCCTCGGCGCCGTCGAGCGCTTTGAACAGCGCCCGCTCCGCCCCGGCCTCGGCCAGCTTTGGTTCGGGATCGAGGGAGTATTCCACCCCGTCCTTCTTCTCCTCAGCCGCCAGAATGTTCACCGCGCGGCGATAGCCTTGCAGCAAGTTCGCGCCGTCTTCGGTGGCCACGAAGGCCTGCAACGCGTTGACCCGCGCGACCAGCAAAGTAAAATCGTCTTGATTGCCCAGCGCGAAGCAGGCCTCGATCACGTCATGGCGGATGTTTTCGGATTTGAGGTGGGTTTTAAGGCGGTCGGCGAAGAAGGAGAGGAGGTTGGAGCGCAAGTTCGGTGCTCCCTCATTCCATACCTTCCGTTCCTTTTCAGCCAACAACCAAGGTTCAGGCCCAAAGTCACGGGCCAAATTTTTGTTCTCGCGAAGACTGCCATACATCAAAGCGCTCAGTTTCAGCCGCAGCCCATTTTCCAGCACCACCCTCAACACGCCCAAAGCCGCGCGCCGCAACGCATACGGATCTTTCGACCCGGTGGGCTTTTCGTCGATCGCCCAGAAGCCCGCCAAAATATCGATCTTTTCGGCCAGCGACACGGCCATCGACACCGGCGCGGTCGGCACGGCGTCTGACGGGCCCAAAGGCGCGTAATGCTCAGCGCAGGCGGCGGCCACCGCTTCATCTTCGCCCGCCGCCAGCGCGTAATAGCGGCCCATCACGCCCTGCAATTCAGGGAATTCATAGACCATTTGCGACGACAGATCCGCCTTGGCGATCCGCGCCGCGCGCTCGGCCAGGTCGGCATCGGCGCCAACCATCGGGGCGATTTCGCGCGCTAGGGCTGCGATCCGCTCAATCCGCTGGGACTGAGAGCCGAGTTTGGCGTGGAACGTCACGTTTGACAGCTTGGCGGCCATGTCGACCATCGGCGTGCGCAGGTCATTCTCCCAGAAGAATTTGGCGTCGGACAGCCGCGCGGACAGCACCTTTTGATTGCCCGCAAGGATGGTGGCGCCGTGGTCCGCGGTCTCAATGTTGGCGACGGTGATGAACGCCTCGATCCGGTCCGTCTCGGGGTTGAGGACCGAGAAGAACTTCTGATGCTCCTTCATCGAGGTTTGCAGCACCTCAGCAGGCAGGCCGAGGAACGCTGCGTCGATCTCGCCCATCAGCACCACTGGCCATTCGACCAGCCCCGACACCTCAGCCAGCAGGCCCGCATCCGGCACCACGGTCATGTTGCGCGCAAAGGCGATCTGGGCAGCGTCGTGGCTGATCAGCTCAGCGCGGTCCTCAGCCCGCAGGATCACATGGGCGTCCTGCAATTTCTCGGCATAGTCATCAAAGCCCGACACCGCGATGTCGCGCTTGCCCATGAAGCGGTGGCCGTGGGTGACGGTCCCGGCCGCGATCCCGTCGACATTCAGCGGCACGATCTGGGTGCCAGACTCGTCGGTCAGGATACACAAGATGGAATGAAGCGGGCGCACCCAGCGCAGGGTTCCTGTGCCCCAGCGCATGGATTTGGGCCAGGGGAAATTGCGGATGGTGGCGTCCAGCGCCTCAGCGATAATCTCAGCCGCCGGGCGGCCGGGCTTTTCGATGATCGCGAACAGCAGGTCGCCCTTTTTGCTGGGCCGAACCTCCAGCTGATCACGGGTCACACCAGCGCCGCGCAGAAAGCCTTCGATGGCCTTTTCGGGCGCATCAGCGCGGGGGCCTTTGCGTTCTTCGCGCACTGGCTTGGTGTGCGCAGGCAGGCCCTGCATCGCCAGCGCCAGACGCCGGGGCGTCGCGTGGGCGCTGGCATCGGCATAGGTCAGGCCTGCCTCAACCAGTTTGTCGGTCATCAGGCGGCGCAGGTCAGCCGCGGCGCGGGCCTGCATGCGGGCGGGGATCTCTTCAGAGAAAAGCTCGATCAGCAGGTCGGCCATATCAGCGGTCTTTCTTGTCGTCGGGCTTATCATCGGGCGCATCGTCGGGCTGGGGCGGGCAGCCTTCAGGCAGCGGATCGCCCGCAAACTGGGCAAGGCCGCAGCGGTTCATCTGGCGCCACATTACGCCGGTCCCATCGGGCCAGGTCGCGACGATGCGGTCAAAGCCCCACGGTTCATTCTGTCCGGCCACGACGGGACGCAGGGGGCCGTCATCGATGCCCTTTTGCAAGGCGGGCGCGTCGAAGCAGTCGAACCAAGCGGGCGCGACCAGCGGCGTGGCGCCGTCCGCGCGCGGGAAATGCGCCAGCGCGTCGGGCGCGACGCCATCGCGGATGCGAAAACACGCACGCAGCTTCAGGGGCGACGTGTCGGCGTCGATGCCCTGATATTTCACCACTGGCAGGGTCTGGCCCTGCACGCTGATTTCATCCACATCGGTGATCACTGCGTAAAACGCCTGAGTCTGAAAATACCACAGCGCCCCACCAAAAATGACGGTAAAGATCACCAGCGCGAGGACGAGAACCTTGCCGGACATCCGCTCAGCCCCCCGCCGCATCAGTGGTCACGAACGCATCAGCGCAGGCTTTGGTCAGCGTGCGCACGCGGCCGATATAGGCTTGGCGTTCAGTCACGGAAATCACCCCTCGGGCGTCCAGCAGGTTGAACAGGTGGCTTGCCTTGATCGCCTGATCATAGGCGGGATGTGCCATGAAGATCTCCCTCCCGGTTTTGGGATCGGTCGGCGGGTGGGACAGGATCGCAAGGCATTCTTTTTCGGCATCCTCAAAGTGGCGCAGCAGGATGTCGATGTCGGCAATGTCAAAGTTAAAGCGCGAATATTCCCGCTCAGTCTGCCGGAAGATGTCGCCATAGGTCATCGGGGTCGGCGCGTCGGGGCTGTTGAACGGCATGTCCATCACATGATCGACGCCCAGCACATACATCGCCAGACGCTCCAGCCCATAGGTCAGCTCACCCGACACCGGGTGGCAATCATGGCCGCCGACCTGCTGGAAATAGGTGAACTGGGACACCTCCATGCCGTCGCACCAGACCTCCCAGCCCAGACCCCAGGCGCCCAAGGTCGGGCTTTCCCAGTCATCCTCAACAAAGCGGATGTCGTGCATGGTCATGTCGATGCCAATGGCCTGAAGGCTGCCAAGATACAGATCCTGCAGGTCTGGCGGGCTTGGCTTGATGATCGCCTGAAACTGGTAATAATGCTGCAACCGGTTGGGGTTGTCGCCATAGCGCCCGTCCGTGGGGCGGCGTGAGGGCTGGACATAGGCCGCCGCCCAAGGACGCGCGCCCAGCGCCCGCAACGTGGTGGCGGGATGGAAGGTGCCGGCGCCGACCTCCATGTCATAAGGTTGCAAAATTGCGCAGCCCTTGTCAGCCCAATAGGCTTGCAGGCGCAGGATGATCTCCTGGAAAGAGCGCGGCGCGCTTGAGCTTGCGGCAGGCGCCATGGCGGCTCTCCTTTTATTGAATGTTTCGCCGCGCGTGGTGCGGCGCGCGCGGACCATATGAGCGGGGGCGCGGGGCGTCAATCGGCGGTGGTGCCGCGATCCGTGCCTGCCACGATATGGGTCGCGCCGCGTCTTCAGGCAAATTTAACCACGGCGACGCACCCTGAAGCTCCGCTGCCAAGGAGCCCCCGCCATGCGCCATGCCCTCGCCCTGATCGCCCCGCTGATGCTGACCCTTCTGGCCAATGGTGCCGCAGCCGGTCCATGGCCGCGCGCGCAGGGGACCGGGTTCGCGTCCGTCACGCCCCAGATTGCCGGACCGCAGGCGGCAGACGCGCAATCGCCCACGACGTTCGGCGGGCTTTACGCAGAATTCGGCGCGGCCCCGTCCTGGACAGTGGGCTTTGACGCCCAGCAAACCGGCACGCAGCAGCATAATTGGACCGGCATCGCCTTTGCACGCCACCACCTGTGGACCAGCGCGGATGGCGACGTGATCTCAGCGGAGATGGGGCTGGGTTACCTTTCATCGCCCGATGACCCGGCCCGCCCGCGCCTGCGTCCGGGCGTGTCCTGGGGGCGCGGCTTTGCCAGCGCCTGGGGCAATGGCTGGCTGTCGCTGGACGCAAGCGCGGAATTCCTGACCACCGCGGGGGATGCGCTGCTGAAGGCCGATTTCACCGCGGGCATCAAAACCGATGGCGGGCTGATGCTGATCATGCAGCTGCAGACCGACCGGGACGAAGATGGCGCCGTCGCCGCCCGGCTTGCCCCCTCAGCGGTGCTGAGGCTAAGCGACGGGGTGCAGATGCAGCTGTCGGTCGCGGCGGGGGTGGTCAATGACACATCGGCCAGCGTGAAGCTGGGCACCTGGCTGGAGTTCTGAGCCCCCAAGCCCACGCTGGACAGCGCGGCGCGCCCAAGTTAATTCCCTTTTCCTATGACCGACGTTTTTGATCGGAATTCCGGACCGGACCCGGATCCCGCCCTCGCCATCAAGCGTGGGCGCGCCGCGCGCTTTGGCGCGGTGCGCGGTCGGCTGCGGTTTGACGGCTGGACCGTGCTGTCGCTGGCGCTGGCGGGCGCGATTCTGTCGCCGCTGCTGGCCGTCGCGTGGATCGCGCTGTTCCCCACGGAAAACATCTGGCCACATCTGCTGGCAACGGTGCTGCCGCGCTATGCCATGAATTCCATCGCGCTGATGGCGATGGTCGGCATTGGGGCTGCGGCGATTGGGGCCGGGGCGGCGTGGCTGGTGGTGATGACCCGCTTTCCCGGACGCAGGTTGCTGGAGGTGCTGCTGCTCGCGCCCCTCGCCATGCCTGCCTATATCGGCGCCTATGCGCTGGTGGACTTGCTGGAATTTGCCGGACCGGTGCAGACCGCGCTGCGCGGCGCCTTTGGCTGGACCAGCGCGCGCGACTACTGGTTCCCCGAAATCCGGTCGATCTGGTCGGCGGGCTTTGTGCTGACGCTGTCGCTGTATCCTTATGTCTATCTGCTGACCCGCGCGGCGTTCCGCGAACAATCGGTCTGTGCGCTCGAAGTCGCGCGATCGCTGGGCTGCGGGCCGTGGGCCACGTTCTTTCGGGTGGCGCTGCCGCTGGCGCGCCCGGCGGTGATGGCAGGCGCCGCCATCGCAATGATGGAAACGCTGAATGATTTCGGCGCGGTTGATCATTTCGCGGTGCAGACGCTGACAACGGGCGTGTTCTCAATCTGGCTCGAATCACGAAACGCGGGCGGCGCGGCGCAGATCGCCTGCGTGATGCTGATCTTCGTGTTCGCGCTGATGGGGCTAGAGGCATCGTCGCGCCGCGGCCGCCGCTATCACAACATGTCCCGCCGATATCGCCCGATCGAAGGCGCGCCCTTGGGCCCCGTCGCCCGCTGGCTGGCCTTTGCGGGCTGCGCGGCGCCGGTCGCGTTGGGGTTCGTGCTGCCGGTGGGCGTGATGGCCAGCCACGCCTTCGTCCAGATGGACCAATGGGCGGAGCCGCGATTCTGGCGCGCCGCGGGCAACACATTCTGGCTGTCGGCAACCGCAGCTTGCATATCTGCGGCGGTGGGCGTGTTGCTGGTTTATGGCGCGCGGGCATCGACGTCGTCTGGCCCGCGCTGGGTCGCCAAGGCGGCCGCGGTCGGCTATGCGGCGCCGGGCGCGGTGCTGGCGGTGGGGGTGCTGCTGCCCGCCTCTGCCTTTGACAATTTCGTCGCCGATGCGATTTTTGATACCACCGGATGGGACCCCGGCCTGATCCTGACCGGCACCGCCGCGACTGTAATTTTCGCCTATGTGGTCCGCTTTGCCGCCATCGCCCATGGCGCGGTGGACGGGGCGCTGGGGCGCGTGACCCCGTCGATGGAGATGGCCGCCCGCGCGCTGGGAGAGACCAAGCGCGGCGCGCTTCGCCGGGTGCATCTGCCGATCATCCGCGGGTCAGTGCTGACCGCGGCGCTGTTGATCTTTGTGGATGGTGCCAAGGAATTGCCCGCCACGCTGATCCTGCGCCCGTTCAATTTCGACACGCTGGCGACGCGGGTCTATTCGTCCGCATCGCTTGAGGATCTTTCCGCCGCCGGGCCGCCCGCCCTCGCGATCATCGCTGTCGGGCTGGCACCGGTGC
The DNA here is from genome assembly GCA_047610385.1 of Paracoccaceae bacterium. Lineage (GTDB taxonomy): Bacteria > Pseudomonadota > Alphaproteobacteria > Rhodobacterales > Rhodobacteraceae > JBOCEF01. The sequence continues at coordinate 44,258 of JBLGAC010000020.1, read as the reverse complement.
TGCTGCTGATCCGCCAACTGCGCGAATCCCGACCCGGTGAGAAACCCGGCGCTTGATCAGCCCTTGATCAGCCCTTGATCACTGGGGCCGGCGCGCTGATCATATCCCCCGACGCAGCCCACCCCACCCGCGAGGTACGGTCCAATGCGCATCATCGGTAAAATCACGCTCGCGGCATTGGCGCTGATCGCACTGGCCGCCGCAGCGTTCTGGATATGGCTGCCCACCGACCAGATCCTGCGCATCGCCGCCGACCAAGTGCGCGCCGCCACCGGACGAGAGCTGAGCGTTGCTGGTGCCGCGCGGCCCAGCCTCTGGCCCGATCTGGGGGCTGAGGTTGCGGGGGTGTCCCTGTCCAACGCCCCTTGGGCCGACGGCCCAGCGATGGTGACCGCTGAGGCTGCGCAGATATCAGTCGCGATCTGGCCGCTGCTGTCGGGCGACGTGCAGGTGACCGGGCTGCGGCTGATCCGGCCCAACGTGTCGCTGGAAATCAACGCCGATGGGCAACGCAACTGGGACATGGCCGGAAATGCCGCGCCCGGCGCTGCGCGGCGCATCGGCATTGATCGGGCAGAGATCTCGGATGGCATCCTTCGGCTGCGCGACGCCCGCACTGGGCGGGACATCGCGCTGTCGGCCTTTGACGGGACGCTGGAGCTGCCGGACATGAACGCGCCCATGCGCCTGCGCGCCTCAGCGGTGCTGAACGGCAAGCCAGCGGCGCTGACGCTTGATCTGGGCGCGTTGTCGGCGGCGCTGTCGGGCGCGGCCACCAAGGCGGCGCTGACATTGACAGCCGCGGGCGCAACCATGTCCTGGGATGGGATGGCGGCAGTGGGCGACGCGCTGACGCTGCGCGGGACGCTGGCGGCCCAAAGCGGCGCGCCGGGCGCCTTGCTGCGCGATCTGGGGCTTGGCGATGTCGCCGCCGGGCTGCCGCCCCAGCTTGCAGCCATTGATGCGCTGTCGCTGTCGGGCGACATTGATCTGGGGCCTGAGGCGCTGACTGCCGTGCTGACTGGCCTGCTGACTGGCCACGCAGCCGCCGACGGTTGGGATCTGGCGGCAGAGGTCAGGATGTCAGGCGCTCAGGGCTGGCAGGCAGGCGGGCCGGTTGATCTGGACGCAACGTTGCGCGAAGGCGATGCCGCGGCCCGTTTCACCGGCACGCTTGGCGGCGATGCGCTGTTTGATGGCCGCATGGAGGCATCCGCCCCCCCCCGCCGCATCGCCGCGCTGGCGGGCGTGGCCATCACCCTGCCCGACACGCAATTGCAAACCGCGTCGCTGATCGGTGCCCTGCGCATCACGCCAAAGGGCGGGCACCTGCAGGGCGGATACATCCGCATCGACGATGTCGAAGCCGCGCTGACTGGCGATGTGGATCTGACCGGGGCACGGCCCGCCATGCGCGGGGCGCTGACCCTCGGCGCGATTGATCTGCGGCCGTGGCTGGCGGGCGGCGCGCCCGCGCCGCGCGATAGCTGGTCGACCGATCCGATCGGGCCTGTGCCGCGCAGCGCCATGGACATCACGCTGGATTTTGCCGCCGGGCCAGTGACCCTGCCGCGCGGGATGATCGAACGGATCGAAGGTGCCGCGACCGTAAAGGACGCCACCGCAACGCTGACCGTGACCAAAGCCGCGCTGTTCGGCGGCGCGATGTCGGGAACCGCCCGCGCCACCCCCGACAAAGACGGGCTGCGCGTGACCGGCGAACTCGTCGCCGCGGGCGTCTTGTTGCGACCGGCGCTGCGGGCGCTGGCGGGCAAGGGGCTGCTGGACGGCACCGGCGATCTGACCGCGCAATTTACCGCCCAAGGCCCGCATATGGACGCGCTGATGCGCAGCCTTGCGGGCAAGGGTGCCGCCGATCTGCGCGACGGCGCGATCAACGGCGTGAACATCCCGGCGCTGGTGCGCAACACCCTGACCGGCGAAACCGGCGCCACCGCGCAGACCGAATTCACCCGCGTGCGCGCCAGTTGGACCATTGACAAGGGTGTGTTGCACAATGACGACCTGCGCATGACCGGGCCGCAGATCACGCTGACCGGCGCGGGATCTGTGAACATCGGCGCGCGCCGCATCGACTATCGCGTTACCCCTCGCGCCGTCACCGCCATCCCCGGGCTGATCGACGCGGGGGGGCTGAGCTTTCCGGTCACCGTGCGCGGCCCGTGGCGCGCGCCCACCATCGCGCCGGATCTGGCGCGCGCAATTCCAGGCCTGCTGGGCGCGGTTGGGGGCACAGTTGGCGGTGCGGCCAAAGGCGGGGCCACGATCCTTGAACAAGGTCTGGGCGCCATCTTCGGTGCCCCCAAGGCAGATGAGAAGACCGCGCCGCCCGAAACCCCGCTCAACACGCTCAAGGGCCTTTTTCGCCAATTTCAATGACCCCGGAAGGACCGTTCATGCCCCCATCCCCCACCGCTGATGCCGCCCTGCCCCGCAGCGGCGGCGGCGCGCTGTCTGCCCGTCTTGAACGCCCCACGGGACAGGTGCGGGCCGCCGCGCTGTTCGCCCATTGCTTCGCGTGCTCCAAGGACAGTCATGCCGCGCGGCGGATATCAAAAGCGCTGGCCGCGCGCGGGATCGCGACGCTGCGCTTTGACATGGGCGGGATCGGCGGCTCGGGCGATCCCGGCGGCGTCGGCGGCCCGGCAGCCCAAGCGCGCGACATCATCGACGCGGCCGCATGGATGGCCGATCAAGGCTTGGCGCCGGGCCTGCTGGTCGGCCATTCGCTGGGCGGGGCGGCAGCGCTGATCGCGGCGCAGGGCATCGCGTCGGTGCAGGCGGTGGCGGTGATCGGTGCCCCGGCGGACCCGGCCCATGTGCTGCGCCTTCTTGGCGACGCGCTGGATGTCATTCAGACAACAGGTGAGGCCACCGTTACCATCGGCCCCGGCGCGCCCCTGCGCGTGACCCGCGATTTTGTCGACGAAGCGCGCGGCGCGCGGGTGACTGAGGCCGCCGCCCATCTGGGCCGCGCGCTGTTGATCCTGCACGCCCCGCGCGATGAAATCGTCGGGATTGAGCATGCCTCGCGCCTGTTCACCGCCGCCAAACACCCCAAAAGCTTTGTCTCGCTGGACGACGCTGACCACCTGCTGACCCGCGCCGAAGATGCCGCTTATGCCGCTGATCTGATCGCGGCATGGGCCTCACGCTATCTGATCATGGCCGCGCCTGAGACGCCCAAATCCGCCCCCGAAGGCGTGGTGCGGGTGACTGAGGCTGACCCCGCGGGCTTTCGCCAAGACATCCTTGTGGGGCACCACGCGCTGGTGGCGGACGAGCCGACCTCGGTCGGTGGTGCCGATGCAGGCCCGTCGCCGTATGGGCTGGTGGCCGCGGGCTTGGGCGCCTGTACGGCGATGACCATCCGCATGTATGCGCGCCGCAAAGGCATCGCGCTGCACGATGTCACAGTCGACGTGACCCATGCCAAAACCCATGCTGAGGATTGCGCAGGCTGCGGCGCAGACGCGCGCATCGACCGGTTCGACCGGATCATCCGCTTGACTGGCGATCTGTCGGATGATGAGCGCGCCCGCCTCATGCAGATCGCCGACCGCTGCCCGGTCCATCGCACGCTGGAAAGCGCATCACAAATCGTGACCCGCGCCGCCGACGCATAACTGCCCGGCCCTTGACGCCGGGGCCAGCGTCATTGCCCGCTCAGCGCAATCTGAAAAAACCACCCCAGGGGAGGGGACCCATGAACACTGAGACAATTTTCGCCAACGGTCTGGAATTTCACTGTCTGACCGCAGGCGATCCAGCCGCGCCGCTGATGCTGATGCTGCACGGCTTTCCCGAATATTCCGGCGCGTGGGAGGAAATGATCGACCGCCTATCACCGCATTTTTTCTGCGTGGCGCCCGATCAGCGCGGCTACAACCTCAGCGCCAAGCCTGATGGGGTGGCGCAATATTCGGGTGGCAAACTGGCCGCCGACGCCGCCGCGATCATCCGGCATTTCCGCCCCAGCGGGCGCGCTGCGGCGGTGTTCGGCCATGACTGGGGCGCCTCGGTTGCCTATGCGCTGGCCATGCGGGCGCCCGAATTGGTCGACCGCCTGATCATCGCCAACGGCGTGCACCCGATCCCGTTTCAGGCCGCCCTGGCCAAAGGCGGCCCGCAGGCCGAGGCGTCGCAATACATCGACTGGCTGCGCCAACCGGGCTCTGAGGACAAGCTTGCCGTCAATGCGTTCGAAAAGCTGGGCACCCTGTTCGGCGCGACCATGGACATGCGCTGGCTGACCCCCGCGCGGCGCGAAAAATACCTCGCCGCCTGGTCGCAGCCCGGCGCGATGCACGCGATGGTGAACTGGTATCGGGCGACGCCGCTGAAGGTCGCAAAACCGGGCGCACCGATCCCGACCGCCGACCTGCCGCAGATGCAAGCAGACGCCATGCGCATCGCCATGCCCCATCTTTTGCTGTGGGGTGCCGGCGACAGCGCACTGCTGCCTGAGGCGCGCGAAGGTCTGGACGCGCTGTGCGACGACCTGACCGTGGTCGACATCCCCGGCGCCGACCATTGGATCCTGCACCAGCAGCCCGATGCCGTGGCGGCAGAAGTGCTGCGCTTCATGGGCCACTGATCGGCGGATGGGGGGTGCAGGGGGGAAGGGGCGCCAGCCCCTTCCCCCCGCCCCTGGCGGGCGCGAGAGCGGGGCGCAGCCCCCGAACGCGCCCGCAGCCCGCGCACAAAAAAAGGGGCGGCGCCACCCGGCGCCGCCCCTTTTCAAATCAGCCTCAAGACATCAGCCGATGATGCGGAATGGCCGCGGGAACGACCCCAGCACAGCGCGGCAGGCATCTTCGTCCAGCGTGTTGGTGCTCGCGGTCAATTCGGCCACCAGACCCAGCTTCTTGTCCTCAACCACCGACACCGCCGCGCTGATCCCGGCTGCCTGCAGCGCGGCGCCATAAACGCGGGTGATCGCCATGGCGCGCAGGGCTGGTTTGAACACCTTGCCAACGGCGGTTTTGGGCAGCTCGGCCAGCACCTCGACATGCTTGGGCCATGCGGCGCGCTCATGCACATGCTCTTCGCAGAACTTGCGCAATTCGCCATCCGCGACCGAGGCGCCGTCAATCAGCTCCACATACGCGCAGGGGATTTCACCTGAATGCGCGTCAGGCTGGCCGATCGCGCCGACAAACCCGACCGAGGGATGCGCCATCAGCGCCTCCTCGATCTCTGCGGGGTCGATGTTGTGACCACCGCGGATGATCAGGTCTTTCGCGCGGCCGGTGATCCACAGATAGCCGTCGGCGTCGAGCCGCCCCAGATCGCCGGTGCGCAGCAGCTTGCCATCGGCGTAAAGGTTCACGTTCTTCTCAGGTTCCTTGTAGGTCGCGCCCAGACGGATGCCGGGGTTGTTGATGCAGATCTCTCCGGTTTCATCCACCACACATTCGCGGGTGATGTTTCCGACCTCATCACAATGCAGGATGCGCACGTCGGTATAGGGGAACGGAATGCCGACGGAGCCGATCTTGCGCTCACCATCGCCGGGGTTGCAGCTGACCATGCAGGTCGCCTCAGTCATCCCGTAGCCTTCAAGGATCTTGACCCCGGTCGCGGCCTCAAAGCGTTTGAACAGCTCCTGCGGCAGCGGGGCCGATCCGCACAGCGCGTAGCGCAGCGTGCTGACATCCGCATCGACCTTGCGCTGCATCAGCGCGGCGGCGGCGGTGGGGACGGTGACCATGAAGGTGCCGCCCCAGCGCTCAATCAATTTCCAGAAATTGTCGAACACCCCGTCGCCGCGATACCCCGCAGGCGTCGGCATAACCATGTGGGCACCCGAGGCGACGCAGGTCATCAGGATCGGATAGGCCGCAAACACATGAAACAGCGGCAGCGGGCACAGCAGCACGTCTTCGTGGGTGTACAGGATATGCGATGCCAGCCAGCCATTGTAGATCATGCCGTGGTGGTTGTGCTCAGCGATCTTGGGCATGCCGGTGGTGCCGCCGGTGTGGAACCGCGCGCAGATCCGGGTGGTGTCGGCCGCCGGGACGAAATCGAGCGCCTCGCTCTCCTTCGCCATCTCAGCGTTCAGATCGAGCACCGTCGCGCCATGGCCCCCGGGCCGTTTGGGACGGATCAGTGGCACAATCCAGCTGAGCGGCGGCGACAGGTAGCGCTTCAGATCCACCTCAAGGATCGTCTTCACATTCGGCGCCAGCGCGCAGGCCGCGGCGGCTTTGTCAGCCACGTCGGTCTTGGGGAACGGCGCCAGCGTCACCAGCACCGTGGCCCCAGTTTCGCGCAAGATTGCGCCGATCTGTTCGGCGTCCAGCAGCGGGTTCACCGGGGCGACGATGCCCGCAGTGGCGCCCGCCAGCAGAGTGATCGCGGTTTCATTGGTGTTGGGCAGCAAATAGGCAACGGTGTCGCCATCATGGATGCCAAGACGGCGGAACAGGTTCGCGGCGCGGTTCACGCTTCCCAGCAGGTCGCGCCAGGTCAGGGTTTCGGCCTTGTCGGTCGGCCCTGATTTGATCTGAAAGCTGATCGCGGGCCGCGCACCATGGCGACCTGCGGTGTCGGCAAGCAGGTCGTGCACCGTGTTCGCGGTCCAGCGGTCTTCAAGCGGCGTCTGCTCCATCGCAATTTTGTCGGCGATGGTTGCAAAGATCACCTTGCCCTCGTCCGCTGCCATATCATGAGCCATGAGGTCGTCCTCCCCTTAGCCGGTGCCTTTCGGGCGCGGCTTGCCGTATTTGCTTCGACCTCGGGGCGGCGGCGCTCTCGCTCGCCTCGCCCCACGGGCCGTTCGATATCTGTCGCGCATGCCTTCACGCCGCGATGGCGCGGCGGCCGGCGCGCGAACGCGGCGCCGTGGCATTAAAACCAGAGCGCGTTTCATTAAATGACCGTATGGCACGGTTGCCGCAACCGGGAACGTTACGTCACTGCTGCGATCGGCGAAACAATCCTGCGCGTTCAGCCCTCAGTGAACTGCAGGCGCGCAAGCCGGGCATAAAGCCCGCCCTCAGCCACCAGCGCGTCATGGGTGCCGATGGCGACGATCTTTCCGCCCTCCATCACCAGAATGCGGTCGGCCTGTTTGACGGTGGCAAGACGATGGGCGATCACGATGGTGGTCCGCCCTTCGGCCAAGCGCGTTACGGCATCTTGCACCAGACGTTCACTTTCGGCGTCCAGCGCTGAGGTTGCTTCGTCCAGCAGCAGGATCGGCGCGTCGCGCAGAATCGCGCGGGCAATGGCGATGCGCTGCTTCTGCCCGCCCGACAGCATCACACCGCGTTCCCCGACCTGCGCGCCGTAGCCAAGCGGCAGCGCCTCAATGAAATCATGGGCGGCAGCGGCTTTGGCGGCGGCGATCACATCTTCGTCAGACGCATCAGTGCGCCCGAACCGGATGTTGGCCGCAACGGTGTCAGCAAAGATCGCCGGGTCCTGGCTAACCAGCGCAAAGCGGCGACGCAGGTCCTGCAGATCGGCATCAGCGACATTGACGCCATCAAGCGTCACGGCCCCGCTTTTGGGATCATAAAACCGCAGCAGCAGCTGAAAAATCGTGGTCTTGCCCGCGCCGGACGGGCCAACCAGCGCCACGGTTTCCCCCGCCTTGACGTTCAGCGACACGCCGTCCAGCGCCGCGATTTCGGGACGGGTGGGATAGCGGAACACCACGTCTTGGAACGCGATTTCACCGCGCGCCGGGGATGGCAGCGCAATCGGCGACGCGGGGGGCTGAACGGTGTCCTCCGCATGCAGCAGGTCGATAAGACGTTCGGTGGCGCCCGCAGCGCGCTGGACCTCGCCCCAGACCTCAGACATCGCGCCGACGCCGCCTGCGACCATCACCGAATAGATCAAAAACTGCACCAGTTCGCCTGCGGTAATCCGGCCTTCGCGCAGATCGGTGGCGCCGATCCACAACAGGCCGACAACCCCGGTGAACACCAAAAAGATCACGAATGCGGCCAACTGGCTGCGTGCCAGAATCCGCTGGCGGGCGAAATCGAACGCTTCCTCGATCAAGCGGCCATATCGCGCGCGGCTTTGCGCTTCGTGGGTATAGGCCTGCACCGTCTGGGCCGCGAGCAGCGTTTCCGACGCGGTGGCCGAGGATGCCGCAACCCGGTCCTGGCTTTCGCGGCTGAGGCGGCGCACACGGCGCCCGAGCACCAGGATCGGCAGCACCACCAGCGGCACGATCAGCAGCGCATAGGCCGCCAGCTTGGGCGAGGTCCAGAACATCAGCCCCATGCCGCCGATCAGCAGCAACAGGTTGCGCAGCGCGATGGAGGCCGACGATCCCAGCACCGACAGGATCAGCGTGGTGTCGGTGGTCAGGCGCGACAGCACCTCTCCGGTCATCAGCGTCTCATAGAACGCCGGGGACATGCCGACGACCTTGTTATAGACCGCGCTGCGGATGTCGGCGATCACCCGCTCCCCCAGCCGTGTGATCAGGTAGAACCGCGCAGCGGTTGCCAGCGCCAGCGCCGCGGCGATGGCGATGGCGGCGACAAAATAGCTGTCCATCAGCGCGACGTCTTCCGCTGAGAACCCGTTCACCACCCTGCCCGCCGCAATCGGCAGCGTCAGGTTCAGCACGGTGGTCAACAGCAGCATCACAATTGCGCCCAAGCCAAGCAGCCGATACGGCAGCACGAACGGGCCAAGGCCGCGCAACGCGCCGACCGATTTCGCTTTTGCGCGCTCCGGCGCCCCGGGGGCGTTGGGATCCTGGGACAAGGGGCATCTCCGGCTGGGCTGAATGGGCTGGGATGGGTGTATCAACGGGCGCAGGGCGCGGCAATGAGCGAAAAACAGCGCAGCGGCGCACAGACGCAGCCCGGCAGACCGCGCATACCCGGACTGGGGTATGCCACAAGCTGGAAAAATGAGCAGTCTGTTAATGTTTCGAATCGAGACGCGTATCTGACCGGGCGGCGTACAACGCCCGACAACAGCGGCGCGGTTCCGGTTTTTCGGCTTTGCCTTTGCGCGTGCGCCCCTGACGCGCGTAGACCACCGTTCCCCACGAAACGGCGGTCCCTGCGGAAGCAAGATCGAAGATGAGCCGTGTCCCGGGCGTGGGCGCCCACATGCTGCGCCCGTCCCTGCCCCTTGGGTCCGCATCTTCTGCGCAATCGCGCGGTTGCCGCGGATCCAGGGGGGGGGGCATTTTTTTTGGCGTGCGCGCTGCACCATCCCCTGCGCATCCGCGCTGCCCCCTGCACCCTGCGCATCCGCATTGCATCCGCACCGGCCGCCCCTGTATTGAGCGGTATGACCCCAAGCGAAGACACCTCCGGCAGGCGGCGCGGCTATCACCACGGCAACCTGCGCGAGGCGCTGGTCACGGCCGCGCTGAAGCTGATCGCCGAAAAGGGCCCGCACGGCTTTTCCTTTGCCGAAGTGGCGCGGGAGGCCGGGGTCAGCCCCGCCGCCCCCTATCGCCATTTTCCCAGCCGCGAGGCGCTGATCGCTGAGGCGGCGCTGCGGGGCTTTGGCCTGTTCGCCGACCTGCTGGACGATGCGTGGAACAGCGGCAAGCCTTCGCCGCTCGCCGCTTTCGGAAAGGTCGGACGCGCCTATCTGGCCTTTGCGCGGCACGAACCGGGCTATTACATCGCCATGTTTGAGGCGGGGCTGGACCTTGACGCCGACCCGGCCCTGCGCGCCGAGGCTGAGCGCGCCCAAGGTGCCATGCGCCGCGCCGCAGAGGCGCTGATCGAACGCGCCGCCCCGGAAAAGCGCCCCCTCGCCCGGATGATGAGCGCGCATATCTGGGCGATGAGCCACGGGGTTGTCGAGCTGTTCGCGCGCAATTCTGCCGGGCTGGGCGCTCCGATATCCCCCGAAGACCTGCTGGAATCAGGCACGCTGGTCTATCTGCGCGGTCTGGGACTGATCCAAGGCGAAGACTGACGCGGATTTTTACGGGCGGGTCTTGACGGCGCGTCTAACGCCCCCCAATTATGTAAATGTAAATAACATTCACATCACCCTGCAACGATGGATGGAGCAGATGGAACGCATTACCGCATGGCTGAAAGCCGCCGAGGCCAAATTGGACGACATGGGCAAACCCGCCTGGATCGCCGCGATGGTCGTCGGGTTCATTGTGGTCTGGCCGCTGGGCCTGGCCATTCTTTTCTACATGATCTGGAGCGGACGCATGGGCAAACTTGGCAAGCGAAACCGAGGCTTCGGGCGCAAGACCTTCATCCCCACCGGCAACTACGCCTTTGACGCCTACCGCGAAGAAACCCTGCGCAGGCTTGAGGATGAGCAGGCCGCCTTTGAGCAGTTCCTTGAAAAGCTGCGTCAGGCCAAGGACCAGTCAGAGTTCGAGCAGTTCATGGACAAGCGCCACCGCCCGTCCCCGCCGCCCGCGCCCGACATGGACGACGCCGTCCCGGCCTGATCCACGCCGCACCGCGCAGATGACGCCCTCACCCCCGATCGGGGTGGGGGCGTCTTGCGTTTTGGGGGTCTGCCGGGGTGCTTGAAATAGGAAGCCGCCACACTTGATCAGCGGGCGCCGGACGCGTTAGATTCATAAATCCGCACATCCGAACCCGAAGGAATTTTCACCACGCCAAACACGCTGTTTTCGCCGCTTCGCATCGCCTTGATCGGTGCCGCAGCGTTTCTTGCGCCCGCCGCGGGTCAAGCCGCCAGCCTTGTGGGCGACACCATATCGCTCAATCGCATCATCCCCAGCAGCGGCTTCGATTATTGCGCCGCCGTAGTGGGCAGTTCGCCTTGCACGACCACGGTCACCGCAGGTCTGTCGGATGTGGTTTAGCTGTCTGGCGGCAACAACCTGTCCAGCAACCCCGAGGCGGACAGCATCGTCTTTATCTTCGGCCCAAACGGCGGCACCGGCGGCACGATTGCGGATCATGAGATCGTCATCTCTGACCTCAGCTTTGGGTCCGGCATCACCTGCATCACTTTTTCGACCGATTTGCCCGGTTTCAGCCCCGGCATGCTCAGCTTTACCTCAAGCAGCGTGTCCTTCCTCTTTGGCCCGGTCGACTACAACGGTGGACAAACCCTGGTGGTGAATCTGTTGACCAGCTCCGTGCCCGTCCCGGCCGCGGCACCGCTGTTGGCAGGCGCGCTGATCATCTTGGGGCTGGCAGGACGACGCCGCAAACGCAAAGCAACCTGACTGCCAAAGGCATGACCCAGGCCGCCGGCCTCAGATGCCGGCGGCGCACCCGTTTTCGCAGATGACGCCAGCGCCTGCGCCTGCTACGTTTCCTGACCCATGTCTTCAGATCGGGATGCCGTATGAGCCACCATCAGGGCCGGATTGCGCCACAATTCTTCGTCACCGCGCCCCAGCCCTGCCCGTATCTGGAGGGGCGGTCGGAGCGAAAGCTGTTCACGACCCTGCGCAATCCTGACGCGGCTTCGGTCAATGATCTGCTGTCGCTGCGCGGGTTCCGGCGCAGTCAGGGCGTGGTCTACCGACCGTCTTGCGCGGGGTGCTCGGCCTGCCTTTCAACCCGCATCCCGGTCGACGCGTTCCAGCCATCACGCGGGCAGCGCCGCATCATCAAACGCAACGCCGACATTCTGCGCCGCGCGCTGCCGCCTGAAGCAACCGATGAACAATATCGCCTGTTCCGCCGCTATCTGGACGCCCGCCACGCCGATGGTGGGATGGCTGAGATGGACATCTTCGAATTCGCAGCGATGGTCGAAGAAACCCCTGTGCGCACCCGGCTGGTAGAATACCGCCGCCCGGACCCTGACGGCAGCGCGCCCGAACTGGTTGGCGCGTGCCTGACGGACGTGCTGAATGACGGGCTGTCGATGGTCTACAGTTTCTTTGAGCCGACCATGCGTGGGCGCAGTTTCGGCGCTTATATGATCCTCGATCATGTGGAAATTGCGCGGGCGGCGGGGCTGCCCTACGTCTATTTGGGGTATTGGGTGCCCGGATCGCCGAAGATGGCGTACAAATCGCTCTATCGTCCGTTTGAGGTGCACCAGAACGACGTCTGGCGTCCCGTGAACCACCCCGATGAAGTAGAGGCCGATGCTGCCTCGCACGGCCCTGACCCGATTGCGGAACAGGTGGCACGGCTGATCGACGGCTGAGGGGGGGGCGTCAAAGGCTCTGGCGAATTTCACTTGGCGGTGTGGGGCGAGGTTCACGCAAATCAGATTGCGCGACGTGTCATCAAAGCTATTTGAAGAATTCGCCACATATGGCTCATAGAGCTTGGTTGAGACGGTTCCTATTTTGGAGCCTTGCCCACAGATGCTCATGTTGTGATTGGCAGGCTTGTAAGCGGCTGCGCCGAGATGGAAGACTGCCTGTATCTGTTTACCTGCGCACTCGCTGGGCTGAGCGAAAGTAGCGCAACCATAATCCTTGCAAAAACCGGAGCCACGCGACGTGTAGATTGCGAAATAGGCGCTCCACACAACCGTTTTTTCGCATCCCAAATCTAAAAAACCTGGAGCTGGCCTAAAACCTTGGGGCACTCGGCTGCCATCTAAGCGTTTTCCGCAACTCAAATCTTTTTATATTTACGCCTGCTCCGTTTTCTCTCACCATCAAATAAAAAGGCCTCGGCGCTGGTTGCGCCGGGGCCTTTCGCGTGTTGTCGGACCATATTGAGGTCCGATTTGCCAACCCGGCAGGGACTTAGGCACCCAGGCGGTTGGCGATCAGGTCCTCAACCACCGACGGATCGGCGAGGGTTGAGATGTCGCCCAGCGCGTCCACGTCGTTCTCGGCAATCTTGCGCAGGATGCGGCGCATGATCTTGCCTGAGCGGGTTTTAGGCAAGCCCGGCGCCCATTGGATGATGTCCGGCTTGGCGATCGGGCCGATTTCGCGGCGCACCCAAGCCTGCAATTCAACGCGCAGGGCGTCGGTCGGCTCCACCCCGTTCATGAGGGTGACGTAGCAGTAAATGCCCTGCCCCTTCACCGGATGCGGGCAGCCGACCACGGCGGCCTCGGCGACGGCTTCGTGGGCGACCAAAGCTGATTCCACCTCAGCCGTGCCCATGCGGTGGCCTGATACGTTGATCACGTCGTCAACGCGCCCGGTGATCCAGTAGTAGCCGTCTTCGTCACGCCGGCAGCCATCGCCAGAGAAGTAGTAGCCTTTGTATTGGCTGAAATACGTCTCCATGAACCGCTCATGATCGCCGAAGATGGTGCGCATCTGGCCGGGCCAACTGTCGGCAATGGCCAGAACCCCCTCAACCCCGTTGCCTTCGATCAACACACCGGAGGTCGGATCCAGCACCACCGGCTGCACGCCAAAGAACGGCAGGGTGGCCGATCCCGGCTTGGCCGGGATGGCGCCGGGCAGCGAGGTGATCATGTGGCCGCCGGTTTCGGTCTGCCACCAGGTGTCGACAATCGGGCATTTTTCCTTGCCGACGACCTTGTTGTACCAGTTCCATGCCTCAGGGTTGATCGGTTCCCCAACGGTGCCGAGGATGCGCAAGGATGACAGATCATGCTTTTCGACCGGCGCGTCGCCCTGCCCCATCAAGGCGCGGATGGCGGTCGGTGCGGTATAGAACTGGTTGACCTTGTGCTTTTCGCACACTTCCCAGAACCGGCCCACGTCGGGATAGGTCGGCACGCCTTCGAACATCAGCGTGGTGGCGCCGTTGGCCAGCGGGCCATAGACAATATAGCTGTGGCCCGTCACCCAGCCCACATCGGCAGTGCACCAAAAGACATCGCCTTCGCGGTAATCGAAGACATATTCATGGGTGAACGCGGCATAAAGCAGATAGCCGCCCGTCGTGTGCACCACGCCCTTGGGTTTGCCCGTAGAGCCGGACGTGTAGAGCACGAATAGCGGATCCTCGGCGTTCATTTCTTCGGGCGGGCAATCGGCGGAAACCGTCTTCATTTCCTGATGTAGCCAATGATCGCGGCCTTCAACCCACGCCACCTGCCCGCCAGTGCGCCGCACCACGAGGCATTTTACATGGTCGTCGCAGCGCAGCAGCGCCGCATTCGCCGCGTCTTTCAGCTTGGTCGCCTTGCCGCCGCGCGGGGCGTGATCAGCGGTGATGACCAGTTTCGCGGCGCTGTCATTGACCCGATCAGCCAGCGCATCGGCGGAAAAACCCGCGAAAACGATGGAATGCACCGCGCCGATGCGCGCGCAGGCCAGCATGGCATAGGCGGCCTCGGGCACCATGGGCATATAGATCACCACCCGGTCGCCTTTTTCCACGCCCAGCTTTTTCAGCACATTGGCGAAGCGGCAGACCTGTTCGTGCAATTGGCGATAGGTGATGTGGGCGCTGGTGGCGATGTCGTCGCCTTCCCAGATGATCGCCACTTGGTCGGCGCGGGTTGCCAGATGCCGATCAACGCAGTTGGCGCAGACGTTCAGGGTGCCGTCCTCAAACCACTTGATCGACACTGCGCCGTAATCAAACGATGTGTTCTTGACGACGGAATAGGGCTTGATCCAGTCAAGCCGCTTGCCCTGCTCGCCCCAGAACGCATCCGGGTCGTTGACAGATGCGGCGTACATCTCAGCATATTTCGCGGCGTTCGCATGGGCCGAAGCGGCGAGTTCAGCCGAGGGCGGATACATTTTATCGGACATCTTGGGCGCCTCCCATTCGTTATTCGCGCTGACCATGCAATGACGCAGGGGCTGGCCACCGCGCAATCGTTCAATGGTCGGGCTTTGCTGGTCCGGGGCGGCGATGGCCGCCCCGGATGCGCTCAGATTGCCAAGTATTCGTGGCGAAGTTCTTCGTTGTCGAGCACCGCTTGCGCCGTGCCGTCAAACACCACCTGCCCCATGTCGAGGATGATGGCCCGGTCCGCCAGTTTCAGCGCGGCCACCGCGTTCTGCTCAACAATCACCGTGGTGATGCCAAGGCTCTTGATCTCAGCCAGCGTGCGTTCAATTTCGTGCACGATGACGGGGGCGAGGCCCTCATACGGCTCATCCAACAGCAGCAGCTTGATGTCGCGCGCCAGTGCCCGTCCGATGGCAAGCATCTGCTGCTCACCGCCCGACAAGGTCACGCCTTCTTGCTTGCGCCGCTCTCCCAGCCGGGGGAACAGTTCATAGATCCGTTCAATCGACCAGCCTTTGGGCGGGGCGATCTGCGCGAGCTGCAGGTTTTCCTCAACGGTCAGGCCAGCGATGATCCGCCGGTCTTCGGGCACAAGGCCGACGCCGAACTGCGCCGCCTCCCAAGCCTTCATGTCGTGCAGCGGCTTGTGGTCCAGCCAGATTTCCCCGTGGGTCACCATCGGAGACCCAACCCGCGCAATGGCGCGCAATGTGGAGGTCTTGCCCGCGCCATTGCGGCCCAGAAGCGCGACGATCTCACCTTCGTGGATGTTAAAGCTGACGCCTTGGACGATATAGCTTTGTCCGTAATAGGCGTGGATGTCCCAGACTGAGAAAAACGCAGGCGCGGTGCCTTGGCTTCGGGCATTTGGCGTCTTGTGGATCCGCGCATAGGCGGCGTCATCGTTGGTGGTCATTCTTGCGCCCCCCCAAGGTAAGCTTCCTGGACCTTCTTGTTGCCCTTGATATTCTCAGGCGCGTCTTCGACAATCACATGGCCCTGTGCCAGAACGGAAATCCTGTCAGCAAGGCTGAACACCACGTGCATGTCGTGTTCAATCACCACTTTGGTGATGTTGCGCTCAGCGCTCAGGCGTTTGAGAAGGTCGATCGTGTTGTTGGTGTCGGCGCGCGCCATGCCCGCCGTCGGTTCGTCCAGCAACAACAGCCGCGGGTTCTGGACCAGGCACATGGCCAGCTCCAGCCGCCGCTTGTCGCCGCGCGACATGGCCTTGGCATCCATGTGGCGCTTGTCGGCCATCCCCACGTCTTCGAGCGTGTGAAGCGCGAGGTCGCGGATCTCAGCTTCCTTGTCCACCCCGCGCCACAGGTTTAGCTTGAACGCCCCGTCGCGCGATGCAAGCGCCGGGATCATCACGTTTTGCAGCACATTGAGATCTTCGAAAATCTCAGGCGTCTGGAACACGCGGCTGACGCCCATCTGGTTGATCTCATGCGGTTTGGCACCGATCAGCGACCGTCCGTTGAAGGTCACCGCGCCGGTATCGGGCACAAGACGCCCGACCAGACAGTTCAGCAGCGTGGATTTGCCCGCGCCGTTGGGGCCGATGATGGCGTGGACATGGCCTTCCTCAACCTTGAGGTTGACGTCGTCCAGCGCCTGAAGCCCGCCAAAGCGTTTGTTGACGTTCTGGATTTCAAGAATGATGCTCATGTCTTGTCCCCCTCATTCTGCCGGGTGGACGGTTTTGGTGCCGTCGTCGGTCTTTTTGCGGAATCTGCCGGACACAAGGCGCAGGATGCGGGTCGCGCCCTCCATCAAACCGCCTGGCAGGAAGGTGACGATGGCCATGAACAGCAGGCCCAGCGTCAAGTGCCAGCCTTCGCCGACAAACAACGAACTGACCGAAACCACCGCATCGCGCAGCGTCTCAGGCAAAAAGTTGAAAATGTCGTTGAGCGCGCTGGTGTTGAACGCTGAGAAGATATTCTCAAAGTACTTGATCAGGCCTGCGCCCAAAACTGGGCCAAGCAACGTGCCTGCACCGCCAAGGATGGTCATCAGCACCACCTCACCAGATGCGGTCCACTGCATCCGCTCCGCGCCCGCAAGGGGGTCAGTCGCGGCCAGCAGCCCGCCCGCAAGCCCGGCAAACATGCCAGAGATCACAAACGCCGCCAGCGTGTAGGGCCGGGTGTTGAGGCCGGTGTAGTTCATGCGGTTCTGGTTGGATTTGACCGCCCGCAGCATCATGCCGAACGGCGACCGGAAGATCCGCATGGAGATGTAGAACGTCGCGATCAGGATCACCGCGCAGACATAAAAGCCCGCGTTGAACTGCAACGTCATGCCCATCAGCTCCGCCTCAGCGGTGGAGTTCATGGTGAGGCCGAAAAGGTTGGTGACCGGCTGCACGCCCGCAACCGCAGTGTCAAAGATCCGCGGATCATCGAGCGTGATCTGCAAGCCGGTTTCCCCGTTGGTGATCGGGGTCAGCACCGAATAGGCCAGATTGTAGCACATCTGCGCAAACGCCAACGTCAGGATCGAAAAGTAGATCCCCGAGCGCCGGAGCGAGATGAACCCGATCAGCAGGCTGAACAGACCGGCGACCACGACCGCAAGGATAATGGCCGGGATCACGTTCATGGTCAGCAGCTTATACGACCACACGGCGGCATAGGACCCGACCCCGAGGAACGCGGCATGGCCAAAGGACAGATAGCCGGTCAGGCCGAACAGGATGTTGAAGCCGATCGCAAAGATCCCGAAGATCGCGAATTTCTGCAGCAGATCGGGATACCCGGCGCCAAACGGTGCCAGAATGATCGGACCTGTCAGAACCGCGACCGCGAAAACGATCAGCAGGATGATGTCGGAGGTTTTGCTGTTTGTCATGGCTCAGGTCTCCATCACGCCCTTGCGACCCAGAAGGCCGCGTGGACGGGTCAGCAGGATGACGACGGCCACCAAGTAGATGATGATCTGGTCAATGCCGGGGAAAATATCTTTGACAGCGTTCATGGACGCAAAGCTCTGCAGGATGCCCAGCAGGAACCCGGCCGCGACGGCGCCGGGCAAAGACCCCATGCCGCCGACAACCACGACCACGAAGCTCAGCACCAGAAAGTCCATGCCAAGGTGATAGTCGGGCGACAGGATCGGCGTGTACATCACGCCCGCCAGCCCGGCGACCACAGCCGCAAGGCCGAACATCAGCGTGAAGCGCTTGTCGATGTCGATGCCCAGCAGGCCGACGGTTTCACGGTCCGCCATTCCTGCGCGCACCACCATGCCGAAGGTCGTGAACTGCAAAAAGCTGAACACGCCGCCAACGACCAGCGCCGCGAACAGAAAGTAGATCAGACGCCAGACCGGATAGACCACCGTGCCGACCTCAAAGCCCACCGCCGCGCCAAAATCGAGCATGCCCTGGAACGCGTCAGGCGCGGGCTGCGGGATCGGGTTGGCACCGAAGAACGCCTTGATGATTTCCTGCAGCACGATGGCAAGGCCGAAGGTCACCAGAATCTGGTCTGCATGGGGGCGGTGATAGAAATGCCGGATCAGGCCCCGTTCCATCACGATGCCAACGAAAATCATCACCGGAATCGCAACCACAATCGACAGTGGCACCGACCAGTTGATCATCGCCAGGCCGAAATCGCCAAACCAGAGTTCCACAAACGGGGTGCGGATTTCCATCGGTGAACCCCAGGCGGTTTTCTGGGTCGCGTCCAGCACAATACGTTCAAGCGTCAGCAATTTGTTGACGGTGACGGCGCAGAAGGCGCCAAGCATGAACAGCGCGCCATGGGCGAAGTTCACCACCCCGAGCGTGCCGAAAATAAGGGTGAGCCCCAGGGCGATCAGCGCATAGGCGCTGCCCTTGTCGAGGCCGTTCAGGATTTGGAGGACGATGGCGTCCATCTGCCGGGCTCCTCTGGCGTTAAACGAGCGAATGCGCGGCCGGGCGGTTTTCCCACCGGTCGTCGCTGCCGCCCTCCGGGCGGCCTTGCAGGCATGCAGCGCCCACGTCTCGGTCGCAATTCATAGGGTGGGCCCGGGCGCTGTTGCGCCCGGGCCCGAAAGCATCAGCTGCCCGAGTTGCATTCACCCAGCGCGCCACCGGCGAACATCGGGTGATCGACCGGATAGGTGACCTGCGACGCGGGCGTGACGTCCACGACTTCGAGAAGATCGAACTGCGAGGTGGGGTTCTCTTTGCCCTTCACCACGAGCACGTCCTTGAAGCACTGGTGATCGCCGGCGCGGTACAGCGTCGGGCCATTGCCCATGCCGTCGAACTCAAAGCCCTCAAGCGCATCTACGATGCCGCAGGGATCGAAGGTCCCGGCACGCTGCGCCGCATCCGCATAAAGCAGCGCCTGCACATAGCAGGTGTGCGCGGCCTGGCTGGGCGGCTGGCCGTATTTCTGGCCGAAGGAGCGAACGAAAGCCTGGCTGCCTTCGTCCTGCAGCGACCAGTGCCAGTTGGTGGACCCGAAGATGCCCTTGACCGCATCGCCCGCACCCTGCGCCATGAGGCGTGAGTAGAGGGGAACGATGATCTCAAACTTCTTGCCGTTGACCATCTTGTCTTTCAGGCCGAACTGCACGGCCTGGGTCAACGAGTTGACCATATCGCGGCCATAGTGGTTCAGCACCAGCACGTCGGCGCCCGAGTTCAACACAGGCGTGATGTACTGCGAGAAATCACCAGCGCCGAGCGGGGTGCGGACCTTGTTGACCGTCTCCCAGCCCATGGCCTCGGTGGCGGCCGCGATGGATTCTTCCTGCGTCCAGCCCCAAGTGTAGTCGGCCGTCAAGTGATAGGCCTTGCGGTCGGCACCATAGTTGGACTTCAGCACCGGCGCGAGCGCGGCAGCCGACATGTAGGCGTTGAAGAAGTGACGGAAACCGTTCGCCTTCTTGTCCTTGCCCGTGGTGTCGTTGGAATGTGTCAGGCCGGCCATGAAGATCACGCCCATCTCTTGGCACAGACCCTGCACAGCCACGGCGACGCCCGAAGAAGACCCGCCAGTGATCATCACCGCGCCGTCTTTTTCGATCATGCGCTTGGCCGACGCACGCGCTGCGTCTGACTTGGTCTGGGTGTCGCCAGTCACATAAGCGACCTTCTTGCCCAGCACGCCGTTTCCGCCCAGCGCCTTCGACGAGAAGGTGCCCAGCATGCCGCCGTCGCCTTCCCCGTTCAGATGCTCAACGGCCAGCTCATAGGCGCGCAGCTCATCCGCGCCTTCGTCGGCATAGGCGCCCGACTGGGGCACGTTGAATCCGAGGGTCACTGACCCGCCGGATGGCTCATTGGTGTAGGCATAGGCGGGACGCCGCCAAAGCGCAGGCGCCGCAACGCCCGCACCGATCACTGCACCGGTCTTCAGCACGCCGCGGCGGCTGAAATTCGTGAAATCACCCATGGAATTCTCCCGATTCGTATTGGGGCAAAGATTTTGCCTGCAGCGCCGCCGATCCCTCCCGACCGACACGCGCTGCCTAGAGCGGCCTAGGCCAGCTCTTGCGCAACTATCGCCCAAGTCAGTCAAAAAAACAACAAGGCATTGACAAACAAGACAATTTTTGTAAACTATTTGCAGTTCGCGCTTGCAAAAATGTAAAATATTTACCTTGCAGCGCAGCAAGGGGCTGAAAATGAACGCAAGAATGAACGCAGCGTCACCCGGCGCACACCGCGCAGCACCGGCCTGCGCCGCCGCGCAGCCTTGCGCCGCGCGCCCGGACGCACCAACGACCGCCCTGCAGGGGGATGTCTGATGCCCCGCACCATGGTCGGCATGCGAATCCGCGAACGCAGGCGCGCGCTCGGCATCAAACAGGGCGAGCTGGCCGTGAGGTTGGGAATTTCGCCCTCCTACCTCAACCTCATTGAACGCAACAAGCGCAGCGCCACCGCGCATCTGGTGCTGGCCGCCGCCAAGGAACTGGGACTGCCGCCAGAGGCGCTTGATGGCGCGTCAGAGCGGCGGCTGGCAGAGCAGCTCGATGAAATCGCCGCCGATCCCGATTATCGCGATCTGGACCTGCCGGGCGCTGAGGGGCCTGAACTGGTCGGCCGTCACCCCCAATGGGCCCGTGCGCTGGCCCGCGGCTGGGCCTCGGCGCGCAGTGCCCGGCGCACGGCGACGGCGCTGTCGGACCGGCTGTCGCATGATCCGTTCCTGTCCGACGCGGTGCACCGGATGCTGACCAACATCGCGGCGATCCGCTCAACCTCTGAAATTTTGGAAAGCGTCGATGACATTGACCCGCCGCAGCGCCGCCGGTTCCACGAAATCCTGACCTCCGAAAGTGGGCGCCTCAGCCAGGTGGCCGAAAGCCTCGCGCAGTTTTTCGACACCGCCCATGAACCCGAAGGCCCCTCAGCGCCCGGCGAAGAGGCTGAGGATGCGTTCCTCGCGGTCCACAACCGCATCGACGCGCTGGACGTGGCCGCCGATGCATGGCGCGGGGCCAATGGCGTGAAGCCCGGCGTCGCTGGCGGCCCGCCATTGGGGTTGGAGCGCGCGCTGGCCAACGCAGCACGCGAGGCGGGAGTGGAGATCCTGACCGAGGACCCGGATGAGCCGGCCTCACGCCTCGCGCGCGCCACCGCCGACGCGCTGATCCTGCCGCTGGGCGCCTCCCCGGCGGAGCGGCGCGGCGCCCTTGCCCGCGCCGCCGCCCATGCCGCCATGGGGCGCCTTGCGGCTAAGGCCGCGGCCACCCTGCCCGGCCTGACCGGCGAGGCCGCGCGGCGCCGCGCGATTGGCGCGCTCGAAGATTACGCAGCCGACGCGCTGCTGATGCCTTACGGCGATGCGATGGAGGCCGGGACCCGCCTGCGCTGGGACGTGGACGCGATGGCGGCGCATTTCGGGGTCAGCTTCATGCTGGCCGCGCGCCGGATCACGTCGCTGACCCGGCCGGGCGACGCCGCCCCCCGCGCCGCATTCGCGGTGGTGAACGCGGCGGGGGCGACGCTGCAGCGCCGGTCCTTGGCCGAAATCGCACTGCCACGTTATGGCGCTGCCTGCCCGCTATGGTCAGTCTACCGCGCCTTGTCCGAACCGGGGCGCACCCTGCGCCAGGCCGCGGAATTCCCCGACGGACAATCAGTGGTGTTCGTGGCAAGAGCTGAGGCGACGGGCGGCGCGGGCTGGGGGCGGCTCGGCCCCGTGCGCGCTGCATTGCTGGCACTGCCCGGCGAGGCCGCCGCCGCCACGATCTATGGAACCGGCCCGCGCGAAACGCCCGAACCCGTGGGGCCCAACTGCCGGATCTGTGCACGCCTCAGATGCCCGCACCGGGCCGAGGATCCGGTCTTCGGCGTCTGACCACCCACGCCGCCGCCGGGATGGCGCGCGCGCCGCCCTGCGGCGCCGAGCCGAAGCAGGGTCAATCCCCGCGAGGGCCGCGTTCCGACTCAGATCAGGTTTTCGACCTCGGCCACCGGAATGCCAAGCTTTTCCAGCCCTTCTTCCAGCAGATCGGCCAGCAACGGCGCGCCCAGCAGGTAATCTTCGGTCGGGCCGGTGCGCGCCTCACGCGCCTGCTCGACCAGATCGGCGAACTCATCGGCCTCTGCATCACCGCGGCCCAGCCAGAACAGCGCCACAAGCTGCGCCTGTTCGGTGTCCGACAGATCCGAAATCCAGCTTCTCAGCTCCTGCTCCGACGGATCGTCGCCACGGTCTTGCGAATCTGACGCGTCGTCGTTTTCCTCCCCCGCATCGCCACTGTCTGAGGTGTTCGCGTCCTTGTTGTCGATCTCACGCGCCTTGACGATGATCCAGGCAAGGGTTTCGAGGGGAATGTCCAACATGGCGTCGCTCCGTATCTGGTGGGGCGGCCACGTCCCGCCCGAGTGATTGCAACCTGCAAACGGCCATGCATGCTGGCGTGGATTGCGGCATTGTTCGAGAACAATTCGCGCACCGCCCGACGATTTCCCGTACCGCGCGTGCGATCCGCTGGACGCAGCCGCTGCGCAGCGCTATTGGACGCGCCATGACGAACAGCCGCGCAAAAGCCCCCGCCCCCACCCCGAAATCGGACGCCCCCGATGGCGGCCGCATCATGCTGGTCACGCCCCCGCGTTTCGACGCCGAGGCGCTGGCCCCCAAGCTGCGCGCGGCGCTGGCAACGGGGGCTGCGGGCTGCGTGCGCATGGACATGCCCGGCGCCTCTGAGGCGGAGATCCGCCGCGCCGCCGACATCCTGCGCCCGATCTGCCATGAGGCCGACGTGGCGCTGATTCTGGCGGAGCATTTCCGGTTGGCAGGCCCCCTCGGCCTAGACGGCGTAGAGGTGGAGAGCCGCGCCGTGCGCCTGCGCGACGTGCGCGCTGCGATCGGCCCGGACGCGATCATGGGCGTTGCCTGCGGGACATCGCGCCATGACGGGATGACCGCGGCTGAGGCAGGCGCCGATTACGTGCTGTTTCGCCCGCACCGGGTCGAAGGCGCGCTTGGCGACGGCGCTGTCGCGGATCTGGACCTGTTCCAGTGGTGGGCCGAAATGATCGAAACCCCGGTGGTCGCCGAAGGCGGCATCTCCGAGGCCGAGATGGCAGCGCTGGCGCCCTTCGCCGACTTCGTCATTCCCGACGCGGATATCTGGGATGGCGACGTCGCGGCCAAGACAACCGCGCTGAATGCGATTCTTGAGGCAGACGACTGATCCCCAGCGGCGCGGCGTCGGTCGGGGAGGGACGGGCCCTCCCGCTCCCTCCGCCGGGCGCGCAAAGGGCGCGCCGCGCACCGACCCTAGGACGGCGCGAATTGGCTGGCGACTCAGCGCTCAGCGTCTTGCCGCGGGGCGGTCAGTGTCTTGACGCTCAGCGCTCAGTGATCGGGGTGGGGGCGGGGCCGACATGGTCCTCAAGCCCTTGGCGCACGGCGCTGTCGCAATACGCGGCAAGCGCTTTGCGGTGCGCGAAATCGGCGGCACGCACCGCCGGGTGGAACACCACCGTTGCGGTTCCGCCGAAGCTGCGCGTCAGCAGCACCCAGATGTGGCTGCCGAAATCCATGTCGCCCCACCAGCCATAGAAATCCAGCGGCCGACCGCCATCCGGGCGCGCCCGATAGACCACCGACACCGGCTGCACCCAGACGCTGTCTTTCAGCTCAGGGGTGAAGAACACCGAGAACAGGGTGCTTTTGAACGGGATCACCCGGCGCCCGTCGGTGGAGGTCGCCTCAGGGAAGAACAGAAGATGCTGGCCAGCGGCGATGCGGGCTTTCATCTCCTGCTCCTGCCTTTTGGCGTGAGAGCGGCGGCGTTCGATGAACAGCGTGTCGGCAGCGCGGGCCATAATGCCGATGCCGGGCCAATTGCGCACCTCAGCCTTTGACACGAAGGTCACGCGGGTGGCAGCCAGCAGCACCAAAATGTCGGTCCAGGACGAATGGTTCGCCACGATCGCCCCGCCTTGCGGGATCGGCGCGCCAATCGACACAACGCGTATGCCGAGCGCCCGCGCCACAGACCGCCCCCAAGCCGACGCGATGCGGTTGCGCAGACGCCTGAGGCCGGGAAACACCCGCTCAGCGCCCTTCACGGTCACAAAGGCGGCCAGCAGCGTCAGCGTCAACCCCAGCACCAAGACCAGCCGCACCACCGCCAGCGCGATGCGCGCAGCGCCTGCCCGCGGATAGGTCGGCGGCGTCGCCTCATTCCAGGAAGGATCAGACATGCCTGCGATCAGCCTTGCACGCCACCCGCCTGCCCCGCGGCGTCGGCAGAGCCGTCCTTGCCGTAGAAGCTGCGGTAGCGTTGCACCATGCGCACAGTGTCCATCAACAGGCACACGTCGACAGTGTTGAAATCATGATCGACCCAAGCGCCTTCGCCCACAAAGCCACCAAGGCGGATATACGCCTTGATCAGCGCCGGGATCTGTTTCAGCGCGCGTTTACGGTCAATCTGGTCGGCGGGGATCAGATCCATTGCCACGAAATGTTCTGCATGGGCGCGCACGCGCAGATCTTCGGGCGCCAGATGGCCGTGGTGCAGATAGCTCAGCGCATCGGCGATCGGTTCGGGGTCGGATCCGTGGAAGGATGCGACGCCAAACAAGATCTCAATGTCGTTGCGGGTGACATATTCCCCGAGGCCCGACCACAGCAGATGCATCGCCGTGCCGCCGCGATATTCCGCCGCAACGCAGGATCGGCCAAGCTCCACCACCTTGCGGGGATAGGTCTCAAGCTTGCTCAGATCATATTCGGTGGCACCGTAGAAACCGATGCCGTCACGCGCACGCTCGCCGGTCATCAGGCGGTAAACGCCTGCGACACGGTCCAGCGGGTCGGGTGACGCGGCTTCTTTGTCGATCAAGATCAGATGTTCGAAATGGGGGTCAAAGCGGTCGCGCTCACGCCGCAACTCCGCCTCCTCGGGGGTCGCGACGGCGCCCATCTCCTCAACGAAGACGCGGTAGCGCAGGCGCTGAGCCGCCGCCACCTCTTCCTCCGTCTCGGCCAGACGCACCTGGAACCGTCCCGCTTCGATCAGCATCCGTCGCCCCTGATGATGAAACTCCACGCCCCGGCCGCGCCGGTCGTCGCCAGCGCCCCCTTGCTGAGGCAGCCGGACCATATGCCGAGGCGTGCGCCGACGCAACTGCGCCCACCTGCCGCTGCTCCGCCTTTGATAGGCACGCGTCGCTCCTGTGCGCAGCCGCCGCGGATGCGCTTAATCTTTGATCTGCTGTGCGGGCTGCAAAAGTTGCAGCGCGATGACGGCGCCGTTGATCACCTGCTTGCCAGAATGTTCGAAATTAACCGTGATGCGCCCGCCAATCACCGATTGCACCTGCCCTTGGCCCCATTCGGGCGCACCGGGATGTAAAACGATATCGCCGGGTTCGAGGAGGTCATTCATTGTAAACCTTTCTTGTGCAGTCTTTAACCAGTGTGAAGGAACAGGCGCGGACCGTCGCCTGAAAAATCATGCGGGGAGGCGCGAGGCCATGTTGTTCGGACGATCCAAGGTACAAAGCCAAGCTGACCCAGACGCCAGCGTGCCCGATCATGGCCCCACGGGCGGGCTCGACGCCGCATTCGGCGGGACGGGGTTGGCGATGCTGGTCGCAGCGCGCATCTGTCATGACCTTATTTCGCCCGTGGGTGCCATCGGCAATGGCGTGGAGCTGATTGAGCAATTCGGTGCCTCAGGCAAGCAGGAAATGGCGCTGATTTCCGAAAGCGCAGCGAACGCATCCGGGCTGCTGCAATTTTTCCGCCTGGCATTCGGACCCGGCGCAGGGGACGCGGCCCATGGCCTCGACCCAGTCCGTAAGGTGTTGAACGCGCGGTATTCGACTGCCCGCGCGACGCTGGTCTGGGGGCCGCAGCCCGGCGCACAGACCACCCGGCTCGGGGCACGGTTGATCTGTCTAGGCTGCATGGGGGCCGCCGCCGCCCTACCGCGCGGAGGCGAGATCCTGGTCGACGTGGGCGCGGATCACGTGATCCGCGTCACCGCGTCCGGCCCCTCAATGCGCCTGAATGAACATGCGCCCATGTGGATTGCCGGCCGCGAGGCGTCTGAGCCGCCCGCGCCCCGCGACGTGCAATGGCTGGCCGCCCACGCAATCGCCCGCGAAGGTGGCGCAGCATTGGCATTGGACCAGCACGCATCGATCCTGCGCTTCACTGCCGCCCTTCCAACGCCGGGATGACGCGCCCGCGCCCCTCTCGGGGGGCGCTCGGCCGACGGGGGCGCAAGGCGCCCTAGGCCGATCCCCCGCCAAATCAGACTGGCGCCAGTTAAGACCCAGCGCCAAATCAGACCCGGAACCCGTTCAAACCCTCGCCAAATTAAATCGCGGTCAAACCAGCGCGGTACCGGCGCATGTTGGCGCGGTAATGCGCGGCGCTGGCCAGCAGCCGGGCCAACTCCCCATCGTCGAGCTGGCGCACCACTTTGCCCGGGGATCCCATCACCAGCGATCCGTCCGGGATCACCTTGCCTTCGGTGATCAGCGCCCCCGCGCCGATCAGGCAGCCTTTGCCGATCACAGCGCGATTCAGCACCGTCGCGCCCATGCCGATAAGGACCCCGTCGCCGATGGTGCAGCCATGCAGCATCGCCTTGTGGCCGATGGTGCAATTGGCGCCGATGGTCAGCGGACAGCCCGGATCAGTGTGCAGCACGGTGGCATCCTGCACGTTGGACCCCTCGCCGATCTCGATCATCTCATTGTCGCCGCGCAGCACTGCGTTGAACCACACGGAGGTGCCCGCGCGCAGGATCACTTTGCCAATCACTGCCGCGCCGGGGGCGATCCAGAAATCACCGTCCTCGGGAAGCTGCGGGGATATGCCGTTGAGCGCGTAAAGCGTGGTCATCCAAATCTTCCTTGATATTCGCGGTTCAACCCTTGCACGAAGGGGTTCAGCCCCGGCCGCCGGTCGCGGCGCAGGCGTTCGCTGCGCAAAATTGCGCGGATGTCGGCATCGGCGCGGTCCAGATCGTCGTTGACCAGCACATAGTCGTATTCCGCCCAATGGCTGATCTCATCGCGGCTTTTGGTCATGCGCTTGGCGATGGTGTCCTCGTCGTCCTGACCGCGGGCGCGCAGGCGGCGCTCCAGCTCTGCGATTGAGGGGGGCAGGATGAACACCGACACCACCGCGTCGCCAAGCGCAGAATTGCGCAACTGCTGCCCGCCTTGCCAATCCACGTCGAACAGCACGTCGCGCCCGGCATTGATCGCGGCCTCTACCGGCGCGCGGGGGGATCCGTAGAAATTCCCGAACACCTCAGCATGTTCCAACATCCCGTCGGTTTCGACCAGATCTTTGAATTCTGCGTGGGTGTGAAACAGGTAATCCACCCCATGGGTTTCGCCGGTCCGCGGTGTGCGCGTGGTGGCCGACACGGAAAAGGTGAAGCTGTCATCATCTGCCAACAGGCGCCGTGACAGCGTTGATTTTCCCGCGCCTGAGGGCGACGAGAGTATGAACAGCAAGCCACGGCGGCGGCGGGTCACGTCATGGGAATCAGTCATTCGATGTTCTGCACCTGCTCTCGCATCCGGTCGATCACGGTCTTTAACTCAAGCCCAGCCTCGGTCAAGGCGGCGAAATCGGCCTTGGCGCAAAGGGTGTTGGCCTCACGGTTAAATTCCTGGGTCAGGAAATCGAGCCTTCGGCCCACCGCGTCCGTGCGCCCCATCAGGTCGCGGGCCGCGGCGATATGGGTGCCAAGGCGGTCGATCTCCTCGCTCACGTCGCCTTTGACCGCGATCAACGCCAGTTCCTGCGCCAGACGCGCGGCGTCCACCGCGCCGCCCGCTGCGTCCAGAACCGCGGCCAGGCGGCGGCGCAGCAGTGGGCCTTGGGCGGCGGCGCGCGCTGCGGCGGCAACTGCGGCGCGCGCGGTCCAGCCTTCGATATCATCGATCTGGCCAGCGATGATCGCGGCCAGCCGCGCGCCTTCTTCGGCCCGCATGGCCACAAGGCCCTCCAGCGCCGCCAACCCGTCCGCCAGAATCGCAGCGTCCTGCGCCGCGCGCAGATCGGGGTCGGGGATGTCCGGCGCACGGTCGAGCACGCCGCGATGGCTCAGCAGCGCCTCGGCCGAAAGCGGCGCGCAGGTGATGCCGCGCCCTGCCGCCGCCGCGCGGATCCCCGCATCGGCGTCAAGCAGCGCATTCAGCAGCACCGGGTCCAGCAACAGCCTTGGGCCCGCCGCATCCGGCCCGTCATCAATCCGCAGCGCGATTGAAACCGCGCCGCGGGTCAGCCGGGCCTGCGCGTTCTTGCGGATTGCGGGTTCAAGGGCATCGCGCCCCTCAGGCCCACGCCATCGCAGATCAAGGCCGCGCGCATTGACCGCGCGCATCTCCCACCGCCAGGTCAGGGTGCCATGGCTGCCTTCGCGCGCCGCGAAACCGGTCATGCTGCGGATGGTCATCGCGGTCTCCTGACGGGTGCCTAGGCGGGTGTTTGGTGGGGCTGACCCTAGCGGCGGGCACGCTCGCACGCAAACGAAGCGGCGCACTGGGCGATAACGTATTCCAGCCTGCCACGAGTATGCAGGGTCTTCGCGTGCGCCATTCAGGCGTGCCGCACGCGGCATTCAGGCGTGCCGCACGCGGCATAAAAGGCCCGCCACGCACAAAGGGCCATGGCGACTGACCTTATGGATGGTTCCCCTGTGCGACAGAGCCGATTGCGATCTGCGGCGTTGCAGTGCATCATTACCAAGATGGCAATCTTTATTAACGCCGATCCGTTAATCTTGAATGCGAAACAAATGCCCGACGATCCACGCTATCAACCTGAGGCGGGGCGACTTTAGCGAAAAGTCTCCCGATCAGGATTGGAACACGGGGGGCGCAATCGCTCTCGGTTTGCATTCTCCGCTGGACCGAGAAGGGTTGTGTTAAAATGATGCAGAAATACGTCAGGTTCGAACGGCTCATGGATCATCCCAACACCCAGGCGCTGCACAGCTACTGGAACGATCTTCGCGAAGGACGCGATGCGCCCTATCGCTCAGAGATTGACCCCCGCAAAATTCGCGGGGCGTTGGAGACGATGTTTATCCTTGAGACCACGCAAGAAGGCGGCCTTCGGTTCCGCCTTGCCGGCACCAAGCTTTGCGAGATGTCGGGGCAGGAACTGCGCGGCCGTCCTGCCGATGCGCTGATGATTTTCGGCCATGAAAGGGAATTGACCCTGATGGCCCGCCGCACCTTGGGTGAGCCCGGCGTTGGCGTGATGCGGGTGCGCGCCGAACACCAGCGCGCGCCTGAGGGCGAAAGCTGGGCAGGCGAAATTCTGCTGCTGCCCATGCGGTCAGAGCTGGGCGAGATGACCCGCATTCTGGGCGCAGTCAACCTCGCGGACGCGCCGCGGATATCACGCGCGCCAATGACCGATCTGCGGCTGCGTTGCCTTGGCGCACGGATGCTGCCAATCGACATTGATCCAGATCGCGCGGCGGAGTTGGAGCCGATGCAGACCCCGGTGGACGCCACCGGGATGTCCGAAACCGCTGCACGCTTTGCCCATGGCGGCGATGGCGGCGCGCAGACCGAAACGCCACCTCCGCTCAGGGCAATTGACGGAAATCCCGGCGCCGGGCGCTTTGGGCAAAAGCGCAGCCGCGGTCATCTGCGCCTCGTCACCGACTGAACAGCACACCATTAGCAGCCCAAGTACAGGCGCGGGGAGCTATCCCCGCCCGATGATCCCGGCTGCGCGGAACACCCGGACCCGGCATTGCCGCAGGGTCCGGGCAAGGCGAGGCGGCCACCGCAGCCTTTCGCGCAGGATCTATTTCCCTTGCGCGGGGATCGCGGTCCGCCTCGCCGCCCAATAAGGCCCACGGGCATGCGTTTGGCGGATGGTCGCAGTCAGTCAGGGGGCCAGAAACCCCGGAAGATCGCCATATCCGGTGAACCGCCGCACATGCGTCAGACCAAGCCGCACCGCGGCGGCGCGTGCGGCCAGATCCAGCGCCGGGTCGTCGGTCTGCGCAAGATGGACCAGCGTTTCATAACCGCCGAATATCTCAGCCTTAAGCTGAGGATGCTTGTCCAACCCCATGGCACGCCACACAAAAGCATCAAACTGGCGCACCAGAAAATCTGTCAGATAAAACGCCCGCATCTCAGCATCGCCACGGTCAGCAAAAACCGCATTGCCGTCGAAAAAGCTGTAGCAATGGGGGCCGGGGATCATTTCAAGCCCCAGCGCGGCGCAGCGGGCTTGCAAAAGCCCGCCAGTGCCGCAATCGGCATAGACAACCTTGATGCGCGCGGCGGGGCGCCCATCAGCGCGCGCGGCGTGTTCGATCGCGTCGGGGATAAGGCTGGGGCGCAGATGCAGGTCGGCGGGCAGGCAGCGCAGCTCAAGATGATCCCACCCATTCAGCGCGATCAGCGCAAGGATTTCACGCGCCAGCGCCCCACAGGCCAGCAGCAGCGTGCGCCCGTCATCAGGCACGGGCGCGCGGGCTGGTGCGGCACCGCGCACCGGCGGGCGGGCCGCCAGTTTGGCCGCCCGCCCGCCCTGTCGTTTGGGAACTGGCATTGCCGCCCTCAGGCGCGGGCCTGCATGCGCTGCGCGACCAGCGTTTTGGCCGTCTCCACCGCCACGGCGGCGTCGCGGCAATAGGCGTCGGCACCAATGGCTTTGCCAAATTCCTCATTCAGCGGCGCGCCGCCGACCAGCACGATGTAATCGTCGCGCGATCCAGCCTCAACCAGCGTGTCGATCACGACCTTCATGTACGGCATGGTCGTGGTCAGCAGCGCCGACATCCCCAGAATGTCCGCACCGGTTTCCTTGAGCTTGTTGATGTATTTTTCAACCGGGTTGTTGATGCCCAGATCATAAACCTCAAACCCAGCGCCCTCCATCATCATCCCGACGAGGTTCTTGCCGATGTCGTGGATGTCGCCTTTCACGGTGCCGATCACCATGGCACCCAGCCGCGGCGCGCCGGTTTCCACCAGCAGCGGCTTCAGGATCGACATGCCGCCTTTCATGGCGCCGGCCGCCAGAAGAACCTCGGGCACGAACAGGATGCCATCGCGGAAATCGTCGCCGACCACCTTCATGCCCGCAACCAGCGCCACGGTCAGCGTGTCATAGGGGGTCCAGCCGCGCGACAGCAGGATGTTCACGCTCTCCATGATCTCATCCTTGAGACCGTCATAGAGATCGTCATGCATCTGCTGCACCAGTTCGTCATCGGGCAGATCGTTCAGGATCAGGTCTTCGTCATCGGCCATGGGTGTCTTCTCCGAAAAGGCGTATCCGGCGCCCGTTCGGGCCCTGTTGCAGGGACCATACGGCGCGCGAATGAACAAAGGGCGGCGGAAGGCGACGCGGCGGCACAGGTTTTGCGACCTGTCGCACGCGCAACCGGGAAACCTTTGGCGGCGGGGCCGGGATCAGCCCGCCGCGGCGAGCATTCGCAGCCGCTCAATCATCGCCTTGACACCGTTGGAGCGTTGGGACGACAGGTGATCCTTCAGATCCAGCCGCGCCAGCTGCGCCTCAGCATCGATCGCCAAGATTTCCTCAGGCGTGCGCCCGGAATAAAGCGCGTGCAGGATCGCGATCAGGCCCTTCACGATCAGCGCGTCGCTGTCGCCATCAAAATGCAGGCGCCGGGGGGGCCCGTCCTCAAGCCGCGGCACGATCCACACTTGGCTCGCGCAGCCGTCGACCTTGCTGGCGCGGGTTTTCAGATGTTCGTCGAGCGGGGACATCGCGCGGCCCAATTCGATCACATGGGCGTAGCGGTCTTCCCAATCGTCAAGATAGGCGAACGCGTCGATGATGTCCTCAAAGGCCTCGGGGGTCTGGGGCATGGGGGACTGGGGCATGGGGGTAGGCTCTCCTCAGGGACTGTCTTAGGCCTGATCTAGATCGGGGCGGGCGTGCCGACAAGGGCACATGGGGCATCAGCGCGCCGCGGCCAGCCGGTGCAGCGCCGCCATAACCGACGCGATGTCGCGGTGGCTGCCCGGCGGCGCGGCAAGCGGCGGTTCAATCAGCACCACCGGCAGGCCCAGCAGGCGGGCACCCAGAATTTTGGGCCGCGCGCCGTCGCCGCCAGTGTTGCGCGCGATCAGCACGTCGACGCCCAGGCGGCGGAACAGGCGTGCCTCAGCCGCAGGCGCGTAGGGGCCGGGATCATCCAGCAGGCTAGCATGGCGCAGCAGCCGTTCCGGCGCCAGACCGCGGGTCGGGGCCTGCGCGCGCACGAACCAGCGCCGGTCCCCTGCCGCGGCAAAAGGCGCGATCCGGTCGCGCCCGACCGCCAGAAACACCCGGCGCCAATGATGGGGCATCAACCGCGCCGCATGGACCCCATTGCGCGCGCGCAGCCAATGATCGCCGGGGCCGGGCCGCCACAGCGGGCGGCGCAGCGCCAGATGCGCCGCCCCCAGCCGATGGGCCAGCGCCCGCGCAGCATCCGGTCCGCGGGCGTCGAAGGGATGGCAGGCGCACACCACCGCGATCGCATCTGCCCCAACGCCCAACCCGGCCAATTCAGCCGTCTTCATCGCCCCGTCAAAGGCATCTACAGGGATGGCACCACAGGCGTGCAGCGCGGCCCGAAGCCCTGCCGCCTCAGCGCTGTCGCCGGCGATCACCACGATGGCGTCGCGCAAGGTCTGCCCGTCCGCCATGGCGCCCCTTTCAATTTCCATCCAGTTATGGCGGTATGCGGCGCCGGGACCGGCAAGGAAAGAGGACCATTCGAATGATAACTTCACCCGCGCGCCAGATCCCCGCCACGGCGTCTCGTCTGTCGATCGCCGCTGCGGCGCTGGCGCTGGCCCTTGCAGGATGCTCCTCGGTTGATGGACTTTTCTCCTCAGCGCCCGGCGTTGAGCTGGCAGTGCTGGAGCCGAGCGCCAAGGCGCCTGAGCCTGAGCAGCTGGCCGTTGTGCGCGAACGCCGCCAAGTGCTGAGCATCGAGCGCCTTGAATTCGGCGCGATCCATAAGGGGCGGATGATGACTGCCTGGGGCTACGCGCCCGAAAGCGATTGGTTCTCGCCCCAGCTTGAGATCCGGCGCGAAGGGCTGCCCGGCCCGGACGGGTTCATCGAATTTGATCTGGTCGCCGCCCCGCCTGCGCTGAACGGTGGCAAAGCCGGCGCCGTCGGCACGCTGGCGCAGCGCAAGATCCGCGCTGACATCCCGCTGCTGAACGCGTTGACCGCAGGCGCGGCAGGCATACGCGTGCACGCCCAGGACGGCGC
Source organism: Paracoccaceae bacterium (assembly GCA_047610385.1). Taxonomy (GTDB): domain Bacteria; phylum Pseudomonadota; class Alphaproteobacteria; order Rhodobacterales; family Rhodobacteraceae; genus JBOCEF01. The sequence continues at coordinate 10,924 of JBLGAC010000020.1, read as the reverse complement.
GATCGCCCAGCGATTCTGACGGCTGCGCATAAAAAAAGGCCCCGTGTCCTGCCGGACGCGGGGCCTTTTTTTCAGGGTCCGGGGATCAATCCTCGAATTCGACGATCTCGATGCCGCGGGCATTGGCCGACAGCGCGATTTCACCCTTTTTCAGCTGCATCGCCAACGCGCCAAAAGCCGCTTTGCGCCAGCCGGTCATGGCGGGCACATCCGGCTCTGCCTCAACCGCGATGCGCGTCAGGTCGTCCGAACTGGCGAGCAGCTTCTGCGCCACGCCAATTTCATCTGCGCGCGCCTTCAGCAGCACTTTCAGCAGATCGGTCAGCGCGCCGGTGCCGGGCTTGGACGGCCCGCTGTCGGCGCGGTCATCAGGCTCCAGCTCTGGCCCCGCTTCGCCTTCGGCAACGGCGGCAAGAATGCCCTCGGCAGCATCGCCCCTGCGGGCCTCGCGCAGCAGAAGGCGAGAGCGGCCAAGCTCCTCGATGTCCTTGGGACGGTTTGAGGCGATCTCCAGCAGCGCGTCATCCTTCATCAGACGGTTGCGCGGGATGTCTTTTTCCTGCGCGCGCGCCTCACGCCATTTGGCCAGCGCTTTGACAACCGCAAGAAAGCGCCCGTCGGTGGAGCGGGTCTTGACCCGTTTCCACGCGGTTTCGGGATCGTTGCGATAGGTGTCCTCAGAGGTCAGCGTGCGCAGTTCTTCGACCACCCAATCGGTGCGGCCGGTTTTGGTCAGGCGCTTGTCGAGGACTTCGTAGATTTTGCGCAGATGCGTGACGTCGGCAATCGCGTAATCCAGCTGCTTTTCGGTCAGCGGACGGCGCGCCCAGTCGGTGAACCGCGAGGATTTGTCGAGCTTTTTGGCCGCAATCTTGCGCACCAAGGTTTCATACCCGACCTGATCGCCATAGCCGCAGACCATGGCCGCGACCTGGCTGTCAAAGAACGGCGCGGGGATTCGGCCCGACATCTTCCAGAAGATTTCGATGTCCTGACGCGCGGCGTGAAACACTTTGATCACGTCCGGATCGTCCATCAGCGCGATCATCGGCGCAAGGTCGATGCCCTCAGCCAACGGATCGATGATCGCGGCGCCGGTTTCGGCCGAAAGATCGCCATCCACCGGATGCGCGATCTGCACCAGGCACAATTGCGGCCAATAGGTGCGTTCGCGCAGGAACTCCGTGTCTACGGTGACGTAAGCGTGCCGTGCGCATTCCGCGCAGAAGGCCGCGAGGGCCTCGGTGTCGGTAATGATGTTCATAGGCTCGCTTTAACGCTCGATTGAGGATCTGTCGCGGCTTTCAATGCCTGTTCAACGAACTGGCGACCGAGTGACGCATACCAAACCGAATGCGCATTGCATAGCCGCGCTTGACGCTCAGACCCCATGACGGGCGGCCAACGCGGTAAATTCGCGCGAAACATGGGCATGCAGCGCGACATCTTCGGCAAGAGCCGATTCGATGCGCGAACGCAGCTGCGCCGGGACCTCGAACCGCGCGGGGCGCGAGCGGCCGGCGTTTTCGCGCCGCCCCTCGGTCAGACCGACATTCAGCTTGGCCCCCAGCAGCTCGGTAAATCGCTGCATCTGCGACAGGGGCGCGGCCAGCAAAAATCGCTCGTCGATGATCCGGCGGGCGCTTTCGAAGTCGCCCTTCGGGCTGATGTACCGGCACTGCCCGTTGAGCGGCAGCCTGTCCGCCTGCTCCAGCAGCGATTCCGCCCAAGGCTCGAACTCCATCGCCCAGGCGCTGATCTTTTTGGCGGCGCGCGCCGGGCGGGGATTGGCGACCACCTTGTCGCGGGTGAAGAAATATTCAGACACCATGCGGTCCACCGGATCGCGGGTGGTGGTGATCATCAGCGGCATGCGCCGACCGGTGCGGATGCTGTCCAACTGCACATGCCCCGTGGCCATCGCCACCGTGTCCATCGACGCGTTGGACAGGCCCAGCATGCGCCGCGTTTCGTGCCAGATTTCCTGCCGCCAATGGATCAGGCGTCGGCGGGCATGTTCATGCATCAGCAAAAAGCCCTGATCGTGGCTTTCGAGCCCCTGCATCCCGAGGCGGCGCGCGGTCTGCGCGGGGGGGCGGGCGGGAAGAACCTCACTCAGCCGCGTCAAAAGCGTGGAGCCGCCGTTCTTGCGGATGTGGATGAACAGGATGAGGTGCTTGGCCGGGTCGTAGGTCACATCGTCATAGATCATCGCAAGGCCCCCTTGGTACGGCGGTGCCCGCCCTGCGCAACAGGGCGGACGGCTCGAACGCCGCGCGGGGCGGCGACGGCGATCAGTCCTTGGGCAAAAAGCGGATGCCCAGATCGCGCAGCGCTTCGTTGGTCGGCACCGACGGGGCGCCCATCATCAGATCCTCGGCGCGCTGGTTCATCGGGAACATGATGACCTCACGGATGTTTTCCGCGTCCGCCAGCAGCATCACCATGCGGTCGATGCCCGGCGCGATGCCGCCATGGGGCGGGGCGCCGAACTTGAACGCCGAAATCATGCCGCCGAAATTGGCGTCGACGAAGGCCTTGTCATGGCCGACGATGTCGAACGCCTTGTACATGACGTCCGGCTTGTGGTTCCGCACCGCGCCCGAGGACAATTCCACCCCGTTGCACACGATGTCGTACTGGTAGCCGAGGATGTCGAGCGGATCCTGGGTCTCCAGCGCCTCCATCCCGCCTTGGGGCATCGAGAACGGGTTGTGGGAGAAGTCGAGCGCGCCGGTCTCGGGGTCTTGTTCGTACATCGGGAAATCGACGATCCAGCAGAAATCGAAGCGGTCGGTGGCCGAAATGCCCAACTCGGTGCCGATCACCACACGCGCCTTGGCGGCGACGTCGAGGAAATCGACCGGCTCGCCGGCGAGGAAGAACGCGCTGTCGCCGGCTTTCAGGCCCAGCTGCTGACGGATGGCCTCGGTCCGCTCCGGCCCGATGTTCTTGGCCAGCGGGCCCGCGCCCTCATGCTTGAAGAAATTTTTCTTAAATTCGGCAGTCGCGCCCGCCACGTCACCAGCCTTGATCGAATCTAGAATTTTAACTGCGATCACCTTAAGGCCCGGCTCACTTTCAAGCTTCAACATAATCAGATCTTCATCTGTGTGCGACTTGCGGCCAGCGAGGTAATCTTCAATAAAACCATGTGTTTCAGGATCGCCAATTGGGCCTTCTTCGCGCCACATGATGTAGCCCATGCCCGGCAGGCCTTCTTTGATCGCCCAGGCGTTCATCCGGTCGCAGAAGGCGCGCGACCCGCCCGTGGGGGCGGGAATGGCGCGGATTTCAACGCCGTCCTGCGTCAGCATCTTGGCAAAGATCTTGAAGCCGGAGCCTGCGAAATGCTCCGACACCACCTGCATTTCGATCGGGTTGCGCAGGTCGGGCTTGTCGCAGCCGTATTTCAGCATGGCGTCACGATACGCAATGCGCGGGAATTCGGGCGTGACCGGGCGGCCTTTGCCGAATTCCTCAAACACGCCGCGCATGACGGGTTCGATGGCCTGGAACACGTCTTCCTGGGTCACAAAGCTCATCTCGATGTCAAGCTGGTAGAACTCGCCCGGGCTGCGATCCGCGCGCGGGTCTTCGTCGCGAAAGCACGGCGCGATCTGGAAATAGCGGTCAAAACCAGCGACCATGATCAGCTGTTTGAACTGCTGGGGCGCTTGGGGCAGCGCATAGGCCTTGCCCGGATGCAGACGCGACGGCACCAGAAAGTCGCGCGCGCCTTCGGGCGACGATGCGGTCAGGATCGGGGTCTGGAATTCAAAGAACCCCTGCGTGGTCATGCGGTTGCGCAGGCTGGAAATCACGCGCGACCGCAGCATGATGTTCTGATGCAGCTTTTCGCGGCGCAGATCCAGATAGCGGTACCGCAGGCGGGTTTCTTCGGGATAATCCACCTCGCCGAACACCGGCAGCGGCAGCTCTTCAGCCTCGCCCAACACTTCAAGGTCGCGCACATAGACCTCAATGGTGCCGGTGGGCAGCTTGTCGTTGACCAGTTCGGGCGCGCGGGCCTTCACTTCGCCATCGATGCGGATGCACCATTCCGAGCGCAGCTTCTCCACGTCCTTGAACGCGGGGCTGTCGGGGTCGGCCAGCACCTGAGTGATGCCGTAATGGTCACGCAGATCGATGAACAGGATGCCGCCATGATCGCGCACCCGGTGAACCCAGCCGGAGAGACGCACATTCTGGCCGACATGATCGCCAGAAAGATCGGCGCAGGTGTGGGAGCGATAGGCGTGCATGGGAATTCTCCGGGCTTTGGCGAGGTCTTTGGCGAGGTCTTTGGCATCGGGGCGTCGCGAACTCGGGTCCGCGCAGCGCGCAAGGGTCGCGCCGGGATACGCCCGTTCGGGGGGCGGATGTCAAGGGTTGAGGGCGTCCGGGGGCGCCGATCGAGGACGGCGAGGGCCCGAGGCGGTCAATCCATAGATGGAATATTCCGCGGAGCGGGCGCCCGTGCTAGCCTTTAGAAGGTTCAGCATCTTTGATGATTGGCGACCTTCGTATCGGAGGCAAAATGAATCTCGCCGACCTTCCGCAAAAAATAATCGGCCCGTGGAACAACAAAACGACACCGATAGTCATTAGAAGTGCGTCAAAAGGCGTTCAGTTAGCACTCCGCACGCCCTATGCGGATGACAACAAATTTTGGGTCAACAGGCTTGCCAGTTCAAGAGCGGTCTGGGATGGCAACCTCAAGGCTTGGATCCTGCCCATGCGCTGGCTTAACAATGTGATCAACCGGTCGCTGGAGCGATGCGGCAGCATCTATGTCGTGCAGCCTTATAACGACAGCGAGACCTGCGCGCCGGCATGCAGAAATGCGACCGGTCATGTCTGCGAGTGCTCGTGCATGGGCGAATTTCACGGCACGCAGGACGGCGAAAGCTGGTTCGACGTCTCGGAAACATTCGCCATCCGATGGAAAGGCCCCGAATTGGCCATCCGGAAAATCACGAAGAAACAAGCGGCATAGTCGAACTGACCCTGGGGATGGCGCCCCCCCTCAATACCGAAAATCCCACTGGCTCAGATGCATCCCGGCGCAGCCTTTCAGCACGACTTCGCCGCCATCAAAGGCCAGCACCAGATCGGGCCCGTTGATCGACGCCAGCAGGTCCCACGGCGTCAGGCCCAGCGGCGACAGGTTGATCACGTCGCGGCCTTGTTCAAAGTCCAAAATGAACCCCTGCCCGCCATGCAGCAGGAAATCAAATGCCTCCGCCGCCGGGTCCCCGAGCAGCGCTGAGACGTCGCGCGCCAGATCGCCGGTCACGGCGCGCCGACCATGTCGATGGCCCCATGATAGAAAAAGATCCCAAGGCCAGAGGTGAACAGCATCGCCCCCGCCGCTGCGTGCATCAACGTGGCCGTCACCAACCCGCGCCGCGGCCCGGCGGCCAGATAGACGAGCGCGAAGATCACCGATCCCGCCGCGGTCATCGCCACCGCCACCCAGTTCCAAAAGAACAGATGCGCCAGCCCGAACGCCGCGGCATTGACCGCCACAGCCACGGCTTTGGTGGGAAACAGCGGGCGGTAGCGGGTGAAGAACAGCGTGCGCCAGATCACCTCCTGCGGGAATGCGGAGGCGATGGGATAGGCGAGCAGAATGAATAGCCACAGCCCCGGCCGCTGGATCGGCAGCATCAACAGCGCCTCAGGGCGCAGCGCAATCACCAGCCCGAACGAGATCGCGCCGCAGACCGCCGTGAACACCGCAATCGCGCGCCAGTCGGCCCGCCCGGGCCAGGCAAATTGCGCCGCCCACGAAAACCCCGGCATCCGGTGCAAGACCACGCCTGCAAAAACCAGCGCAACGCCCATCATCGGCCACATTGCCGACGCTGGCAGCACAAAGGCCAGCGACAAAGGAATGCCTGCGTAGAGCGCCGCGAATTCGGCCCACAGGATGGCGCGGGTGCCGGGCGTGGTTTGCGGCATCGCCGCCGCAATGGTTTTGTCGCGCATGGGCTGATCTTTCTTGCGGGCGCGGCGGCATGCGCGGGGCGTGTCAGGCGATGATATGCGCGCTGTGCCCACCGGGGCCAGCCCTTGATGCTTGCCGTCAAACGATCTCAGCCGCCCAGGACTGGCGATAGGGGCGGTCGGGCGCATGCATCACTGACGGAAATTCGGGCCGGTTGACCGCGTCGGGAAAGCCCTGCGCCTCAAGGCACATGCCAGCATAGGCACCATATTGGCGCCCGCCGAACCCGGGGACAACCAGCGCCATTTTCGGCGCGTTATAAACCTGCACCCCCGGCTGATCGGTCCAAAGCCGCAGATGGCGGCCACTGGCCCCGATCAGCTCTGCCGCCGGCGCGCCCATATCGCGGCCCACGCGCAGCGCCATGTTCAGATCAATCGGCAGGGGTCGCCCCATCCCATCCACCGTGCGCCGCGGCGTGCGAAAATCCAGCGGCCCGCCCGCCACGGGGGGCAATGCGCCGGTCGGGATCATGGCTGCGTCGACCGTGGCGCTTGCGTCCGCGTCCAGCCGCAACCGGTGGTCCAGCACGTCGCCGCCACCATCGAGGTTCCAATACGAGTGCTGGGCGATGTTGATCGGGGTCTCGCGGTCGGGGATCGCCTCGATCTCAAGGCTCAGGCGCGGGCCGGTCAGGCGAAATGTTGCCGTGACTGCCAGCGATCCGGGCCAGCCGCCTTCGCCGTCGGGGCACAGCAGGGTCAGGCGCACGCCGTTGTCGCCTCCCTCCATGGTCCACGGGCGGATGCCAAAGCCATGGGCACCCGAATGCAGCAGGTTCGGCCCCTCGTTCGGGGTCAGGCGCACGTCTTGCCCAGCGCAGTGGAACCGGGCGCCGGAAATACGGTTGGCAACGCGGCCGCACAGCGCGCCAAAGGACGGGGAATGGGCGGGGTAATCTTCAAACCCGTCAAACCCCAGCGTCATCGGCAGGCCGGTTTGCGACCCGTCCGGCACGCGCCAGTCACGCAGCACCGCGCCCCAGGACAGGATGCGGATCTCAGCCTCAGCGCTTTGCAGCGTGGCCTCACGGATGTCACGCCCGTTGATGCGGGCAATGGTGCGGATGGCGATTGCGGCGGTCATTGATCGGGTCTCCGGCAAGGGTGGCGCGAAGCATGGGCCATCTTGCCGCGCAACGCCCGCACCTGTGCTGCGGACATGCGGTCGCAGGTCGGGGCGGCATGCCCTCGACAAGGTGCGCGCGCCCCGCTAGAAGGCGGTCTTGCCGAGGCGTTTGGCTGGCCCATCATGGCCGCCTGCCCCCAGCCACACCACACGCCCACACCACACGCCCGCCCGCACGACACGCCACGCACTGAAACGACCCCCGGTCCCCGGCGCCCCACGCGCGCCCGGGCCGGAGCGACGGAAAGGCCCGCCTCATGGAGAATGTTCTCCTCATCGTCGAACTGATCCTCGCCCTGCTTTTGATCATCGTCGTGCTGCTGCAGCGCTCTGAGGGCGGTGCCCTTGGCATGGGCGGCGGCGGCGGCGGGGTCGTCAGCGGCCGCGGTGCTGCCACCGCGCTGACCAAGCTGACCTGGGTGCTGGCCGCGGGCTTTTTCGCTGTCGCACTGTCGCTGACCGTGATGGCCGCCCAGCGCGCGTCTGAGCGGTCCGTGATCAACGGAACGGCGCTGGATGGCGACATCCTTCTGCCCGCGGATCCTGCGCTGGACGCCGACCTGCAGAACCTGTTTGTGCCGCCTCCCGGTGCCAACCCGCTGATCCCGCCCGTGGCCGAGTAACCGGCGCGCGGCGACTGGGCAATGTCATCCCATGACAATGCGACCGAGGGCGCGGCAGCGATGCCGCGCCCTCGGCGTTCGCGCGCCGCGCGGATCGCTGGCTGGGTCGTGGGACGGCCCGCAGCACTGCTGGGCGGCGTTCTTTCCGGCGCGCTGGCGGCGGCAGGGCGATCGTGGCTGCTGGCCGCATTGCTGGTTGCCGGGGCGACGCTGCTGGCCGCATTGCCCGGGCTGACCACCCTGCCCCCGACCGACCGGGACGAGGCGCGCTTTGTCCAAGCCTCACGCCAGATGGTGCAAAGCGGTGATCTGGTCGACATCCGTTTTCAGGACGAGGCGCGGTGGAAAAAGCCCGCGGGCATCTACTGGGCGCAATCTGCGGCGGTGATCGGCGCGAGCGCGGTGGCAGGGGCCGACATGTCCGGCGCCATCTGGCCCTATCGTGTGCCTTCGGTGATCGGCGCGCTGGCCGCCGCGCTTGCCACGCTTTGGGCCATGGCGCCGCTGATCGGGCGGCGTGGCGGCGCGATGGCGGGGATGATCCTCGGGACCTCGTTGATCCTTGCCACCGAGGCGACCATCGCCAAGACCGACGCCGCGCTTTTGGGCGCATCGGTTCTGTCCATGGGCGCGTATCTGCGGCTGCTGGCGCTGACACGGAATGATGCGGGAACCGGCGCTGTGCGCGATGCGCGGCGGCTCAGCCTGCTGTTCTGGGCGGTGATCGGGGTCGGGGCGCTGCTGAAGGGCCCGATCGTGCTGATCCCGCCCTTTGGCGCGGCGCTGGTCCTGTGCCTTGCAGAGCGCCGCCTGCGCCCGCTGGCCGCCATGGGCTGGCGCTGGGGGCCGCTGCTGGCGATCGCCATTGCGGCGCCGTGGTACATCGCCATCGGCGTCCGCACCGGGGGCGCGTTCTTTGACGAAGCATTGATGAAAGACCTGGTGGGCAAGATCGCCGAGGGCAAGGAAAGCCATGGCGCGCCGCCGGGCCTGTATCTGGCGCTGCTATGGGCGATCTTCTGGCCCTGGGCGCCGCTGCTGTTGGCCGCAACCCCATGGATCTGGCGCGCACGCAGGCGGCCTGAGGCGCTGATTCTTCTGGCATGGGCCATCCCGACCTGGCTGGTGTTTGAACTGACGCCAACCAAGCTGCCGCATTATGTGATGCCCGCCCTTCCCGCGCTTGCCGGGCTGATCGCGCTGTGGCTGATTGAAATTCCCGCCGAACACGGCGCCCCGCGCTGGCGGCGCATGATCCCGGCGGTGCTGTTCGGGGCGGTTGGCGGCGCGCTGGCGCTAGGGGCGATCTTTGGGCCTGCGGTCATCCAAATCGCCGCGGGGCTGCCGCTGGATCTGCACGCCGCGCTGTGGGCGGCGGGATGTGGCGCGCTGGCGCTGTGGCCCCTGCGGCGCGGGACGCTGGCGCTGGCGCGCGGGGCGTGGACGCGCGGTTTCGGCCCGGCGCTGGCCGCAGCGCTGCTGCTGTATCCCGCGGTGCTGCAATGGGCGCTGCCATCGGTCAGCTTCGGCTTTCCTTCGGTGCTTATGGCGCAGGTTTCCGCGCCGTGGACAGCGTGCCTTGGCACCCCGCCCGCCACGCAATCTTACCGCGAACCCAGCCTGGTGTTCCTGCAAGGGCGCGGCACGCTGCTGCTGGACCCTGCGCAGGCCGCCGCGCATCTGGCCGACACGCCCGGCGCCGCTGTGTGGATCGAGGACCGCCGCCGCGCCGCCTTTGACGACGCCCTGACCGCCCATCCCGGCGCAGTGGCGCGCGCCCTGGGCGCGGTGACCGCCTTCAACCCCAACCGCGGCAAAACCACCACGATCCGGCTGCTGGCGCGCGATGGCGATGCGGCGGTCGCCGCCTGCGCGCCGCACCCCGAATGATCCCGCGCGCGCAGCGGGGTTGGCCCTGCCCGGCCCAACCGATATACCCGGTTTGGAACCTGCCCGATCGGACATTCACATGAACACACCCGTGCGCCCGCGCCTCTCCGTCATCGCGCCGATGAAGAACGAGGCAGAGAATGTCGGCAAGCTTGCCGATGACATTGCGGCGGCCTGTGCGCCGCTCGCGCCCTTTGAGGCGATTTTTGTCAATGACGGCTCGGATGATGGCACCTCAGCGGCCATCGCTGCGGCCCGTATGCGCCATCCGTGGCTGCGCGAGGTGCGCCATGCGTCCAGCTGCGGGCAGTCCGCCGCCGTGCGGTCGGGCGTGCTGGCCGCAGCGGCGCCAGTGTGTTGCACGCTGGATGGCGACGGGCAGAACCCTCCGTCGGAGATCCCCGCGCTGGTGGCCCCGATCCTGAACGACGTGACAGGCCGCATCGGGCTGGTGGCCGGGCAGCGCGTGGCGCGCCAGGACACCCGGTCCAAGCTGATCGCCAGCAAGATCGCCAACGCGATCCGCAGCCGGTTGCTGAAAGACGACACCCGCGACACCGGCTGCGGGCTGAAGGCTTTCCCGCGCGACGTGTTCCTGTCCCTGCCGTTCTTTGATCACATCCACCGCTACCTGCCCGCAATGGTGCGCCGTGAGGGGTATGAAATCGCGCTGGTCGACGTCAGCCACAAAGCGCGAGAAGCGGGCAATTCCAACTACACCAATTTTGGCCGCGCACTGGTCGGGGCGCTGGATCTGTTTGGCGTCTGGTGGCTGATGAAGCGCCGCAAACGCGCCACCGTCGCCCATGCCGACCCCGCGCAGGGGACTGAGGCGTGATCGACGCGGCGATGACCATGCTGGGCGCGACCAACCGGGCCGAACTGGTTTGGATCGGCGTCGGGCTTGGCGGCCAGATCATGTTCACCATGCGTTTTTTGCTGCAATGGCTCGCCAGCGAAAAGGCCAAGCGGTCGGTGGTGCCGACGGCGTTCTGGTGGTTCTCAATCGGGGGGTCAGCGGTTCTGCTGGCTTATGCGATTTATCGGCGCGACCCGGTGTTCATCCTCGGCCAAGCGATGGGGTTCGGCATCTATGCGCGCAACCTGTGGTTCATCCAGCAGGAAAAAAAGGCCACCGCGGACGCCTAGCGCGGCGGCGTTGCCCAGATCGGTGCCGACAGGCTGGTCAGGAACGCCTCAAACGCCTCAGCAATCTCAGCCTTGGGGGCCTGGCTGTTATGGGCGTAGCCCAGTTCGGTCAACACCGCGT
>JBLGAC010000019.1:0-68840 GCA_047610385.1 Paracoccaceae bacterium | reverse complement strand
AACGGCATCGATCCCCAAGCCTGGCTCGCCGATACCTTGGCCCGTATCCCCGACTGGAAGATCACCCGCATCGATGGCCTCCTGCCGTGGAACGCCAAGTAAGGGCAGTCAGGCCGGACGCTTACCGGGGAACAGCCCCTTTTTTTACCAGGCTCGCCGCGGTGCGATGCGCTTTTTGGTGGGCCTGCGTCCGTTGCCCGGCAGGTTATTGCGCAGCACTCAGCAAGAGGGGGTCATCACGGTGTTGGTGGCCGTGCGCCCCGTGGCCAGCGCTGCGAATATCCAATCGAACACGCCCGCCCGGCTCCAGCACACGAAGCGGTTGTGGAGGGTTTTGTGCGAGCCATAGTCGGCGGGGGCATCGCGCCACATCAGCCCACCCCGGATGACATGGACCATCGCGCTGATCCCCCGCCGATCATCGACCCTAGGCACCCAGCGAGGCTTATTGGGCAAAAGCGGCTGCAGGCGCGAAAACTGCGCCTGGATGAGCCAGAATTGGTGATCTGACATGAGAAAACCTCCCACCGTTTGGGAGGTTGGATCACATCCGGTACTTTATGGGTCCTGACCCTAGGCATGAGGCGTGCGAGTTGAGCGCGATTTCTGATCCCAGCGGCGGCTTCCACGCGGATTTTTGCATCGTAGGCCCCCGTTTGGGCAGACCACTTGAGCCGCTTTTCCTCAGGCTTTACTGCTGGTACCGAAATGTTGGTGCTGGCTGCCGACGAGGCCGCATGGCGCTTGTGCCCAGAGCGGACCAGCCCAGGCAGCAAGGGTGCACCGGTGTCGTTCGATGCCGCCCGTGACCTGCGCAGACCACGCCACGCGAGCGACACAAGCCACCGGCAGAGACAGAACAGCACCCACCATTTGCCCGGCAGCGCGATGGCCACAATAATCATCCACAACGATATCTCAGAGCCCAACAGGAAAAGATTTTTCGGAAAACGGGGTCACAAGCCAAGTTGGGTGTCAGCCGCCAGATCATCTTTTCAAACCACCAAAGACCAAACACTGCCAATGGAAGGCAGCAACCTGCCATGAGTTAATTCAAGAAAATCTGAACTGACCAGAATACGCAGGAAATATGATAAATACGCCAGAAAACTGTTCAAAAATCGAAAATCAGATCATAACCATGCCAGCGGCGCAATTTCATGCGGCTTGACGCTGCGCGCTGCGGCGAAGGGCAGGACGGAAATTAGCTGCCCTTTGCTGTATCTCAGTCGCCCCATTCTCCGCTGCCCCGCCGGGACCACTGCGCATTCCTGATCGGTGCAAAATCCCGTAACGGGCGAGGCATCTTGCGAAACGGCGTCTCAGGGCACCCTGGGGGACTATCGTCGACGGGGCCGACGCAGCAGCAGGGACTTGCCCGTCTTGAAACAACGGCTGAGGCTGATCCGTGGCCCACCCACGGGTCCCGCCACCTCAGCCAGCGCCGTGACGAGACGCGCCTGCATCAGGTCCACCGTCTCTTGCCGGTCAGCATTTTCATGTCCAGATGCGAAGACCATCATTGGATTGGTATTGATCTCATAGGCTTGCGGGCGCCCCGCAACGATGCCGAAATCGATGCGGCCAAACTCCATCCCCGCCAGATCGAACACAGCTTCGACAAAAGCGGTATGGGGATAGGCGTCCATCTCAGCGCGCTCAGCCCGGTATTGCGCGTCGCTGGCACCATGACGCACGCCGGTCTTGGCGGCCCATGACGTGTCGTTGACTGTGTTCGCGCGGATGATGTGGGTGCCAACGCGAAACGCGGCGTGCTTTTGGAATGTGCCGGTCTCTGGCTGCGGCTCGGCGGCATATTCGACCAACATCAGATCGCTGATCGGGTGGCCGGCCGCCAATGCGTGCGCCAACGCGGCCTTGGCGCTGGCGCTGTCGTGCAGCAGATCGCCCAGCACTCCGCGATGCGCCGCGATGGTGCGTAGAAACACCGGGAACCGGCCTGGCCATTCGCCATGCGCTGGTGCGAAGCAGGCGAACCGATTGATCCCACTTTGGTGCAGGCGCCTGAGCAGCGCGTCCCGCGGCAGGAAATTGCGCGGATCGTTGATCACGCGCGATCCCGCCGCCACGATCCGGTCACGCACCAGGGTGGCTGCCTCAAGCTCCGACGCAGACAGCCGGTCGAAATCGGTGAAGATATAGGTCGCTGCCGGGGTGAATCGGCCGCGGAACGTATACCTGTGATCAGCCGTGCTGACGTAAATCAGTTTCCGGACAGACCTGATGACGAAGGCGAACCAGGGTGCAAACATTTATAGACGTTATCCAAAACAATGGAGGCGTTCAATGTCATCTGTTCAACTCGATCTGGCCAAGTTACTGGGCTACAAGATTTTTTCTGAGGATGAGCGTGCTGCAGTGGTCACACAAGACGCCAAGCGGCTTGGCGCGAAATTCGGCGCGAAAGATGGCATCAAGCTGGGTGAGAAGCTTGGTGAGAAGTTGGGTGCCAAGCTCGGCTCAAAGGTCGGCGACAAGGCTGCCCCGGCAACGAAGTAGGGCCCTGTCCTGAGCCGGGGCGTGACGCTCTCAGGTGAACAGCTTCTGGCCTTCGCGCCGCACGGGCAGCGCGGCGCGTTTCTTGACGCGCGGATGCACCGGATGCTGGCCGAAAGCCTTGGCCACATCGCTGACGCCTGCGCCGACAGCTTCCCCGCAGTGACCGAGGCGTTGACGCCGGTTCTTGATCGCCTCACGCATGGCACACGGCTGCCGGCGCAGGCCTTCGGGCTTTACTTCCAGCTTGCGGCCATGGTGATGGCCGATGACCGCATCGCCGCGCTGCTTGCGGCTGAGGCGCTTGGCTGCATGGGGCCGCGGGCACCCGGACAAACGATGCTGCAACGGGGCGGTGCCGAGGCCGCGCCCCTTGAGGATGTTCTGACCCTGCGACTGGGCGCTGAAGCGGCGCGCTTCGCCCCGATCGATGACGCGATGCACCATGATTTCAGCGCGCTGGTGCGTGAAGGGCCTGATCTGCTGCGCCGGGGCTATCCCGACCTGCACAGCGAAATCGAAGCCATCGTCACCACTTTGCTGTTCGCGCAGGCACCCAAAGGCGCGGTCATGCAGTTCGACGGGGCCTCGCATTATCAGTTCTGGGGATTGCTGCTGCTGAACCCGGTGCATCACCGCACGCCGCTTGCGGTGGCTGAGGTGCTGGCCCATGAGGCCGGGCATTCGCCGCTGTTCGGCCTGACGGTGGATGAACCGCTGGTGCTGAACCCCGATGATGCGCTGTACCCCTCGCCACTGCGCAAGGATCCCCGGCCGATGGATGGCATCTATCATGTCGCCTTCGTGTCGGCCCGCATGGCGCTGGCCATGGAGACGCTGATCGAAAGCGGCGTATTGACCGCGCCCCAACGCGCCATGGCTGCGGACGCAGCTGCGTCGGATCGTGCAAATTTTGCCAGTGGTGACGCAACTATTCTGGCCCATGGCCGCCTGACATCGACCGGCGCGGCCATCCTTGAAAATGCGCGGCGCTGGATCGGGTAGACCTGCGCGGTCTGAGCCACGGTCGGCCGCCGCAGGCTGGGGGTGCGATGACTGACACGGACCGAACACTGGCGATCTGCATCTGCACCGATGGGGTGCCCGCCGCGCAGCAAAGGTTGCAGCGCTGCCTTGCGTCTGCCCTGCGACAGGATCCTGGCGCAGGGATGCGGCTGATGGTCATCCTGGTGGACAACAGCGAAACCGGCACGGCGGCGCGCTGCGACCCGGCGATCCACTATGTCCCCGAACCCGTCCGCGGCATTCCGTTCGCGCGCAATGCGGGGCTGGAGGAGGCGCTCAAGCTCGGTGCCGATTTGATCGGATTCATCGATGCGGATGAACTGGCGCCTCCCGGCTGGGTGGCGCTGCTGCGGGCTGAGCTTGAGGCGTCAGGCGCTGACGTCGTGCAAGGCGATGTTCGCCGCTTTGCAGACGATGCATCACTGCGCGCCTTTTGCAGTGCGCCGATTGCCCCGGTCACGCGGCACCGGCGGGCCGCCACAGGCGCCACCAACAACACGCTCATGCGCGCTTGGATCGCTGGCGCGCGCGGCTTGCGGTTTGACACCATCATGCGGTTCACCGGCGGATCAGACGGCGAATTTTTCATGCGCGCCAACGATGCAGGTGCTGTCATCCTGCGTCTGCGCGGCGCGACTGTTGGCGAATTTTGGCCTCCCGAACGCGCAAGCCATTCCGCCACGCTCGCGCGCAGTCGCCGCGTGGGGGCCAACTGCCGCTATCGCTATGCCAAGAACCGCTCGGTGGCGGTGGCGTTCGTCCGCATCGCGCTGCGCTGCGGCGGGCGTGTTCTAAGCGCAGTGCGCAAAGCGGCGGTCGCAGCACCCGCGGCGCTGATCGCAGGGAAGGGGCCGAGGCACCATCTTCGTGCCGCCATGATCGACCTCAGCTTCGTGCAGGGCTGCCTGTCCGGAACGCCCGCAGGCGGGATCGCCCCATACCAGCCAGCCGATGCGACGGCGGCGGAGGATCCGGCCCAATCCACAGACAGCACCGGTCGCCTTGCAGGGGACTGAAGGCATGCCGCTGCGTGCGGCGCAGCGCCAGGAAAAATTCCCCGGCACCTTTGGATTTGCTGAGAGTGACCGCGCCTGAAGCATCCAGAGCGCGCCACACTTGGACCAGGCGTGCACATGCCGCGCTGTTCACAAGGTGAGTTAAGTCGTGAATTTTTTGAAATTTCGCATAACGATCAGGCCGTTATGCGAAAAATATGGTGCCCGGAGTGGGACTCGAACCCACAAGAGTATTACCTCGGCGGATTTTGAGTCCGCTGCGTCTACCAGTTCCACCATCCGGGCAAGCGACGCGCACTATAGGCGCCGCACGGGCGTGGTCAATGGCCCATATGAGCCTGCCAACACCCGTGCGCACCGAGCCTCATAACCGGGCGAGAAGCTCAGATTTTTTTGACGTGAACTCGTCATCGGTCAGCGCGCCTGCATCGCGCAAGGCCGCAAGGCGCCCGATCGTTGCAAGGATCGCGTCGGCATCACCCGCGGGCGCTGGGGCGGCGGGGACCTGCGCGGGCTGCGGCACGAAATCCTGCGCGGGCTGCGGCGCGAAATCTTGTGTGGGCGCGACGAACGGCGCCGGGCCAGAGCCGTCGGCGCGCGGCAAGGATGACAGCGCGAACTGGCCATACTGGCTGGAGAAGCTCACGCCCTGAAAAGGATCGCCCTGCCCCGACTGCTGCTGGCTGAACCCGCCGATGTTGTTGTCTAGCGTGTCGAGCAGAATCACCTGCCCGCCATTGCCCGCATCAAACGCGACCCGGCGTGCGTGGGGGAAATAGGCGTAGCGCGCCTGATTCTGCCCACCGACTGAGGCAGGGGTGCCCAGCCCTTCGGGCCACCACGACCCGCCGCCCATGCCCTGCGGCGCGGCAAAGAACGCGCCCCGCCCTATCGCGTCCGACAGCTCACCACACAGGTTCGACACGCGCGCCTGAAGGCCCATGTTGAACATGTCGCCGACCATGGTCATCCCGCCGCTCATCCATTGGCCGGACCCGCCCAGCTCAGGCACGTTGAACTGCGCCATGGTCCCGCCGCCATTGGCGACCGCGCGGGCCATGTGCTCCACCGCCGCGTCAGACAGTCCGTAGCGCCCGGCGCAATCGGAAATGACCCGGCGGCCATGGTCTGTGATGTCGGACATGGAACGTTCCTCTGACAGCGGCAGATGCGCCGCGCTGTGATCATAGCCGATCGCGGCCCCCGCCTGTCGCCGCAGCGCGGGGCAAGACGTCGCGCGGGGCGCGTGCGAACATAAAGGGCCTGGAAAGAGAAAACCCCGCCTCCCGGCGAACCGGTAGGCGGGGCTTTCAAAATTCTGGTGGAGCCGAGGGGAATCGAACCCCTGACCTCTTGAATGCCATTCAAGCGCTCTCCCAACTGAGCTACGGCCCCAGAAAGTCACCGCACTGCCCGCGTGGGTCTTACCCGGACCGGCCCGTTCGCCTTTCAGCGTCTGTTTCGGTCCCGCATCATCTGCGATGAGCGCTGTTTAGGCAGCGCGGCGCGGTGTTGCAAGAGGAATTTTCTGCCTCTTTTCCGCATGTGCCGCGACGCCTTCGTGCACGCCCCAGACGGGGCGCGCACGAAGGCGGTCCGCGTCACGAATCGTCGTCGTCGCCTTTGCGCTCAGGCTTGATGGCGTCGAGATCGTCATCGCCTTCCTCGTCGTCATCGTCGTCGAGCAGCGAGTCGGACGCCGCGTTGTCATCGTCGTCATCGTCCTCATCATCGTCGAGAACGTCAGAGTCGTCCGCCACAACGGGCGCCACCTTCACCGGGGCAACCGGTTTGGCACGCGACCGAGAGGTCGTGTTGGACTTCCGTTCCGACAGTGCTTCGAGCGCGTAGCTCTCGCCGCAGGACGGACAGGTCGTCGGATTATTGGTCAGGTCGTAAAAGCGGGTGTCGCAGCTGGGACACTTACGCTTCTGACCCCATTCCGGCTCGGCCATTTGGACCCCGCAAGAGTGAGACTGAATGAAAAGAGAGATCGGCGGATGCCACACCCGTTGGGGTTTGTCAAAGGTCTGGCGTCATTTTCGGCGCTTATCCTCTGCGGCACCGACGCGCCATGGCGCTGCCCGAACCGCGGAACATGTGAACCACGCTTGTTATGCTGCACTGCCGCATGATAGAGGCTAGGGTCACCGAAACGTCAAGAAAGGGGTCACGCGATGCCTCTATACCACGCCTATGAGCTGACCCATGCCGCGATTTCCCCCTGGCGCACCGCCGCCCAGATGGGCCGTCAAGCGCTGACCAATCCGATGAACCCGATGTCGGCGTCCTTGGGCGCCCGCGCCGGTGCCGCCGCGTTTGAGATGTTTGTGAACGCGACGCGCCGCTACGGCAAGCCTGAATTCGGCATCAAGACCACCGAAGTGTCCGGCGAAACTGTCGCGATCGAAGAAGAGGTGACGTTGTCCCTCCCATTCTGCGATCTGCTGCATTTCAAGCGCGTTGGCGCGTCCGGCGATGTGCGAGGCGATCCCAAGCTGCTGATTGTCGCGCCGATGTCAGGCCATTTCGCCACGCTGCTGCGCGGCACGGTCGAAGCGATGCTGCCCGAACATGACCTCTACATCACCGACTGGGTCGATGCGCGCAACGTGCCGCTGGCGCAGGGCCGCTTTGATCTGGACGATTACATCGACTACATCATGACGCTCTGCCGTGAACTGGCCAAGGACGGAGAGCGCGTGTCCGTGCTGGCCGTGTGCCAGCCCGGCGTCCCGGTTCTGGCCGCCGCCGCGATGATGGCTGAGGACAATGATCCTGCAAGGCCGTCTTCAATCACGCTGATGGGGTCGCCGATCGACACCACGCGCAACCCCAAAAAGCCGAATGAGCTGGCGACGTCCAAGCCGCTCAGCTGGTTCAAGAAAAACGTGGTCGTCACGGTGCCTTGGCCCAATCCGGCGTTCATGCGCCGGGTTTATCCGGGGTTCCTGCAGCTGTCGGGCTTCATGTCGATGAACCTCGACCGCCATGTGGACGCGCATGTGAATCAGTACCGCCACCTGATCCAAGGTGACGGCGATTCGGCAGCGGCGCATCGCAGCTTTTATGACGAATATCTTGCCGTGATGGACCTGACCGAAGAATTCTACCTTCAGACCATCGAACGGGTGTTCCAAAAGCACCTGCTGCCCCAGGGCAAATTTGTCTATCGCGACACGCGTCTGGTGAACCCTGGCGCCATCACCGACATCGCCCTTATGACCATTGAGGGCGAGAAGGACGACATCACCGGCCTTGGCCAGACCGAAGCCGCCCATGACCTGTGCATCAACCTGCCAGACGATCAGCGGCTGCATTACGTCCAGGAAAAGGTTGGCCATTTCGGCGTGTTCAACGGATCGCGTTGGCGCCAGCACATCCAGCCCCGGGTGCGCGACTTTATCCGCGCCCAGCAGCGCGCCGTGCGCGGCGGCATTGGCATGGCGGCACGCCTGCCCAAATCGGCGTCCGCGTCCCATCCGCCTGCGTGATCACGGGCGGGAAACCACGGACAAGGGGCGCGGCAGCAATGCCGCGCCCCTTGCGCATGGCACCATTGCATTGCCCGGCGCGCAGGGTATGACGGGGTCATGAAGCTGTTCCGCCCCCCTGCCGCCCCCGCCCCCACGGCGGCGATCGCGCCTGAGGTGATCCGCCTGACCCAGCCCCCCGTGGCGTTGAAGGTCCGGCGGTCCGCCCGTGCGCGGCGTTTCACGCTGTCGGTGTCGCGGATTGACGGCACGCCGCTTTTGACCCTGCCCGCGGCCGCAACGCTGGCTGAGGGCCGCGAATTCGCGCTGCGCCACGCTGAATGGCTGGCCAGTGCGCTGGCCCGCGCCCCCGCCCCGCGTGAGGTGCGCGCCGGCGCGCCCCTGCCCATCGCCGGGCGCATGGTCGAACTGGCCAGCACCGGCGCCCCCCGCGGCGCCCCGCGCCTGGAGGACGGACGCCTCGTGGTGTCAGGCCGCCCTGAGGACGCGCCCCGCCGCGCGCTGGCCTATGTGAAGGACTGCGCCCGCAAAGCGCTGGTCCCAGCCGCGCACAATTATGCGGCAAAGCTGGGCAAAGCCCCCAGCAGCATCACGTTCAGGGACACGCGATCGCGCTGGGGATCATGTTCGTCAGATGGCAGTCTCAGCTTTTCGTGGCGCCTGATCTTGGCCCCACCAGAGGTGCTGGATTACGTCGCCGCCCATGAGGCCGCGCATCTGGTGGAAATGAACCACGCGCCGCAGTTCTGGGCCGTGGTCGAAGGGCTGATGCCCGATTGGCGCCCGCGCCGCGACTGGCTGCGCGACAATGGCGCGGGACTGCATCGCTGGCGGTTTTGATCGGCGCTCAGAGCAGCGCGTAGGCCATCAGCAGCGCCGACAGCGCCCAGACACCCAGCACAATCTTGACCACGCCCCTCAGCCACGGGCGCATCAGCGGCCAATGCATCCTGTGCACTGCGATCAACGCCAGCGGCGTCAGCACCGGAAACGCGAACAGCGCCGTATGATGCGTCCATTCCAGCATCAACAGCTCCACGCCCGCCGCCCGCACCTGCCCCATGGCACCCGACAGGCTCCAAAGAAAAGCGCCCCCCATCGCCACGCACAGCGCCAGCAGCCCCGCGGGCGCGGAAAACATACCAAGCTTGCGCGTCACACCTTGCCCAGTGCTGCTGCGCCGCCGACGCCGCGGGGCGGGATGTGAGGCCGAAGCCTCAGCTGTGATCTTTGATGGCGGCTCCGCAATCATATGCGTAACGAATCCTTATGCCGTCCGCGCGGCGCGGGGAAAGATTGCGCACCATGACACTTCAAAGTTGACCATTCTTTGAACACGCTGTGTTTTTTCAGCGTTCCCATGTTCCCCGTGGGGCTTCGGGCGCGGCACTGCCGCCGCCCAAACCCCGCGACAGAAACCCGATCACATCGGTCAGCACTGAGCGCGCGACATCGTCCACCCCCTGCGCGGCGCGCGCAATCTGGTCATCCACGGGTGTCCCGCCGCCCAAGGGCCGCGGTGCCAGCCCGCGATGCAGGCGCAGCATCGTATCACGCCAGATCTCAGCAGGAAGCCCGCCACCGGTGACGCCGGTCAGGGGGGTGTTGTCGTCGTAGCCCATCCAAACGCCAGTCACATGGTCGCTCGTGTAGCCGATGAACCATGCATCCCGCGCAGCCTGGGTGGTCCCGGTTTTGCCCGCCACGGGCCAACCCTCAAGCGCGGCGCGCGCACCAGTGCCGCGCCGGACCACTTCGGTCAGCATTGACGTCAGCATCGCCGCATGGCGCGATGAAATCACCTGCGGCCCCCCTCCCTGTGGCTGCGAGAACAACGGCGTGCCCGCCCCATCGCCGCGCAGCCACGCCTTGCGCACGGCCCAAGGCGCCGCCAGCGCGCCGCCATTGGCGATGGTGGCATAGACGCCGGTCATTTCCAGCAACGTGGCCTCAGACGATCCCAGCGCCGACGCCAGCCCCGGCGCGACCGGCGAGGTCATGCCAAGCCGCCGCGCCATCGCCTGCACCTTTTCCATGCCGACATCCTGCGCGGTGCGCACCGCCACCGTGTTGACCGATTGCGCGACCGCGTCGGTCAGGGTCATTTCCCCGGCATAGCCGCCACCATAGTTCTGCGGGCTCCAACCCTTCACGCTGATGGGGCGGTCCACCACGCGGTCATAGGGGTGCATTCCAGCCTCAAGCGCGGCGGCATAGACCACGGGCTTGAACGCCGATCCGGGCTGGCGCAGCGCCTGAGTCGCGCGGTTGAACCCGCCCGAACCGCCGCCCCGCCCGCCAACCACCGCGCGCACCGCACCGCTAAGGTCCATCACCACCAATGCGGCCTGCGCCTTGGATCCTTCGCGCACCTTGGTCGCGAAAATATGTGCCATCGCCTGTTCGGCGTCGGCCTGCACGCGCGGATCAAAGGTGGTCTCGACCACCACGTCCTCAGCCCCTTCGGAGGTGAGCCATGCGGGCAGCGCCTCCATCACCCAGTCGGCATAGGCGCCGCCCGCGCGGGCGGACGCGGCGGCGGACAGCTCTGCCGGGCGGGCACGGGCCTCATCCGCCAGTGATTGGGACAGCAGGCCCTGGGTCTGCATCAGCCCGACAATCACATTGGCGCGCCCCTGCGCAGCCGCCAGATCATTGGTCGGCGCATAGGTCGAAGGCGCTTTCAGCAGCCCCGCCAGCATCGCCGCCTCAGCCACCGAGACGGTGCGCGCAGATTTGCCGAAATACCGCTGGGCGGCGGCCTCAAACCCATAAGCGCCAGCCCCGAGATACACCCGGTTGAGATAGATCGAGAGGATTTCCTGTTTCGAATATTTCAGCTCCATCGCCAGCGCCATCGGCATTTCCTTGAGCTTTCGCTCAATCGACCGCTCATGCGTCAGGAACACGTTCTTGGCTGTCTGCTGGGTCAGGGTGGACCCGCCCTGCACCAGCCGCCCTGCGCGCAGGTTCGACGCCATGGCGCGCGCCAGCCCGATCGGGTCGAGGCCGAAATGGCTAAAAAAGCGGCGATCTTCAGTTGCGATCACTGCGTTGATCAGATGGGGCGAGGCCTCAGCCGCCCGCAGCGCCCCACCATACTGATCACCGCGCCAGGCAAAGACCTGCCCAGTGCGGTCCAGCATGGTGACCGATCCGCGGGAGCGGCCGTCCAAAAGCTCCTCAGCCTCAGGCAACTGCCCAAAATAGTGCCATGTTGCAACGCCGAGCGCGAGCGCGAGCCCCAGCGCAACGCGCGATCCGACGCGCCAGGTCCAGCGCAGGGTAAAGAAAAGCACCGCGCGAATGGCCCTGTCCAACAGCCCACCAGATCGTTTCGGCCTGCCTTTGCGCTGTGCAGGCGGGGGCACGGATGCCTCTGCCGCCGATTTGTGCGGCGGCACCGGTTCGCGTCTGGGTGTCTGTCGCTTGCGCGTCATGCCGCCTGCTCTGCTCTGTGTCGGGTTGCTTTGGCGCCAAATTCATCAACGGGCGCAAGGTCTTCTTGGGATCAACATCGCACCACGCCGCCGGAGCGGCAGCAGTCCTTGGCCCCAATGCCTTACCTTCAGACTACGTCACAAGGGCGGTTTTGTGGAGAGGGGGCGGCAGGTTTCGGGCGCGCACCTATCTGCACCCATATTGCCCAATTTTTAGGCGGACACATCCAATCTGCCTGATTTTAACGGGGTGTTGAGGTAATCACGCGGTGCCCCACGGCTGCGGCAGGGGGGATTCGCGGGTGCAGCACAGCGATTTGCGGAATCTTTCAAACTTGGCACGCGGCCTGCATCCTTATCCGTACGCAATGTTGAAAATCACAAGACCGGGGGAAGCAGGATGAAGCTCATCATCGCAGTCATCAAACCCTTCAAGCTTGAGGAAGTGCGCGAAGCGCTCACCTCCGCAGGCGTTCAGGGGCTCATGGTGTCCGAAGTCAAAGGCTATGGCCGACAGTCGGGGCACACCGAGATTTATCGCGGCGCTGAATACGTCGTGAACTTCGTGCCCAAAATCAAGCTTGAGATCGTCTGCCCCGACGCGGCGGTCGAAAAGATCATCGAGGTCATCGCTGACACCGCCAAGACCGGCAAAATCGGCGACGGAAAGATTTTCGTCATCGACGTCGAACAGGCCATGCGTGTGCGCACCGGCGAAACCGGCGATGACGCGCTCTGAGCCGCTGCAGACAGACAGGACAAGGGACAATCCAATGATCAAACGCCTTACTTTCCTGACGGCCGGCGCGGCACTTCTCGCCGCGGGCCCGGCCTTTGCGCAGGATGCCGTCGACGCCGGGGCCGTGCCCGCGCAGTCGGTTTTTGTGTTCAACACGCTGCTGTTTCTTATCGGTGGCTTCCTGGTGATGTGGATGGCCGCGGGCTTTGCGATGCTCGAAGCAGGCCTGGTGCGCTCCAAAAACGTCACCATGCAGCTGACCAAGAACGTCGCGCTTTTCGCCATCGCAGCGCTGACGTTTTACATCCTGGGCTACAATCTAATGTACCCCGGCGACGGCAACTGGATGGTTGAGGGCGTGATCGGCACGATTGCGGTCAAGGACCTCAAGGGCGGTGCCAACCTCGACACCGGCTATTCCGACGCCTCAGACTTTTTCTTCCAGCTGATGTTCTGCGCCACCACCGCGTCGATCGTGTCCGGCACGCTGGCTGAGCGCATCAAGCTGTGGCCCTTCTTGCTGTTCACCGTAGCGCTGACCGCCGTGATCTACCCGATCGAGGCATCGTGGCAGTGGGGCGGTGGGTTCCTGTCTGAAATCGGCTTCTCAGACTTTGCCGGATCTACGCTGGTGCACGCCGCTGGTGGCTGGGCCGCGCTTGCAGGCGCGCTGATCCTGGGTCCGCGTCTGGGCAAATACAAAGATGGCCGCACCGTGCCAATGCCGGGCAGCAACATGCCGCTGGCAACGCTGGGCACGTTCGTCCTGTGGCTTGGTTGGTTCGGGTTCAACGGTGGGTCGCAGCTTGCGCTCGGCTCGTTGGCTGACGCCGATGCGGTCGCGATGATCTTCGCCAACACCAACACTGCCGCCGCCGGCGGCGCGGTGGCCGCAATGATCGGCACGCAGCTGTATTATGGCAAGATCGACCTCACGATGATGCTGAACGGCGCACTGGCGGGCCTTGTGTCCATCACGGCAGAGCCGCTGACCCCGACGCTGGGGTCGGCCTCGTTGATTGGCGCCATCGGCGGCCTGATCGTGGTGTTCGCGGTGCCGCTGCTCGACAAGCTGAAGATCGACGACGTGGTCGGTGCCATCCCGGTCCATCTGATCTGCGGCATCTGGGGCACGATCGCGGTGGTGTTCACCAATCCCGACACCAACATCGTCTCGCAGCTTACCGGCATCGCGGCTGTCGGCGCGTTCGTGTTCATCATGTCAGGCATCGTCTGGTTCGTGCTGAAAGCCACCATGGGCATCCGGGTCTCCGAGGAAGATGAGATCATGGGCCTCGACAAGTCGGAGCTGGGCCTTGAGGCCTATCCCGAGTTCGGCAAAGGATCGCAGATCACCTGAGCATACGTTCCCCAGGGCCGGTCCAACTGGATCGGCCCTGCCACTTAGCCGTGACATCCACCAATTGCGGCGCGCCCTTTGCGCCACGTCAAAGCCTTATGCGAAAAGGGGTTACGGTGCCTCTTGCACCCATCCGATTCGCGCGCTAAACAGCCTCCTCACGGGCATGTCGCCCGACCTTTACGTTATGGCGGTCACGCCAAAGCGCGAAGATGACACCTAACAGGATTGACGCGCTGCGCTCATCGGGATCGTTCCCGTCCGGCCACGCCGACGCCCAGGAGAAAGACCGATGAAGGTCAGAAATTCGCTCCGGTCCCTGAAGTCGCGGCATGCTGATTGCCGGGTCGTTCGCCGTAAGGGCCGCGTGTACGTCATCAACAAGACCCAGCGCCGTTTCAAAGCCCGTCAGGGCTGAGGGCTTCGCTCCGGCCTTCGGGCCGCAGGGACGCTGACAAGATAGGGCCGCCGCTTCCTGATGGAAACGGCGGCCCTTCGCTTTTGCGCCTCGTGCGCCAGGCACCCTGTACAGCACCCGGCGCGCGCGCAAAAAAAGGGGGAGGGTTCGCACCCTCCCCCCTTCGTCAGTGTTGCTATCGGGTCACCGGCAGGCGCGGCGCGTGATTCCGTTCTCAGCCGCGAACTTGTCAGCGTCCGCCGTGATCAATCCGCCGATCAGCTGGGCGTCCGGCTCATAATACTCGGTGATCTGGCGCCAGCCGCGCAGACGCGGATCCCATTCGTTCACCGCCACAAGGCCCTGCCCCCCATGGTTGGCGCAACTGACCGCAAAGGGCGGCACGAAGCCTTCGAAACCGATGCTGGCCAGCGTTTCCTCAGAGATGTCGAGCGCCTCCATCCCGTCGCGCATCATCTGCGGCGTGATCTTGGCCGTGCCATGGATGGCCTGCGCCTTTCGGATCGCTTCGGCCACAAAGGCAGCCGAGATCAGGCCGCGGTTGTAGATGGTGGTGCCAAGATTGTTGGCCTGCCCCGCCGCCTTGCCCGCGAAATACACATAGTCGTTGAGCTGGTTGTAGACACTGAATTCAGTGCCCACGGCGTGAAAGTTCACCGCCTTGTAGCCCTTCGCCTTGCGGCCCAGACGTTTGATGTCGGTCTCATTGGCCGACCACCAGATGCCGATCACATGGTCGATGGGGAACCCGGCCTTGAGCGATTCGCGCAGCGCGATCGGGTTCATCACGCCCCAGCCCCACAGCAGCGCCCAGTCAACGCCGTCGGCCTTGACCGCGGCCCAAGTGTCGGCCTGTTCCTCGCCCGGATGATCAACGGGATAGAGCTTGAGGGTAAACCCCTCACGCGCGGCGAGGGCCTGCAGCACCGGGATGGGTTCTTTGCCATAGCCAGAGTTGTGATGGACAAGGCCGATGGTTTTGCCAAGGACACCGCCTTCGGCAGTCTCCTTGATGTAGCGGATCTGGGCCGCCGCGCCCTGCCAGTAGTTGGCAGGGAAGTTGAATATGTTGTCAAACACCGCGCCGTCCGACGCCGACGTGCGGCCATAGCCCATGGTCAACATCGGCACGCCATCTTCGCGCGTCAGCGGGATCATGCCATAGGTGACGCCGGTGGACAGCGGCTGCCAGACCAGCGCCCCACGGTCACGGTTTTGCGTGTAGCAGTCGATGCCTTTTTGGGTGCTGTAGCCGAACTCACAATCTTCAATGACAATTTTCTCGCCACCGATGCCGCCGTCGCGTTCATTCAGCAGCGTGAAATAATCCGCAAACCCGTCAGCGTTCGGGATCCCGTTATTGGCATAAGGCCCGGTGCGGTAAGATTGAGCGATGATCAGAAGATCTGCATGGGCCATGGACGCAAGCCCGGACACAAGCGCTGCAACGAGCGCCGTTAAGCGAAGCATACTATCTTCCCCCCCCTGTGGGATTGTCGAGCGACCCTGCCTGAGATTCGGTCCCATAGGCGGCCGCATATTATTAATGACTGACAATGCTTTTAGCAGACCTCGACGGCAATTCGAAAGATTGAACGCTGAAATCCGCACACCGCCTTGTAGATCTAGATTACTAAACACCGAAAGCATCAGAAATTATCGCTTCTGACGCGTGCCTTAAATAGAAAACCCGTCAGTCGTAACTGCGGATGTCCTCGATCACTTTGCCGTCATTTGGCAGACTTCCGGGTGCTGTGGCTTCAACCGTGCCGCGCATTTTCAAGGTTGCCTGGACGCTGGCCTCTACCGCGGCGATGAAACCCGCCGACCTTTCGGTCGATTCGACCCGGACCGTCAGGGCGTCCCGCTCTTGCTCCCGCGAGGCGATGACGCGGGCTCTGACGATTTCGGGGTGGCGGGCGACCAGTTCCGCGACCTGTTCAGGGCGCACGAACATGCCCTTGATTTTGGTGGTCTGGTCGGCGCGGCCCATCCAGCCCTTGATGCGCATGTTGGTGCGCCCGCACGGGGATTGCCCCACCAGCACCGCCGACATGTCGCCAGTCGCAAAGCGGATCAGCGGATAGCCGGGGTTGAGCGTGGTGACGACCACCTCGCCGACCTCACCATCAGGGACGGGATCGCCGGTGCCGGGGCGCACGATTTCCACGATCACGCCTTCGTCCACGATCATGCCTTCGATGGTGCCGTCAGGGCCCATGGCCTCATACGCGATGGACCCCAGATCCGCGGTGCCATAGCCCTGAAGACAGCGGATGCCGCGATCGGCGTATTCCTGGCGCAGCGACGGGAACAGCGCCCCGCCACCGACCATCGCCTTGGTCAGCATAGGCAGCTTCACGCCCATCTCGTCGGCCTTGTCGAGGATCACCTTCAGGAAATCAGGCGTCCCGGCATAAGCAGTGACACCGATGTCGGCGGCGGCGCGCACCTGCAATTCTGTCTGCCCCACGCCCGCGGGCAGCACGGTGGCGCCAACGGCCGCGGCGCCGTTTTCAAACATCATGCCCGCCGGGGTCAGATGGTAGGAAAAGCAGTTCTGTACCACGTCGCCCGGCCCGACACCGGCCGCATGCAGCGCGCGGCCCATGCGCCACCAGTCGCGGGTTGCGCCGCCGGGTTCATAGATCGGGCCCGGGGATTGGAACACATGGCGCAGCGCGGTCACGCCGCCGGGAACAAATCCGCCATAGGGCGGGTTTTCGGCCTGCGCGGCGACCAGCGCGGATTTGCGGGTGACCGGCAGCGCGGCCAGCGCCTCGCGGGTGGTGATCGCGCCCGCGTCCACGCCAGCCAGCGCCGCGGCCATCGCCGGGGCCTGCTGCGCGCGGGCGATCTGGCCTGGCAGCGCCGTGGCAAGATCGCCCGCACGCTGATCTGCGCCGCGGGTTTCGGCCGCGTCGAAATACTCGGTCATGGCAATGGCTCCGGCGCTGATGCTTGGGTCTGGTGCGTGGGGGCGGCTCAGCTCAGCCAGCGCTTGCGGCGACGATAGGACCGGACGTTCTTGAAGCTTTTGCGGCCCTGCTCGGACATGCCGAGATAGAATTCCTTCACGTCCTGGTTTTCACGCAGATCGCTTGCCAGCCCGTCCATCACCACGCGGCCCGATTCCAGAATGTATCCGTAATGGGCGTAGCGCAGGGCGACGTTGGTGTTCTGCTCAGCCAGCAGGAAGGACACGCCTTCCTTTTCGTTCAGGTCTTTGACGATTTCAAAGATTTCCTCGACCAACTGGGGTGCGAGGCCCATGGACGGCTCATCCAGCAGAATCGTCTCAGGCTTGGACATCAGGGCGCGACCGATGGCGCACATCTGCTGCTCACCACCCGAGGTATAGCCCGCCTGCAAGGTGCGTCGATCCTTGAGCCGCGGGAAATAGGTATACACCTTCTCCAGATCCGCAGCGATCTGCGCGCGGCCCACCGAGCGGGTATAGGCGCCGGTCAGCAGATTTTCCTCAATGGTCAGATGTTCAAAGCAATGGCGTCCTTCCATCACCTGGATGACGCCGCGCTTGACCAGATCGGCCGGGTTCAGCTCAGTGATCGATTCCCCCCGATAGGTGATCGTCCCTTTGGTGACCTCGCCGCGTTCAGACTTCAGCAGGTTTGAAATGGCTTTCAGCGTCGTGGTCTTGCCCGCGCCATTGCCGCCCAAAAGCGCGGTGATGCCGCCCTTGGGGACCGTCAGGCTGACACCCTTAAGCACGAGAATGACGTGGTTGTAGATCACCTCAATATTGCTGACCTGAAGCAGCGCATCGGCGGCCTTGGCAGGGGCCGGGGCGGCGCCTTCGATCGTCGGTGCGTCGGTCATGGCGGTGTTCCTTCTCGGGCGTCTGGCTCGGGCGTCTGGCTCGGGGCATCTGGCTCAGGCGGCGGTTGCCGGCGGCTGGGCGTGGCGGAATGTCTGCTGCGCGCGAAGGGGCCCGCAGGGGGCGCTCGGCGTCGCGCGGCTAGGAGGCGCGCCCCCCGCCCGGCCCGAGCGGGCGGCGGGGGGCGCTTGTTCAATGTGCCGCGCCGGGGGATGCCCGGCGCAGCCTCAGCTCATTTGCAATCGCGCGGCGTGATGTTGTTTTCCGCACGGTATGCTTCAGCATCGGCGGCGATCAGCGGATCCACGACCGACCGGTCCGGCGTGATGAAGTCGGTCACCAGCGACCATGTCTTGGCCTTGGCATCCCACTGCTGAATGGCACCCAGACCCGGCGCGCCATGGTTGGCACAGGTGATCTTCACCGGCGCGGTGAAGTTCGGCAGGCCGATCTCAGCCCAACGCGCTTCGGTGATGTCGAGTGCTTCCATGCCGTCGCGCATCATCGGGGCGGTGATCTGTGCAACGCCGTGGATCTTCTGCGCAGCGCGGATCGCCTCAGCGGTCACGATGGCGGCATAGATGCCACGGTTGTAAAGCACCGTGCCGACATTGCTGCCGTCGCCGGCTGCCTTGCCTGCATCAGCCACATGGGTCTTCAGATCGGCAAACAGCGGATAGTCGCTGCCGGTGTTGTGCCAAGTGACGGATTTGTAGCCGTCGGCACCTTCGCCTGCGGGCAGAACGTCGTTCTCAGAACCCGACCACCAAACGCCGATGAACTTATCCATCGGATAGCGGATGTTCACGGCTTCCTGAATGGCGACCTGGTTCATCACGCCCCAGCCCCACATGAACACAAAGTCCGGACGCTCACGGCGGATCTGAAGCCACTGGGACTTCTGCTCCTGGCCGGGATGATCGACCGCCAGCAACGTCAGCTCATACCCATGCTTGGTCGCCAGATCTTCGAGCGTGCGGATCGGCTCTTTGCCATAGGCAGAGTTGTGGTAGACGAGCGTGACTTTTTTGCCCTCAAGCGAGCCGCCCGACACGTCCATGGCGTGCTTGACGATGATCGAGGCTGCATCCCAATACGTGCCCGGATAGTTGAACACCCATTCAAACACTTTGCCATCGGCAGCCGACGTGCGGCCATACCCGATCGAATGCACGGGGATCTGATCCGCGGACGCTTTGGGGATCAGCTGGTAGGTGATGCCCGTGGACTGCGGGATGTAGACGAGCGCGCCTTCGCCCTTCGTGGCTTCGTAGCACTCAACGCCCTTTTGGGTGTTGTAGGCGGTCTCGCACTCCATCTCCTTGATGGGAACGCCGCCGACGCCGCCATCACGCGCGTTCAGCAGCGTGAGGTAGTCGGAAAAGCCGTCCGCATAGGGGATGCCGTTCGGCGCGTAGGGGCCAGTCCGGTAGTTCAGCGTCGGGATCACAAGTTCTGCGATCGCCGGCGCGGCCGTCAACATGGCCGCCGCGGCAAGGGCCGCAATTTTAAAGAGCTTCATAGGTAGACCTCCCTGATTGGTCTTGAGTGTCAGATGGATGCGCGGCCAGTGGCCGGACCGCGCGGTGTCGGCCCCTCCCCGTCTTGGTGCGGGGTCGGGACGGGATAGGATTAGTGCGGGAACGGCCAGAGCCGAAGCTTTTCCTTGGCCAACCGCCACAGCTGGGCCAGACCATGCGGCTCCAAGATCAGGAACGTGATGATCAGCCCGCCAACGACGATAAATTCAAAATGCGTCGCGATCACGGTCGGCCACCCCATGCTGCCAACCATGAAGTTCTTCAGCAGCACAGGCATCATGATCATGAACGCTGCGCCGACAAAGCTGCCGAAGATCGACCCGAGGCCCCCGATGATGATCATGAAGAACACTAGGAACGACTGGTTGATGCCGAAGGCATCTGGCTCCGCCGCGCCAAGATACACCGAAAAGAACAGCGCCCCGGCGATGCCGATGAAGAACGAGGAGATGGCAAAAGCCGTCACCTTGGCCTTCAGCGGGTTCACCCCGATGATTTCCGCCGCGATGTCCATATCACGGATCGCCATCCACTGCCGCCCCAGCCGCCCGCGTGTCAGATTGCGCGCCAGCCATGCCAGCAGGAACACAAACACGAGGCAGAACAGGTAGGTCGCTTCGGGCGGGGCTTCCGGGCCGGTGACGGCGACGCCGAACACCGTGCGCTCAGGCGCAGAAATCTGGCCGGTGGCGGAGTAATTGTAGAACCACGGCACCTTGTTAAAAAGCCACACGAGGAAAAACTGCGCGGCCAATGTGGCCACTGCCAGATAAAACCCCTTGATCCTAAGGCTTGGCAACCCGAAGGCGGCCCCCACAAGGGCAGTGACGATGCCCGACAGGATCACCACGAAAAACATGTTCAGATCCGGGAACGCGGTCATCAGCTTGTAGCACGAATACGCGCCCACAGCCATAAACCCGCCAGTGCCCAGGCTGGCCTGCCCACAATAGCCCGTCAGGATGTTCAG
The DNA here is from genome assembly GCA_047610385.1 of Paracoccaceae bacterium. Lineage (GTDB taxonomy): Bacteria > Pseudomonadota > Alphaproteobacteria > Rhodobacterales > Rhodobacteraceae > JBOCEF01. The sequence continues at coordinate 48,481 of JBLGAC010000019.1, read as the reverse complement.
CCCCAGCGCCGCGATCGTAAAGATCAGGAACGGGACCATCACCGATTTTTCCCAGTAATCGTTGATTAAAAGCGGGATCAGTCCGAACGCCACCGCCAGCACCAGATAATAGCGCCAGCGGTCAAAAGCGATCGGGAAGGTCTGGGCGTCGTCCGAGTAGGACGTTTTGAAGTCGCCTGCCTCACGGTAGAACATGTGTCTGTCTCCCCTCGTCCCTCGCGGCGCTTTTGCCGGGGTCTTGTTCCGAGCCACGCGCGGCGGGACGATGCAGAATGCTTGCGGCCTTACGGCCAGGCTGTTGTTGGTCGGGCGCCATGGGGGCGGGCATCGCCCGCCCCCGGCGCGTCACACACGTTCGATGATTTTGTCGCCAAACAGGCCCTGCGGGCGGAACACCAGGAACACCAGCGCCAGCACATAAGCGAACCAGTTCTCGGTGGCGCCGCCCAGCAGCGGGCCCATTGAGAATTCAAACAGCTTCTCGCCGACACCGATGATCAGCCCGCCGATGATGGCACCAGGGATTGACGTGAACCCCCCCAGCATCAGAACCGGCAGTGCCTTGAGCGCGATCAGCGACAGCGAGAACTGCACACCCGATTTGGACCCCCACATGATCCCCGCCACCAGCGCCACAAAGCCGGCGATGGCCCAGGTGATCACCCAGATGGTGCGCAAACTGATGCCCACCGACAGCGCGGCCTGATGGTCGTCCGCCACGGCGCGCAGCGCACGGCCGGTCTTGGTGTACTGGCTGAACGCGGTCAGCGTTGCCACCAGGATCACCGCGATGATCGCAGCCCAGACATCCAGCAGATCGATGTACATGCCGTAGTAATTGCTGCCCTCAGCCCCCAGGCCGATGGTTGCGTCCTCCAGCCAGCGCGACCCGCCTGATGGGATGCCAACGTCGAGGGTCTTGATGTCCGACCCCCACATCATGTCCCCGACGCCTTCTAGGAAGTACGCCAGACCGATGGTGGCCATGAACAGGATCACCGGTTCCTGGTTCACCAGATGGCGCAGCACGATCTTCTCCACCAAGATGGCAAAGATCAGCATCACCACCATCGTGCAGGCGATGGCAAAGACCGACGGCATGGTCCAGCCAAAGCCGTGCAGCTGGGTGCCAAAGATCGCATTGATCAGTTCTGCGAACGGGATCTGACCGTTCTGAAACCCAACAAGCGTGAGCGCGGCAAACAGCGCCATCACGCCTTGGGCATAGTTGAAGATGCCGGAGGCTTTGAAGATCAGCACAAAGCCGAGCGCCACCAGCGAATACATGATCCCGGCCATCAGGCCGTTCAGGATCACTTCGAGCGTATAGAGAAACTGGATGGGCATGGGATCAGACGCTCCGGATCAGGCGGGCGGAAAGGGCGCGGGCGGCGTCAGTCATGTGCGACACCCAGATACGCGTCGATGACGTTCTGATTGTTGCGCACCTCTTCAGGCGTGCCGTCACCGATCTTTTTGCCGTAATCGAGCACCACAACCCGGTCCGCGATGTCCATCACCACGCCCATGTCATGTTCGATCAGCACAATGGTCGTGCCGAATTCGTCGTTCACATCGAGGATAAAGCGGCACATGTCCTCTTTTTCCTCGACGTTCATGCCGGCCATCGGCTCATCGAGCAGCAGCAGCTTAGGCTCTGCAGCCAGCGCGCGGCCCAGTTCGACCCGCTTTTGCAGGCCGTAGGGAAGGCGGCCAACAGGCGTCTTGCGGATCGTCTGGATCTCAAGAAAATCGATGATCTTCTCGACCTTCTCGCGGTGTTCATTTTCTTCGCGCTCAGCGCGGCCCCACCACAGACCCTGCCAGAACACGTTCTCTTTCATCAGAGTCATGCGGCCGGTCATGATGTTGTCGAGCGTGGACATGCCCTTGAACAACGCAATGTTCTGGAAGGTGCGCGCGATGCCCTGATGGGCGATCTGGTGGGGTTTCATCGGCCCACGCTTTTTGCCGTGGAACCAGATCTCGCCTTCCTGCGGGTGATAGAACCCGTTGATGACGTTCAGCATCGACGATTTACCGGCACCGTTCGGGCCGATGATCGCGCGCAGCTCACCCTCGCGGATGTCAAAGCTGATGTCCTTGATCGCCGTCACACCGCCAAAACGCAGCGTGATGTTCTTGACCTCCATCACCGGCTCACCAGCCATGCGCGGCTCGATGCCGTGCTCAAGCTCCTGTTCGGCATAGTCTTTGTCGTTATCCGCCACGGCGGTCACTTTTCCGATGCTCATGCAGCTTCCTTCCGCTTCACGGGCACGACTTTGGCGTCGCATATGTCGATGGTGGCGGACAGGCTGCCCTGACGGCCGTCTTCATAGGTCACCGACGCTTCGACAAAGGCCGAAGGCGCGCCAGCATAAAACCCGTCAAGCAAAGACGCATAACGATCTTCGACAATCCGGCGACGGACCTTGCCGGTCCGAGTGATTTCGCCATCATCGGCGTCCAACTGCTTGTGCAGGATCAAAAAGCGCGAGATCTGGCACCCTGACAGCATCGGGTCTTCGGCGATTGAGACGTTCACCTCTTCGACACTGGCCCGCACCATGGCGTAGACCTTTGGGTGCGCCGCCAGTTCCTGGTAGGACGCGTAGGAGATATTGTTACGCTCCGCCCAGTTGCCGACCGCGGTCATGTCGATGTTGATGAAGGCGGTGCAGCTTTCACGCTTGTCGCCGAACACCACGGCCTCAAGGATCGTGGGGTAGAATTTCAGCTTGTTCTCGACGTATTTGGGCGCGAACATGCTGCCATCCAACATCTTACCGACATCTTTGGCCCGGTCGATGATGCGCAGATGGCCTGAGGATTCCTCAATGAAGCCCGCATCGCCAGTGGCGACCCAGCCCTCAGCGTCCTTGGTGTCGGCGGTGGCCTGCGCGTTCTTGTAGTATTCCATGAACACGCCGGGGCCGCGGTAGAACACCTCACCATTCTCGGCGATGCGCAGTTCAACACCGGGGGCAGGCACGCCCACCGTATCGGCGCGCACCTGGCCATCAGGCTGCACGGTGATGAACACCGAGGCTTCCGTCTGGCCATAGAGCTGCTTGAGGTTGATGCCGAGCGAGCGGTAGAAATCAAAGATCTCTGGCCCGATCGCCTCGCCCGCCGTGTAACCGACGCGCACGTTGGACAGACCCAGCGCGTTTTTCAGCGGGCCATAGATGCACAGCTCACCAAGTTTGTATTTCAGCTTGTCCATGCCCGACGCCGGTTTGCCGTCCAGCAGATCAGGACCGACACGGCGCGCATGGGCCATGAAGTAATCATAGAGCCACTTTTTAGTCGAACCCGCATCTTCCATGCGGATCGACACGTTGGTCAGAAGCTGTTCAAAAATCCGCGGCGGTGCGAAGAAGTAGGTCGGGCCAACTTCTTTCAGGTCGGACATCATCGTATCAGGGCTTTCAGGGCAGCACACGCAGAACCCTGAGGCATAGGATTGCCCCACTGAGAAGATGAAGTCGCCGACCCAGGCCATCGGCAGATAGGCCAGCACGCTGTCATCGACGTTCAGCTTGTCAAATGCGACCGAGGACTTCGCGGTCATCACCACGTTGTCGTTCGACAGCACCACGCCCTTGGACCGACCCGTGGTGCCCGAAGTATAAAGCATCACACAGACGTCGGCACCGGTCTGCGCCGCAGCGATCGCGTCGATCTTCGGCCCTAGGGTCACAGATTTTTCACGGCCGAGCGCAGAGACATCTTCCATCCAGGTCAGGGTGGAATGGTCGTATTTGCGCATGCCGCGGCGATCACCATAGATCAGGTGGCGCAGCTCTGGCAGCCGGTCCTTGATCGACAGGACCTTGTCCACCTGCTCCTGATCCTGGCAGATCGCAAAGACGGCGCCGGCGTGCTCCAGCACATAGGCCATCTCCTCGGCCACGGCGTCTTGATAAGCAGGCACCGCGACCGCGCCGCAATACTGCGCCGCGATCATGGTCCAATAAAGCTCCGGCCGGTTGGACCCGATGATCACGATCTTGTCGCCGGGCAGCAGGCCCAGATCCATCATGCCCATGGCGATGGCGCGCACTTCTTCATGCACCTCATCCCAGGTCCAGCTCTGCCAGATGCCGAACTCCTTAACCCGAGACGCCGCGCGACCGCGGAAGCGGCGGGCGTTCTCTTCGAGAAGCTTCGGGAACGTGTCGAGCGCGCCTTGCGGCGCTGCGTCGGTTGTCACGTCGATGTCCTCCCCTTCGGCGGCGCGCCTTCGCGCCGATCCGTGCCGCGTTCGTCTTCCGGTCTTTATGCCGAATGATCGCCACATAGCGCCCGCATCATGGATAGACGGGAGCGCTGGTCAAGGGCGAATGGCGACCGCTGCGTTCAACGTTCCTTCAATCAGGGGAGCTTTGCCGCAATTTTACAAAACTCCAACGAATTGTAACAAGCGCAGGGCAACGCTTGCCCGGCCCCGCCCGCACGGCTATCGCTGAACGCCATGTCCCGCCATAATATCCATACGCCGCCGATGGAACCGGTTGATCCCGCGCTGATTCAAGCCGGTTTCAACCTGATCCAGCAGGCTCTGACGATCTTTGACGCAGATCTGCGTCTGGTCGGCTGGAACGCGCGCTTCACGGAAATGTTTGAACTGCCTGACACGCTGGTGTTCCGCGGCGCCGATTTCGCCGACATCATCCGCTATCTGGTGGAACGCGGCGAATACGGGCCCGGCCCGGTCGAAAAACGCGTAGCCGAACGGGTGGAGCGCGCCCGCGCCTTCGAAGATCATTATTTCGAACGTGACCGCCCCAACGGCATGACCGTCAGCATCGAAGGCCACCCGCTGGCCCGCGGCGGCTGGGTGGCGGTCTACACCGACATCTCCGCCCATCGGCGCCAGGAACGATTGCTGCGGGCACGCTCCGAAGACCTGTCCGAACAGCTGTTGCAGCATTCCGCCGACCTTGCGCGCGCCAACCGCGAACTGGCCGCCGCCAACGCCGCCCTGTCAGAAACCCAGCGCGCGTTGATCCGGTCTGAGGCCCGCGCGCGGCTGGCGACCGAAGCGACGCCCGCCCACATCGCCTATGTGGACCGCGATCTGGTCTACCGCTATTCGAACCGCCGGCTTGATGACGTGCTGGGCGCCGACCGCGGCGTGGTGATCGGGCGGCGCATGGACGAAGTGCTGGGCCCGGAGATTTTCGCGGCCATCGAACCTTCGATCGAAACCGCGTTTGAGGGGCGCTCCGCCCGCTGCGAAATTCGCCATCACCGCAGCGACGGGACTGAGGCCGCCGCCCGCGTCGCCTTCACCCCGGTGTTTGAAGATACTGGCCGCAACACCGGCGGGGGTTGGACCATCGGGTCCTCAGACCCGCAGCAGGCGGATGGGCGGCGGGTGCGCGGGCTGTATCTTCTGTCGCTCGATGTCACCGAAGAACGCCGCGCGGCTGAGGCGGTGACCCAGTCCAAAAAGATGCAGGCCGCAGCGCAGCTGACCCGTGGGCTGGCGCATGATTTTTCCAACCTTCTGACCGTGATTCTGGGGATGCAGGGGCGGATCCTGTCTGACCCCGCGCTGCCCCCCATCGCGCGTGAGGCCGCCGAAGCCACCCGCGCCGCCGCCCGCCGTGGTGCCGCCTTGATTGAACGGCTGTCCAACGCGTCAGAGCGCCGGGAGCTAAAATCGACCCGCGTCGATCCCGGCGCCCTGCTGGCCGGATTGGCTGAGCTGACCGCGCCATCCCTGCCCGAAGGTGTGCGCCTGACCACCCAGATCGCGCCTGACCTGCCCTGCGCGTGGCTTGATGCCGGGCAATTGCAGGACGCGGTGCTGAACCTTTTGCTGAACGCCCGCGACGCGGTGGCAAGCGGGCCGCGCGGCCGCGGGCTGATCACCCTTAGCGCCACAACCCAGATCGACGAGGCAGAGCGCGCGATCCTGGCCATCACCGTGTCAGATGACGGCCCCGGTTTCGAAGATGGGGCCCGCGAACGCGCAGTGGAGCCGTTTTTCACCACCAAGGGCCACGGGGGATCGGGCCTCGGGCTGTCGATGGTCTATGGGTTCGCGACCGCGTCGGGCGGCTCGCTGCTGATTGATGGGGCGACCGGCGCCGGGGCCTCAGTGTCGCTGCGCCTGCCATCAGGCCCGCCCCCCGACAGGGCCGACGGCGATCCCGGCCCGGCCCTGTCGCGCCCCACCATCGGCCCAGCGCCCGAAGGCATTGCGCTGGTGGCCGACGATGCGCCCGAATTGCGCGCAGTGCTGCGCGGCGCGCTGACTGATGCAGGCTGGCCGGTGCTTGAGGCCGCGTCAGGCGCCGAGGCGCTGGACCTTGCGCGCAGGATTGAGGACATCCGCCTGGTGATCTCCGACATCGACATGGGCGCGGGGCCGACCGGCGTGGATGTGGCCAGTGCGCTGGCCTTGGCCCGCCCCGATCTGCGAGTGCTGCTGACCACCGGGCTGCATGCGGGCGCGCCTGAACGCCAACGCGCCAGTGCCGCGGGCCACCCCGTTCTGCCCAAGCCTTTCACCGCCGAAGATCTGCGCGCCGCCCTTTTGGTCCTGCGCGCACCCGCAGACCGCCAGCAACCGGAGGCTTCCCAATGACCCCGCCCGAAGCGTCCCCGCTGATCGCGATTGTGGACGATGAACCCGAGGTGCTTTCAGTGCTGCGCGCCGCGCTCGAAGGCGTGGGGTTCCGTGTGCAGGGCTTCGCGACCGCCCGCGCGTTTGAGGCGGCGTCCCCGCGCATGTCCCCCGCCGTGTGCCTGATCGATCTGGGCCTGCCCGACCGCGATGGGCTGGCGCTGGTCTACAAGCTGGCGCAGGAACAGGGCGCGGCGGTGATGATCGTGTCGGGCCGCGGCGGGGTGCAGGACCGGATCGCGGGGCTGGAACTGGGGGCCGATGATTACATCGTCAAACCCTTTGATCCGGCCGAAGTGGTCGCGCGCATCCGGGTGCTGCTGCGCCGGGTCGAACGCGCAGACGCGCCGGAGCGCCGCCGCCGCGCGCAATTTGCCGGGTGGGAGGCTGATTTTGACCAGTTCTCGCTGTCCGCCCCCGATGGCGGGCAGGAACGGCTGAGCCGGGCGGAGGGCGAGATGCTGCGACTGTTCCTGGAAACCCCCAACCGGTTGCTGAGCCGCGCGCAGATCCAGGACGGCATCGGTGGCGCGGCTGGCGACGGGTTCGACCGGGCGATCGACGTGCGCGTTTCGCGCCTGCGCACCAAGCTGCGCGACGACCCCAAAAACCCGACGCTGATCCGCACGATTTATGGCGCAGGGTATATATTTGTCGGCGATGTGTCGTGGATCTGACGGGCTGATTTCGCCTTTGACGGCACCCGCGCAATGCTGATCGCGCGCGCTGACCTATCACCTGAGGCCAAAACGCAAACGCCCCGCCCGGACAGGTCCGGACGGGGCGCGATGATCGGCGATGGTCCGGGGGATGCGCCCCGAACCGGCCGGTCAGTTGGCGATGCGCGGGCTTTCGGACGCATCAACCGCCGGGGCGGTCTGGATCGCGATCCGGCGGGGGCGCAGCGCCTCAGGCACTTCGCGCACAAGATCTACGTGCAAAAGGCCGTTTTCGACCGTGGCGGACACCGCCCGCACATGATCGGCAAGCTGGAAGCGCTTTTCAAAGGCGCGTGCGGCGATCCCACGATGCAGGAACACGCGCTCACCCTCAGGGGCATCGGGCTTGCGGGCAGAGATCACCAGCTGGCCGTCGCGGCTTTCGACGTTAAGTTCATCTTCCGAGAAACCGGCCGCAGCGATGGTGATGCGGTAGGCGTCCTCAGCCGTTTTTTCGATGTTGTAGGGAGGGTAACCCGGCGCTCCGGCATCGGCGGTCATCGCGCTGTCGAGCATGTTGGCAAGACGGTCGAAACCAACGGTGGAGCGGTAGAGCGGGCTGAAGTCCAAGGTGCGCATGTGAAACATATCCTCTGATTGTGAGCGACATGGAGAGGGGCCCTCCGTCGTGGACGAACCCCGATCGACTGCGCGCCGACCCCTGAAAGGCGACCGGCGCATCCCTGATCTGGGAAGCCCAGCGCGGGGTTTCAACCCCTTGCCCGCAGCCGCAAGCCTCAGCCGTCGGGGGGGCGTTTGGGCTGCCACGCGCCGCCCCCTTGCAGCCGCGGGGCGGTGGACGCCGCCGCCGCGCCCGGCGCGCGCGGTCGGGCCACCCCGGTGCCCACCGTTTTGCGCCTTGGTCCCTGACCCTCAAGCGCGGCGCGCAGTGGGGGCAGCCCGGTGTCGAGCGCGACAGCGAACGTTTCCTTTGACGTATAGCCAGAAATCACTGCCACCATCTGCGGCGCACCGTTCAACCCACGCCGGAACACCGGCGCCCCGGATGACCCCTGCGCCACCTCGCAGGTCAGCCGCGCGATGGATTTCCAGCGGCCGATGACGCGGCACGGTTCTTGCAAGGACAGTGCGTCGCTGCGCCCGCGCCCATAGCTCAGCAATGCCACGCCGCCGCCCGGATCGGGCAGATCCGCGGCGGGGTAATGGGGGATGGCGGTGTCCATGACCGGGGCGTCCAGTTCGATCAGCGCGATGTCCGCCACGGTCTGATCCGCATTCGCCTGCGTGCCGAGCGTGGACACATAATCGGGATGCACCGCGGTGCGGCGCGCTTGGCGGATCGCCTGCCATTTGCCATTGCGATAGCCTGCCGCAAACCACACTTCGCTGTCGCGCCGCCGCCGCGCGTCGGCAAACAGGCAATGGGCGGCGGTGACCACCAGTGTCTCGCTCAGCAGTGTGGCCGTGCAGTACCCGCCGTCTTCAAAGTTCAGACGCCCGACGCCGCGCCATTCCAGCTGTTCATGCATGGGCAGCATCCGGCGCGCGGCGGTGTCGCCCGCGTGGGCGGTGCCCACGGTCAGCGCCCCGATCAGCACCAGCGCGCGCATGCAAAGCGCCGGGTTCATTCCATATCCTCAATCAAGCGGGGGGCCAACCGGTCGGCCGCCACAGCCACCGCGTATCCCGTGCCCAAAGCGCCATTGCCGCCCCACATCAGCGACACCACGCCCAGCACCGCCGCCCCGTCCCGTCCACCATCAGGGCCGAGGCGGATCAGCGGCGCCCCGGACACACCGGGCGTCGCCTCGCATTTCGTGAACAATAATTCGCCGCGTCGCTGGGTGATCAGGCACGCAGGTTCGATCGACAGAGCCTGCGGGCGGTCCCGGCCATAGGACAGGATGCGCACGATTTCGCGCACGGCGCCGGGATCAGCCAATGGCAGGGGGATAACCTCATCACGGGTGATCGGCCGGGCCAGTTTCAGCACCGCCATATCCCCAGCAGCCAGCGCGAGTGAGGCTTTGCCATCCGGGCGCAGCGGCATTTCCTCATCCACCACTGCCACATGGGTCGCAACGCGGTGCGCCGCAAAGCCGCCCTTGCGAAACCCCGCCACGAAATGGATCGAGGTCGGGCGCCACACGCGCCCCGTGCGCCGGTTCACCACGCAATGGGCGGCAGTGATGACCAGCTGGTCCGTGATCAGCGTGCCGGTGCAGAACCCCTGCCCACCTGCATTGATGCGCCCGATCGCCTGCCAGCTTTGCTGTTCATCGGCCGTCATCAAACGGCGCTCAGATTGCGGCGCGGCAGCTGCCCAGGCGGGCGCGGCCAGCAGCAGCGCTGCTGCCAACGCGCCACGCAGATATCGAACAGTTCGTAAGATGACCGCGCCGCTCCCGCCTTGCACCCCAAGGGAATAGGATGGCCCGCCTCGCCCTGTCAGGCAAGCGCCCCACCCCGTCAGGCAAGCGTGCAGGCGCGGCAGCATCACGCCAGCGCTTTTGGTGCCGGCCCCCCGGTCGCCCAATCCAGCAATTCGGCAGTGTGCACCACCGGAACCCCAGCCTTGGCGCCGATCTGCATCATGCAGCCGATGTTCCCGGCTGAGATCACGTCAGGGGACACCGCCATCAACGTGTCCACCTTGCGGGCCTGCAATTCAGACGCAATTTCAGGCTGCAACAGGTTGTAAGTGCCCGCAGAGCCGCAGCACAGATGCGAATCCGTTGGCTCAACCACCTTGAAGCCCGCGGCCTTGAGCAATTGTTTGGGCTGCAAGGTCACCTTCTGCCCGTGCTGCAAGGAACAGGCCGCGTGATAGGCCACCGTCAGCGGGCGCGACGCGGCGCCTCCTTCGGGCAAAGACAGGCCAAGATCTGCCATGATCTCAGTGATGTCCTTGGTTTTGGCGGCAACCCGCTCGGCATCGGCCTGCAACGGATCGCCTTCGAACATCACGCCGTAATCCTTCACTGTCGTCCCGCACCCCGAGGCGTTGATGACAATGGCATCCAGCCCGTCGCCGTCCATTTCGCGCGCCCAAGCGCGGATGTTGGCGCCAGCAGATCGGTGCGACGCATCGGCCTTGCCCATGTGATGGGTCAGCGCCCCGCAGCAACCCGCGCCCTTGGCGATCACCACGTCGCAGCCATGGCGGGTCAGCAGGCGCACCGTCGCCTCGTTGATGTCGGTGTTCAGGGCGCGCTGCGCGCAGCCGGTCATCAGCGCCACCCGCATCCGGCGCGGGCCAATGGCGCGGTGGACCTGCGGTTCGTCAAACAGCGATGGCGGCGGCAGGTCTTTTGGCGCAAATTCGATCATCGCGCGCAGCGGCCCCGGCATCAGCCGCTTGAACGGCCGCGCCGCCCATGCGCCAAGGATCGCCACCCGGAACCGCGTCGGATAGGGCAGGATCTGCGCCAGCACGAACCGCAACAGGCGGTCATGCCAAGGGCGGGTATAGGTGTTTTCAATATGCGCGCGGGCGTGGTCCAGCAGATGCATGTAATCAACGCCTGAGGGGCAGGTGCTCATGCACGCCATGCACCCAAGGCACCGGTCAATATGCTTGACGGTCTTGGCGTCAGCAGGGCGGTTTTTCTCAAGCATTTCCTTGATCAGATAGATCCGGCCGCGCGGGCTGTCCAGTTCATCCCCCAGCACCTGATAGGACGGGCACGTCGCGGTGCAAAACCCGCAATGCACGCAGGTGCGCAGGATCTTGTTGGACCGCGCCGTGATCGGATCGGAAAGCTGTTCGGGCGTGAAATTGGTCTGCATGGATCAGGCTCCCATCCGGCCGGGATTGAGGATGCCGCGCGGGTCAAACTTCGCGCGCAGCCCGTTGGACAGCGCCGCGAGCGCGGGTTTCTCAGGATCAAAGGGGGGCACCTGCGCGCGTGTGGCGACGCTGGCGCGGATCAGCGTGGCGTGGCCCTTGCCAGCCATCGCAGTGCGGATCGCGCCGGCGCCTGCATCGCCACCTTCTTCGGTCAGCAGCCACACCAGACCGCCGCCCCAGTCGAACAGAGTCTCAATGCTGCGGGTGCGGGCGATGTCCGCGACCACCCCCGGCGCCTGCGACGGGCGCAGCGATAGCCGCCACACCGCGCCGGGGCGCCCGGCAAAGCTGCGAACATCGCGGATATCCGCCCACAGATCGCCCGCCTCGATGATCTCAGCGGTGCCATGGGCGGCCAGCCGGTCACGCAACGCCGCGGCGCGATAGGCGACCGAGCCCGCCAGCCCCTCGATGCGCACATAGGTGCCCTGCCCCGGCAGATGCGCCGCCCCGGTCACGTCAAACGGCGATGTCAGCGCCGAGGACATCGCCGCCACCGCACCCGCATCGTTCAGCCCTTCGACCGCCACGGTGGCCACCGCCTCAGGCGCGGGCAGCAGCTTGAACCCGACCTCGGTGATGACGCCAAGCGTGCCAAAGCTGCCCGCCATCAGCTTCACCAGGTCATAGCCGGTGACGTTCTTCATCACCCGCCCCCCGTTTTTCAAAATCCGCCCAGCGCCGTCCACGAACCGCACACCGATCATCGCGTCGCGGCACGCCCCCGCCTGCACCCGCCGGGGGCCAGAGACATTGCACGCCGCGACCCCGCCGATGGTCGGCTCCCCCGCAGTGCCCAGCAAGGGGCGGTGGTCCATCGGCTCAAACGCAAGGCGTTGGTTTTCAGCGGCAAGCAATGCCTCGATCTCAGCCAGCGGCGTGCCAGCACCGGCCACCAAAGTCAGCGCGCCAGGTTCATAGATTGAGACACCCGACAGCCCCCCGGTTTCCAGCACCTCAGCCGCCTGCACCGGACGCCCAAGGCCCGCACGCGTGCCACCCCCGCGAATTTCCACAGGGCCGCTCGCATCCTTGATGGCTTCGGCCAGTTCGGCCTCGTCGCTCGGTCTCACATCAACATCCCTTTGATCGTCTTGGCCTTTTGTTCGTCTCACCCCGCTTGCACCAAGCACCCTGAGCGATCCGGCAGGATCGTCTCAGCGGCTGTGGGGCCGCCCCCTTGGGGGCGATGGGGCCCCCGCAGCCGGGCGCTGCGGGGTCAACCGGCGCGGCGGCTTTCGCTTGCCGCAATCGGGAACACTTTGCACGGGTTCAGCAGCCAATGGGGGTCAAACACGTCCTTCACCGCCATCTGCACGTCCAGATCGTCAGGCGCGTATTGGCGCACCATCAAGTCGCGCTTTTCCACGCCCACGCCATGCTCGCCAGTCAGACAGCCGCCCATTTCGACACACAGGGTCAGAATGTCGGCACCCAGCGCCTCAGCCTTGGCCAGTTGGCCCGGTTCATTGGCGTTGAACAGGATCAGCGGGTGCATATTGCCGTCGCCTGCGTGGAACACATTGGCGACCTTCAGGCCATACTCGTCCGCCAGCGACGCGATCCGGTCCAGCATCTGCGGCAGCGCAGAGGTCGGGATGGTGCCGTCCATGCACAGATAGTCGGCCACAGACCCAGTCGCGCCGAACGCGGCCTTGCGGCCCTTCCAGATCGCTGCGGATTGCTCAGGCCCCGTGCTTTCGCGCATTTCCAGCGGGTTGTGCGTGGCCGCGATGCTCTTGATCCGGGCCAGCGCCTCGTCGATCTCGGCGGGCGATCCCTCAACCTCAACGATCAGCAGCGCCTCGGCGTCCAAGGGGTATCCCGCGCCAACAAATTTCTCGGTCAGGTGGATGATCGGCTTGTCCATAAACTCAATCGCCACCGGCAGAACCCCGGCTTTGATGATGTCCGACACGCAGGCACCCGCCACCGCGGCGCTGTCAAACGCCAGCAGAATCGGCCGCGCGCCTTCGGGCTTGGGCAGGATGCGCAGCGTCGCCTCAGTCACCACGCCAAGCTGCCCCTCAGATCCGCAGATCACCCCCAGCAGGTCCAAGCCAGCGGCGTCCATATGCGCGCCGCCGACATCAAGGATCTCTCCCTGCATCGTCACAATGCGCACGCCCAGCAGGTTGTTGGTGGTCACGCCGTATTTCAGGCAATGCGCCCCGCCCGAATTCATGCCGATGTTCCCGGCAATCGCGCAGGCCATCTGGCTGGACGGATCGGGGGCATAGAAGAACCCGTTGGCCTCTACGGCGCCCGAGACGCTCAGGTTGGTGCGCCCGGTCTGCACACGGATGATGCGGTCGTCGTAATCTGTCTCAAGCACCCGGTTCATGCGCGCAACGCCAAGCACCACGCCATCGGCGGTGGGCAGCGCGCCGCCCGCCAGCCCAGTACCGGCACCGCGCGGGATCACCGGCACGCGTTCTTCAAAGCAGATGCGCAGGATGGTCGCGACTTCTTCGGTGGTGCGCGGCAAGGTCACTGCCAGCGGGCTGCATGAATAAGCCGTCAGCGCGTCGCAATCATAGGCGCGGGTCTCGGTCGCGTCGTCGATCACTGCATCTTTGGGCAGCGCTGCGCGCAGACGCGCGACGATGGCACCACGACGAGAAAGGATATCGGCGCTGGGGTCAGGCATCTGCATCGTGGGCCTCCGCGGGGCTTGAGAGTGGGGCGGCGCTGCAATTGGTCCGATAATGTTACCAATTTGGCGATTTGCCAAGCCACTCAGGGCAGGTAAAGACAGGGTATGATACCTCTGGACCAGATCATGCCGGGCTTTTTCACACTGTGGGACCTTTGTGCCCTCGTGGTGTTCGGCGCGTGCTGGTTCGGGATGACATGGCTGATCGAGCGTCCGCGCAAGGACCGCCTGTCCACCGCACAGATCATGGCACGGTACCGCATGCGCTGGATGGATGCGATGCTGACGCGCGATCCACGGATCATCGACGGCAATCTTCTGGCCCAACTGCGCACCGGCGCGGCTTTTTTTGCGTCAGGCTGCATGATCGCGATCGGCGGCGCGGCGGCGCTGCTGGGCGAGGTGGACCGCATTGTCACCGTCGCCCGCGATCTGTCGCAGCATCTGGAGGTGACGCGCATCGGGTCCGAGATGAAGACCCTGTTCCTGATCCTGCTGCTGTCGAGCGCGTTTTTGAAATTCGTCTGGTCGCACCGCCTGTTCGGCTATTGCGCAATCTTGATCGGTGCCGTCGGCAATGATGGCGCTGATTCTGAAAATATCGCCATCGCCCGCAAGGCTGGGCAGTTGAACGTCAGCGCCGGGCGCAGCTTCAACCGTGGGCTGCGACAGGTGTATTTCACGCTGGCGGCGCTCGCGTGGTTTCTGGGCCCAGTGCCGTTCTTGGTGGCAACGATCACCTCAGCCGCCATCCTCTATCGCCGCGAATTCCGCTCCGACAGCCGTCTGGCGCTGCTGCGCGAGGATTAGGACGGTCAGGCCTCAGATCAGGCCCATCCGCTCTGCCCGCTCAGGGTCCGGGAACGGGCGATATAGCCCGAAATCCGTGGCCGCCACCAGTTGGTGGACCTGACGGTGCAGCCGCTCCACTGTTTCATCTTTTTCTGACCCGACCAGCCGAAAAGCCCGGTCCAGCTGGCTCAGATCCTCCACCTCGATCTCCAAAAGAAAATCGCGATGCGCGTCTGATGCAAGATTGAGCTTGCGGCGCAGCAGTCGCCAGTCCTGGATCACGCCTTTGGTTTTCAGATGCTCCATCCAGTTGTCGAGCGATTGTGCGAATGCCAAAGCCTTGGCGTCGTCCTTCAGATCGACCATGCAGTGGTAAAGGTTCATCAACTGCCTCCCTTCCAGCCCTGCCGCAACGGCATGCGCAGTGTCGCGCGGTTGGGTTAGAGAGACGTAAACGCCCGCGCAACGCCCCTTGCGCCCAATGCGCCGACGCCCTCGCCCGCGCAGAGGTCGGAGGAGGGGCGCGCGCGCCGTCAAGGAGCGATGGGGGCGCCGAGCCGCGCAGCCCAAGCCAGCAGGCGGGGGCGCAGATTGACCTCGCCCGCCTCGATGCCGTCCTCGATTTCGCGGCGCAGATCGTCGAACCGGATTTCGCGCACCAGCCGCTTGATCGGCCCGATGGATGCGGGGCGCATCGACAGGGTCCGCAGGCCCATGGCGCAAAGCGCCGCGGCCTCCAGCGGTCGTCCCGCATCCTCGCCGCAATAGCTCAGCGGCGTGCCGGCCGCGCCGCAACGCTCCACAATCAGGCTGATGAAGCTCAGATACGACGCGTTCAGCGTGTCATACCGGCGGCGCACGCGTTCATTTTCGCGATCCGCGGCAAAGAAGAACTGCTTTAGGTCGTTCCCGCCGATGGATATGAAATCGGCTTGCGCAAAGAACGCGTCAGGCGCGAACGCCAGGCTCGGCGTTTCAAGCATCGCGCCGATGGGCATGGAGGTCGGCGCAGCATGGCCCGCCTTGCGGTGGCGCTCCACCTGTTCCACCACCAAGGTGCGGGCCTCATCGAATTCCGAGGCCTGCGCGATCATCGGGAACATCACCGAAAACGGCCGCCCATTGGCACCGCGCAGCAGCGATTGCACCTGCATCTTCAGCAAATGCGGGCGGTCCAGACTGACCCGGATCGCGCGCCAGCCCAGCGCGGGGTTTGGTTCTTCCTGCCGCTTCATATAGGGCAGGACCTTGTCCGACCCGATGTCGAGCGTGCGGAACACCACCGGCTTGTCCCCGGCAGAGGTCAGAACCCGCGCGTAAAGCTCCGCCTGCTCGCCGCGCTTGGGCACCGAGGCGCGGATCAGGAACTGAAGCTCAGTGCGGTACAGGCCCACGCCGTCGGCGCCCGACGGGTGCAGCGACGGCAGATCGGTCAGCAGACCGGCATTCATGTGCAGCTTGATCTCCTGCGCATCCAGCGACAGGGCGGGCAGATCGCGCAGGCCGCGATACACCTCCTGCGCCTGCTTGCGCATGGCGATCTTTTCCTTGAACGCCGACAGCACCATGTCGTCTGGTCGCAAATGCACCGCGCCGACATCACCATCGACCAGAATGCTGTCCCCGGTCCGGGCCTCAAGGGTGATGCGCGCGGCCTGGATCACCATCGGGATCGCCAGCGCCCGCGCCACGATCGCCGCATGTGACCCGATAGAGCCTTCCTCCAGCACCACGCCTGACAGCGCATGGCCGTAATCCAGCAATTCGCCCGGCCCGATGTTGCGCGCGACCAGCACGGCATTTTCCGGCAATTCCTGCGCGATGCCGTCGCCTGACAGCTTGCGCAGCAGGCGGTTCGACAGATCGTCGAGGTCGTGCATCCGCTCGCGCAAGTAAGGGTCGGGGATCCGCTCCATCCGCGCGCGGATCGAGGTCTGCTCCCGCTCCACCGCCACTTCGGCCGCCAGACCGATTTCGATGGAGGCCAGCATTCGCCGCATCCAGCCCTTGTCATGGGCAAAAAGGCGCCATGCCTCCAGCACCGCGCGATGTTCCCCAGCATGGCCGACGATGTCATCCGACACCATGTCGTCGACTTCGCCGCGCAGCGCGGCCATGGCCGCCACCAGACGGGATTCTTCAACAGCGGGATCATCCGCAACCGGGTTCTGCACGGTGATCCGCGGGGCGTGCAGATGGACATGGCCCATGACCGCACCTTCCTGCCCCGAAACGCCACCGACATAGAACGGGCGAGTGTGGGCACCCGCCACATCGGCGTCGCCTTCACCCAGGAACGCGCCCAGCTCAGTCATCTCCGCCAGCACCATGGCGATGACTTCAAGCCCGTGAACTTCGTCCTCGGTGTATTTGCGCCCTTCGCGGTTCTGCACCACCAGCACGCCCAGCACGGCGCCCAGCCGCTGGATCGGCACGCCCGCGAAGGCGTGATAAACTTCCTCACCAGTTTCGGGCAGGTATTGAAAGCCGCGTTCATTCTGCGCGTCTGCGGTGACGATGGGGGCCTCACGCTCAGCAATGCGGCCCACCAGGCCCTGGCCGATCTGCAGGCGCGCGTTATGGACCGCCTCAGCCTTCAGGCCTTCGGTGGCGCACAGCTCAAGGGTGCGTTCCCCGCGCCGCAGGTAGATTGAGCAGACCTCAACCCCGAGGCTGTCAGAGATCAGACCCACGATGCGGTCCAGCCGGGCCTGGCCATCGCCAGGTTCAGCCATAACGCCTGACAGCCGCTTGAGCAGCCGCCGCGATCCGCCGTTTTGCGGGGTGATTTCGCCGTCCGCGCTCAACTGCTCGCCTTTCCTCCCCGCGCCGCCACCATGGTGGAGCGGGCGCCGGGATCATACGGTCTTTGATGTGATGACGGGCGAATTTCTTTCGCCCAAGACCGCCGCGCCTCCCCTTGATAGGAAAGGCGCAGATGCCGGTCAGGCAATGTCGAGATCAAACGCATCGTGCAGCGCCTGCACCGCGAGTTCGAGATACTTGCTGTCAACCAGCACCGACACCTTGATCTCAGACGTGGTGATCACCTTGATGTTGATGCCCTCGTTGGCCAGCGCCTTGAACATGATCTGCGCGACGCCTGCATGGCTGCGCATGCCGATGCCAACCACCGACACCTTGGCCACGTCGTCATCGACCACGATCGACCGCCATTCGATTTCACCGCGCGCGCGTGCGCCATCCAGCGCCCGGCGCGCCAGCGGCACCTGATCTGCGGCGCATGAAAAGGTCATGTCGGTGCGCCCGTCTTCGCCGATGTTCTGGACGATCATATCCACCACGACCCCCCCATCCGCAAGCGGGCCAAAAATGGCAGCGGCGACGCCGGGCCGATCCTCAACCGCCATCAAGGTGACTTTGGCCTCGTCGCGCTGGAAGGCAACGCCGCTGACGACTTTCGATTCCATGATGTCTTCCTCGTCGCACACAAGAGTGCCCGGTTCGTCGTTGAAGCTGGACCGCACCATCACCGGCACCTTGTAGCGCAGCGCCAGTTCCACAGATCGGGTCTGCAGCACCTTGGCACCCAAGGATGCCAGTTCCAGCATCTCCTCATACGCAATGCGGTCAAGCTTGCGCGCCTTTTTGCAGATGCGCGGGTCGGTGGTGTAGACGCCGTTCACATCGGTATAAATATCGCACCGCTCCGCGCCCAGCGCGGCGGCGAAGGCCACTGCCGTGGTGTCTGACCCGCCGCGCCCCAGCGTGGTGATGCGCCCGTCCGGGCCGATGCCCTGGAACCCGGCGATCACAGCGTGCAGGCCTTCAGCAAATTTGGCGTCAAGGTTTGCAGTGTCGATGCCTTCGATGCGCGCGGCGCCGTGGGCGCCCGTCGTGCGCACCTGCACCTGCCAGCCCTGCCAACTGCGCGCAGGCACGCCGATTTCTTGCAACACCAGCGCCATAAGGCCAGCGGTCACCTGCTCCCCGCTGGCCACCACGGCGTCGTATTCACGCGCGTCGTAAAAGCCCGCGGCATCGGCGCCCGTTCCGACCGAGGCGTCCTTGACCCAGCCCACCAGTTCGTTGGTCTTGCCGGACATGGCCGACACGATGACGGCCACGTCATAGCCTGCCTCCACCTCACGCTTGACCTTGGCGGCCGCGTTGCGGATGCGCGCAAGGTCGGCCACCGAAGTGCCGCCGAATTTCATCACCAGTCTGGGCATGGGCTGCGCCGCCTCTTCATTCGGGCGCCCGGGCGACGTTGCATAAATCGCGCAACATCGGGGCGCTTAAATCGCCCCGGGTCTTAAAGGATGCGGAAGATGCACGCAAGGCGAGGCGCGCAGGACGGGGCCCGCGCGCACAGCCGCAGCCCCCGTCATCACGCCTCGCTGGCGCCGCGATCACACCCCTTGGCGCGGGTGCGCCGCCCCAGCAACGCCAGCACGCCAAGGGCCGCGAACAGCAGCGGGGCCGCCGGCAGGATCGGCACCGCAGACACCGCGGCAAACGCAGTTCGGGTATCGGCGGCGGTCACGATGTCGCCATCAAGGCGCAGTTCCAGCCCTGAATTGCCGAAATTTTCGAAATACAGCAGCTCAATGGCGTTCCACCCGCCATCAAACGTGCCGTTGAACGTGGTGGTGGCAAAGCCGCGCTGGTTTTCGTAGCGCGAGGACTGGCCTGCCACCGTCAGTTCAAACCCGTCATCCGAGCCGACTGAGAACGCATGCACCCCCGCATCAAGATAGATCCAGCCTGAGAACCGGAACACCGATCCTTCGAGCGTGGTGTTGTCCGCCCCGGTCAGCGTGGCTGCGTCCCCGCCCAGAAAGGTCGCAAGCGAGGTTGTGTCGGCGATGTAGGTCGCACCACCGGCGGGATAATCCACCCCGCTGGCGATGAACCGCGCGATTTCCGCGGTGGAGGCGATGGTCCGCGCCTGGTTGATATGCGTCACCGAGTCGACGTCCCAGAACTGGCCCGCAAGCCCCTGCGTCGCAGCGTGCCCAGCCCCGGGCGTCAGCATGGCTGAAAGCACAATCGCGCCAGCCATCAGATACCATTTCACAGACATTTATGTGCACCCCAAACAACACTTCTTTGGGGTCAGGGTGACGGGCCACAGAAAACAAACCGTAACCACAGGGGCGCAAATCACCGCGTTAATGCTGATCGGCGCGCCGGACATGCAAACGCCGCCCCGCGCGGTCTGCGCGGGGCGGCGGTCATGGCCTTGCGGCGCGGCTCAGTGCCCGAGGATCTGGCTCAGGAACAGTTGCGTACGCTCAGATTTGGGGTTCAGGAAGAACTCCTCCGGCTCATTTTGCTCAACGATCTGGCCCTGATCCATGAAGATCACGCGGTTGGCGACCTGACGCGCAAAGCCCATTTCATGGGTCACGCAGATCATGGTCATGCCCTCTTCCGCCAGCTCGATCATGGTGTCGAGCACCTCTTTGATCATCTCAGGGTCCAGCGCCGATGTCGGTTCGTCGAACAGCATGATCCGCGGTTTCATGCACAGCGCGCGCGCGATGGCGACGCGCTGCTGCTGACCGCCCGACAGCTGCCCGGGGTATTTGTGGGCCTGGTCGGGGATTTTCACCTTCTCCAAAAACTCCATCGCGATCTTCTCAGCCTCCCGCCTCGGGGTCTTGCGGACCCAGATCGGCGCGAGGGTGCAGTTTTCCAAGATCGTCAGGTGCGGGAACAGGTTGAAGTGCTGAAAGCACATCCCGACCTCTGACCGGATCTTGTCGATGTTCTTCAGGTCTGAGCTAAGCTCAGTCCCGTCGACGATGATGGTGCCCGCCTGATGTTCCTCAAGGCGGTTGAGGCAGCGGATCAGCGTGGATTTGCCAGACCCGGAGGGGCCGCAGATCACGATCCGTTCCCCCCGGTTGACGGTTAGATTGATGTCCCGAAGGACGTGGAATTCGCCATACCACTTGTTCATGTCGGTGATCTGGATGGCGACTTCGTCAGACACCTGAAGCTTGTTGCGATCGATCATGCGATCCTCAGCGGCGTCGGTCATGGGTCGATCTCCTCAGTGACGGTCGGTGGCGAGCTTACGCTCAAGATGCATGGAATAGCGGGACATGCCGAAGCAGATGATGAAGAAGAACAGCCCGACGAAGACGTAGAATTCCCACACGATGCCGTTCCAGTTGCTGTCTGCGCGGACGTTGTTGATCAGGCCAATCGGGTCAAGCAGACCGATGACCACCACCAGCGTGGTATCCTTGAACAAGCCGATAAAGGTGCTCACGATGTTAGGGATTGAGATCTTCAGCGCCTGCGGCAGGATGATCAGCCGCATGGATTTCCAGTAGTCGAGCCCGAGGCTGTCCGCTGCTTCATACTGACCACTGGGCAGGGCCGCGAGGCCGCCGCGGATCACCTCAGCCATATAGGCCGATGCGAACATGGTCACCATGATGATCACGCGCAGGATCAGGTCGAGGTTCGATCCCGGCGGGAAGAAATAGGCCAGCACCGAGTTCGCCACGAACAAGAGCGTGATCAGCGGAACGCCGCGGATGAACTCAATGAACATGATGCACATGGCTTGGATGAAGAACAGGTTCGACCGCCGCCCCAGCGCCAGCAAGATGCCGATCGGCAGCGACAGCACGATGCCCGCAACACCGATCACCAGCGCCAGCAGGAACCCGCCCAGCAGACGGCTTTCAACCGGTTCAAGCCCCGGTCCAAAGTCGAGCATGCCCGGCGCGACAATCAGCCAGCCCACCGCCACGCCCCCCCCGACCGCAAGCGCCAACGCGGCGTTCACGCCTTCAATCGCCTTGATCAGCGCCCAACCGATAAACGGCGCGGCGACGATGGCCAAGACCGGCAGCGCCGTCCCACCCCAGACCAGAAAATAGGCGATCAACGGGAAGACAACCGCAAAAATCATGCCCTGTTTTTTGAACGGTGCCTTGTCGGCCAGCACGAAATACACCGCGACCGCCAGCAGTGCGAACACCACGCTTGGCCGCCAGCGCAATTCAACCGGGTAGAAGCCGAAGATGAACTGCCAGAACCGCTCTACAATCACGGCCCAGCAGGCGCCGTGGGGGTTGATCGCGCGGCATTCGGTCAACGATCCGGCGTTGAACACGGCGTCGATCAGCGCCCAGGACACCACCTGCGGCACCAACCACAGCACCAGCGCGGCGCATGCCACGGTGATAATCGAATTGACCGGCCCGAGAAACAGGTTCTCGCGCATCCAGCTGATGAAGCCGACCGAGGTGCTGGGCGGCGGCGAGGGCGGGATGACCTTGTCGGCCACAAAGGCGACTTTGCGATCCGCCATGGCTCAGGCCCTCCTTACGCGTTGGAAGAACGTCAGATTGGGCCGTGCCCCGAACAGGGTGTAGCCAATGAAGACGATGCGCAGCGCAAGCCCGCCCCAGATCATCGCCATCGGGCCGAACGTGTCCCCACCCAGCGCGCTGATCGGGAACCCGACCAGCAATGCAAATACAAAGACCACCAGTTCCGCCGCTGCCAGATCGACAAAGCGTGGGTTTCTGAACAGGCAGGTGGCCAGCGCGCCAAAGTTCAGCGCAATCAGCCCAATCGCGGCGACCATCATCCCCGTTGACCAGTCATAGTAGCTGATCCGATCTGCCGAGGCGCCAAGGATGAAGACATAGTTCAGCGTCGCCACCAGCATGCCGCCATAAAACAGCCAGAACAGGTTCAGCTCCAACCGGATGCCGTAGCCCGGCTGCATTTTGGCGTCGCCTTTCTTGAGGTTGTCCCAAGGCCCGGTGACCCCATCAAAGAACGACCGCACCGAGATGCCAAGCCCGTTGGAGGACGTCCGCTCCACCAGCTGGGCGCTTTCGTTGTAAAGATTCATGACCCCCGCGATGGTCAGCGACACCGCAAGATAGAACGCCATCAGCAGGAACAGGCATTCAAATTCGCGGCCCGTCTGGTTCAGCGTGATGCCGCCCAGCGTGCCAGTCACGTCCATGTACCCCACCAACAACGCCAAGGATGAGTTCTTGGTGAGGTTGAGATACTGCGAAATCAGCGGCGGAA
This sequence comes from Paracoccaceae bacterium, assembly GCA_047610385.1. Classification (GTDB taxonomy): domain Bacteria; phylum Pseudomonadota; class Alphaproteobacteria; order Rhodobacterales; family Rhodobacteraceae; genus JBOCEF01. The sequence goes on along the minus strand of JBLGAC010000019.1, from coordinate 25,826 downwards.
TGATCATCCGCAGCGCCTGTGGCAGCACCACCAAGCTCATGGTCTTGCCGGGCCGAAGGCCAAGCGCGCCTGCTGCCTCAGTCTGGCCGCTGCTGACGGCCTGGATGCCGGCGCGCACGCCTTCGGCGATGAAGGCGCCGGTGTAAAGCGACAGCGCCAGGGTCAGCGAAATATAGCTTTCGCGCGCATAAATGCCGCCCTGAAAGTTGAAGCCCTTCAGCACAGGGTATTCCACACCGATCGGTTGGCCAGCAGCGTAAAAGGCGATCAGCGGCACGCCGAAGATCAGCGCCAGCTTGACCCACAGGCCCGGCGCTTCTTTGCCGGTTTCCTGCTGGCGTTTCACAGCCCAGCGGCCATAGATGACCGCCGCGACGATCCCAAGGATGAAGGCCCAGACAACGATCCAGGACCCGGCATTCATCACTGGCGCGGGAAAGTAGAACCCACGGCCCGTAAGCGCCACGCTGTCGTTGAACAGCATGGATGCGGTGGCAGAGGCACCCCGGAAAGCGTTGGGCTGGGGCAGCGTCTCAGAGATCACCGCCGAGAGCAGCAGGATCTGGATCAGCACGGGCACGTTGCGCACGCCTTCGACGTAAACCGTCATCAACTTGGCCACGAGCCAGTTTTTCGAAAGCCGCCCAACGCCCGCCAGCACCCCGAAGATGGTGGCGAGAATGCAGCCCGTGAACGCGACCAGCAGGGTGTTGAGCATCCCCAGCACCGCGGCCCGCGAATGGCTGTCGCGCGAATTGTAATCGATCAATTGCTGGTTCACGTCATAAGACGCGGGCTGCGTCATGAACGAGAAACCGAATTCCTTGCCCAGCGACGCAAGATTGTCGACGACGTTGCCAACCAAATAGTAACCGGCAAAGAAGACAACGAACAAAGCGATGATCTGAATTGTGATCGATCGGTAACGTGTGTCGGTCCACAGCATTCCTAAACGGAATTGCCGCTCCGGCGGATCAGTGACGGCGCTCGTCATCCGCATATCCCCTCAGCCTGTCGGTTTGAAAACGCCCGCGCTTCTTCCCCAAAGGACGCCGCCGGTTGATCCGCGCGTGCGCATGAAGACGGGTCGCAGCTTTATGCGCTGAGGGCGCGGCCTTTGCAGACCGCGCCCCCGGGCAGTGCGTCAGATCAGCGGTACGGCGGGGCGTAGAGCAGGCCACCCTGCGTCCACTGCGCATTCAGACCGCGCGAGAGGCCGACCGGGGTGGATTCGCCCAGGTATTCCTCAAAGATCTCGCCGTAGTTGCCGTTGGCGGCGATCGCATTCACAGCCCAGTTGGCCGGCAGACCCATCATCGCGCCGTACTCACCTTCGGAGCCGAGCAGACGGTTGATCTCAGGGTTGTTGGTCCCTTTGGCCATTTCCATCACGTTGGCTTTGGTGATGCCAAGCTCTTCAGCAATCACGAGCGCGTTGAAGCTCCAACGCACAACATCGCCCCACTCGCTGTCGCCGTGACGCACGAGCGGACCGAGCGGCTCTTTGGAGATGATCTCCGGCAGAACCATGTGCTCGCCCGGCGCTTCGAAGGTGGCGCGGGTGGCTGCAAGGCCGGACGCGTCGGTGGTGTACACATCGCAGGCGCCGGCCAGATACTTCTGCTGCGCTTCGGCGTTGGTTTCGATCGGCACCGGCTCATAGGACATTGAGTTGACGCGGAAGAAGTCCGCGAGGTTCAGCTCAGTGGTGGTGCCGGTTTGGATGCAGATCGTGGCGCCGTCCAGTTCCTTGGCCGAACCCACACCCAGATCTTTGCGGACCATGAAGCCCTGGCCGTCATAGTAGTTCACGCCGACAAATTCGAACTTCAGGTCGGTGTCGCGCGAATAGGTCCACGTCGTGTTGCGTGCCAGAATGTCGACCTCGCCCGAGGACAGCGCAGTGAAGCGCGTCTTAGCCGTGGTCGGGTTGAACTTGGCGGCGGTCTGATCGCCGAAGATGCCAGCGGCAACCGCACGGCACAGCGCGACGTCAAAGCCCTGCCATTCGCCGTTCGCGTCCGCGTACGAAAAGCCCACGAGACCCGTGGACACACCGCACTGGACAAAGCCTTTGGCTTTTACGTCGTCGAGAGTACCGGCCGAAGCCGCGCCTGCCATAAGAGTGGCGGCTGCGGCCGCGCCGAGAAGAACGTTGCGTTTCATGATGGTTGACACCTCTGCCTGATGCGTCCCGTCCACAAGGGACGGAAGCTTTCGCGCGGGTCCGAATGACCCGATGCGTATTTGGGGTCTCTGGGGGACCCATCACGAAGTTTGAACAGCGTGATCAAGATGCGTCAACCCTGACACGAACCATTACCGGAAATCGCCGTGGGCCACGGCTGCCGATGGCGCAGGTTCACTGCGGTGCGTCGCATTTCCGTCATTTTGAATGGGTGTGTGCGCAACAATCATGCGCACCCTCCCATGACGTCAGGAACAGCTTCGAAAGGCGACGCAGCGTCAATCCAAGCTGTTGCGCGACAGATCAACCCAGGGGAGAGCGCCGCGAATCAGGCAATGGTCTTGAAACCGTGCAAGCCCACGGGCGGATCCTCGGGCGCGGCTTCAATCCCGGTGACCTCGGCCAAGGGTGGCCCTTCCTTGCAGACCTCAAGCAGCGCGAGCACGCGTTCCTCCGGCCCGGCGGCCAAGATCTCCACGCCGCCGCCGCGCATGTTGCGCACCCAGCCTGCAAGGCCCAGCGCCTGCGCATTGTCGACCACAAATTCACGAAAACCGACGCGCTGAACATGGCCCAGCACATGGGCGCGAAGGCAAATCTCGGACAAGGCTGCTCTCCCGATGCGGCCCCACGCGGCGCGGGGCCATGAACCAAGCCTAGGGGCCCCTGCGCGCGCGATCAAGCAATGCGCGATCAGCGGGCCAGCGGCACCCGGTCCAGCAACCGGAACGGGGCGCCCCCGCCGGGATCGGCGAACACGCAGATCTCACGCACCATCAAGGGCGCGGCGCAGAATGGCGCAACCAGCGGATCCAGCGCGGCGCAGGCGGCCTCCAAGGCATCAGGTGCCAAGGCCCCCGAAAGCGTAAGGTGAAAGTCGAACAGCGCCATGACCCAAGGGTAGCCCCAGCGCGTCAGGTTCGCCTCGGCCTCAGGACTAAGCGTGGAGGCGCGGCGCCGGGCCAGATCAGCGGCGCAAAGCGGTGCGCGAAACCCATCAAGCGCAGACACCGCCCGCCCCGCCAGCGCCGACATGGCGGGCGAAGGCAGCGAAAGCCGCAATGACGCGAACCCATGGCCGCGCGACAGCACAAGGCGCGGCGCCTCAAAGGCCGCGATGTCGGCGGCAAGCGTCCGGACCGCGTCCAGCAGCGCGTCAGGCCCGGTTCCGTCCGCCAGCGCGAAAGGCGGCTTCAGCGTCGCGTGAAACCCGTATCGGCGGGGCGTCGCGGTGATGTCCGCGATGGGCGCGGGCAAATCGGCGACGGGGCGATGGGCGCAGGGGGCGCCAGTTTCGGCGTCCCAGCCCAGCCATTCAGCACCAAAGCGCGCAAGGGGACCGCCCGACTCAGGCGCCCAGTAGATCGCGTATCGCTGCATCAATCCGGCCCTCTCACCTTGTTCTGCGCCTTCAAGCGTCCGCATCCGGCCCAACTTGCGCACCCCGATCATGCGCGCCTGCCACACGCGCTGCCCTGCAGTCCGCCGCGCGGGCACTGCGGTGGCCACGGGCGCGCGGGATGGGGCGCGGCGCGCTCAGGCAGGTGTTGCAGCGGCTCCCGGCCATGCCACGCAGACCTGCCGCTGCGCGCCCAGCCCATCAACGCCCAGGTCCAATATATCGCCGTCCCTCAGATATCTTGGCGGCTTTTGCACCATGCCCACCCCGGCGGGCGATCCAGTGGCGATCACATCGCCGGGCATCAGGCGCATATAGCGGCTGATGCAGGCGATGATCTGGGCCACCGAAAAGATCATGTGGCGGGTGTTCGACAGCTGCATCGTTTCGCCGTTCAGATCGAGCCAGAGCGACAGGTCCTGCGGGTCGGAAACCTCATCCGCCGTCACCAGCCAGGGGCCGAGCGGGCCAAACCCCGGCGCCGATTTGCCCTTCACCCACTGGCCAGAGGTTTCCAGCTGCCATGCGCGGTCCGCCAGATCGTTGATCACGCAATACCCCGCGACGACCGACAGCGCGTCCCTCTCAGACAGATGCTCAGCCTCAGCGCCGATGATCACCGCCAGCTCGACCTCCCAATCGACCTTGAGCGCGCCTTTGGGGATCACCAGCGGATCATGGGGCCCGGCCAGCGCGCTCGGCGCCTTGGCAGCGATCAGCGGCTCTGCCGGGGGGGTCATCCCGGCCTCTTTGGCCAGATCGAGGTAATTGAGCCCCACGGTCAGGAAATTGGCGCGCAGCAGGCAGGGGCCGATGCGCGGATCGCCATCCAGCACCGGCAGATCGAACGGGTCGATCGCCCGGATGCGGTCCAGCGCGGCGAACCCGACGCCCGCGCCTTCGAAATCGGGGACCACGCCGCCCAGATCGCGCAGACCGGCGCGATCATCCAGGATCGCCGGTCGTTCCAGGCCTTTGGGGCCGACGCGCAACAGTTTCATGATCCGCTCCCGTGTGCCCTGCGGCGCCTAAATGTCCATGATGATGCAGGTGGTGGACCCGGTGGCATACAGCTTGCCGTCCTGTTCACCGACGATACGGCCCTCAGCAACGCCGGTGCGCCGCCCGACATGGGTCGCGTCACCAATCGCCAGTACCGGGCCGGAGGACGCAAAGAGCGGCCGGATGATGTTCACCTTGAATTCCAGCGTCGTGTACGTCTTGCCCTTGGGCAGCGCCGTCTGCACCGCGCACGCCATGCAGCTGTCAAGCAGCGTCCCGAACCAACCACCATGGACCGAGCCGATGGGATTGTAGACCGAAAAGCTCGGCTCCCCGCGGAAAACTGCACGGCCATCGCCGATCTCATGCACCGAAAAGCCAAGGGTGATGCCGATCGGCGCGGCGGCGAATTCGCCGTTCAGCACCGCCTCCATGAATTCGCGCCCCGATTTGGCGGCGATCTGTTCGAGCGTCGGCAGGCCTGCGGACGATTGGGCGATTTTCATGATGGAATGGCCTTGGATTGGACGCTCAGCTGCGCAGCAACGTCAGGAAACGGTCAGCGGCAAGGAAATCGCGGTGCCGCCGGGCTGCAAGGGCTTTGGCCTCGTCATCCTCGCCCCATTCTTCGATCTGGAAGTCCTCGTCGATGCGCGACAGGCGCCATGCCTCAGGGGCGGGCAGGCGCGCCTCAGCAACCGCAAGACCAAGGCCGAGCGAGCCCGCGATCGACACCAGTTCATGCAAAGCAGTCAGCGCAAAGGGATCAAACGCGTCCACCGCCGCGCGCAGGGCTTTGATTGACGCGTCAGGCTGCGCCACGTGCACCACCCCCTCAACCCGGATCAGCGGGGCACCAAAGCGGGTTTCGACCCAATCGAGGATCGGGTCCCAGCCCTCAGCCTCCCGCGCCGCAAGCGGGCCGGGCCAAGCTGCGCGATAGCACAGCATATCAGTGGCGCCGTATTCGGCGATCACCTCTGCGACCGCAGCATGTTCGGGGGTCACCCGGTCGATGGCGACGTTGATGCCACGGGTCACCGGCATGGTGGTGGGGCGCACGTTTTCGCCCTGGGCGTTCCATTCAGCGGCCGCAGCCTCAGCCAACGGGCGCGACGGGGCGGCAAAGGGCTTGCCCGCCGGGGTCTTCATGTGCCGACCGTCAAGGGCGATGGCAAAGCCGCCATCCAGCGGCGTGATGTCGGCAGATTTCCAGAAACGCTTGGCGATTTTCATGCGGCGGCCTCGGTCCAAAGGGCGTCGAGCGCCGCGTCAAGTTGGTCAAAATGATCGATCACCAGATCAGCGCCCGCCGCGCGCAGCCGGTCCACCGGGTGATAGCCCCAGCTGACGGCGATGGTCGCCATGCCAGCAGCGCGGCCCATGGCGATGTCAAATTCAGTGTCGCCGATCATGATCGCGGCCTGCGGCGCAGCGCCAGTTTCGGCCATGCAGGCGTGCAGCATCGACGGATGTGGCTTGGACGGATGCCCGTCCGCGGTCTGCTGGGTGTGGAATATGCCGTGCAGCTTGTGCGCCGCGATCGCGTGGTCGAGGCCGCGTTTCGCCTTGCCGGTCGCGACGCCCAGCAGCAGGCCGTCGCGTGCCGCCAGACGGTCCAGCGCCGCGCGCGCGCCGGGATAAAGCGGTGCCTGCGCCTCGCCGCCGCTTTGCGCACGCAGGGCGATGAATGCGTCCTTGTAAGCGTTGACCAGCGCGGCGGTCAGATCGCTGTCAGCGCCGGGAACCAGCACGCGCATCGTTTCAGGCAATGACAGCCCGACAATGGACAGGATTGCGGCATCAGACGGGCGCGGCTGGCCGACCACGTCGAACCCGCGCGACATCGCCGCGATGATCTGAAGCTGGCTGTCGATCAGCGTGCCATCCATGTCAAAGACAGCGAGCCGGAGCGCGGCGGTCATGGCGGACCTCTCGGAGCGGGTGTGAAACGGCGTTCTGATTGGCACGCGCGCGCCCGGGCGGCAAGAGGGCGCGCCGTCCCCGGCGAGGGAGCGCCGCGCAGGCACCGCCCCACGGGCGGCACTGAGGCACCCGCGCGGCGAGATCAGCGTCGGCGTGGGTGGGTCAGCGAAGTTTGGAGGAAATCATCCCGGTGTTGAACCCGCCCCAGCGCAGTTCTCCGAACAGGCGCTGGTATTCGATTTTAGGACAGCGGTTCATCACCACCGACAGGCCAGCGGCCTCAGCCTTGGCGGCGGCCTCAGGGTGCTCCACGCCGATCTGCATCCAGATCGCCTTCAGACCGCGATCGCCCAGATGCGCCAGCGCCTCATCCACAATTGGCCCGACCTGGTCGGAGCGGCGGAAGATGTCGACCATATGGACCTCGCCGTCCTCAGGCGGGATGTCGGCAAGCGAGGCGCGCACCGTGGCCCCCAGCAGCGTCTTGCCCGCATGGACGGGATTGACCGGAATGATCCGATAGCCCTTGAGCTTGAGATACCGCGCCACAAAAAAAGACGGGCGCGTTTCATTGGGCGACACGCCAACCACCGCGACGGTTTTGCACCGGTCGAGCATGTCGCGCAGCATCGCGTCCGAATAGGGGGATGAGGTCTGGGTCATGCCCGCACCATAGACACGCGCGCACCGTCCCGCCAGCGTCCGAAGGGCCGCAGAATGCCTGCAGAACGAGGCAAACAAAAAAGCGCCCGCACAAAGGCGGGCGCTGAAGTTCGGAACGAGGGACAATGAGTGGGCACGACCCGTAAGGGCCAACCCTCTCAAGACTTAATATGCGTCCGAGTGGTTGAGAATTCCAGTCGTGCACGAAAATATTACCTTTAATTTCATGGCGACCTTCACCCAGCACAACACATGCGTTTATTCCACAACGCCCGGATAGAGCGTGTCAGCTTTGGCCACAAAGCCCGGAATATCCTTGCGCCACCGCGATTGCACGTCTCGCGAGTAGTTGAGGTAGAGCTTTCCACCTATGATGTCCCACGCCTCTGGATCCACCGAGGCGGTCGACCCTTGCGCCATCGCCCAGGCACACCAGCCGCCATATTGCGGGGCATAGGCGGCGGGGTCAGCGCGAAACGCATCACGATTCTCCGCTGATGCGAATCGCCATTGGGCGCCGTTCCAGTCGAGCGTGATGTCAGGGTTGCCCGGAACCGGATGCCCTTGGGTGAAATAGGCCACCGGATCAAAGCCGCGGATCGCACGGCCGCGCCAGTCGGAATAGACCCGGTCCTCAGCGGCCAGTGCCGGGCGTGACAGGGCGACAAGGGCAAGACCCGCGCAGATGGCGCGGCGCGTCGGGCGGGGGGCGTTTGCGGTCATTGGGCGGCTCCGTCCTTCGGGGACGCGCGGTTTTGCGCGCAGCCCCGAATATGACGCCAAGGGGCGCCCGCGTCCCCCCCGCTCCGGCCAATGTGAAGTGCGCTCACTTGGGCGAGAGCGGACCGTCAGCCCAGCTTGGCAGCGTAAAGCGCCACGGCGGCGGCGTTGGACACGTTCAGCGACGCGAATGACGCCGCCGAGGGGATGCGCACCAGAGCGTCGCACAATTCCCGCGTTTTTTCACGCAGGCCCGGCCCTTCGGCACCCAGCGCCAATGCGATCGGGCGCTGCGCCCCGCCCTGCACGCCGGCCAGTGCCTCGGCGATGGTCTGCTCTCCCATCCCGTCGAGACCAAGGATCACGTAGCCCATGGCCCTCAGCTCCTCCATCGCGGATCCAAGGTTTTTCACGCGCAGGTAGGGCTGACGCTCCAGAGCACCAGACGCGGTTTTGGCCAGCGCGCCAGTTTCCGGCGCCGAATGGCGGGCGGGGGCGACGACGGCGCGGGCGCCGAACACCTCAGCCGAGCGCAGCACCGCGCCGACATTGTGCGGGTCGGTCACGCGGTCCAGCAAAACAACGACATTGCGCCCCTCAGGCGCCACCTTGGACTGGTCCGCGGGCAGGCAGATGTCCGCCAGCGACCCCCAATCCAGTGGCACCGCCTCAAGCGCGGCGCCCTGGTGCACCGATTGCGGATCAATCGGGGCGGTGAATTTGCGCGGATCGCAGATCTCAGGCTCAAGCCCGCCGGCCGCGATCGCCTCCTCACCCAAACGCTGCGCGGCGTTGAGCGTCAGGATAAGCCGCCGCCGGTCGCGGGCCGGGTTCAACAGCGCGTCTCGCACCGCATGAATGCCGAACAGCCACACGGTTTCAGGCCCGAAACGGTCGCCACGCCGGTCAGGCGCCCCGCCAGAACGCGCGCCGCGGGCGGGGCCGCCGCTGGGGAAAGCCCGGTCGGGTCGGCGCTGATCGGTCATGGCGGGGTCTCCTGACGGCAAGGGCGTGTAGCGGCGGATCAAGCATGGCGCGGCACGCGATGCAACGGCAAGGGCGCGACGCCCCGGCCAGATCGGTGTGTCGCGCGCCACTAGGGGTGCAGGCGAGCGCAGAAAAAGCCGGGCGAAGGCAGCACCACGCCTGCCCCGCCGGCCAAGGCGCAGGGCACTTGTCGCACGATCCGGCACGCGCCCTGCGAAACCGAGGCGATAAGCGGTTGACGAGTCCGGGCGTCGTCTATAGGCAACGCGGCGGGCGGGATGCTCTAAGGTAGGGCAGTGGACTGTAAATCCATCGCGGAGACGCACAGTGGGTTCGATTCCCACCCCGCCCACCACCCCCAAAAAAGATGCTTTGCCTAGCGCGCCCTACGGGGCGCGCTGGCGAACCTTTTGCAAAGGTTCGTCAAGGTTTGAGGCGAGAGCGCTGGGCTGCGCTGCGGCTTCTGCCTCAGTTGACAGACTGGCCGCCGCCCAGAATCAGGGCGTGCAAACCGCTATATCTGGAGAGCGGGTACATGTCGCATCAGCCTTCACTGTAAAAAAAATCCGATGAACACTGGCTTTGAAAATAAATACACCAATATTATAAGTTACAGCATCCACATCTACTCCAACCAGTGCAAATCGCGTTGCCTCTGCTTTTACCCTTCTGCCAATTTTAAGCCACTCAAGCTCGTCCATACCAACCCTCTGGATGCTCTCCCCAAACAGGACCGCAAGACTCTGGGCTTTCATCCGAGTAAGATCGCCAATTCATCTGTATGTATTCCCATCAACGCCGGTGAAGATTAACTCCTTTCCAACACTAGATGCCAATACGACTTCCTTTGGCCTGGGTGTAAAATCTAATATCTCAAGGTCTCCAGGCTTTAGGGCGACGATCACCTCGGTTCCCACATCTTCCGGGTGATAGACTACGAGGTTGAAGTTTTCCTGATCCGCTCGCTTGACTATTTGAAAGGGAAATTTTGTAACTGCTTTCAAACGAGTGCTATCGCAACGTGGCTGCATGCAAGGGAGCATCCTGCCAGTTTCATCTTTCGCTTTAATTAGGGTGCCAAGCGAGAGGATAGGCGTCCAATAATCTGAAAAACGTGTTCTACCAGCTTCACGCTGGAAGCTGGAAAGAAGCGCGAGCCGCCTCTGCCCAGAAATCTCTGCTGCGTCGCCCGCGTAGAATGCCCCAGTAATTGTATCGACACTGACCCGCTTGCCAGATGCGGGCTCCAATGGCTTAGTAATTTTCTTGTGATTTGTTGATGTTTAATTGAAGCCGCTGTTTCCGTTGGCTAAAATGGTTTTTCGCGTCCTCGAGAGCTATCTGAGCGTCACCGGTGCTCAGCGTACCGGTATCGCCAGAGTGTGCGGTGACCCAAAGTTTGAGCACATCCAGTCCAAGAGTGCGCTCCGCCACATTCTCGAGTTCCACGAGGTTCACCAGTTCAGACGACAGCATATCCATCGCAAGGGCGTTGGCATCGTCCGGGTCGATCAAACTACAACGATGGCCAAGGAATGCGCCGTCAAGTTCTTCGCGGTACTGCGCAAGAACATGGTGGGCGCCGCGCCTGACAGCTCCAACCGCTTCGAGTGCGAAGCTCGCAAGAAGACCACAATTCAGCTTTGCGAACTCTTCGACAAGTCGATCCGGAAGCACCTCCTCGACCACCATTTCAAGACCTTGGCTTGGCGGTGTATGTTTTTTGTTCAACACAACAATCAGCAAGCCTGACGCGGTGATGGCTCCGTCAGCGCAGGTTTCGACGGCCAAATTAAGCAGGTCGCTGTCGCTGATGGCGCTTACGATCTCCGCCGCGATCTCCCTTCGGCCCGCTTGTGAAGTGTAAATCGCGATCAATCGCAATCGCCCCTTTTCGGCGGCGTCGTCGGTCAAGAGCTTGAGGATGATGTCCTTAGCAGGCTTGCTCTGGCCTGGCTGGAGATGCCAATCAACAACGACGTCTGCCACTCGCGCTGCGCCAGCGCTTCTTGCCACCATGTCTTCACCTTGATCTGGCCGGTACAGACCGCAGATCATGTTTATATCGAGAAACGCTTGTGTCAGCACCCTCACGTCGAGCGCCGACGCGTTTGGGTTGGGGTCTATGTCGGACACTACAGCCACGCCACCACTTGCAGACGCCGGTGCTTCGCCTACCCGAGCGCTTTGGCAAGTGGAACACCGTCTGGCGCAGGTTTGCTCGTTGGCGCGACGCCGGGGTAATCGAAGGTATTCTCGAGGCTTTAGTGGCCAGCGGCGCGGGCGATGGTGCAATCAAGATGATCGATAGCACCGTTATCCGTGCGCACCAGCATAGTGCCAGAGCCAAAAAAGGGGCAGCGAATTTAATGCCTTAGGACGGTCTCGCGGTGGCTTCAGCACCAAAATCCATGTGCTGACGGAGGTGCATGGACTGCCAATTGCGATGCACCTGACGCCGGGCCAGACGGCCGATATTTCTGCCGCCTCCGCCCTGTTGGCCTATGCCGCACAACGCCCGCGCGAGCTACTGGCCGACAAGGGTTATGACAGCGACGACCTGCGCGCCGACCTGTACCTGCAGGGCTCACACCCGATCATTCCGTGGAGATCCAACCGTAAGCAGCCCGGCACGCTGGACCGGATTCGATACGCCAAGCGCAACCGCATCGAGCGTATGATGGGCTTGTTAAAGCAGTTTCGACGCGTCGCAACCTGCTACGGCAAGACCCCTGCAAGCTTTCTAAGCTTCGTTCAAATCGCCGCAATTCATCGCTGGATGCGCTTTGTCCACACGGCCTAGGGTCAGGACCAATAAATGGGATTTCCATTGACTGCCAGTTATGATTCAAACCTCCCAAACGTTGCGAGGTTTGCCATGTCCGATCACCACTTCTGGCTTACAGAAGCTCAGTTTCTGCGTCTGCAGCCGCTTTTGCCCAATAAGCCTCGCGGGGTGCCTCGGGTCGATGATCGGCGGGTGATCAGCGCCATGGTCCATGTGATCCGCAAAGGGCTGATGAGGCGCGATGCCCCCGCCGCCTATGGCCCGCACAAGACCCTGTACAACCGCTTTGTGCGCTGAAGTCGAGCGGGCGTGTTCGATCGGATATTCGCGACTTTGGCCGCCGAAGGCACCGCGCCGGAGACCGTGATGATCAACGCAGGCCCACCTCAAAGCGCACCGCACTGCGGCGAGCTTGCGTAAAAAGGGGCTGTTCCCCGCCGCATCGAGCGGACCAAAGGAGGCCTGAATTCCAAGCTGCACGCGGTCTGCGACGGCAAGCCATTGATATTGCTGCTCACCGAGGGGCACCCTCTCGGCGATGCACACGTCGCCTGCCGGGCAGCGGGTCAGCGACTATCGCGGCGGCGCGACCGTCTTGCCCGCGCTGCCGGACGCCGAAACCCTGATCGCCGACAAGGACTACTACAGCGATTTGTTCCGCCAAGCCCTGTCTGATCTGAAAATCTCACCATGCATTGCTGGACGCAAGAACCGCAAGGCGCCGGTCACTTATGAGGCCGAAACCTACCAGCAGCGCAATCTGATCGGGCGCATGTTCGGCAGGCTCAAGGGCTGGCGCAGGATCGCCACGCGCTTTGAGCGCTGCGCCCACACGTTTATGAGCGCCATCTGCATCGCTGCAACCGACATATTCTGGTTATGAGTCCTGAGCCTAAGCATCGAAGCAGATTTCGCGCTGCCAGCCGACCGCGTCATCCGCAGTTTAAACCAGATCATCAAATGGCACGATCAGTCCATAAATACTTACGTTGACAACCAAAAAAATGTTGAGAAAAATTTTTACTTCGTAAAACGATTATCTCTACACGCATTAGGATGCAAAAATAACCAAATATTAAATATATAATAATGTATTTTATATTTAAAATGTATTTTAAAAATTAAATCTGAAAATATATATTTAAACAATTAAGGCACAAGTGTTGATAGCAAATTTGGCATCGATGTGGAGATTTTGTGTGAAAATTGGGAAAAATTTCTAATCATAAAAATTATCACTGCATACATGGGATTATCATGCCATCAATGTGTGAATTTTGACAGGTATATCTCAGGATTTATACCGCATGCGCAATCTTATCGTGCGCATGACACTGACCTAAAATCCGTCTTTCATCCAGCTTGGCGCAGACTCCGTGGGTTGAGATTTGAGCTCATGCGGACAGCGTTTCCAGCCTCATTTTCATGGAAAATCGGGCAAGTGGGATGATTCCGAGCGCCGAGCGGGGCCTGTGGCGGTTGGAATCGTCTTTCCAGTCGCGGATTTGCCGGTGCGCCTCGCTCAAAGCGGTGAACAGCACCTCGTTGAGAGCCTCGTATGTTGTTCCGAAGTTGATTTCTATTTGGTCGCCAAGAGAAATCGAACCCGCCGTTGAAGCTCTCGATGAAGCCGTTCTGAATTGGCCTGCCCCCTTTTCGCAGTTCGAAGGCGCGCCGCTGCCGGCCAGCGCGGCGCGATGCAATGCCAACCGACGCTTGTACGCTGAGACAAGGACAGGATCTCCGTCGAGGTGAACTCGGTGCCTTGTCGATCCAGCATCACATGGATGCGCCTGTATCTAAACCGGCACTGCTCCACTGCGACGCCCTTCATGGCGGCGCGCAGATCCACATCGTCGAGGCGGATGGGGTTGTAGCGCACATTTGATCGGTCGAAAGCCCGTGCCCTACACGCCGCCCTCTCGGTGTTTGCTGCATAATCCGTTGGCTGTCAGTTAAATACGGGCATTCGCCGTCAGTCACCTGTGAGGCAGCGAATGATTTGCTCTTTTTGAATCCAAATCACTTCATCGCCGGTCTTCATTTTTGTACAGATTCCACCTCATGGTGGATAAGGGTTTGTGGATCAAGTCAACAGTTATCCTGAAATATTTTTTCCGTAATTACCCACTGTGCAAAAATCGGCGTTAGTATTTTCAAATTTCACTATACTGCGGAATATTCAACACTGGATGCATTTTTCGCAAGCAGCGATCTATAATTGAATTTATTTGGAATAAATGGACAAATAAATCTGAGCAATTTAGAAAAATCGGCACCATTAAGACAAATTTTTTTAATTTTATTTAAAAAATCTTCTGCAATTTGATCAAATGTTATATGATTAGTATTGCAATTTATACCCTCAATTATAATAATGAAATTATGAAAATTTAATTGTAAATTAATATACTTAAAAGCCATTTTAAAATTTTGATGCAAATTTATTCAAATAATATCTAAGTTGTAAAATTCATTAAGTCATAAAAAGCTCTTAATGATAGCGGCTTCAACTAATCAACGCAACACATGCTTGAAAGCGCTCGGTGGGTGTTTCGTAGCCCAGCGTTTTTCGGGTTCGTTCATTGAGCTGTCTGGCGACGGTGCTCGACTTGGATTGGCTATGTATCAAAAAATCTGTTCCTTTGGGAAAGTATTTCCGCAGCAATCGGTTGGTGTTTTCATTGGCGCCGCGTTGCCATGGGCTGTGCGGGTCACAGAAGAATTCATCGATATTCGTCGCCAGCGTGAAGTTCCGATGCCCGGACATCTCCGTGCCGCGGTTCCAGATGAGGGATCGATAGAGCTCCTTCGGCAGCTTCTGCAATTGCTTGATGAGGGCCGTAACGACGCTGTGGCTGTTCTTGGCGCCAACTTGTGCCAACATCACAAAGCGCGAATGCCGCTCGACCAGCGTTGCAATGAAGCTGTTGCCCGAGCCTGCAATCAGGTCGCCCATCTGTCAGCCGGCATGTAATGCTTGCATCAACGCAAGGCCAATGGCCCGGGACGGCACGATCCTCGACTGCAGCCGGTCTTTCCCTAATTGATACCGTATCCTTAATCTGGCTAAGGTCGTTGCGTTTCAATGTGGCATGGCGAGACCTTCGAATGGATCGTGTGGCCCGTAAATGCGCCAGTAATTCCTTCTTCAACACGCCACGTGTCTGGATGAACAGGCTCTGATAGGTCGTTTCATGAGAGACACGTTTGGCGTCATCGCCCTGATGCTCTAGAATGAGCCAGCCTGCAATTTGTTGCGGAGATCTTTTTCGGATCAGCTTTGCCGATATCTCGCGGCAGAGATAGGCATTCCCTGCCAGCTTGCAGGGCTTGGGGCGATGCGCGCGGCCCCAAGCGGCGGCGTCTGCATGCACTGCACGATACCGCAGGGTGCCTCCGCCCGCGCCGGACTTCACGGCTGATCGTGGAGGCTGACCGCCGCAAGGCGCGGGCAATTGACCGCAATGAATGTTTGGCGATCAGGCATCTCGATATCTCTTTGCGTTCGCCAAGCGTCAGCGCCAAGCGCGATCTGGTGCGGTCGGGCGGACGGATGCCGCCAGTGCGCGCCAGCAGCGGATAAATCGACGACGAGGCACGTTCAAACCCGCGACCGATTGAACTCATCGACTCGCCGCGTAGCCATAGATTCCAGATCTCTGATTTCTGCTTGTCGGTGAAAAATATGCGGCGGCGATAGGCCATGGCTCACACTCCATCTTTGACAGATAAAGTGCCGCGCCAACCCGTTGAAACCGCCGTCATTGCCTGACATTGGGCACTTCAGAAAATGTGTCCCTGAAAATTGATCTGCTCATTTTTTCACCACTGACTTACCGCGTTTGGAACTGAAACGTGAATCGCGTGATATTGCCTCTTGCGGACCCAGACAGTGCAACCGATGTGTGCTGTCATGATTAATCTCAGCGCACCCTCCCTGTCGTTTTTTCGCGCTCGCGTCGCACGGTTCGCAGACCGGCCCGCGGTGCAAAATTTCATCCTTGGCGTTATCTTGTTTAACGCTGTCATTCTGGGGCTTGAAACCTCAGACGCGGCGATGCAGCGGGCAGGCCCACTGATTTTGCTCCTGGATGAGATTTGCCTTGGGGTGTTTGTGGTCGAAATCGCACTCAAGCTTTTCGGCCGTGGCTTAAATTTCTTTCGAAGCGGCTGGAACATATTCGATTTTGTAATCGTTGGCATTTCGCTGGTCCCAGCATCTCAAAGTCTAAGTGTGCTTAGAGCTCTTCGAATACTTCGGCTGCTACGCGTTGTTTCGGTGGCCCCCTCGCTACGTCGAGTTGTTGAGGGATTGATCAACGCGCTTCCTGGCATGGGTTCAGTATTTTTGCTGATGGGTGTAATTTTTTACATTGGCTCAGTGATGGCCACCAAGCTCTTTGGTGCGGCATTTCCTGATTGGTTCGGCACCTTGGGGCGGGCAGGCTACTCACTATTCCAGGTTATGACGCTGGAGAGCTGGTCAATGGGAATCGTTCGCCCTGTGATGGAGGTTTATGCGTATGCTTGGATGTTCTTTATACCCTTTATCATGGTCACAACATTTGCTGTGGTGAACCTGCTGGTTGGCTTGATCGTAAACTCGATGCAGGATGCGCATCATGAGGAATCAAACGAAAAAACTGATATTTACCGTGACGAGGTACTTAATCGCCTAATTGAATTAGAAAACTTGATTAAGTCACAAAATGATGTTGCAAAAAAATAAACAGCACACAACCTCTCATAAAATTTATTATAAGTAAATGACAGGTATTTTAGATGATTCATTTTACATCTTATATAATCAATGATTTAGACTTTACTCATACAAAAATACTATCATTACTTCCAATATATGGATTTACATTGCCAACCCCCCATATTTGGCGGATGAAATCCGTATAATTTGCGCGACCACGTTCAGCGTCTGCGCAGGCGTCACCCCACGGATGCCCCATTGCCCAGCGCTGGTTGGACTGCAAGCCATGAGAGGAACATACAGGCGGCCCTTGAATCCGTTGCCACTGCGTGGCGAAATCCTGAGCGTCCCATTGGACAGCAGGCGCTTGCCCGAAGTCGCCGACAGATATCTTTCCACTGACATTTTCCAGAGCCTAGGCTAATGACTCATAACCAAAATACGACGGTTGCAGCGATGCAGATTGCGCTTTTGAACGTGTGTTCGCATCGGTCATATCGGGTTGCGACCCTGCGCCAGTCGAAAACCCTGCCGAACTTGCGCCCGACCAGATTGCGATTTCTGTAGATTTTTGCGTCGTAGGGGATCGGGGCTTCGCAGTTTTTGCGCCCAGGAATACAGGGCGTGATTTTCAGATCAGACAGGGCCTGACTAAGCCAGTCGCGCCGCAACGCCCTTGTCGGCGATCAGGGTTTCGGCACCCGGCAGCGCGGGTAAGACGGTCGCGGCACTGCGATAATCGCTGACCCGCTGCCCTCGGTAGTTCGAAATATCAATGGCTTGCCGGCTGCGTCGCAACCCGCGTGCAGTTTGGCATTCAGCCCGCCTTTGGTGGGTTCGATGCGGCGGGTAGCAGCCCTTTTTTTACCAAGCTCGCCGCGGTGCGGTGCGCTTTGAGGTGGATCACATCCCTTGCCCGGCAATTTATTTGAACAGCACTCGACGCGACGGGATCATCACGGTGTCAGTTGCTGCGCTCTCGGCGGCCAGCGTTGCGAATATTCGATCGAACACGCCCGCTCGACGCCAGCGCACAAAGCGGTTGTAAAGGGTCTTGTGCGGATTGTAACCAATGAGCAAATCGCGCCGATCACTCGCCAGTCATCGAGCCACCTATTGGAAAAAATCGGCTTCAATCGCGAAAGATGCTCTTTTATGAGCCAGTAGTGATGATCAGATATGGTAAAACTCCCAAACTTTAGAACGTTTAGATGACAACCCGCATTTAGTGGACTCACACTTGTCGATCCTGACCCTAGATGACGCAAATGGCACCTGGTCAACAGCGCCATTCGATGATCCAGTTCAGGCTGCTCATGACGCATGTGGCAGCTGCGAAAAGCCCATCCCGATGCCCAGCCCCGCACGGCTAAAGTCCCTCTCAGCGAAAAGCCTGCTGAGCAGCCGCGTCATGCCGTGCTCACGGCAAAGCTCGGCCACGAGCGCGTCACTGTCAAATTCGTCAATTTAAATCACCACTTAACCGAGGTGACATTGTTCAGCAATTGTCCCCTGCAAACATGATATCCAAGTTTCAGCGGCCTTTGGTTTAACCCTAAAGGCATTAGACGTGGCGCATCCAACAGTCCCGAGGCTGGCTGGCGGTTGCAGGTAGCCCAGCCTTCGGCCAGCTTGCCCATTGACACCTCGGCCGCGGCGGGATCGACTTTCCCTGCTAAACGCTCACAATATCTCCATGATGCCCAAGGACTTGGGCTTGCCATGCCCCGATGCCAAGCAAGATTGGACCTGCCTTTTGCCGCCTCTTGCGCACACCGCTTTTCCCGGCGCGCTCTGGCCCGCCGTGCCGCAGACCCAGGCCGCCAGTCTTCTGGCGCTGCAGGCACAGCTGAGCGAGAGCGAGCGCGCCGATCCTGATGCGATCCGCGCGCTGCAATTTCACCAGATCGGCGCGCTGATCGCCCATGCCGACCGGATCCCGTTCTGGCGTCGTCGCCTGCGTGATGCGGGGATCAGCGCGGGTAAACCTATAGACGCCACTGCATGGGCCCGCCTGCCGCCCCTGACCCGCAGCGACATGCAACGGGCGGGCGACCGGCTGCTGGCACCCAAGCTGCCGCAGGGCCATGGCCGCACCTCAGGGGGGGTGACGTCGGGGTCCTCGGGCAAACCGGTGCGTCTGACGCGCAGCGAGCTGGATCATTTCTACTGGCAGGGTTTCGTGCTGCGCGAGCATCTGTGGCGGGGCCGCGATTTCGCCGGGACCTTCATGGGGATCCTGCGCGACGACGGCCGCACCCGGTTGGACGAGACCGCGCATATCCGCCGCCTGCCCGACTGGGGCCCGCCGGTGGCCACGGTCTATCCCACCGGCCCGGCGCTGCTGCTGGACTATCGCGCACCGATCCCTGCGTTGGTGGCGGCGATTGTGGCCGAGGCGCCCGATTACCTCAGCACCTTCCCATCCTTGCTGCTGGAAATCCTGCGCCACGCGCGGGCCAACGCCATCACCCTGCCGCCACTGCGCGAGGCAATCGCCGTCGGCGAGGCCGCGCCGCCCGAACTGGCCGCCCTGTGCCGCGAGGTGTGGAACGCGCCGCTCACCGCCACCTACAGCGCGTTTGAGGCCGGGTGCATCGCGTTTCAATGCCCCGAACACGGCGCATGGCATGTGCAGTCAGAGGCCAACCTGATCGAGGTTCTGGACGATGACAACCGCCCCTGCGCGCCGGGCGAGACCGGGCGCGTGATCGTCACGCCGCTGCATAACTTTGCCATGCCGCTGCTGCGCTATGACATCGGCGATCTGGCCATTGTGGGCGCGGGCTGCGCGTGTGGGCGGACATTGCCGGTGCTGGCGGCGATTCCGGGCCGGGCGCGCGATTTGATCGTGCTGCCCTCAGGCGACCTGCGCCCCGCTTATTACGGGCACGGCGCGATCATGCAGGTGGACGCGATCATGCAGCACCAGGTCGCGCAGACGGCCGCCAACGAAATCGTGCTGCGGCTGGTGGTGCGCCGCCCGCTGACCGCGGCCGAGGAGACGCATATCCTGTCCTCCGCCGCCGCCGCGCTGGGTCATCCGTTCGATCTGCGGATTGATTATGTGCCCGAAATCGCCCGCCGCCCCAGCGGCAAGTTCGCGGAATTCGAAGGCCTGCCCGGCGCCTAGCGCCAACATGAAAAGGCCGCGGCGATCGGGATGATCGCCGCGGCCTTTTCCGTTGCATCAGGTCATGCCTGGGTCAGGCGTTCGCTGCGCCGTCAGCGGGTCGACGTCGCCGCAGCCCGACCGCGCCAAGCGCAAGCGCCCCAAGCGGCAGCAGCGCCAGCGTCGCCGGCAGCGGCACGGCGGCGAAGGTCACGATGGTCGAGGTGGGGATGGACAAGGTCGTGAAGAACGCATCGGTTCCCGACGCATAGGAAAAGCGCAGGCCCTTCACGTCGCCGAGGCTGAAGGGCGCGAAGCCCGCATCCGGCAGGGTGGCGAGGAGCAGCGTCGAATGCCCGGTCAAGGTATAGGTCCCGAGCGACGCGGTAGTGTCGTTCAGATAGATCACGCGGAGGTTGAACGAGCCGCCACCCTCAGCGGTGGTGATCGTGCCGCCGCTGAACGCAATCAGGTCGTACGCGCCGACGATAGGAACGAACAACAGATCCATCGATGAGCCGAAATCGCCCGACACCGGGCCGGTCGCCCGTGTGACCGTGTTGATCGGCGCGGCCTTGGCGCCATCGACCACCCCGACGGCGGCGACGGCCATGCCGGCCATGAAGAAACATCCTCGTGCGAAATCCATCTTTTTCCCCCGGATGGCCGAGCGCGCCTGACATCTGAATCAGCGTTCGACCGAAATTTTCGATGCTGCCATCATAACAGAAGATTGACGCATTGGCGTGCCTTATGAACGAAATTTCATCTGGCAGTGCAATTTGGCCACGCCCGCCCGATGCCCTCGGCCATCACCGCGCCAAGCTTGCCGGGCCTGTCACTGCGCAAGGCCCCGCGGGCTGCGCGCACGGCACCCCATTCACTGCACCGGGCAATGCTACAATGAAAGCGCCTCCGCACATCGCTGCGCGGGGGCGCTTTCATTCGGCGCGAAAGAAATCAGACGTCCGTCAGCGTGCGCGCATCGGTCAGATCCCCGGTGATCGCCGCCATCTTGGCCGGGGGTTGCCGCACGATGCCCCCCCCTTCAGCCCTGCGGCAGCGCGCCCGGGTCCACGCCTGCACGCGCCAGACGTGCGCGGGCGGCGGCGATGATCTCAGGCTCAAAGGCGCTGCTGTGTTTGATCACGACAGCCTCGCCAGTCAGCTCCGGCAGGTCGCGGGCCATGATCTGATCGAACCCATCATCATCGGCCTTTGCCGTCACCAGCTTGCCCAGCGTTCCGATCACGCCATGCTTGCGGACCATCTGGCGGGTGCGGGTGGCGCGGACGGCCTTGCCACGTTCTTCCAGCAGGGTCTGTTCCACCGCGGCGATTCCCTTCCAGAAATCATACTCCACCGTGCCGGGCTCTTCTTCCGGCGCAATGTCGGTCAGACGGCGAAAGGCGGCGGCATAGACGTCCACGACCGATTTGCGGCGGGCATTCGCCATCAGCGCACGCAGCTTGGCGGGGTCGGTCTGCACCTCAATCGCGGCGAATATTCGTGAATTGTCAGCCATTCATTTTACTCCGTCACACGACGCGAACAAAAGTGAACGCGACTTTTATATATCATACGTCGAGGCTGTTTGCACAATGACGCGGCATGCGAACAAAAAAGGCCCCCGTATGACAGGGGCCTTTTTGCCGTCGACGCGCATTGGCTGGATCAGGCGTCGGCCTTGACCGCCATCAGATCGCGCACATCGGTCAGATGCCCGGTGATCGCCGCCGCCGCCGCCATGGCGGGGCTCAGCAGATGGGTGCGGCCACCGCGGCCCTGACGACCCTCAAAGTTACGGTTGGAGGTGGAGGCGCACCGCTCTCCGGGGGCCAGCTGATCGGGGTTCATCGCAAGACACATGGAGCACCCCGCCATCCGCCATTCAAAGCCCGCGGCGATCAGAATGTCGGCGATGCCTTCTTCCTCAGCCTGCGCGCGCACAAGGCCGGAGCCGGGGACAACCATCGCCCGCATGCCGGCCTTGATCTTGCGCCCCTCCATGATCTTCGCGACTTCGCGCAGATCTTCGATGCGGCCGTTGGTGCATGACCCGATGAACACCGTGTCGATCTTGATGTCCGTCAGCTTCATGCCCGGCGTCAGGCCCATATAGTCGATGGACCGCTGGGCCGCGGCGACTTTGCCACCTTTGAAATCAGACGGCGAGGGAACCATCGCGGTGATCGGCAGCACGTCCTCGGGCGAGGTGCCCCAGGTCACAACCGGCGCGATGTCGGCAGCGTCGATTTCCATCACCAGATCGTAATGGGCGTCATCGTCGGAAAACAGCGTCTTCCAGTAGGCCAGCGCCTGTTCCCACGCCGCGCCCTTCGGCGCGTGGGGCCGACCCATGCAATACGCAAAGGTCTTTTCATCAGGCGCGATCAGACCGGCGCGCGCGCCGCCTTCGATCGCCATGTTGCAGACCGTCATGCGGCCTTCCATCGACAGATCACGGATCGCAGACCCGGCATATTCGATGACATAGCCGGTGCCGCCCGCGGTGCCGGTTTTGCCGATCACCGTCATGGTGATGTCCTTGGCGGTGACACCGGGGGGCAGCTGCCCCTCAATCTTCACCAGCATGTTCTTGGATTTCTTCTGGATCAGCGTCTGGGTGGCCAGAACGTGCTCAACCTCAGAGGTGCCAATGCCGTGCGCCAGCGATCCGAACGCGCCATGGGTGGCGGTGTGGCTGTCGCCGCACACCACGGTCATGCCCGGCAGGGTCCAGCCCTGTTCGGGGCCAACAATGTGCACGATGCCCTGACGGACGTCGTTCACGTCGTAATAGGTGATGCCGTTCGACAAGGCGTTGTGCTTCAGCGCGTCGACCTGAATGCGCGATTCTTCGTTGGCAATCACGCCGGTCGCACGGTCGAGGGTGGTCGGCACGTTGTGGTCAGGCACCGCCACGGTCATGTCCGGGCGGCGGACCTTGCGCCCCGTCATGCGCAGCCCTTCGAACGCCTGCGGGCTGGTCACTTCGTGCACCAGGTGGCGGTCGATATACAGCAAGCAGGTGCCATCCTCGGCCTCATCAACCAGATGGGCGTCCCAGATCTTGTCATAAAGCGTTTTGGCGGTCATTTCGGGCGGCCTTTCAGTGTGGATGTCGCGTCGAAGGGTGGGGCGGCAGGGCGAGGGCTTCTCCCCCCCGGCACGCAAGCATGATGGCGGTGTCCCGCCAGGGCACGCTCAGCCCTTCGCGCAAAGCGCCGCGACCCGCCCGTGGAAGCGCCAAGGCAGGCGGTCATGATCGGCAAAGTTCATATACCTAAACATACCGCAGAACCTAATCATGCCCATCCGCGGGGGCAAGCGCGATTCACCCCCGAGGGTGGGCGGCAAAAAACGCCAGCGCAGCGTTCGCCCAGCCCGGCGGCACCGAATGACCGCCGCCATGGGTGACCAGCGTGATCGCGCCGCGTCCCGTGCAGGCGGTCCAGGCCTCGGCGCGCCA
Organism: Paracoccaceae bacterium; assembly: GCA_047610385.1. Taxonomy (GTDB): domain Bacteria; phylum Pseudomonadota; class Alphaproteobacteria; order Rhodobacterales; family Rhodobacteraceae; genus JBOCEF01. Next base: position 2,864 of record JBLGAC010000019.1, on the reverse strand, counting down.
ACCCTCGGGTTCACGGGGGGCCGTGGCGGCACCGACGCAGCCCATGGTCCGGCGCAGCATGCCCAACGCATCGATTAAGTTGCCCTGCACCAGACGCCCATCCATCATGCTGCGGCCCTCCATCGGCACAACCTTGTCGGTGGTTCCGTGCATGTGGAACATCGGCGCGGGGCCAGCGCAATGATCGGGCAGCGGTGCCCACAAGGTGCCCGCAACCGGCGCATAAGCCGCAAAAGCCTCAGGCGTGTCGCAGGCCAGCCGCCAGACCATCATCCCCCCGGCTGAGAACCCGGTCGCGGTCATCGCGGCCCGCAACAGCCCGAACCGCGCCGCCGCGTCATCGGCCACCGCGTGCAGAAACGCGACATCATCGCGGCCCGCTGGGTTCAACATGGCGTTCCAGCTGCGCGGCCCATCGGTGCGCCACCGCGCGCCATCAGGCGCAATCACCGCCCAGCCCGCGTCCACAAACGGACCCAGCCGCGCGCGGTTGCGCAGCGCGACGTCGCCCGAACCGCCATGGCCATGCAGGAACAAAAGCGCCGGGTGGGGGCCGGGCCCGTCAGGCAGCAGCACATAATAGCTGCCGCCGGGAACATCGCAGGCCGCCGCCACACCGCCGCAACGCGCATCAGCGGCGTGCGCGGGCGCAAATTGCACCAGCGCCACCGCAAGAGCCGCCGCAATATGGCGCACAAGGCCACAGGCGCGCAGACGCACCCTAAGCCAACCGCTTAGGTCCACGCCCCGTCGCCGCGCCGCCCCACCGCCAGACGCATCGCCTCGGCGTCCCTGAGCGGGATCAAGATATGACAAATTTCCATCCTTGGCTTGAGCTGGCGTGAGCGGCGCAGCGGCGCAGCGGCGTGAACCACGACACCAAGTCCCTTCATACAGCGGCCACCTGAAACTGCGCGCGTTCATTGCGACCAAATTTCCCGTCAGCGACATCGCCTTCATTGCAGGCATCGGGCGAATGGCCAAAACCTCTCACACCCAAAGCTTTTCGCAACCGGGGGGCACCGGCGCTGAACGTGGGTCTGTGTGGTCATTCGGGGCCCGCACCACCCCCAGCCAAGCGACCGACAATCCGGCGACAATCGCACGCCGGGCATCACAAAAGCCCTGAACCTGCGCGATCTTTGAAACGCAAACGGGCGGCCCTTTGCACAAGGGCCGCCCGCATTCATCCCATGCGCCGCAAAGGGCGCCGAAGATCAGTCTTTCTTGGGACGGTAGTTGGTCTTTTCCACGATGCGCGCGGATTTGCCCCGACGCGAGCGCAGGTAATAGAGCTTGGCGCGACGCACCTTACCGCGGCGAACCACGGTGATCTCAGCAATGTTCGGGGAGTGCAGGGGGAACACGCGCTCCACGCCCTCACCGAACGAGATCTTGCGCACGCAGAACGAGGCACCGATGCCAACGCCGTTGTTGCGCGCGATGCAGACGCCTTCGAAGTTCTGAACGCGGGAGCGGGTGCCCTCAGTCACTTTGTAGCCGACCCGCACGGTGTCGCCCGGCGAGAAATCGGGGATGACCGCGCCCAGGGCGGCGATCTGCTCAGCGTTGATCTGCTCAAGAATGTTCATAATGATCGTCCTTACGTATCCCACCTTTTGCGGCGGTTGATGTGCGCGTCCGAGAGCTCTCAGGCTCCGTCCGGGTCCTTCATGCGTTTGGCATGGGCCCGCCAGAGATCGGGACGACGTTCCTTGGTCAGCTTTTCGCTTTCGGTGCGGCGCCAGTCGGCGACGCGGCCGTGATGGCCAGACAGGAGCACGTCCGGTATCTCTCGGCCTTCCCAGGCGGCAGGCTTGGTGTATTGCGGGTGTTCCAGCAGGCCCGACGAAAACGATTCCTCATCGAGCGAGCCAGCGTTCCCGAGCACGCGCGGTATAAGTCGCACAGTCGCGTCAAGCAAGGCCATCGCGGCGATTTCACCGCCCGTGAGCACGAAATCGCCCAAAGACACCTCCTCAACGCCGCGTGCGTCCAGAACGCGCTGGTCCACCCCCTCAAAACGTCCACACAAAAGGGTGACGCCGCGTGCCGCAGACAGCCTGCGCGCCATGGCCTGATCGAATCGTTTGCCGCGCGGCGACAGGTAGATCACTGGCCAGTCCGCACGGTCCGCAGGGGTGCCGCGCGCCGCGAAATCAAAGGCGCGGCCCAGCACATCGGCCTTCATCACCAGCCCCGGACCGCCGCCCGCGGGGGGGGCATCAACGCTGCGGTGCTTGTCGGTGGCAAAACCGCGGATGTCGATCGCCTCCAACGACCAGATGCGGTCCTTCAGCGCCTTGCCGGTCAGCGATCCGCCCAAGGGGCCGGGGAACATGTCGGGAAACAGCGTCAGCACCCGCGCGGTGAAGCCTTGCGAGACCTCAGGCATCGGACCTTCAAGGCTGCGGGGCTGCGCGGACACCACCGCCCGCTTGGTCCCGTGCGAGAGGGTCGGCGCCGGGCGCCGCGATGACGGCACCTCAGCGGCGGACACGGTCACGCGATCTTCGCCCGGCGCGCCGGGGGCATCGCTCACCCGTTCAATCGAGGCGGCGTCTTCATAGGTGGACAGGCGCAAGCGCTCACCTTTGGGACCGCCGAGCTTGTCGCCAGGTCCGGTCACACCCCAGGCTCGCCGCGCGTGTCGTCCCCATCCTTGTCGTCCCCATCCTTGTCGGCGCCATCCTTGTCGGCGCCATCCTTGTCGGCGGCATCCTTGTCGGCGGCATCTTTGTCATCTTCGGGGAAGATGCCCAAGGGCGGGTCCGCCACGATGCGGCCCGCGGCCAGATCGACGGTCGGCACGGCGTCCTTGGTGAAAGGCAGCATCACCGATTGACGCAGCCCGCCGCCGAGGA
>JBLGAC010000018.1:0-69267 GCA_047610385.1 Paracoccaceae bacterium | reverse complement strand
CGGACAGGCCCAGGCCCCCACGACATGCTAGACCATGGGCGAAGGAGCCGCCCATGACCGCATTCGCCGACTATCCCGACGCCCGATCCCGCGAAAGGCTGCCGGGCGGGCTCAGGTTCATTCGCAAGCCTTTGCGCGATCTGAGCATCGGGCGGATCATAATAGGCGGCCGGCTGAACGATGCCGGACGGCTTGGCCGCTACGCTGTGTTTGCGCTGCTTGGTGTGGGGGCGATATGGGGGCCGATCACCGGCTATCTGATGACCGCACCGCTGGGCTACACCACGAAATTGTCGCTGATCCTGCCCGGATCAGGGGCGGCGGCGTCGGTCAACCTACATAACATCGGACAGGCGACGTCTTTCGCCAACTCTGCCTTCGCCAGCAGTTCCATCAGCCCCACTGAGACGTATAAGCGGCTGATCGGCGCTGACCGGATCCTGGCCGCCACCGCGGAAAAGCTGGGGATCGCACGGCACGATCTGAACGCGCCGCGGATTGAACTGGTGGACCAGACCAGCCTGATCCGGCTGGAGATGACCGGCGCATCGCCCGCCGACGCGCAGGCGCGCGGCAGCGCGCTGCTGGCGGTGTTTTTTGATGAACTTGACATACTGCGCGCCGATGAACAGGCCGCCCGTCAGACCAGCGGCGAAGGCCCGATGGAGGATTACCGCATCTCGGTCAGCCGCACCCGCGCGGCCATCGCGGCGCTGCAGATCGAAAGCGGGCTGCTTTCGCCGGACCAGTACGACCAACAATTGGCGGCCAATGATGTGCTGACCGCCAGCACCCACGATCTGGCGGTGACACTGGCCCAGGAAACTGAGGCAGTGGCACGGCTTGAAGCATCGCTGGCCGTGACCGCGCCAATGGCGGCCGCCACGCTGAAGCTTTATGCCGACAGCGATTACGCCGCCATCGTGGCGGAGATGTCGGACCATGCCGCTGAATTGGCCCGCGCCCGCGCCCGCTTTGGCGTGCGCCACCCGTTGGTGGAACAAGCGCGCGCTGCCCATGCCGGATCGCGCCGCGCAGCGTTGGCACAGGTGCAGGCGACAACCGGCCTGTCGCCCACAGCGGTCGCAGAGCAGGATCTGGCGCTGTCAGGGGTGCGCGCCAGTCTTTTGGCCGAACTGGTGGCAATGGATGCGCGGCGCGCAGGCGTCGCTGCGCAATTTGCGGCCATGGACGCGCGGCTGATGCTTGAAACCGCGCGGCTGCAAAGCCTCGCCCCCGCTGCCGCACGGCTTGAGGACATGAAGCGCGATTTCGCCATCGCCGAGGCGGTGTTCGCCTCAGCCATCGCCCGCACGCAGTCGAGCAAGGCGGATGTCTATGCCTCCTACCCGCTGGTGCAGGTGCTGGAGGACCCGTCCCTGCCGGACCAGCCATCCTCGCCCAAGCTCAAGCTGGCGATTGCGGCGGGCGGTGCGGCGACCTTCATGCTGCTGGTTGGGCTGGGGTTGGGCCGGGCACGCCGGTCGATGATCTCTCGGCTGTTGGCGGGTGGACCGGCCGCGCGATGACCGATCCGCGCCCGCAAAACCCCGCTGAGGCGATGGTCTGGACCGCCATGGTCTGGACATGGCCGTTCTATTTCTTTGGGGCGCTTTACATCGTCGGGCCGGTGCTGGCCTGGGTCATCGGGGGGCTGGCCGCGCTCAGCCTGTATCTGGGTCCAGCGATCCGCGCCGATCTGCGCGCGACCGGTGCACCGCCCCCGGTGACAATCGCGTGGGCCGTGGGGATGCTGGCGATGCTGATTGCGCTGTGGGTCGGGCATCTGGACTGGGGGCTCGACGCCAAGCAAACCATCAAATCAACGGTGGGCTGGGCCAAGGGCTGGGCGCTGCTGGCGCTGTTTCCGCTGGCGGGCGCGGTGCTGCCGATCCGGCGCGCGGTGCTGGTGCGGTCGCAATGCGTGGTGGGCCTGTGGACGCTGGCGCTGGCGCCGGTGATGCTGGCCGCGCCTTATCTGGGGCTGCCGGAGCGGATCTTCACCTCTCCGCTAAAGGCCGTGGGCGGGCCGGGGCCGGAATATTTCACCGTCTATCTTTATACCCTGGACCCGTCGACATGGACCCCGCGCTGGCAGTATTATGCGCCCTGGTCACCGTTTGCGGCGCTGCTCGGGGTTATCATGGTGCTGTTCGCCCTTGAGGAAGAACACCCGCGCTGGCGCGCCATTGGCGTCACGGCGGGGATGCTGATGATCTTTGCGTCGAAATCACGGATGGGGCTGGTGGGGCTGGCCGCCTGCACGCTCGGCCCCCGGATGATGCCGCTGCTGCTGCGCGGCTGGGCATGGCAGATCGCCGCCGCGCTGACCGCGTCGCTGGCCCTGTTCGGCCCGGCGCTGGTGCGGCTGATCAATGACGGCGTGCGCGGGTTCAAAGGCGCGCGCGCCGACAGCACCCGCGTGCGCGAGACCTTGCAGCGCATCGCCCATGAACGCTGGCGCGACGAGGCGCCGTGGTTCGGCCATGGCACGGTGCAGCCCGGCGCGCATATCGTGGAATACATGCCCATCGGCAGCCATCACACATGGTTCGGATTGTTGTTTATCAAAGGGCTGGCAGGGTTTTTCGCGTTGCTGGTCCCGCTGGTGTGGCAGCTGCTGCTGGCGATGCAGGACGCGGCGCGCGGCCCGCGCGGGCGCCTGCCCTTTGGCATCCTGATGACCATCGTGCTGCTGTCTTTTGGTGAGAACCTGGAGGTTGAGGCCTATATGCTGTGGCCCGGCCTGATCGTGCTGGGCATCCACGCGCGCGAAGTGCATGAGGACCATTCAAAGCCCTCAATCACCACCGCCCCCAACCGCGCGGTGCCGGGGCCCTGATGGGTGCGCTCAACGAACACCCTCAGGCCCAAGGGATGCCCGCGCTGCCTTGAAGGGTGCTTCAGCCTGCCGCTCAGATCCGTCTGTGACCCGGAATGCGCTTCACGCGACCACACAAACGGTCACTTGGCATGCGCCACCGACCTTAGGCGCGTTCAATTCAGCCCCGATAAAAAGATGGCCAATAGGGTGCGCCACCCACCATATAAAATAGCAAGTTATTGCAAATAAGAGATTATATAAGAATTATGGTGCCGACTGAGGGACTCGAACCCCCGACCCACGGTTTACAAAACCGTAGCTCTACCATCTGAGCTAAGTCGGCACTGACCCTGCTTCTACGGCGGGTGGGCGCTGGTCTCAACGGGATTTTTCGCGTGAGGCCCGTATTTTCAGACCGCCGCGTGCCGGGCCTTGGGGGCTTTTGCGGCCGCCTTGAAGAACGCGGCGATCTGCTCGGCGACCGCCGGGCTGTCGATGGGTGCGGCCACATGGGGCAGCGCCTGGGCGGCCAATTCCTCAGAAAACGCCACGCCTGAGCGCAATTCCAGCAGATCGCGGCAATAGTCGGCCGAAAATTCGGGATGTGCCTGCCAGCTCAGCCCCCAATCGCCATAGCGCAGCCCGGCAAAGGGGCAGAATTCTGAGCTGAGCGTGACCTCAGCCCCGTCGGGCAGACGCAGGACCTGATCCTGATGGAACGCCAGAATCGCGACAGAGGAGACGCCGGACATGTATTCATGCCGCCCGATGCCCCAGCCGCGGCCGCTTTTTGCAACGTCCCCGCCCAGCGCCTGCGCCATGATCTGATGGCCAAAGCAGATGCCCGCCATCGGAACCTGCGCGTCGCGGGCGGCGCGGATGAACCCCTCAAGCGGTTTGATCCAAGGATGGTCCTCATAGACGCCGTGGCGTGAGCCGGTGATGAGCCAGCCATCCGCATCTGACGGCGCGTCGGGCATTTCGCCGCGCACCACGGACCATGTGCGAAATTCAAATCCGTGCCCGTCCAGAAGGCGTTCGAACATCGCGGGATAGGTGCCATGGGCGCCGACCAGCGCCGGATTGACCTCTCCCGTCTCCAGAATCCCGATGCGCATTGCCTGCGTCGCCTTTCATTTTTGCCCCGCACGCGCAATATAGGCACCGGGGGGTCTGACGCCAGCGCCATTGGGCGCGGCCATGCGGACTTCCCTCAAATGAGGACTCTATGTCAAAGCTCGCGCCCGAAATCTCGCTCGCCACGTCCCCCCAGCTGCAAACCCCCGATCTGGAGGCGCTGCGCGACTGGGCGCGGACGCATCGGGTTGAAGAAATCGAATGCGTAACCCCGGATTTCGCAGGCATCGCCCGCGGCAAAGTCATGCCGACCGCCAAATTCCTGCGTGAAACCGGCGTGCGTTTGCCAACTTCGATCTATTTTGCAACCATCACCGGCGACTACGCCGATGTGGACCATCCTGAATTGTATTCCGACGGCGACATTATCCTTGTGCCCGACATCTCCACCGCCCGCGCGGTGCCGTGGGCGGGCGAGGCGTCGTTGCAGATCATCCATGACGTGACCGATCAGGATGGCGTGCCAATCCCGTTTGCCCCGCGTGAGGTGCTGCGCCGCGTGCTGCGCGCCTACGAATCGCGCGGCTGGAAGCCGGTGATCGCCCCGGAGATGGAATTCTACCTCACCAAGCCGAACACCGACCCCGATTACCCCCTGGAGCCGCCGGTGGGCCGGTCAGGCCGCCAGTCGATGGGCAGCCAGGCGTTTTCGTTGTCGGCCGTCGATGAATATGATTCCGTGCTGGAACATATCTACGACTATGCCGAAGCCCAAGGGCTGGAGATCGACACGATCATCCAGGAAGCCGGTGCCGCGCAGTTGGAAATCAACATGCGCCACGGCGATGCCATGCAGCTGGCCGACCAGGTGTTCCTGTTCAAGCGCCTGATCCGCGAAGCCGCCCTGCGCTGCGGCTGCTACGCCACGTTCATGGCCAAACCGATGGCCGGGCAGCCCGGATCGGCGATGCACATCCACCAGTCAGTGATCGATACCACCACCGGCGCCAACGTGTTCACCAACCCCGACGGATCGCCCAGCCCGTATTTTGAACATTTCATCGGTGGGCAGCAAAAACATCTGCCCGCCTGCTGCGCGCTGTCTGCGCCTTATGTGAATTCGTACCGGCGCATGGTGAAATTCATGTCCGCGCCAGTGAACCTGGATTGGGGCTATGACAACCGCTCGGTCGGCCTGCGCGCCCCGCGCGCTGACGAAGGCGCGCGCCGGGTTGAAAACCGCACCACCGGCGCTGATGCCAACCCGTATCTGTCGATCGCGGCATCGCTGGCGGCGGGCTTCATCGGCATGCGCGACGGCGATGTGCCGCGCCCGCCGGTCACTGGGGGCGCGTATGGCAACGAACGCGATCTGCCCCATTCGCTGCTCGAAGCCATCGACCTGCTGGAAAGCAGCGAGAAAGTTGGTGAGATGCTGGGCGAGGAATTCGTCAAGCTCTACTGCGCGCTGAAGCGTTATGAGCACGAGGAATTCATGACTGTCATCAGCCCGTGGGAGCGTCAGCACCTTTTGCTGAACGTCTGAGGCATGAACCTTCTCGACCGCAATGACCGCCCCGGCGTCCATGCGCCGAGCTGGTATGCCGACACCGCGAACCCGTTCCCGGAGCTGACCCCGCTGTCGGGACCAGTGCGCGCCGACGTGGCCATCGTCGGGGGGGGCTTCACGGGGCTGTCCTCAGCGCTGCATCTGGCTGAGCAGGGCGCGTCGGTGGTGCTGATTGAGGCGCAGCGCATCGGCTGGGGCGCGTCAGGCCGCAATGGCGGGCAGGTCGGCGTCGGCCAGCGCCGCGACCAGTTTGAGCTGGAGCGGATGGTGGGCCTTGAGCGCGCCCGCGCAGCGTGGGAAATCGGGCGCGACGCGGCCAAGCTGGTGCGCCGTCTGATCATGCGCCACGGCATCCATTGCGGGCTGCGCTCAGGCGTGCTGCACGTCAATCACCGCAAACGCTATGACGATGCCTCCGAGGCACTGGCTGAGCATATGGCGCTGGTCTACGGCCATCACGACATCGACTATGTCGCGCCCGAACAGATGCACAAGCATCTGAACGCGCGTGGCTATTCGGGGGGCACGCTGGATCGGTCAGCCGCCCATCTGCACCCGCTGAACTTCGCCCGCGGGCTGGGGCACGCGGCGATGCGCGCGGGCGCGCGGATGCATGAAATGTCACGCGCGATTGAGGTCGCTCCGGGGCTGGTGCGCACCGAGAACGGCGAGATCCACGCCGATCAGGTGATCCTTGGCTGCAACGGCTATCTGGGCGGGCTGGCGCCCAAGGTCTCCGCCCGGGTGATGCCGATCAACAATTACATCGTGGCAACCGAACCGCTGCGCGCCGCCGACGCCCGTGCGCTGATCCCCGGCGGCGTGGCAGTGGCGGACAGCCGGTTCGTGGTGAACTATTTCCGGCTGTCCCAGGACAACCGGCTGCTGTTCGGGGGCGGCGAAAGCTATGGCGACGCGTTCCCCGCTGACATCCCCGCCTTTGTGCGCCCGCGGATGGAGGCGGTGTTCCCCCAGCTGCGCGGCGTGAAGATCACCCATGGCTGGGGCGGCACGCTGGCGATCACCATGTCGCGCCTGCCGATGTTCGAAGAAATCGCGCCGGGGGTGCTGAACGCATCGGGCTATTCGGGGTCGGGGGTGGCGCTGGCAACCATGGCCGGGCGCCTGCTGGCCCAGGCAATCAAAGTCGACCGCACCGGCTTTGACGCCATGGCGGATCTGCCGACACCGACCTTTCCCGGCGGCGCGGCGATGCGCAAACCAACGCTGGTGGCGGCGATGCTGCTGGCACGATTGCGCGACGCCTTGTGAACGGGCGGTGCAGGTTCAGCCCATCGCGGTCCCTTCAGGCCCGCATCTGGCCCGCCCTGCACCCCACTCGCCGCAGCGCGTGTGGCCGGGCCCACCCCCCGCATCCATCACCGCGCGACCTGCGGCCCCCACACCGTCCCCACGCGGAGGGGGGCGCAGGGGGAGGGCGTCAGGCCCTCCCCCGCATTTAAGGGCGGCACCCTGCGGAATGACCACCTCTCACGCTTGCAATCGGGCCGCGGCAGGCAAATGCTGCGCGACTGCCTGCCGCCCTCCTTTCGGAGCCATCTCCATGCCCCATGCCACCCACCCCACACCGCGGCCCGCACAATGACCGACAGGCTTTCTGACGCGGATGCGGACGCCGCTGCCACGGCATGGCAGCTTGACGGGCGGCCTTTGCGCGCTGCTGCGTGGATGTCCGGGGCGATGCTGTGCTTTTCATCCATGGCCGTGGCGGGGCGTGAGGTGGCGAGGCTTGGCATCAGCCCGCCTGAGCTGATGATGTGGCGCTCCTTCATCGGGGTTGCGATCATCGTGGCGATTCTGGGCGCGCGCGGCTCGCTGTCCACGGTCCGGGTGCGGCGCACGCCGATGCATCTGATCCGCAACGCGGCGCATTTCACCGGCCAGAACCTGTGGTTCTTTGCCGTCGCCACCATCCCGCTGGCGCAGCTTTTCGCCTTTGAATTCACCAGCCCGATCTGGGTTGCGATCCTCGCGCCCCTGGTGCTGCGGGAGCGGTTCACCCGCACGCGGGTTCTGTCCGCGACGCTCGGCTTTATCGGGATCTTGATCGTGGCGCGCCCCGGCACCGCACCTTTGGGGCTGGAGCACGCCGCCGCCGCGCTGTGCGCCATCGCTTTTGCGTTCAACGTCATGACCACCAAGATGCTGAGCCGCACGGAAAGCACCGCCTCGATTCTGTTAATGATGACCGTCACCCAAAGCGTGTTCGGCATTGTTGCGACATATTTCTACAGCGGCATCACTTTGCCCGACCTCAGCAGCGTGCCTTTGATCGTTGTGGTGGCGCTGGCGGGGCTGACGGCGCATTTCTGCCTGACCTCCGCGCTTGGCTGCGCGCCGGCCACCGTGGTTGCGCCGATGGAGTTCCTGCGCCTGCCGCTGATCGCGGTTGTCGGCGTGATGGTTTATGGTGAGCCGTTGGAGATCGCGGTGTTCGCGGGCGGCGCGGTCGTGCTGGCCGCCAACCTGCTGAACATCAGGGCTGAGCGGCGCGCCCGCGCTTTGGCGGGCTGACCGGCGCGACCGCGCCATGGCGGGCTGACCGGCGCGACCGCGCCATAGCGGGCTGGGTGGCGCGTCCGCGTCATGGCAGGCTGGGTGGCGCGATCATGCCGCGGGGGCAAGGTCTTTTCCGCCTGACGGCATCATGCTACCCGACCGCCAACATATATCGCCGCCCGCCGCGGCCCCCTTTGGCCAGGAGACCCTTCATGAATCTCGATAAGATCCCCGCCGGCAAGAACCCGCCCTCCGACATCAACGTCGTGATCGAGATCACCGGCGGCGCCGGCGGCGGCGCACCCGTGAAGTACGAGATCGACAAGGACAGCGGCGCCGTCTTCGTCGACCGCATCGTCAACACGCCGATGTTCTACCCCTGCAACTATGGCTTCGTGCCCAACACCCTGCACGCTGACGGTGACCCCACCGACGTGCTGGTGCTGTGCGACTTCGATCTGGCCCCCGGCGTCGTGATCCGCTGCCGCCCCGTTGGCGTGCTGAAGATGGAAGACGATGGCGGCATGGACGACAAGCTGATCGCCGTGCCGGTGGAGAAGGTCGACCCGTTCCAGGCCCACATCCAGGACCTGACCGACATTCCCAGCAAGACCCGCGACCGCATCAAGCATTTCTTTGAACATTACAAAGATCTCGAAGCGGGCAAATGGGTCAAGGTCATCGGCTGGGGTGACAAGGCTGAGGCCGAGGCGATCTTGCTCGAATCGCTCAAAGCCGCGCAGAAATGATCTGCCGCCGGGGGTGACCTCGGCTTGGCGAAGATGACGCCCGGTTCCCGAAAGGGGGCCGGGCGTTTGCATGTGCGGCGCTTGTTTTGCGCGATGCTCGCGTCTTGCCGTCACTGCCGCGGCATTGCACAAAGATAGGGCCCTGCCCTTCGCTGCGAAAGCCGTCCGACCCATGCGCGAATCCGATCTTTATGCCCCCGTGAAAGCCTATCTCGAAGCCCAGGGCTATGAGGTGAAGGCAGAAATCGGCGACTGCGATCTGATGGCACTGCGCGGCGATGAGCCACCCGTGATTGTGGAGCTGAAGCTGACCTTCTCATTGGCGCTGGTCATGCAAGGGATCGCGCGGCAGGCGGTGTTCGCGCAGGTCTATCTGGCGATTCCGGTTTCGGGGGCGCGGGGCTGGAAGCTGCGCTACCGCGACATCATCCGCCTGTGCCGCCGTCTGGGACTGGGGCTGCTGGCGGTCGGCCCGGCGGGCGTAGAGGCGCATCTGGACCCCGGCCCCTATGCGCCGCGCCAAAGCGCCCCCAAGGCCGGGCAGCTGCTGCGTGAATTCGCGCGGCGGGTCGGGGACCCCAATGTGGGCGGCACCACCGGGGAACTGCGTATGACCGCCTATCGCCAAGACGCGCTGCGCTGCGCCGCGCATCTGGCGGCCCATGGCGCCTGCAAGGCCGCCAACGTCGCCAAGGCGACCGGCACCGCGCGCGCCGCGCCGCTGATGCGCGCCGACCATTACGGCTGGTTTGAGCGGGTGGCGCGCGGCATCTACGCCCTGACCCCCAAGGGCACCGCCGGGTTGGAAACGTTTGCCCACGCGCTTGCCGATCTGACCGGGCCGGATCGGCCTGAATAGCCACGCCCTGCCAGCTCGATTCGGCGCGGGCAGGCACGCGGCGACACGTTTGCGCATTTTTATGCCAGACGGGCCGCAGCATCTTCAAATACAACCTGTGGGATATCGCTGGATGTGGCCTTAACCACATGTGGCCGAACCGCAGACTGCACATAGATGCTCTTAAGCACGTCAAATTCTAATTAACTTTGAAACTAGTATTAATAATTTATTAGGGAATACATCAATGGCGGGTCGCGGCTGCAAGGCCGCCCAGTTGAACTCGGCGTCGCCCCCCCTTGCGATTGAGGGGACCAGCGCCCGATCGACCCCATGCGGGCCGAACGTCAGGAGAGACCCATGTTGCGTGCAATTTGCAGAACCACCGCCCTTTTCGCCGTCATTATCGCGTCAGTCTCGGCCAACACACCGGCCATTGCGGGCGGCATCTCGCAAGAAGACCTCGACCCGCTGGCCTTGCTGCATGACGATCATGCCTTCGTGGCGGAGCTGTCGGGTTTTGTCCGTCAGCCGACCAACGGGCGCACCGGCGCGCGCAACGGCTATGGCTGGAACGGCGCCTCGACCAGCGGTGCGGATCCCAGCGGCAAGTCCGGATCCCTCGCCGTCAAGGGACGCGCGGGCGGCAATGGCGATTGCATGCTGAAGCTGCACCAGCCTTGGGCACGGTGGGAACGGCGCGATCCCAAATGGGCGGCGGCCAATGAATTCGCGGAATCCCGGCTGGAATCGCTGTCGCTGGACGCGGCGTGTTCATGGCGTTTTGACATGGGCGGATCAGCGCAATTGCGGGTGATCGGCGGCCTGCGCGCCGGGGGGTTGGAGGTGTTTCACCAGATCGGCTTTCCCGCGCATCTGAGCTTTCACTTCAAATCGCGTGAGGTGGGCCTAGGCTGGCGCGCCGGATTTTCGTGGGAAGATCCCGTCGACGGGCTGCGGATCTCTGCGCTTTATACCGCGCCGATGGGCTTTGCGGTCAGCGGGAAACAGTGGCTGCAAGGCCAGCCCACTGGTGCCGACCTGCAGGCCGACATCGAAATGCCCCAGACAATCGCGCTGCGGGTGGAGCGTGACCTCGCCCCCGGCTGGCACGGTGCCATCGACGCGCAATGGACGGAATGGAGCGCGTTTGACGGCCTGAGGGTCAGCGGCGTCTCGACAGGCCAGGGAACCGTCGACGCGTCGTTCCCCACCGGGTTCACCGACGCCGTGACCCTGAAGGCGGAGCTTGAGCACGCCGTGACCGAAAACTGGCGCGTCGCCGGATCACTGCGCTGGGATCAGGGCGTGAGCGGCGGCATCGCCGATCTGTGGACCATCGGCGCACGGGTCGGGCGCAGCTTTGGCCCCAATGTGGACCTGGAGCTGACCACCGCCCTTGGCTGGCGGATGGAAGGGTCGGCAAGCGGTTTCGATGCCGTGCGCGGCGCATCCTGGAGCTATCGGTCCGAAGCAGGGCCGGTCTATGGCGCGGCAGTGCGGCTCAAGCTCTCGTTCTGAGGCACCGCTGCCTGCCGACCCGGACGACCCAGTTTGACGGGCAGTGGGTCGGCGAAACCAGCGGCGATGGCGCCGTGTCCGGGCAATCGCAGCATCGACGGGCTCAATGGCGGCGAGCTGGCGGGCGACAACCACCAGATGGGCACGCTCATCATCAGCGCTGAGGGCGATTTTGGCCTTGGCGACATCCATCGCAAGAAAGACACGTCCGGGGCCAACGATTACACCGCCTTCACGGTCGATTGGACCGCGCACATCCGCGGGCGGCTTGGCTATGCCTTGGCACCGACGCTGATCATCGCGGCTGGGGGCGGCGTTGACATCACCAATGTCGGCTGGACCATCGGCGGCGGGGCGGAGCATGCCTTGTTCGCGATGTTGGTGCTGCGCGCAGCACCACATGCCAGATCGCCCGCCAGATCGCACGCGGTGTTGCGCGCCAGATCGCACGCGGTGTTGTGCGCGGTGTTGCGCGCACTGGCGCAAGATGCCGCCGCGCGGTAAACCCTGCAGCGGCGCGCGTCATCCTGCGCGCGCTCGCCTGACGCCCGCCCCTGTGGGCGCCGATGCACGGAGCCGGCCATGACCCAGCCGCACCCCACGATCCGCCCACAGCCCGGCATTCTGGGGATCGCCCCCTATGTTGGCGGCGAAACCAAGGCCCCCGGGGTCGCGCATCCGCTGAAGCTGAGCGCGAACGAGAACCCCTATGGCCCGTCGCCCCGCGCCATAGCGGCATATCGCGCTGAGGCAGACCGCCTGTCGATCTATCCCGACAGCGGCCATGCCGACCTGCGCGCTGCGATCGCGGATGTGCATGGCTTGGACCCCGCCCGCATCGTCTGCGGCGCCGGGTCCGATGAGGTGATCGCGTTCCTGTGCCAGGCCTATGCCGGCCCGGGGGATGAGGTGCTGCACACCCGCCACGGTTTTGCGATTTACCGCATCGACGCGCAGGCCAACGGCGCAACGCCGGTGGAAACGCCTGAGCGTGACATGACCACCGATGTGGACGCGCTGCTGGCCGCCTGCTCGGACCGCACTAAAATTGTGTTCATCGCCAACCCCAACAACCCGACCGGCACCATGATCAGCCCCGCGGACTGCGCGCGGCTGGCCGATGGGCTGCCCGAAGGCGCGCTGCTGGTGCTGGACGGCGCATACGCCGAATACGTGCGCACCCCCGGTTTTGATGCGGGCAAGGCGCTGGTTGAGGCCCGCGATAACGTCGTGATGACCCGCACCTATTCCAAGATCCACGGACTGGCGGCGCTGCGGCTGGGCTGGGGGTACATGCCTGAACACGTCTCGGACGTGCTGGGCCGGGTGCGCGGACCGTTCAACCTGACCTCGCCCGCGCTGGCCGCCGGGATCGCCGCGATGCAGGACACCGAATGGGTTGAACGGTGCGCGATCCTCAATGAGGTGTGGCGCGACTGGCTGGCCAAGCGCCTGACACAGATGGGCGTGCGGACCTTGCCGAGCCACGCCAACTTTCTGCTGGCCGAACTTGGCGTCGATCGGGTCGCCGCGGCGGACGCGTTTTTCAAGACGCAGGGGCTGATCCTGCGGCGGGTCGACAGCTACCAACTGCCCGGCTTCATCCGCATCACCATCGGCGACGAACAAGGCTGCCGCCGCGTCGCGTCCGCCATGGAAGCGTTTCTGGAGCACCCGCGATGACCGCGCATCAAGTGCTGGAGGCCGCCAAAGCCGCCCCGGTCTATGACCGCATCGCGCTGATCGGGCTGGGGCTGATCGGGTCGTCGATCGCCCATGCGTGCCGCCGTGCCGGGCTGGCGCGCCATGTGGCGGGCTATGCGCGCTCCGCCGCAACGCGGGACAAGGCGGCGGCGCTGGGGTTTCTCGACAGCGTGCACGACACGGCGGCAGACGCGGCCCAGGGCGCAGATCTGGTGATCCTGTGCGTGCCGGTCGGTGCCATGGGCGATGCGGCGGCCGAAGTCGCACCAGCGTTGAAGCTTGGCGCAACGGTGTCCGATGTCGGCTCCACCAAAGCGTCGGTGATCGCGCAGGTGTCGCCCCATATCCCCGATGGCGTCCATTTCATCGCCGCCCACCCCCTTGCGGGCACTGAGCATTCGGGGCCAGAGGCGGGGTTCGCCGAACTGTTCGACGGCCGCTGGTGCATCCTGACGCCAACGGACGGCACGGATGCGGATGCGCTGGCGCGTCTGCGGGCGTTCTGGCAAGGCTGCGGCGCGAAGGTCGACGACATGGACCCCGAACACCACGACCTGGTGCTGGCGGTGACGTCCCATGCGCCGCATCTGATCGCCTATACCATGGTCGGGGTCGCGGATGACCTGCGCCGGGTCACCAATTCCGAGGTGGTGCAATATTCCGCCGCTGGCTTTCGCGACTTCACCCGCATCGCGGCATCAGACCCGACCATGTGGCGCGACGTGTTCCTGAACAACAAGGACGCGACGCTGGAAATCCTCGGGCGCTTCACTGAGGAACTGTTCGCCCTTCAACGCGCCATCCGCACCGGCGACGGCGACATGCTGTTCGACTATTTCACCCGCACCCGCGCCATCCGCCGCGGCATCATTGAGGCCGGACAGGACACCGATCTGCCTGATTTTGGCCGGATGCCGGTGCGCCGCACCTGAAGTGCCGTCAGCGCGGTTGTTGCTGACGCGCTCGGCCCTTGCGGGGATTGACCCCGCCGCGGCCCGGCCGCCGCGCTTCGCGGCGGCGACGCGCACCGATCCACGCGGTCCGCAGCTGGCAAGGGGTGCTTCTGGCCACCTGCGCCATCATTCGCAGCGCGCCGCGGGTGCCACCGCAGCAGGGGCGGAACCGTTGGCGCGGCGCTTGGTGGCGGTCAGCGCCCGATCAGAAGACGCGGGGCGTCGCCAATCGGCACGGGGCCGAGGAACATGCGCCCGCGCTCAAACCTCAGCGGGGCCTCAAGGCCATCACCTTTGGCGGCGAGAAAAGCGATCAGCTCCATCCCGCCACGCACCGCATCGGCCATGTTCTCAGCCACCGCGCCGGCGCTGATCGCGGCCTCCAGCGCCGCGCGCCAGTTCTCAGCGCGCAGCGTCATCTCTCCCTCAGGGTAGCCTTGGGCATCGACCACCACCCGCCCGGTGGCGCGCAGCCCCAGTGGCCCCCAGACCAGCGTGGACGGGCGCAGCCGCAGCGCGGTCAGCCGCGGCCCGCCCCCTTCGACTGCATCCAGATCCAGCGGTGCGGCAAAGCTGGCGATAGCGTCGATCTCCAGCCGCTCAGCCGCTTCAGGCAGCCCGTCGCCAAGGCCAAGCATCGCACGCAGCGACACAGGCAGGCGCACCTCGGTCGCGGTCAACGCCACGTCATAGGCATGGGGGCCGTCCGCGGGCGTTGGGGTTTGCGCCTCACGCAGCGCCAACAGCGCGGTGGCTGCTGAGGCGGTCCAGCCCTGCACTGCCGGGCCTGCAAGCGACAGATTGATCGCGGTTCCCTCAACCTCCGCACGGCGCAGGCCCAGCCGCGTTGAGGGACGAAAGCCCGCCGAAGCGCGCAGATCCTCAGATTTCGCGGTCAGCGTCGCGCCGGGGATCGACAGGGTCTGCTCATGCGGAAAGACCACGATCGCCGCGTTGGGGCGATAGCTGAGCTGATGGGACCGCAGCGCAGGCGCCGACCACGCCCAGCCCGCCTTGGGGTCGGCCAGCACCAGCCCGGTCAGCGTCAGATCCAGCCGGTTGGGATAGCCGGACATCGTGGTTTGCGCGACCTCAGCGGCCCAGCCATCGGCGCGGCGGTCCTCCAGCCAGCCCGCGACGGCGGTCTGCTGGGCGGTGGCAGCGACCCACCACCAGATGCTCCAGCCCATCAGGGCCAGGATCGCGGCAACGCCGAGCGCGATAATGCTTTTGGGCGCGGACAGCATGGACGTGCCTTTCTGAGGATGCGCAGTTGCGCTCCATATAGGCGCTCCGGCGCACAGGGGCGAGAGGCGAGAGGCGAGAGGCGCGTTTTCACAGGCCCCCGCGCCCCCGGCAGCAGTTTCGCCCGGCGCCACGCCGCGCTATAGCTCAGCCCATGATGATCCCGCGCCCTGCACCCGACCTTGCCGGCCCCCTGGCCGCCGGAGACCTGTGGGTCTTCGGCTACGGATCGCTGATCTGGCGCCCGGGATTTGACGCAACTGAGACCCGCCGCGCCGCCCTTCGCGGTTGGCGGCGGTCGTTCTGCCTGCGCTCAATCCGGTATCGCGGCACGCCTGAACGCCCAGGACTGGTGCTGGCGCTGGACTTCGCGCCCCATGAGATCTGCGAAGGCGTGGCGTTCCGCGTGGCAGCCGCCAACGCCCCCGCCGTGCGCGATTACCTGCATGAGCGGGAAATGGGCACGCGGTCTTATATGGAGGCATGGGTCCCATTGCAGGTTGACGGGATCGGCCCCGTGCGCGCGCTGGCCTATGCGATGGACCGCACCCACCCGGCCTATGCGCGCCTGTCGCTGCGCGAGCAGGCTGAGATCATCGCAGCGTCAACCGGCCCCGCCGGGCCGAACCGGGACTATTTGCACAACACCGCCGCGCATCTGCGCACGTTGGGCGTGCATGACCCAAGCATGGAATACCTTGATGAAACCGTGCGCGCCCTGACCGCCGCTGCCGCGGGGCGATACGGGGTTTGAACGTCAAAGGGCCAGTCCGCGCCGGACCGGCCCCCATGTCATTTACCCACATCGCACCCCCCCCCCCGCATCGCCCCGCGGCAGCGGCGGCGGCTGTTATTCGGACTGATGCTTTTGCACCGCGGCGAACCATTCGCCAGAGGCGCGCATCACCCGCAGCCCATCATTGAGCCGGGCCAGCGCAGCGCGCCCATCGGGCGAAGTGCGCGAGGCCACGGCATGCAGCGTCTGCAACGTGGCCAGCCCCTCCAGCTCCAAGACCTTGCGCGATGCGCCGGACACGGTCTCCAGGGTCTTTTCGGCGGTGAGGGCATCCATGGTGACCACGTTCACCTCTCCGACCAGCAGCGCTGCAAAGCAGTCCTGCGCGGTAGAGGGGGCGACCAGCGAGACGTTCGGCTCCACGAGGCCCTCAGCCTCAAGATCGCCGACGAACATGCCATCGGGGCGGCACAGACGGGCACCGAGCAGGTCTTCGTGCGAATCAGCACCTTCGTATTCAGACCCGCGGAGGGTATAAAAGCTCAGCACCACATCAAAGAACGAGTCCGAGAATTCAAAGCTGCGGCAGCGCGCGCGGCTTTCGGCGCCCAGCGTCGCGGGACGCTCGCAGTCAGGGCGCACCCAGGGAAAGCCAACCTCATAGCCGCCGTCTGGCAAAAGCGCGGTCAACTGGGCGGGCCAGTCGGGGGCAAAGCCAATGTCGCCAGCATCGCCGCCCGCGCGTTTCATGGCCAGCGAAAGCAGTTCCGTGAACAGCCCGCCGCCGGGAAGGTCGCTGTCGCTGAAGGGCGCGTTGCCGTCGATGCCAATGAACCGTGCGCCGCGCCGGGGCGCGGCGCCCTCAGGCACCGGGCGCACAGTGGCGGCGACCAGCGGGGCACCTGCTGCGGCTACCGGCGCAGGTTGCGTGGCAGGCGCTGCGGCGGCGGGCGCTGTTGGCGCGGCAGGGGCCGCGGCCGTATCCCCAAGACAGGGGATGTTCAGGCGCATGCCCACTTCGATAAGGTTGGGATTGACGCCGATCACATCAGCGTTCGCCAGATAGATCAGTTGGAAATTGCCGACCCCGTAGGCGCGCAATGCGATCGCCTGCAAGGTGTCACCGCGGGCGATGACATATTCGCTTCCGCAGGCGATGGCTTGGGCATAGGCAGCGCCCGTGGTCCCGAGAAAAAGCGCGGCTGCCCCTGTCATCGCCAAAAAGCGCATACGTCACTCTCCCAACTCATCCGTCACGCAAAGCAAACCTGTGCGCAGCGTAACCCGGCACCACAGGGTCAACCCTAGCCAACCCGCTGCGCTTGCGCCAGCGCGTTGACGGGCGGCGCGTTGGTGCGCAGCCGATCAGGCCGGTGAAACCACCAACACCGCGCCCTCAACACCGCAGATTTCGGCATGGGCACCTTCGGAGGGCGCGGAAACATCGCCGCCCGGTGCCAAGCGTGCGCGCCACAGGGCACCGTCGATTTCAACCACCCCAACGCCGCTGTCAAAGGCTTCGACCACCGTGGCGCGGCGCCCGATCAGCGCTGCGGCCCGGCGGTTGAGCACGGGACGCCCCGCGCCCTGCCCCGCCCGGCCCTTCAGCCATGCCCGTCCGGCAAAGGTGAACGCAACCGACAGCACGGCAAACAGCGCTGACTGCACGGTCCCGCTCAGATCCGGCGCCAGCACCAATGCCAGCGCGACGCTGAGCGCGGCAGGCGCAAGCCACACCAGGAAGAACGAGGTCGCGACCAGCTCAATCGCCCCCAGAACCAGCGCGAATGTCAGCCACAGCCAAGGTGAGACCCCGTCAAGCGGCGCGAAGATCGCGATATCGCTCATGCGTCATCCCACGGGCCGGAGGGCTGGGGCTCATCAACCGGTTTGGGCGCCAGCTTGGGCTTGGGCGCAGGGCGCGAAGCCCCGCCACCGCCGGTGCGCATGGCCACGGCTTCGCGCGCGATTTCTGCGATGCCAGCGACCGACCCGATGATGCTTGATGCTTCGAGCGGCATCATGATCACCTTGGACGACGGCGACGAGGCGATGCCTTGCAGCGCCTCAGTGTATTTCTGGGCGACGAAGTAGTTTATCGCTTGGATGTCGCCCTCAGCGATGGCGCGCGACACCATGGCGGTGGCCTTGGCTTCTGCCTCGGCGGACCGCTCTCGGGCCTCAGCGTCCAGGAATGCGGCCTCACGTCGGCCCTCAGCCTCTCGGATCTGGGCCTCGCGCAGGCCCTCAGCCTCAAGAATCGCGCCCTGTTTGCGGCCTTCGGCGGTCAGGATCTCAGCGCGCTTGTCACGCTCCGCCTTCATCTGGCGGGCCATGGACGCGATGATGTCCTTGGGCGGCGACAGGTCCTTGATCTCAACGCGCGTGACCTTGACGCCCCAAGGGGTTGCGACTTCGTCAATCACGCCCAGCAGCTTGACGTTGATCAGGTCACGGTTCGACAGCACATCATCCAGATCCATCGCGCCGATCACGGTACGGATGTTGGTCTGGGCCAGATTGTTGAGCGCGCGGAACAGATCGCGCACCTCATAGGCGGCGGCGGCGGCGTCGATGATCTGGAAAAACGCGATGGCATCGGCCTGCACCTGCACGTTGTCGCGGGTGATCACCTCCTGCCCATCGATGTCGAGCACGGTTTCCATCATGTTCAGCTTTTTGCCGACGCGGTCCATCACCGGGATCACGAAATTCATGCCCGGCGTCAGCGTGCGGGTGTAGCGGCCGAACCGCTCCACGGTCCATTCCTCGCCCTGCGGGACCGACTTGACCGTAAGAACGACAAGGATCAGCGCGAAGATCAGCAGTGCCAAAGTGGCACCGGTGTCGAGAGAGACGGGGAGATCTGCCAGCATGAAATTCAGCTCCTGAAACACGATGTCGTTTTAGCTGTTTGCCCTTGCGCGCGGGCTTAGCTGTTTGCGGATGCGCGTGGATGCCGGGGCCTGCCGCGCTGCAGATGCGCTGCGCTTGCATGTGACAGCTTGATATAGGTGCCCGTTGTTAGGATTGATAGATTTCCGCACGCAGCTTCCGCGATTTGTTCATATTTTCTGCGCAACCATAAGCGTCTCAAGGCAGCGAAAATGCCATCGGTCGGCAAACTGCGCCGGGGCCACCGCGGTCAGGTCCGGCAGACGCGCGAACAGGGTCGCCAATGCGATCCTCAGCTCCATCCGGGCCAGCGGGCCGCCGACGCAGAAATGGATGCCGGCGCCGAACGCCAGATGCGCGCCCGCGTTGGCCCGGTTCGGGTTGATCCGGGCGGGATCATCGAACACCGCGCCGTCGCGCCCGGCACCGGCCAGCAGCAGGCCGATTTCATCGCCGCGTTTCAGCGCCACGCCGCCAAACACCTGATCTGACAGCACGAAACGGGTGAACAGGTGCAAGGGCGGGTCCCAGCGTAGCAATTCATCCACCATCCGGTCGCCCCCCGGCCCGGCGAACACATCGCGGGCCAGATCATGGGCCAGCACCGTATGGACAGCGTTCGCGATGGCCGAGGACGTCGCCTCATGCCCCGCGTTCATCAGCAGAATGCAGGTGGACACCAGCTCCGCCCCGCTCAGGCGGTCGCCCTCAGCCTCCGCCGCGATCAGATCGTCGATCAACGCGGTGCCGGGGTGGCGGCGGCGTGCGGCGATCACGTCCTCCATGAAAGCGGTGAAGGCGATGGTGGCGGCGACGCAGGCGTCTTCGGCCGCGCGGTCGCGGCGCGCTTGATAGATGCCGACCATGTCGCCCGACCAGCGCAACATATCCTGCGCCGCATCGCGCGGAACCCCCATCAGATCGGCGATCACCAGCAAAGGAAGCTGCCGCGCATAATCGGCCACGATGTCGGGCGCGGGGCCAAAGCTGTCGATCAACCCATGGGCGATCGCCGCAATCCCCGGCGCCGCGCGGGCGATGGCGCGGCTGGTGAACCCGTGCAGCACCAGCCTGCGCAGGCGGGTGTGCGCGGGCGGTTCGCGGTCCAGCAGGGAATTTTGTTCAAAGGCCCGAAATGATGCCAGATGGGGCGGATCGGGTGGCCAGCCGAGGTCTTCGCGCGTGGCCACATGCAGCACTTCGCGCCCAAATCCGCGGTCCCTGAGCCCGGCGGACACGTCCGCATGGTTCACAAACACCGGCATGGCGAGATCGTCCCACATCACCGCGCGCGGGCCGTCGGCGCCGATCATGGCGCGCATGGCTTCATAGGCAGGAAACGGGTCCTGCGCAAAATCGGGATCGCGGGGCGACAGGTTGAATGAGCGCATGGGGAAGATGTGCCGCGGATCAGCGTCGGGGTCCAGCGGTGCCTGGCGGCAGCAGCCTCTCCCGATAGGCTACGCAGGCGGGAGAGGCTCGGCTGGGCGCCGAATTTTACGCATGTGTGCCGGAGAGGAGAGGGCGCGTGGGGGCACCATTCCCTCTCCGGCGTATAAACGGCACTACATTGCCGTTCATCTAATGATACGAAGACCGAACGCAGGTCTCGTGTGCAACCTTTTACGCTGCGCCCCCCAATCCCGTTAGGCGGGAAGGCGCGGTTGTACGCGTCGATACGCTGACGCGGTCGGCACGCAACAGTTCGGGCTTCGATACGCAATCCCGAAAAAACATACGCAGCCCCGCGGACGGGAACAAAACCATTCTGCCGCGATACTGAGCGGAGTCGAGGCGAAATCGTTCACCAAATCTTTAGGAATGTGCGCTTTCCACTCTGGGGGATAAAGATCCCGATTCCTTCAACCTAGAGATGCGTTGACGTTGCGTCATATCGCACAAATTGCCTATTTTTTGATCAAAAAAAGCCAAGCGCCCACCGCAGCTGACCAAAGAAATGGGTAACGATTCATGACGACTGATTCGAATCAAACAAACTTCATTGCGCAATTGTAACGATCTCGTGATTCGCTGCGCCGCCTCAGCCGCATTTCGAATGGCCACATTCCCCGCAGGTCATGCAGCCTTCAGACATGCGCATGGCGTATTGTCCGCAATTGGGACAGGCGGGGCCGCGCGGACGTGCCTGCGGTTTGGGCGAAGCGGACGGATCAAGACGGGCGCCGCGGCCCGCGCCATCAAGAAAGCCGATCTCGACCATGTGCCGCTCGATCACCTCGCCGATGGCCGCAAGGATTGAGGGAACATAACGCCCCTGCATCCACGCCCCGCCGCGCGGGTCGAACACGGCCTTCAGTTCCTCACCCACAAAGCTGACATCACCGCCGCGGCGGAACACCGCTGAGATCATGCGCGTCAGCGCCACGGTCCAAGCGAAATGCTCCATGTTTTTGGAGTTGATGAACACCTCAAAGGGCCGCGGGCGTCCGTCCTCCATCACGTCGTTGAGGGTGATGTAGATGGCGTGTTCGCTCTCGGGCCATTTGATCTTGTAGGTGCGGCCCGGCAGTTCGGATGGGCGGTCCATCGGGTGGGCGGCCCAGTCACCTTGGGTCGGCGCAGAAACAGGCACGGCGGCAGGCACAGGCACAGGCACAGGCGCAGGGGCGGCGGCCACTGACAGCACCGATCCGGTGATGTCGTTGGGCCGATACGTGGTGCAGCCTTTGCAGCCTTGGTCCCAAGCGCTCAGATACACATTCTTGAACGTGTCAAAATCAATGTCCGCCGGCACGTTGATGGTTTTGGAGATGGAGCTGTCCACCCATTCCTGCGCCGCGGCCTGCATGCGGACATGGTCCTCAGGCGCCAGGGTCTGCGCGTCGACGAAATGGTCCGGCAGGGGGGCGTCGCCGAAGCGGTCGCGCCAGACCGAAAGGGCGTAATCGGCGACCTCTTGCTCGGTGCGCGTGCCGTCGGGGTTCAGCACTTTGCGGGTGTAGGTCAGGGCGAACACTGGCTCGATCCCCGAGCTGACATTGCCCGCCAGCAGGCTGATGGTCCCCGTCGGCGCGATCGACGTCAAAAGCGCGTTGCGCAGCCCCTTTTCCCGGATCGCGTCGGCCACGTCATCGCCCAGCGCCTTTACCATCGGCGCGTTCAGAATCGCGTCTTGGTCAAACAGCGGGAACGACCCTTTTTCGGCCGCCAGATCGGCGCTGCACAGATAGGCGGCACGCGCGAGGATGCGCAGCCATGCGCCGGTCTGTGCCGCGGCCTCCGGGCTGCCATAGCGCAGGCCGGTCATCAGCAATGCGTCCGCAAGCCCGGTGACGCCAAGGCCGATGCGCCGCTTGGCCTTTGCCTCATGCGCCTGTTCGGGCAGCGGAAAGCGCGAGGCGTCGACCACATTGTCCATCATCCGCACCGCGGTGGCGGTCAGGTCGGCCAGCGCGTCTTCGTCCAGCGCTGCGCCCGGGCCGAACGGGTCGTCCACCAGACGCGCAAGGTTGATAGAGCCGAGCAGGCACGCACCATAGGGCGGCAGCGGCTGTTCCCCACACGGGTTGGTGGCGGCGATCGTCTCAGTGTAGCTCAGGTTGTTGAGGGTGTTGATCCGGTCGATGAAAATCACCCCCGGTTCGGCAAAATCATAGGTCGCGCCCATGATCTTGTCCCAAAGATCGCGCGCGCGCACCGTGCGGTAGGTTGCGCCGTCGAACACCAGATCCCACGGGCCGTCAGCCTTCACCGCCGCCATGAACGGGTCGGTGATCAGGACCGACAGGTTGAACATGCGCAGGCGCACGGGGTCGCGCTTGGCCTCAATGAACGCTTCGATGTCGGGGTGATCGCAGCGCAGGGTGGCCATCATGGCACCGCGGCGGCTGCCTGCGGACATGATCGTGCGGCACATCGCATCCCACACATCCA
Organism: Paracoccaceae bacterium; assembly: GCA_047610385.1. Lineage (GTDB taxonomy): Bacteria > Pseudomonadota > Alphaproteobacteria > Rhodobacterales > Rhodobacteraceae > JBOCEF01. The sequence continues at coordinate 46,741 of JBLGAC010000018.1, read as the reverse complement.
TGAACGGGATCGGGCCAGACGCATCCGCCGCCACCCCCGACACTTTCGCCCCCTTGGGCCGGATGGTTGAGAAATCATAGCCGATGCCGCCGCCTTGCTGAAGCGTCAGCGCGGCTTCTTTCAGGCCCTGAAAGATCCCTTCCATATTGTCGGGGATCGTGCCCATCACAAAGCAGTTGAACAGCGTCACCGCCCGGCCCGTCCCGGCCCCGGCCACAATCCGGCCCGCGGGCAGAAACCGGAAATCTTGCAATGCGGCGCGAAATTTGGGGGCCCAGGCGGCGGGATCAGCCTCAGGTCCAGCCAGCGCGTTGGCGATGCGGGTCCAGGTGTCATCAACCGTCACGTCCAGCGGCGCACCATCAGCCGTCTTCAGCCGGTATTTCATGTCCCAGATCTGCTCGGCAATGGGGGCGGCGAATGCGGACATTTGGGGTTCTCCAACCGGGCGGACATCTGGGATTTTGCGCACAGGTAGGGCCACCGGCCCGGCCCGTCAACGCGCACCGAACCCCGCCACGTGAAAGAGGTTCCCAAAAGCGCCCCATCCCCGCCGCCCGTGCCCCCTTGGCGTGAGGCGCGCGGGCGGGTAAAACCCCGGCCCATGGCAAAGCTATATTTCACCTACTCCTCCATGAATGCGGGGAAATCCACGCTGCTGCTGCAGGCGTCGCACAACTATCGCGAACGCGGCATGCGCACGCTGCTGTTAACCGCTGCGGTGGATGACCGCGCAGGCGCCGGGCGGATCGCAAGCCGGATCGGCATCTCCGCCGAGGCGGAGATTTTCACGCCAGACCAAGACCTATTTGCGCTGATCGCAGCCCACAAGGCCGACGCTGAGGCGGTGCCAGACGACGGCCGCCTTGCCTGCGTGCTGGTCGACGAGGCGCAATTCCTGACCACCGCGCAGGTCTGGCAATTGGCGCGCGCCGCCGATGATCTGGGCCTGCCGGTGATGTGCTATGGGCTGCGCACCGATTTTCGGGGCGAATTGTTTCCCGGCAGCCAAGCGCTGATGGCCCTGGCCGACAGCCTGCGCGAGGCCCGCACCATCTGCCATTGCGGGCGCAATGCCACCATGGTCGCGCGCATGGATGCGGCGGGCCGCGCGGTGTCCACGGGCGCACAGGTTGAGATCGGCGGAAACGACCGTTACGTGCCGCTGTGCCGCGTGCATTGGCGCGAAGCGATCGCCAATGGCGCGCAAACTCTCTGATCTGCGCGTTGCAGGCTTGGCGCGGCCCCTTGCAACCCTGCCGCGCGGCGCCTATCGTTATTGGGACCGGTGCAGCCGCGCGTGATGCGCGGCTGCAGGTCGTTTGAATGGGCCCGCGCCTTCGTTCAGATTAATTTCGGCGCGGAAGAATTTACATCAAGGGCGCGTTCGCCCGCCACGCCGACCATGGCGCGCGCGGCCTGGACGCCCCCTCAGGGACGAGGACGCGCAGGCATGGAAAAAGTGCCCATGACGGCGAAAGGTTTCGCCGCGCTCGACGCCGAGCTGAAGAACCTCAAATACAAGGAACGGCACGCGGTGATCGCTGCCATTTCCGAGGCGCGCGAACATGGCGACTTGAGCGAGAATGCAGAGTATCATTCTGCGAAGGAGCGGCAGTCCTACATCGAAGGCCGCATCCAGGAGATCGAAGGCCTGATCAGCCGCGCCGACATCATCGACCCAAGCAAGATGACCGGGGCGATCAAATTCGGCGCCACGGTCAAGCTGGTGGACGAAGATACCGATGAGGAAAAGAACTTTCAGATCGTGGGCGAGGCCGAATCTGACATCGCCAAGGGCCTGCTCAATCTGCGCTCGCCGTTGGCGCGCGCGCTGATCGGCAAGCAACCTGGCGACAGCGTTGAGGTGATGACCCCCGGCGGTGGAAAGTCCTACGAAGTGCTCGACGTGCGCTACATCTGATCGTGGGCAGAACAACGCAGAAGCGGGCGCGCGCATGGACGCGCGGCCGCTTCACGGCACGGGGTTCGGGTGCCGCATCCGGCCTGAAGCGCCGCACCGACAGCGCGGCCGCGCGGCACCAGCCGGGCGGATCGCGCCACACCTTCTCCGCGCTATGGATCCGGAGCGAGCATGACAGAGCCTGACGACAACAAACGCCTGCGCCCCGACCCGGACCTCTTTGCCGCGGCGGGCAGCGACGCGGCCAGCCCTTTGCGGGCCGGCACCACGTTCGCCCTGTCCTGGCTGGCCGGGAACGGGGTTCTCGCGGCTGGTCTTATCGCCACCGGCCTTGTGTCGGGCTATGGCGAGGCCGCGTCCATCACGCTCATCATCACGGCACCGGTGGCGCTGGGATCGGCCTATGGCGCGCTGGCCGCGCGGGTTGCCGCGGCTGAGGCGCGCGTCGTCTCGCTGTTGCGCGCCGCCGCGCGCCGCGATGAGGCCGCCGATCCGGGCCGCGCCAGCCGCATGACCGCTGATGCGCTGCGCACGGCCCTGGCCGAAGACCGCGCAAAAACCGATGAGGCGCGCGATGCGATCTCACGCAAGCTCAACGCCACTGCTGAGGCGCAGATCCGCATCGAAGCGCAGCTCAACACCATGGCCGACCTCGCCTCAGCCGCGCAGACCGCCGCGCGGGTGCAGGCCGCTGAGGCGCGCCGCAAAGACGCCGCCGTGGCCGCGCAACCCGCCATCCGGCAGCGCGCCGCCCCCACGCCCACGCCCACGCCAACCGACGCGTTCGCCGAAGCGCCCGCCCAACGCATCGTGCCGCCCGCCGCGGCCAAAACCGCCGCGCCCACCGCACAGGGTGCCAAGGCCGCGCCCGACGACGCCCAGCAGGACCTGCCGCTGCCCGGCGCGGCAACCGGCGCGGCGGGCAAGGATCGCGACTGGTCGATGATCGCCCGTGCGCTCGACTTTCCGCGCGACGCGGACGACGCTGAGGGATTCGCCGCGCTGTCGGAGGCGGTCAAGGATGGGCTGGTCTCAGACCTGCTGCAAGCCGCGGAGGACACGCTGACCCTGCTGGCGCAGCACAACGTGTATATGGAGGACCTGACGGTCCGCCCCGCCTCCCCCGAACATTGGGCCGCCTTCATCAATGGCGCACGCGGCCCCGCAGTCGCCGCGGTGGGCGGCGTGCAGGAGGTTGAGGCGATCGACACGGTCCGCGCGCTCAACCGCCACGACGCAATTTTCCGGGACACGGCGATGCATCTGATGCGCCGCTACGACACAATGATGCGCAAAGCACTGGAGGCCCCTTCGGGCGCCCACCGCCTGCCCGAACTGGCCGACACCCGCACCGGACGCGCCTATATGCTGGCAGCCCGCGCGGTGGGAGCGTTCGACTGACATAAATCCACCCTGCACCCCAAATGCGGGCCTTAAGGGCATTGAGCCCTCTGCGGCCCGGCACCGCCAAGATGCGGCGCGCACCAAGCCTCATCGAACCACGAAGATACAGGTGCATGGCGGGAGTGCGGGCGGGGCCGACGGGCGAGCGTCAGCGATGCGCGAGGGCCGGACCGCGCTTCAGTCGGCCAGCGCGCGCCCGTCCCAACGCCGCGACAGCCCGATCCCCAGCACAAGCCCGCCTGCCGACATCACGGCGGCAATCCAATAGGTACCACCGCCCGCCCACGGAAACACCCAAGCGGCCACCGCCATAACAACGGCGGTCAGCGCGCCCCCCGCGACAGCACCAAAAATTCCCTGCGCCGCTGCGGCCAGACGCTCCGGCACGGCGGCGGAGATGAAGGCAATCGCGCCAAGGTGCCCCGCCGCGAAGCTCAGCGCATGCAGGCTTTGCAGCGCCCACAGCCCCGCGCCTGTTGGGTCGAACGCCATCGCCGCCCAACGCAACGCACCGGCGCCCCCGGACAGTGCGATGGCCCCGGCAGCGCCAAAGCGCCGGATCAACGCGCCGCCCCAGACCGCCATCAAGATCACCTCTATCGCGACGCCAAAGGCCCAGAGGGCACCGATCTCAGCCTCATCCAGCCCCAGATCGCGCCAATGCACCGACCCGTAGGCGTAATAGACCCCGTGGCTGGCCTGCGACAGGCCGATGGCAGCCACGAACAGCATGAACACCGGCGCCGCGGCCAGCGCCCGGATCTCGGCCAATGTCGGGCGGCGGGCGGCGCGGGCGCGCCCGCCGCCGGGATGGGTCAGCCCAGTCCAGGCCGCAAGCACGAAGAACCCCGCCATGGCCCACAGCGCCACCCCCGGCCCCATTGCGCCGATCGCGGCACCGAGCACGAGGCTGACGATCAGAAACGACGCCGACCCGGCGCTGCGCACCTGCGCATATTGAAACCCGTAGACCCGCGCCGCCGCCGCCCCCAGCGCGTCGCCGATCGGCACCAGCCCGGCAAAGGCCGCCGCCAGCCCCAGCGTCGCGACCATCAGCCAAGTCCGGTCCGGCACCACCAGATGCGCCAGCGTCGCCACCAGCCCCAGAATCCCGAGCACGAACAGCATATGCCGCCGCGCATCCCATTTGTCGGCCAAGGACGGCAAGATCAATCCACCCGCCACCCGCGCGGCCATGCCTGCCGCCCCGAACACACCGATTTCAGCGGCGCTGAGGCCCCGGTCCGCCAGCCACAGGGGCCAGAACGGCAGATGCACGCCGAATCCCCCGAAAACCGCCGCGTAGAACGCCGCGGTGCGCAGGCCCATGGACTGCAATGCGGCGGGGCGGCGGGGCGGCGGCGGGGAGTGTGGCGGTGCCAGCGAGGAAAGGGACGCTTTGGGGGCGCCCTTGCGGGGATCGTCGTCTTGGGGATCGTCGATCATGCGCGCCTCATGTCATTGCCGAGTGCGGGCATAGCACCGCTCAGCGGCCCGGAGAAGCCGCGCGGCCATGCATGGAGCGCGAGGCCGCGTTGCGAAGGGCCTAGCGGCGGGCGGCAAAGCGTGGGGATCAGCGGCGGGACGTGATGCCTCAATCCGCGCGAGGGTGCCGTGGACGGTCATCCCGTCCAGCAGCGCGTTGGCGGGGATGGGCAATAGGCGACGCGCTGCGACATCAACAGGGCGTCACCGCGGACGCGGATCACCGGGAATGCGCCGCGAATAGGCCCTCATCAGCCCCGATCCGCAAGCGACAGCGCGTGGATGGCGGGCATGATTTCAGCACCTTTCGCCGCTGCACCCGATCGGCCACGTCCATGCCGCCCATGAAGTGGGCATCCATCAAAACAGCCTTCAGATGCCATCCCGTCAGAAAAGCTGAGGATGGCGTTCAGCAGAGGCGAAACCGCAACGCTCGCACCCAAGGGACTGCACAGCGCAGATGCAGCCCCAAAGACGGGTCAGAGACAGCCGCAAACGCCCCCCTGAAATCACAGTTGCTGAACGCACCGCGCACAATCCTTGGCTGGCGCAGATGCGGCGCTGAATGATAAGCCTCACGTAAGATATCTGCCGCAGGAGCCGCCCCATGCCAACATCTTCCACCCGTTCCGCCTTTTTGACCGGAATGCGGCACGGCGTCCCGTTTCTGATCGTGGTGGTCCCGTTCGGGATGCTGTTTGGCGTGGTGGCAACCGAGGCGGGCCTCGACGTCCTTGAAACCATGGTGATGAGCGCGCTGGTGATCGCCGGGGCGTCACAGTTCGCCACGCTGGAACTGCTGGGCGACGGGGCACCAGCGTTCATCGCGGTGCTGACCGGGCTGGCGGTGAACATGCGGATGGCGATGTATTCAGCCTCAATCACGCCGCATCTGGGCAAGGCGCCGTTGGGGGTGCGGGCGGTGATGGCGTATTTCCTGGTGGATCAGGTGTATGCGCTGTCGATCCAGCGCTTCACCGACCAACCCGGCATGACGCTGGCGCAAAAGACCGCGTATTATTTCGGCGTCATCGCGCCAGTGTGCCCGTTTTGGTACATTGCCACGTGGCTGGGCGTCGTGGTCGGGGCGGCAATCCCCGACAGCTATGCGCTGGATTTCGCTGTGCCGATTGCGTTCGTGGCCGTGGTGGCGCCGATGCTGCGGGGCCTGCCAAACCTGCTGGCTGCGGGCACGGCGATCATTGCGGCGCTGGCGCTGGCGGGCCTGCCCTATAACACGGGCCTGATCCTGAGCGCGCTGGCCGGCATGTTCGTCGGTGCCTTTGTGGAAACCCGGCTGGCACCACGCAGCGCGCAGGCTGCGGCATGACCGGCGTTTCCGACACCACGCTTTGGGTGGTGATCCTGAGCCTTGGGCTTGGGACATTCCTGATCCGGTTTTCGTTCCTCGGGCTGGTGGGTGGGCGGGCGCTGCCGCCGCTGGCCATGAAGCTGCTGCGCTATGTGCCGGTGACGGTGATCCCGGCGCTGGTGACCCCGATGGTGGTCTGGCCCAAGGCAACGGGTGGGGAAACCGACCCGATGCGCATGATCGCGGCCGCGGTCGCGCTGGTGGTGGGCGCGACCACGAAAAACGCGCTGGCGGCGATCTTTGCAGGCATGGCGGTGCTGTGGGGCCTGCCCGCGCTGGTCGGCTGACGCGCCCAGCCTGCCCCCCCCCCGCGCACAGCCTGCCCCCGCGCAACCGCCCCCACGCACCATCCCCGTTCGCCCGTCCCGGCGAGGGACCCCGGCACGGCGAGGGACCCCCTCCCGGCGAGGGAGATTAGTCGAGCGGCAGGGCGGTGATGCTGGTGACCTGCTTGAGCGAAAAGCTTGAATGCATCTGCGCGACGCCGGGCAGGCGCGACAGGTGTTCGCGGTGGATGCGGGCGAAATCGTCGGCGTCGCGGGCGATGATCTTCAAAAGGTAATCCGCGGTCCCGGCCATCAGATGGCATTCCATCACGTCGGGGATGCGGGCGACCTGGGCCTCAAAGGCCTCAAGATTATCGGTGGTCTGGCCTTGCAACGTGATCTCCACGAACACCGTGCTGCGCCGCCCCACCGCCCGCGGCTCCAACAACGCGGCATAACCGCGGATGACGCCTTTCGCCTCCAACCGTGCGACCCGACGATGGCAGGCGGAGGCCGAGAGGTGCACCCGCTCCGCCAGATCGGCGTTGGGCAGGCGTCCCTCAGTCTGCAGGATGCGCAGGATGGCGCGGTCCATACGGTCGAGCTGTGCAATATCTGTGCTGATTTTGGTCATAGCTTCGCAGAGTATTGCGTCTCAGCGGTGCTGCACAGCAGATAATCGCACGCACCTTCGATTGATTTTCCGGCAAACTCCGCATCAGCAGAATGTGAACTTCGAGGGAGTCGGAAAATGCGGATCGGGTGCCCCAAGGAAATCAAAGTCCAGGAACGACGGGTGGGCCTGACCCCCGCCGCGGCGCTGGAGGCGATCGCCCACGGCCATGAGGTGATGGTGCAGACGGGTGCGGGCCTCGGGTCCGGTCATATGGACGCCGCCTATCGCGCGGTCGGCGCGAAAATCGTCGACAACGCGGCGGAGATTTTTGCTGAGGCCGATCTGATCATCAAGGTCAAGGAACCCCAGGCGGTGGAGCGCGCGATGCTGCGCGAAGGCCAGGTGCTGTTCACCTATCTGCACCTCGCGCCCGATGCCGCGCAGACCCGCGACCTGCTGGCCAGTGGCGCGACCTGCATCGCCTATGAAACCGTGACCGCCCCCGGCGGCGGGCTGCCCCTGCTGGCGCCGATGTCTGAGGTTGCCGGGCGCCTCGCCCCCCAGATGGGCGCATGGGCCCTGCAGGCCGGCAATGGTGGGCGCGGCGTGCTGATGGGCGGCGTGCCCGGAACGCCCCCCGCAAAGGTTGCCGTGATCGGCGGCGGCGTGGTCGGCACGCATGCTGCGCGCATCGCCGCGGGCATGGGCGCAGATGTGGTGGTGCTGGACCGGTATCTGCCGCGGATGCGGTATCTCGATGACGTGTTCGGTGGGCAGTTCCGCACCCGCTACGCCAGCAAGGCCGCGATCGAAGATGCTGCGATGGCCGCTGACATGGTGATCGGCGCGGTGCTGGTGGTCGGCGCCGCGGCGCCCAAGCTGCTGTCGCGCGAACAGATCCGCGCCATGGCGCCCGGCGCGGTGCTGGTGGATGTGGCGATCGATCAGGGCGGGTGCTTTGAGACCTCGCACGCCACCACCCATGACGATCCGATCTACATGGAGGAAGGCGCAGTGCATTACTGCGTCGCAAACATGCCCGGCGCCGTGCCACGCACTGCGACCGAGGCGCTGGGCAACGCAACCCTGCCGTTCCTGATCGCACTGGCGGACAAGGGCTGGCGCGCCGCGTGTTCGGACGATCCGCATCTGCTGGCGGGGTTGAACGTGCATGCGGGCAACCTGACCCTGGCGGCAGCGGGCGAGGCGCTGGGCATCGACGCGATCGACCCGCGCGCGGCGCTGACGATCTGAGCGCGATGCCGGTCGGCCCGGCGCGTCGCGGCCCCCCAGATGGGGCCGCGCCCCGACCGCCCCGCCCTGCATCCCAATCACGCGGCAGACACGCACGGGTTGCCAAGGCCAGCGCGGCCCCCTTGGGTCGCGGCGGGCCGCAGCGGGGTCAATCCCCGCAAGGCCCGCACCCGTGCAATCGCAGGGTCGCGGGCGTTTCGGGATCAGGCGGGGCGGTTTTTCAGCAGATCGCGGATCTCGCCCAACAGTTGCACATCTGCGGGCAGGGCGGCGGGGGCCTCAGGAGTGGGCGGTTCGGCCCGCGAGGCGGCGGCGACCTTCAGGCGGTTCACCCCGCGCACCACCAGAAACAGAACCCATGCCACGATCAGAAAGCTGATCACCGCGTTGATGAACACACCGTAGGTGATGACCGCAAGGTTGGCCTCTTTGGCCTGCGCCACGCTTTCGACCACCTGCCCCGACAGGTTAAGGTAGAGGCCTGAGAAATCGATGCCCCCGGTGAACACGCCCAGCACCGGGTTCACGATGTCGGTGACAAAGCTTTTCACGATCGTGGTGAAGGCGGCACCGATCACGATGCCGACGCCCATGTCGACCACATTGCCTTTTACGGCAAAATCTTTGAATTCCTGAAGCATTCTGTTGGCTCCTCAGCCCTGTTTTCCCCGCATTCAGTCATGTCCGGCGCTGGTCCCCGTGCGCGCTGGCATCGCTGGAAGACTGCCTCATCCTTGGATGGATGCGTGCGGACATGCGGTCAGTTTCTCAGTAAATAACCAGATCCGCCCCAGAACCATAGATCAAAACGCGAAAACGCCCCGGCAGAGCGATCCGCCGGGGCGTTTTCACAGGCATTGGCACCGCGATCAGGCGCGCAGGGTTCCGCCGGTGGCCTTTTCCACCGCCGCGATCACCTTGGCGGCGACCGCGTCGATGTCTTCGTCGGTCAGGGTCTTTTGCACCGGCTGCAGGCGCACGGAAATCGCGACTGATTTCTTGCCGATGCCAAGGCCAGAGATCGCCTGTTTGCCTGCAAACACGTCAAAGACCGATGCGCTCTCGATCAGCTTTTTGTCGGCACCGCGGGCGGCGCGCAGCATGGTCTCAGCCTCAACCTGCGCATCGACCACAAAGGCGAAATCACGCTCCACCGCCTGCAGGTCTGAGGTCTGGAGCGCGCCGCGCGCAGCGCCTGATTTCTTGGGGAAAGGCGCGTTTTCCAAGAAGATCGTGAAGGCGACCGCAGGGCCCTTCACATCCATCGCTGCCAGCACTTTGGGGTGCAATTCGCCGAACGCCGCCAGCACGTTTTTCGGGCCGAGCGACAACAGCGCGGACCGCCCCGGGTGGTACCAGTCCGGGGCCTTTCGCTGCACCATCAAGCGGCCCGCGGGGGCGCCGATATCGGCCAGCAGCCCTTCGACCGCCGCTTTGGCGTCGTGCACGTCCACCGGGCGGCGCGCGCCCGACCAGTGGCGCTGCGCCATCGCGCCGATCAAGATGCCGGACACGACCTGGCGCTGTTCTCCCGGTTCCCCGCCGGTGAAGCCGGGGCCGACCTCAAACAACGCCAGATCATGAAAACCGCGCGCCTGGTTGCGCGACGCGGCGGCCAGCAGGCCCGGCAGCGGATCAGGGCGCAGATGCGACATTTCTGAGGAGATCGGGTTGTCGAGCCGCACCGCATCGCCCCCGCCACCAAACAGCGCCGCCTGATCCTGGCTGACAAAGGAATAGGTCACGCATTCGTTGAACCCCTGCCCGGCAAGGGACCGGCGGGCGGCGCGCTCTCGCTTTTGCATCGGGGTCAGCTTGGGCGTGGTGACGCCCACGGCGCCGCGGGGCATCGGCTTTGCCTCAAGCTTGGTGAGCGACGCGATGCGGGCGATTTCTTCGACCAGATCGGCCTCGCCCAGCACGTCGGGGCGCCATGACGGCACATGCACCATGATGCCATCGGCAGTGTCTTCGACGGTGAAACCAAGCGCGGTGAGGGTGCGGCGCTGTTCAGCCTCAGGGATATCCATGCCCACCAGCGACGCGGTGCGCGCGGGGTCCAGCCGGTAGCTGCGCGCATGGTCGGGCACGCCGCCGGCGATCACCAGCTCAGACGGCTCTCCGCCGCACAGCTCGAGGATCAGCTTCGTGGCCAGCTCCATCCCCGGCACGGTGAAGTCGGGGTCGATGCCGCGTTCAAACCGATAGCGCGCGTCGGAGTTGATTTTCAGCGCGCGGCCGGTCATCGCCGTGCGGATCGGGTCGAAATAGGCCGCCTCAACAAACACGTTCACGGTGGTCTCAGTGCAGCCCGACACCTCGCCGCCCATCACGGCGCCGATGCCTTCGGCGCCATTGTCGTCGGCGATCACGGTCATGCCGGGGGTCAGGGTGTAGGACTTGCCGTCGAGGGCGAGGATTTCCTCGTCCTGCTGCGCAGAGCGCACGGTGATGTTGCCGTGCACCTTGTCAGCGTCAAAGACGTGCAAGGGCCGCGCGCGGTCATAGGTCAGGAAGTTGGTGACATCGACCAGCGCCGAAATCGGCCGCAGACCAATGGCGCGCAGGCGGCGTTGCAGCCATTCGGGCGACGGGCCGTTTTTGACGCCGCGGATGTAGCGCCCGACGAACAGCGGGCAGGCTTTGTCCGCAACCTCAGCGGCCAGCGTCACTTTGATCGGGCTGTCGAATTTGCCCGGAACCGGCGCGATGGCCGGGGTTTTCAGCGTGCCGAGGCCGCGCGCCGCCAGATCGCGGGCAATCCCGGCGATGCCCAGCGCGTCGGGGCGGTTGGGGGTGATGGCGATTTCGATCACCGGGTCGTTCAGGTCGGCATAATCAATGAACCGCGCGCCCAACGGGGCGTCGGCGGGCAGGTCAATGATGCCGTTATGATCGTCGGAGATCATCAATTCCCGCTCTGAGCACAGCATGCCGTTGCTTTCCACACCGCGGATCATGGTGGGTTTCAGCAGCAGGTCGGTGCCGGGCACATAGCTGCCGTTCTTGGCAAACACGCCGATCAGCCCAGTGCGCGCGTTGGGGGCGCCGCAGACCACCTGAATGATCTCAGAGGGGGCATCAGGCCCGTTCAGCCAAGCCTCAACCTTGCACAGGTTCAGCTTGTCGGCGTCGGGGTGCTTTTCGGCTGAGACGACGCGGCAGATGGTGAAGACGCCCAGCTTGTCGGCTGGGTCCTCAACGCCTTCGACCTCAAGCCCCAGATCCGTGAGCGTTTCACAGATCTGGGCGACCGACGCGTCGGTGGAGAGATGGTCTTTGAGCCAGGAGAGCGTGAATTTCATGGTCTTGAGCCTCGTGATCGTCGCGGTCTTGTCGGGCTGCGGCGCGGCCCAAGGAATGGTCGTGGTCGTTGGTCAGCTCAGATCGCCCCGGCAAGCAGGGCGGCGGCAAACAGCGCCAGAAGCCCGGCGCAGATGGCCATCGAAATGCCGCTCGGCATCCAGCGGGTCATGACGTCGGCTTCGTCATAGGGCATCGCGGTTTTGGCGCTGAACAGATAAAATCCGGCGAAGCCAGCCAGGATCAGCGCCCCCCACATATCCGTCATCCCCCAGTCGCGCATCCATGTGATCGACAGCGGGGTGGAGGCAATTGTGACCACGGGGAACGCGGCGTGGCGGATGGTGGCGGCGATCATAAGGCATGGCCGCCGTGCGGGGTGGGGGTGACTGTCATCGGCTCAATCCTGTTTCCCGCCGCCCTGCGCATCGTGCGCGGCGGCGTCCATCAAGTCCATCTTGGCCCGTATCCGCGAGGCGGGACCGGTCTGCGCCCCGTCCAGCCCGCGGATGCGGTCCATCATCCAAGCACCCCGTTCGGCGAGGATGTCGATATCCAAGCCTAAGCCGGGATCGATCCGCCGGGGGAACTTGCTTGGCTTCCAAACGAATGCCGATTGCGCGGCCTGTTTGGCCAGCCGGATCGACAGCTGTTTGCGGCAGCGGTCGTACTCGGCCTGCGCCTCTTGCATGCTCATCCCCTCCACCAGCGCCGTCATTTCGGCGGTCCGGGCCTGCAGCCGGACCCAACGGATCGTCAACAACCCGGCTACGACAATGATGGCAGCGAGGTAGATCATCAGATCAAGCGCTCAGCCCACCATGCAGCGTCGGCACGTCCAAGGACCGGAACCCGTAATGGCGCAGCCAGCGCAGGTCGCTGTCGAAGAACGCGCGCAGATCGGGGATGCCGTATTTCAGCATGGCGATCCGGTCGATGCCGATGCCGAAGGCGAACCCTTGATAGACGCTCGGGTCCACATTCGCGGCGGCCAGCACCTTGGGGTGCACCATGCCCGACCCCAGAATTTCCATCCAGTCATCGCCTTCGCCGAGCTTCAGCGTGCCGTCTTTCCACGAACAGCGAATATCGACCTCAGCCGACGGTTCGGTGAACGGGAAATGCGAGGCGCGGAAGCGCAGCTCAACATTATCCAGCTCAAAATAAGATTTGCAGACCTCCTGCAGCACCCATTTCAGGTTGGCCATTGAGATGTTTTTGTCGATCGCCAGCCCCTCAACCTGATGGAACATCGGCGTGTGGGTCTGGTCATAGTCGCAGCGATACACCCGGCCCGGCGCAATCACACGGATCGGGGCGCCGTTCTGGGTCATTGAGCGGATCTGCACCGGGCTGGTATGGGTGCGCAGCACATGGGGCGGGCGGTCGTCGCCATCCGCGCGGTGCATGAAGAAGGTGTCGTGTTCTTGGCGCGCGGGATGTTCAGGCGGGATGTTGAGGGCGTCGAAATTGTACCAGTCGCTTTCGACCTGCGGCCCCTCAGCCCACGAAAAGCCCAGATCGGCGAAGATCGCGGCCAGTTCGTCCATGGTCTGCGACACCGGATGAATCGTTCCCTGACGCGCCGGGCGCGGGTCCAGCGTCACGTCCAGCCATTCGGCCTTCAGCCGCTCAGTCAGCGCCGCATCAGACAGCGCAGCCTTGGCAGCGCTGAGCGCTGAGCCAAGCTCATCCTTCAGCGCGTTCAGCACCGGGCCTGCAATCTGGCGTTCCTCAGGCGTCATTTTGCCCAAGGACCGCATGATCAAGCTGACCTCACCCTTTTTGCCAAGCGCGGCGAGGCGGATGTCCTCAAGGGCATTTTCATCCGAAGCGCCGCCGATGCGGTCCAGATATTTTCCCCGCAGTTCGTCCAGACCCTGCATCGCGTTCAACCTCATGCGTCGTGAGTATCCGTCGCCGCAGGCGATACCATCTGAGGCGAGGAAAGCAAGAGGTGGGCCAAGCAATGCGGCACCGACGCAGCCACGCGGACGTAAAAACGCCCCGGCCAAGCATATCCCGGCCCGGGCGCATCAATACGAAAGTGCGGCTCGCGCGCTTCAGCGGCGGCGGCGCATCAGGCCGATGACCGCAAGGCCCGAGAGCATAAGCGGCAGCGCGGCCGGAACCGGGACGGCAGACGGCGGCAGCACCTCCTCAGTGATGCCCGCGTACAGCGCACTTGGCTGCGAGAAGTTGTAGAACCCGAACGCCCCGTCCGCAAAGGCACCCAGCCCGGCAGAGGTCGCGGTGACGTCGATCTGCAGCACGCCGTCCACGAACACCTTGATCCGGCCGGCCGTGAATTCCAGACCGAAGGTGTAGGCGGTCTGGTCGGCCCAGCCGCTCGAGCCGAGCGTCGCGCCGCGCGCCAGCTCAGTCACCACGCCTGTATGCTCCCAGAAATCCGCCTCCGGCCCGGTTCCCTGCACCAGCGAAAGCGCAAGCCCGTCTACCGCAGCACTCTGATCGCCCTGCTTCCAGTCAACCAGCAGGTATTCCGACGTGGCCGACAAAAGGTCGCCCGCCTGATATCCAAGCACGAAGCCGATGAAATCATCGTCGCCGATGGTCGTGACCTGGATCGAGCCGCCCAACGCCTGGCCCTGACTGTTGCCGCCGCCGTGAAAAACCGTGGGCTGGCCGTTGAGCGTCTGCAAAACAGAATCGTTGCCCGGCTGCACGACCCAAGTGCCGGCACCTTCGGGTGTCTATCCGGTCAGATCCACAGCCGCGGCATGTGCTGCGGTGGCCCCCGCCACCATAAGCGCGGCCAAAGCCATTGTTGACATGCGTTTCATCGGGTATCACTTTTCTAGTGATCCCTGCTCTCAAAAAAGAGGCAATCACTGTCAACCCGGCACCTCAAATCCTCCAAATATTTAGTGTTAAAAAAGTTCTAATTTGAAATTTTCGATCCCAAATCTTTCACTGGCCCCTGATGTTACGCCTCAATTCGCGCGCGCAGGGCGGCCTGTGCCTCGGCGTCGATCTCAAAGCCCCAGACCAGCCAAACGGCGATGAGCTTGAGGGCAACCGGAACCCCCGCATAAAGGATCGACAGGGTCCACAGCGCGCCCACATCGTTGACCGAGCCTGCCGTGGCATCGAACCCCGCCCCGGCGAGGATCGCCAGCGCGCCGCCCCCGGCCACCGCCAGCGCGGCCTTGGTGGCCACAGACCAGACCGCGAAATAAGCGCCGGTGCGCTGCTCGCCAGTTGCAGCGGTGTCCGCGTCCACCACATCGGCCTGCATGGCAGGCGGCAGCGACAGATCAGCCCCAAGCGCAAGGCCCGAAAGCCCGGCGATGATGCCGAAAGCCACCGTGTCCCCCTGCTCCAGGGTCAGCGCGAACAAGAAGATCGCACAGGCATAGATCATTGCGCCGCACCACACCCGATGCTTGGGAAAGCGCCCCGCCAGCCGCGCCCAGACCGGTGCCCCGATGATCGCGGCCAGGAAATACAGCGCCAGCAGCGGCCCCGCCAGATCGGGCGCGCCGATGCGGTGTTCGACAAAAAACAGGAACAGCGCGGCGGGCAGGCCATTGGCCGCGCCATTGATGAAATAAGCCGCCAGCAGGCGCAGGAACGGGCGGTTGGCGGCGGCGGCGGTGATGCTTTCGCGCAATGGCAGGCGGCGCGCGGACCAGTCCCGCGGTTCAGGCGCGCGCAGCATGGCCCAAAGTGTGGCAACGGGCAGCAAGATTGCCAGCGCCAGAAAAATGCGCGACAGCCCTGCCCCGGTATCGGTGCCAGCGGCGGCGTACAGCACTGCGGCCAGCACCGCACCGATCAGGCCTGCACTTTCACGCCACGACGTGACGCGGGCACGGTCGGCATAGCCGCTCGCCATCTCAGCCCCCCATGCGTAATAGGGCGTCATTGCCATGGTCCAGGCCAGCGTCAGCGCAACCAGCCAGAACCCGGCATGGAATGCGGTGGGCGCGGCGGGCGGCATGAACAATTGCCACGCCGCAAGCAGGATCGGCAGGCAGGCCAGCGCCAGCCAGGGCCGCCGACGCCCCCAACGGGTGGTCAGCCGGTCCGACAGCACCCCCATCGCCGGGTCAGTGACAGCGTCCAGCAGCCGCGCGCCCAGTAAAATCGCGCCCAGCGCCGCCAGATCCACCCCGCGCGATGCGTAGAAGGGCGGCAGATAGACGTAGACGGGAAAATACAGCATCCCCAGCGGCAGCGCCGGGGCGGCATAGGCCATGATCGCCGCCGCGCGGGGGCTCTGCGCAAGGGGGGGCGGCGCGTTGGAGGTCTGCGTGCTGGGGGCGGTCATTCAGGCGCGGTCATGGATGGCAGGCTCCGGTCGCAGACGCCGCGTTTGGCGCACCACCAATCAAATGGCCCGATGCGGATCGCGATCAACCACGCCCGCGCCGATCCGCACGCAGCGCTTGCCCGGGAGCGCAGAATTTTCGCAGAAAATTCTGAGATACGTCGCTCCTCGGTCAGTCCCAGGCCCGGCGGACATGCTCAGCATACATGCCCGCGGTTGCGGCCCCGATCAGAATTGTCAGCAGGGACTGTGGCTCCGTCGCGATCCAGAACACCTTGACCATCTGCAGCACCAGATTGTCCAGCAGCGCCATCACGCTGTCGAAATGAGTGTAGTGATACGCGTCTACGGTCTGCCACACCCCCGCCAGCACAAGGAAATAGATCGTCCCCAGCACCCCGGCGCTGACCCCGCCCAGCGCCGCCTGCCCCAACCCGTGCCCCAGCCCACGGCTTATGTGGAACCAGCCCGCCACCATGCCAGCGGCGGCGGCGGCCGCATAGATCGGTCGGGCCGAGGCCTCAGGGCCCAAGACGTGAGACGACAGCGCGGTATAAACAGTGCCGCAACCCGCGACAGCCATCAAGACAGCGGCCGCCAGCCGGCTGCCGGACCAGCGCAGATCGGCAGAAGGCGCGGTCACCGCCCCCCACCGTGCAGCGCGCGGGCGGCGTTATGCCTGCCGCGACAGGGTGATCTGCGTGACATCGGTGGTCCCCGCCATGAAACAGGCCGCGCAGGAGGCGAGGTAGAAATCCCACATGCGGCGGAAGCGGTCATCGAAGCCCAGCGGCTCGATTTCATCCCAGCTCGCGTGGAAGCTGCCCCGCCAACAGCGCAGCGTGTCAGAATAGGATTCGCCGAACTCAATCGATCCATCCACAATAAGCCCCGCCTGCCGCGCCTGCGCCGTCAGCGCTGTCGGCGAGGGCAGCATCCCGCCGGGAAAGATGTATTTCTGCACAAAGTCCACGCCGCGGCGATAATCAACGAACAGCTTGTCCGCCACGGTGATCACCTGCAGCGTCGCCCGCGCGCCCGGGTTCAGCCGCTCGCGCAGCGCATCGAAGAACACCGGCCAGTATTTCTCGCCCACCGCCTCAAACATCTCGATCGAGGCGACGCCGTCATAGCGCCCGGTTTCATCGCGGTAATCGCGCATCACGATGTCC
The DNA here is from genome assembly GCA_047610385.1 of Paracoccaceae bacterium. Lineage (GTDB taxonomy): Bacteria > Pseudomonadota > Alphaproteobacteria > Rhodobacterales > Rhodobacteraceae > JBOCEF01. The sequence goes on along the minus strand of JBLGAC010000018.1, from coordinate 29,651 downwards.
ACGCGGTCCGACAGCCCGGCCTCATGTATGCGTTTGGCGGCGAAATCGTGCTGCTCCTGGCTGATGGTCAGCGCCGTGACCCGCAGCCCGCGGGCTTTTGCGGCGTATTCGGCGAAACCGCCCCAGCCGCAGCCGATCTCCAGCACATGGCCGCCATGGGCGGGGTTGATGGCGTCAAGAAGCGCAGTGTATTTGTTGATCTGCGCGTTTTCCAAGGTTTCCTGCTGGCCACGGAACAGGCCAGATGAATAGGTCATCGTCCCATCCAGCCACTTGGAATAAAACGTATTTCCAAGATCGTAATGGGCTGAGATGTTCTTGCGCGCCTGCGCCTTGGTGTTGCGGTTCATCCAGTGGCGCAGCCGCTCGATCATCCGCGCGATGGCGGCACCGGAAAAGCTGCGGGTCACGCTGTCATTGTTCAGCAGCGCCATGTCGAGCACCGCCTGAAGGTCCGGCGTGTCCCACCAACCGTCCATATAGGATTCGGCAAACCCGATTTCACCGTCGCGCACCATGCGGGCGAACATCTTAGGCTCGCGCACCTCTACGCGGGCGTGGGGCCCCGGCCCCTTGCCCTCTATGCGAAACACCCGCCCGTCGGGCAGCGCAAATTCCAGCGCCCCGTGCAGCAAACCCGATGCGGTGTCGAACACCGCGGCAAACCAACGCGGCAGATCGCTCTGCCCATGGGTTGAGGTCAAGGTATCGGTCATGGCCCCATAGCTCCCTGTTATGCGAAACATCTTATTTAGGAATGATCAAAACGCAATCCCCACGTGAACGAGGCTCGTTCCCGCGGTGTTGCAGCATCCGATCGAAGGAGTTCCGGGCATCACCCGTTCTGGTTGCGCGCCCCCGGCGCATAGACATGGTCGTCGCCGGGATGGCCAAGAAACGGCACGCCCTTGAGCCACAGGCGCAGCGCCTCCCAATGGATGCCCGCAAGGACCTTGAGCGCGTGCAGCGGGCGCACCAGCAACAGGCCCGCCAGCACCGCGCCGGTCAGCGGGCGGGCCCGGCCATGCTGGGTGGCGATCAGGCGGGTTTCCGCCCCTGCACCTTGGCGGATGCGCAGGGCGATCCGTGCGCCAGGGTCCATCAGATCAAAGCGATAGGTCTGATCCATGTCCATGAAAGGCGACACAAAGAACTGCTTGGCATGGGCATGGCGCGCCGGGCGACCGGGGGCCGCGTCCTCAGCCGACAGCACATAGGCGTGCTGGTCACCAAAGGTGTTCTTGACCTCATAGATCACTGATTGCAGCTGGCCGCCCGCATCCCGGCAATAGAACACTGAGATCGGGTTGAACGCGATCCCGAACAGCCGCGGCATGGACAGGATTGCAATGCGCGCAGGGGCCGGGCGCCCGGCATCTGCCAGCCTTGCCTCAACCCAAGGGCGCAGGGGCGACCCATCACGGGGGCCATGATCGCGGTCATAAAAAGCGACGGGCGCAAAGCGGTTGCGGCGCATCAGGCGCAAACCGGCCACAACTTCGTCGATCCGGTCCACGTCCAGCAGCAGCGTCCAGACCCGATACCGGAACTGGTGACGGCGAGGCGACAGGCGCATGTGCATGACCTCTCCGTCATAGATCACGCCGCCGGATGCCAGCGGGTCAGCGCCGGGATCTTTTTGGGGATCGTCGGGCGCGCTCACTCTGCGGCCTCCGCCAGATCACCGGCGCGCGCGCCCAGATCGCGGGCCCAGTCGGGGCGCGCACCCAGCGCATCAGCAACCCGCAGGCCTGAGCGCAGGCCATCTTCGTGAAAGCCGTATCCCAGCCACGCGCCCGCATGCCAGAACCCGCCACGGCCTTGGATCGCCTCCATCCCCGACTGGGCGGCGAAGCTTTCGCCAGAATAAAGCGGGTGATCGTAGCTGAATTCGTCATGTACCAGATCAGCACGCGGCGACTGCGCGGGGTTGAGGCTGACAAACAGCGGAAAATCATCCGGCAGCCCTTGCAGCCGATTCATCCAATAGGTGACCTGCGCCGGGCGCTCAGCATCCGCAGCGGCACCGTCGGACAGGAAATTCCAGCTCGACCACGCTTTGCGGCGCTTGGGCATCAGTGCGGGGTCGGAATGCAGCACCGCGCGGTTGCTTGAAAACGGAAACGCCGACAGCAGATTGCGTTCCTGATCGTCAAGGCCTTGGGCCATGCGCAGGGTGGCGTCGGCATGGGTGGCGAAAACGGCGTGGTCAAAGCGGTCCTCGCTCCCGTCCTCAAGCCGCAAAAGCACCCCGCCGCCATCGCGGGCCACCGACGCGACCCCCACCCCCAGCCGCGCCCGCGGGCCCAGCGCGCCGATTGCGCGGGTCACATATTCGCGCGATCCGCCATCCACCGTGCGCCAGCGCTGCGACGGACCTGCACCGGTCATCAGATCGTGATTGTGAAAGAACGCCACGAAATTTTCAGCCGGAAACACCAGCATTTCCTTGACTGAGGTCGACCAGATCGCGCCCCCCATCGGCAAGATGAAGCGGGTGCGGAAATCAGCCCCGAACCCGCGCGCATCCAGCCATTCCCCAAGGCTCAGCCCCGCCACCGCGCCTGAGGCAAGGTCCCGCGGCGCCACTTTGTTGAACCGCAGGATCTGCCGCACCATCGCGTAATGGCGCAGGTTCAGCACGTTGGAGCGCTGCGCGAACACCCGGTCAAGATCATCGCAGGCATATTCGAACCGCCCGCCCGACAGTGAGAACCCAAAGCTCATGTCCGACCATTTCGTCGGCACATCCAGATGGTCGAACAGCGCGCAGAGGTTGGGATAATTCCGGCGGTTGAACACGATGAACCCGCTGTCCACCGCCACCGAACCGCCATCGGGGCGAATGACATCCACGGTGTGCGCATGGCCGCCAAAACGGGCGTCCTTTTCAATCAGGGTCACGTCGTGGCGATCCGCGAGCGCAAGCGCCGCGCCGATGCCGGAAATTCCGGCGCCGATGACTGCGATCTTCAAAAGGGTATTCTCCTGTCGGTGGGCAAGTGGCGCAAAGAGGCGGGGCCCCGGATCACGCCGCCTCGGCGGCAGATTTCATCGCTTGATAGACCGAAAGCGCACGAGTGCGGCCTTCTTTCAGGTCGATCATCGGCATCGGGCGTCGGACTTGGCCAGATAGGTTCCACATCTTGGGCGCAGCGCAAAAAAATTCCGCCGCGCCTTTGCCATTCAGCCAGTGGTCGCGATAGCGCCGCTGGGGGTCAAATTTCTCAGCCTGGGTTTCGGGATTGAAGATGCGAAAGAACGGCGACGCATCCGGCCCTGACCCCGCAGCCCATTGCCAACCCATAGCGTTGGCGGCCGGATCCCAGTCGATCAACGTGTGCTTGAACCACGCCGCGCCGACCTGCCAATGGGTCATCAGATGCTTTGTGAGGTAAGATGCGACCAGCATCCGCGCGCGGTTGTGCATGGTGCCGGTGACGTAAAGCTCTCGCATCGCTGCGTCAACCACATCCACCCCGGTCTGCCCGCGCCGCCAGCGTTCGGCGTCTGCGTTGTCGCCGCGCCACGCAAAGGCGTCCCATTCCTCACGCCAATTGCCGGTCTCAATGCGCGGAGTGTTGAAAATCAGGTGATAAGCAAATTCACGCCACAGGACCTCAGACAGGAAATGCTCCACCCCGCGCCCGCCGCGCATGCCATCGGACGCGATTGCCCAGATCCGGCGGGGAGAGATCTCTCCAAGCGCCAAATTCTCAGACAGGCCCGAACACGCCTTGCGGTCCAGAAAGTCGCGCGCGTCGCGATAGGCGTCGGCTCGGGTCTCCAGAAACGCACCAAGGCGGTGGGCGGCAGCCGCTTCACCGACCCGCGCATGGGGCGCGATCACCGCCGCCCCAGCCCGCATGTCAGTGCCGAGCGCCCAATCGGCCAGCGCATCAGACCCGGGCCACCGCGCCGGGGCACGCAAAACCTCGGGCGGATCAATCGGCGCCCGCGCAGGCATGGCACGGGCGGCGCGGGCGAAGGGGGAATAGACCTTGTAGAAGGTGCCCGTTTTGGTGCGGACCTCCCACGGCTCATGTATCAGCGCACCGTTGAACGATTGCGCGTCGACGCCGTCAGATTTCAACGCGGTCTTCACTGCCGCGTCCCGCGCACGCGCCGCGCCGTCATACAGGCGTGACCAGTGCACCGCACCGGCGCCGGTCTCAGCCACCAGCGCACGCAGGACAACCAGCGCCGGGCCGCGGCGCAGGATCAGCCGAGATCCGCGGGCGGCCAGCGTGGTGGCAAAAACCTCAAGCCCTTCGCCCAGGCGCCAGCGATGTGCGGCACCTTGGGCCTCTGTCTCAGGGTCAAGAATGAACACCGGGATCACCGCCCCACCGCGGGCTGCGGCGGCGCTCAGCGCAGGATGGTCGTCAAGCCGCAGATCGCGGCGCAACCACACAATCGTCGGCGCAGGGGCGGTGGGATCAGTCATTGGGGTCCGCCTCGTTCAGCTTGGGTTCTGGGCCAGTATGACAGAGTTACGCACGCGGTCTGCCCCCGGATCACCGGAGCAGGCGGATCGTTGCGGAAAAAGCCGATGTTTTCGGGGCTTGCAGGATGCCGAGGCGGCGAATGTGCAGCGCGCAACGCTTCCTAAATTGTCGGTCTGTAAGATTGGCGGCGAAATCACCCCGAAATCGTCACAAATCCTGAGGAGGTCGCCATGCTCACGGTGCCTGTGTCCTTTGACGTGCCCGCAGATAATTTTGCGCCCAGCTGGGGCGCGCGGATCGCGCAATCCCTGCGCGCAACCGCCGCCGCGCTGCGCGATGCGCTGACCCGCGGTGCCCAATCGGGTGCCGCCCCCGCGCGGGCCGCCTTGCGCGGCACCGCGCCCCAAAGCACGCCCGCCCCGATGCCGCGTCCACGCGCAATCGGCCCTGCGGCGCTGGCGATCACGCTGCCAGCCGCACGCCGCGCCGCCGCCGCGCGCCCAACCGGCCCGACGCCCTTGCTGAAGGACGCCGTTGGCCCCGGCCGCACCAACCACCCCGGCGACGTGGCCATGGTCCAGCAATTGATAGAGGCCGCGCGCGCCCGCGGCACCGCATTGCCGGGTATACCACTGGTGCCTGACGGCGCATTTGGTCCCAAAACCGCCGCGGCGCTTTGCGGTGCGCAGACCGCGCTGACCGGCGGCGTCGATGGCGCTGCGATCCCCGGCGGGGCGCTGATCAGCGCATTGCGCGCCGCCGCCCTGCCCCAGGGCCCGTCGATGGAGCTGCTGCGCCTTTTGTGGCCTGACGCCCCACGCACCCGCCTCGAACATCTGGGGCCGGCGTTGCTGGCGATGATGCAGCGCCGCGCGATTTCATCGGACCTGCGGGTCGCCCATTTCCTCGCGCAAGTGGGCCATGAATGCGGACAGCTGCGCTGGTTGGAGGAACTCGCCACCGGTGCCGCTTATGAAGGGCGGCGCGATCTGGGCAACCTGCGCGCGGGTGATGGCCCACGCTTCAAAGGCCGTGGGCTGATCCAGCTGACGGGCCGGGCCAATTACAGCCGCTTCGGCGCTGATCTGGGCTGCGCGGCCGAAATCCTCGCTGACCCGGACCTGGTGGCTGAGGATCGCGCGCTCTGCGTCGAAACCGCGGGCTGGTATTGGAGCGGGCGCGGCCTTGATGCCCTCGCGGATCGCGACGATCTGATTGCGGTCACAAGGCGGATCAACGGCGGCACGAACGGGCTGATGCACCGCGCCGCGCTGCTGACCCGCGGCAAAGCGCTGCTGGGGATGTGATGCGCCGAGGGCGCGTTTTGCACCGCAAAACGCGTCCCTGATTTTTCGCAGAAAAATCTGCGCCCCGCTCAGCCCGCCAGCGCCCGGCGCTTCAATTCGCGCCGCATGATCTTGCCGGTGGCGGTCATCGGCAGCGCCTCGATCACCTCAACCGCCCGCGGTGCCAGATGGGGCGACAGAAGCCTCCGCACCCGGGCGATCAGCGCATCCTCCAACCCTTCGGTATCCGCGCCCGGCGCCAGCACAATATAGGCGCGGATCACCTCGGTGCGCACTGCATCAGGCACACCGATCACCCCCGCCATGGCGACGGCAGGATGGCCGGTCAGGCAGTCCTCAACCTCCGACGGCCCCACCCTGTAGCCCGAGGTCGTGATCACGTCGTCCGCGCGGCTTGAAAAGAACACATGCCCGTCCTCATCGATTATGCCTTCGTCGCCGGTGCGCAACCAGCGCCCGTCAGGCCCGTCCACGTATTTCTCGGCGGTCTTCTCCGGCAGGTTCCAATAGCGCAGGAACATGGTTGGATCGGGCGCCAGAACGGCAATTTCGCCGGTCTCTCCGGGCGCAAGCCTGCGTCCCTCGCTGTCGATGATCGCCACGTCGTGGCCCGGTGCCGCGCGCCCGGTGCTGCCCGGCTTGGGCGCAAACACTGAGGACGCGTTGGTCAACACCAGGTTTGCCTCGGTCTGGCCGAAAAACTCGTTGATCGTCAGTCCCAGCGCCCCGTGGCCCCAGTCCAGCAGCCCGGTGCCCAGCGCCTCTCCCGCCGATCCAACAGATGCAAGACGAACCCCGAGGGCCACCGGGTCCGGCCCCCGCCGCATCAGCTTCAGCGCCGTGGGCGGCATGAAGGCCCGGCGCACGCCCTGATCGGCCATGATGCGGCAGGCCCCTTCGGCGTCGAACCGCGCCATGCGGTGCGACAGCACCGGCGATCCATAGGCCAGCGCGGGGGTCAGCAGGTTGCAAAGCCCCCCCATCCATGCCCAATCAGCCGGCGTCCAGAACAGCGATCCGTCATGGGGGGCGAAATCATGATGCGCCTCAAAGCCCGGCATGTGGCCCAGCAGCACCGAATGCCCGTGCAGCGCCCCTTTGGGTGGCCCGGTGGTGCCTGAGGTGTAGGAAATGAACGCCGGGTCCGACAGCGACGTGTCCGCCATGGGCGGGGCTGCGGCCGCGCGCGCCGCTTCCTCCAACAATCCCATCGCGCCATCATTGGGGCCGTCGGCGCAGAACACATGGCGCAGATCGGGCAGATCGCCCCGGACCGCGTCGATCTTGTGCATGTCCGCACTGTCGGTCACCGCCATCACCGCGCCGCTGTCGGCCATGCGGAACCGCAGGCCATCCTCGCCGAACAGCGTGAACAGCGGCACGCTCACCGCCCCCAGCCGCCAGCACGCCAGATGGGTCAGCAGCGCCTCAGGCGATTGGGGCAGGATCAGCGCCAGCCGGTCGCCGCGCCTCAGCCCATGGGCCGCCAGCGCTGAGGCAAGCCGACCCGACATTTCCCACAGCGCGCCATGGGTCCAACGGGTGGCGCGCAGATCGGCGTCCAGATGGATCAGCGCCAGCCGCCCCGGGTCCACCGCCGCCCAGCGCCCGCAGATCGCCTGCGCGATGTTGAACCGCGTCGGTGCCGGCCAGCGGAACCCGGCGCGGATCGCGGCCCAGTCGCCGCCAGGGCGCAGCAGGGGCAAAGACAGGTCAAAGGCGGTCATCAACGGGCTCCCGGTCGGCGCTGTTTGTGCGGCGCACAATAGCAAGCCAGAGGCCGCCGCGTCCACCGCCCTCGATGCGGCCGGAATGGGGGGCGCGGCCCCTGCACGACACCCGGTCCGATGCGCCGCGCCCCCCACCCCCGTCATGCGGAGCGATGCGCGGGGGGGGGAGGAGGGGGGGCGCGGCGGGGCGCGGCGGGCCGAAGGGGGGCGATCCCCATGAGGGCCGCACCCCGCCAAGGGCGCTGCCCTCAATGGCTCACGGTTTGGTGTTGCCAAACGCGGGCAGCGCATTCGCCCGCGCGGCCAGCGCGGCCAGCTTGGGCAGCCCGATCTCCAGCAGATAGGGGTTGCTGGCGGCGATAAAGTCATGGGTGATCACAAAGCCGATATCCCCGGCCTTGGGCGCGTCGCCACCCGACAGCCAGCCGTCCGCAGGGCAATGGGCCTCCATCGCGCGCAGCCCGCCGGTGATCTGACCTTCCAGACGCGCCTGCCAATCGGACCAGTGCAGATGCTCAGGGCGCCGGTTCTTGTCATAAACCAGTGCCACGCCCTTATCGGCCACGGAGCTCGCATGGGCCAGTTCCTGCATCATGTCCCGCCGCGCCGCGCCGGTTGCGGGCAAAAGGCGGGCCTCTGGTGCGGCGCTGTCTTCAAGCCAGTCACAGATCGCCCAGCTTTCGATCAGCGAGGTGCCATCATCCAGCTGCAAGATCGGCACCCGCCCCTGGGGGCTGATCTGCTTGAGCGTCTCAAAATCCTCGCCCTGCACCATCAGGGGGCGATGTTCAAAGCTGCGGCCCTGAAGGGTCAGCCAGATAGAAACGCGGCGGGTGAAGGGCGACAGGTCGCGACCATAGAGAATCATGAAAAAGGCTCCTCGCCGTGGGGGTTGGGGTCGCGATCATGCCCGCCCGGGCGCGCGGTGCAAGGGCGCGGCTGCGGCTTAGATTTTGCAAGGTGGAAAGAGGCTGGCTTGAAAAACGGTGCGATGCGTGGGCGCAATTCGTTGAAGATTAAGCCAAAGCCCGAATGACCGAACCACGCAGGACGCGCATCAAACGCTCAGGATGAACCGCCATCGGCGATCTGAACCGCAAATTTCGACACCAACAACTTTGACGTCCCCTCGGCCTATCCCGGCATCGGCGCGTGCATGTCGCACGCGTCCAACGGCGGCTATGCCTAACGCTTGATGTCCGCGCGCTGGTCGTCGCGGACGACGCCTCAACCAAGCTCGGTAACATCAGAGTGAATAACCCCGGGGGGGGGGAGATCGCCACACTCCAGCGCCGTGCCCGGCACCCAAAAAATCGGAGCGGATGTGGTGCGCATGCTGATGGCCAAAAAGCAGGGAGGATCGGGCATGCGCACCACATCCACCCACGCCGTGGCCGACGCAGGAGGGTGCCGCCAACCGGGCATAAATCGCACTGCTCTGCCCCCGTGTCAGGCACCCTTGTGACGCGTGGGCCTGCGAAAACTTGGGCCTGTTGTGTTTTCTGGCCCTGCGCTGGCCCCCTCCGCACAGGGACCGCGGCACCATCACGCCCCGGCCAGCCTGCGCGCCACAAGCGCGTGATCAGGACCAGCCGTTGATGCAAAGACATGCCCCGCACCCTTTCGCATGGCTGGATCGGGGCGCTGACCATGGGTCTGCTGGTGCCGAGGCGTCGACAGCGCTGCGCCAAACGCTCACGCCACCGCGCGCATCACCGCGAGTTTGGTGGCATATTGGACCAACAAACGCTCTCCAGCAGTGATTTTGGCCATGTCTGAAAATCATGGTGGGTCTGATCTGGTCTGTTTTTGGCATGGCGCATGTGGGGATGATCCCGGCATGTGAAGTGGGCGCAATCATGGAAGCCAAAGCGTTTCTGGTGCTGTGCATTTCACCGAACGGGCTTGCAGGCCCCCGAATACAGGTGCTCTGCCTCAGCAAGGGGGCCATCTGGCGGGGGCGCTGCATGGGCCAGGCGCTGGCGCAATCGGGCCCCTCATCCCATGCGGGACCAGATGCGCTGGGCGGATGGTGCCAGCATAAGATCGCCCCTGCCTGCCGTCACGTCGAGCTGCCAGATCCCGACCCTCAGGGTGGCAGATTGCGCCGGTGCCAGACACGCAAACATGGTGCCCGATCACATTGCGCCGCCGCTGATCGACATGCCCGCACGCCTGCGCAGCGCTGCTGTTTCACGCAGGGATTGGGGCCTAAGCTATAGCTTTTTCGCCGGGCAAACCTGCCTGCCACACCACCGCATTGACGCCAAGAAAGACCCTTTGGTCATCAACAAAGCCCTGCCATTCCCAGACCACCAACAGCCTTTCATGATCGCTTCGAACATTTCACGGTGCCGTTTCATGCGCCACCGGCCGGGAACCTGCCCAGCTGCGCTTTGTGGATCGTTCGCCCCAAACCGGCGGGCGTCGGTGCCGCCCGGGATCGCCTGATCGCGGCATGGCCAAAATGGTTTCCAGACATGGCCATGATTTCTGAAAGGGGGGGGGCAGCCCCCTTGGCGGCATGGGCTATGCTGAGGACCCACCCCAGCCGATGCCCAAATCATGGCCGCGCGCGGGCGCAATGCCCGGCTAGATCACGCGGCAGGGGACATCGCCGACATGCTGAAAGGCGCAACCCCCGAAGACGACGCGCGCATGGCGGCAGATCATCTGGCATTCCCGCTGCGGCGCGGCCCTATCACAGACGACCTGCCTGAGGCGTTCAACGCCACGCCCATGGCGGGCGAGCAAAGCCGCAGCGCTGCCAAAAGGCATGGGATGCCGCGGCGATCACCGCGCGGATCTGAAAGGCGCGCCGCCTGCCAAAAGGCGCGACCGCGCGGCGACTGCCGTGGCCGGACGCGAAGGGCTCAATGCCCTGAGCGCACGGCACCCGCGGAACGGAAGATAAGGCGCGCGCCCATCGCAACCCGCGGTGGCCACGGGCGGGGTCGGGGAGGGACAGGCCCTCCCGCTCCCCCGCCCGGGCGCGCATCGGGCGCGCCGCGCGCCGAACCGCGGTCGGAGTGTTGGGGCCGGCGTTGCGCGCGCACCGTTTGATCCCGCGCGCCAGCCTCGCCCGTCCGGCAGGACCGCCCGTCCGGCAGGGCTCAGCCGCGGCCGCGGTAGTTGGGGACGTCCTGTGCCGGGATCCACACGCCGTCCGGCGCCGGTCCGGTTTGATAGAACACGTCGATCGGCATGCCGCCGCGCGGATACCAATACCCGCCGATGCGCAGCCATTGGGGTGCCAGCAGGTCGACCAACCGTTTGGCGATCTCCAGCGTGCACATCTCATGAAACGCGCCGTGATTGCGGAATGACCCAAGGAAGAGCTTGAGGGACTTGCTCTCCACCAACCAGTCACCGGGGACGTAATCGATCATCAGATGGGCGAAATCGGGCTGGCCAGTCATCGGGCACAGCGACGTGAATTCCGGTGCCGTGAAGCGCACGCAAAAGGCCATCTCCGGGCGGCCGTTGGGAACGCGCTCCAACACCGCCTCGTCGGGGCTGGCGGGCTGTTTGGCGTCGGCACCAAGCTGGGTGAGCCCTTGATAGATGTCCGGTCCGGTCATGGCTGGCCCTCGGTCGCCGGCGACGGGAAGGTGCCCGGCGCGCTCGGCGCGGCGCGGCGGGCATGGGCGGGAGCCATAGCGGCTGCGCAGGCTGATTTGAAGAGGCGCCGGGATCTTGCCTCGCTCAGGCCCCAATTCCACGGTCGGGTTTCCTATCGCCATGGTGCGGCGATCATGTCATTTGCCGACACCGCGATTATCGGCACGGTTCGAATGGCACCTTGTGTTGAACGGGGTTGAGGCCCGCATTTGCCATCCTGAAACGGCCAACGCCATTTTGAAACCCAAGCGACCCCCAGGATGGACCATTCACAGGTTCTCTAAATTCACGGCCATCGGCGCCGTCATGCTGCCGCCCATTGCGGCCCAGGCTGGCCCGATCCGCATCGACTTTTCCGGCCAAGTGGACGACCTGACCAATTTTGGCTCGCCCGGTGCCTTTGCAATCGGTGCTGAGATTTCGGTGGGCGACGCGGTGTCAGGAACCATCCTGTTCGACCCCTCCGCACCCGCCACCGCAACCACAGCAACCCAAGCCGACTATGACGCAGCGCTGATCCGCTTTGACATCAGCATCGGCGCGCTGTCGTTTTCGTCGCTGGGCGGGCAATTCCGGGTGCTGGACGATTACCAGCCCGGCGCGGCGGCGCCCCTGCGCGACGCGCTGCTGATCGACGGGATCGGGGTGACCGGCCCGCTGGTTGGCGGGGTCGCGCCGGATCTGCTGCAATTCTCGATCGGGGATGACGCCACGGGGCTGCTGGCATCGACCGGGATGGTGGGGCTTGCCGCGCTCAACACCCTGTGGGCGGCGAACACCATCGTCGGCGACTGGAACTATGTGGCGTTCAGCAATGGCGACGCGGCGCGGTTCTCAATCACCTCGGCCAGTTTCAGCGCCGTGCCGCTGCCCGCAGCATTGCCGCTGCTGGTGGTTGGCTTTGGGGCGCTGGCGCTGGCCGGGCGGCGCAAGGCGGCGTGATCAGCGCGCCTGGGCGGGGATGTCTGCGGGAACACGCGTGAGGATGTCCGGGCGCTCCACCACAAACTCATACAAAATGGTGCGTTGGAGCGGGAAGAAGTTATCGTCGGAGATCGCCGTCAGCCGCACCCGCCCCAGCCCGTCGCGCCAGACTGAGAGACCCTCGGCATTGTCCGCGCCCTCGCCGCGCACCATGCCGAGACGCCGAGCGGTGCCATAGCCGCCGCCGTCCGGGTCCATGACTTCGAGCGCGAAGAAAAACCCGCCCAGCAAGCTGAAGCCGCGCTGCACGGTCCAAAGGCGCCCGTCCGCGTCGATGTCCGCGCCGACGATGCGCAGGCCCTCGGGCACGGGCAGCGCGATCTGCCGGATCGTCGTGCCGTCCGGGGCCAGGATCAGCGCCTGCTGGACCAGATCACCGGCCGCGCCGTTTTCGCGCACCGCCAACAAGGTTGCGTCTGGGCGCAGGGCCAGCGCCTCAAGGCCACTGTTGCGGCCAAAGCCGTCTTCTTCGCGGAACCGGCGCAACGTTTCCTCAGGCGCGTTGGGCGAGGCAAAGCGGGTAAGGCGATGCTCCCCCTCAAAGCTGATGATCCAGCCGCCATCGGGCAGCGCGGCCAGGCCTTCGGAATCGCGGAACTCGCTGCGTAAATCGACGCCGCCCGACGGGTCATGCAGCGGGCCCCAGCCCAGCGCGTCGATGCCCGTCAGGCGATCGCCACCGCGGGTCAGGCGGGCCGCGAACCACGCCCCCGCATCTGATATCGCCAGCATAGAGCTTCCGTCCGCCGACAGCTCCAACCCTGAGAATCCGCCAAAAGCGCGTTGGTCCGACACCAGTTCGGTGGCCGACAGCAGGCGCAGGCCATCCGCGCCCTGCAGCGCCGCCACCACCGGGCGCAGCGACAGGCCGAGCGCTGCGGCCGCTTTGCGCGGATCGCCCGCCCCGATCGGATCGGGCTTGCTGACGCACGCCACCAGCGCCGCGCCCAGCGCCAGAACGGCGGCGGCAGCAAAGCCCAAACGGCGCAGGCGGCGAGATCGGAAAACGGATCGGGTCAGGGTGGCGGCCTCCGGAGCGGGGGGGATCAGCGGCGATATGTCAGCGTTGCGGCGCGCCGTCCAGCACCGCGCGGCACTGGTCGGGCAGGTCGGCCATGGTCAGTTCGTGGCGCTTGGGGGCGCCGGGCTTTGGCTTGGGGTGCAAAGCCTCGTCGGTGAACCACCACGCGAGGCTTGCGTCGCAGCCCGGCCCCGGCGGCGGCGGGGCCTGATCGACGCACGCAGCCCCACCAAAGCACGCAAGGCGCACATGGAAATGCGCGTCATGTCCCCACCACGGGCGCAGTTTGCGCATCCAGTCGGCGGGGCCTTGGCCGCAGATCTCAGCCTTGATGGCGGCGTTGATGAAAATGCGCGCGACCGCGGGATCTTCGGCGGCGGCGCGCAGGACATCGGCATGGGCCGGGGTCCAGACCGGGGTCACATGCCTGCGGTCCGTGGCCACCATGCTGGCCGCGCCCATGGTTTCGCGCGCGTCGAGGCTGAGCGGCGCGGGCGGCGCAGGCGTCAGCCAGATGTCGATGTCCAGCCCGATCTGGTGGGAGCGGTGCCCCGATCGCATCGGCCCACCGCGCGGCTGGCTGACATCGCCGATCAGCAGCCCCGGCCAGCCTGCCGCCTGCGCCGCAGCCCCCAGCCGCGCAATAAAGGCCCCCGCCTCAGGGCGCCCCCATGCGCGGTTGCGCGACGGGCGCATGGCCTGCCAGCCCGGCCCGTCGGCGGCGATCTGCGCCCCACCGGCAAGGCAGCCCTTGGCATAATCGCCATAGGATGCCGGGGGCTGGGCGCTGGGCGCGCCCTGGGCACCGAACAGCGATTTGGCGAGCGGCGCGGCCATGGCCCCAGAATTGGCCCAAAAACTGGCCCCAGAACCAGCCAGCACCAGCAGGCAGATAAGGGCGGCGCGGCGCATCAACGGTCTTCTCGCGCCGGGATCAGCAGCACAAATCCCAGCGCGAACAGCCCGACCACCGGCACGATGCCGATCTGCTGATCGCCGCTCAGGCCCGTCACGGTGGCGATCATCGCAGGCGCCAGAAACGCCGTCGCCTTGCCCGCAAGCGCGTAAAGCCCAAAGGCCGCGGTCATCCGTTCAGCGTCCGCAAACCGTGTCAGCAGGGTGCGCGACGCGGCCTGAAGCGCGCCGCCAAAGGCGCCGATCAGCCCGCCGACCACATAGAAAATGATGTCCGGCAGGGGCGATCCCTGCCCCACATCCACCACGAACAGAATGCGGCCGGGGCTGACTGACACCCCCAGCAGCGACGCAACCCCCAGCGCCACCACGCAGATCTGCACCACGATCCGCGGCCCAAACGCGGCGTCCGCGCGCCCGCCAAGCCATGCGCCCAGCGCCCCCAGCGCGGCGGCGAGGATCCCGAACACGCCGATCTGCGTGATCGACCATCCCAGCACCCCGGCGGCATAGATCCCGCCAAAGACGTAAAACCCCCCCAGCGCATCGCGATAGATCATTGAGGCCGCGAGAAACCAGCTCAGCCCCGGCCGGTTCTTCAGGTCGCGGATGCTGGCCCGTAGCGCGCGCAGACCGCGCCCCATCGCCCCGGCCATGCGCCCGCGCTGCGGCGCGTCCGGGGTCCACAGGAACAAGGGCAGGATGAAGACCAGATACCACACCGCCGTCAGCGGCCCGACCGCGCGGGTGCCTTCGCGCATCGCCGCATCCAGCCCAAAGATCGGCGCAGTGCCCAACATTGTCAGGCCGGTCTCAGCGTTCTCGGCCAACAGCAGCAGCATCAGCGCCAGCGACACCACCCCCCCGACATAGCCCAGCGCCCAGCCAGAGCCGGAGAGACGACCAATGTTTTCCCGCGATGTAAGGTCAGGCATCATCGCGTTGGTGAACACGGTGGCAAATTCGACCCCGACCAGCCCGATGGCGAACCAGATCAGCACCGTGACCGGCGACGGATCGTCCGGGGTGGCGAACCACAGCATCGCCGCGCCGACAACGTAGAACACCGAGAACAGCGCCACCCACGGCTTTCTTGGCCCCGTCGCGTCGGCAAACGACCCCAGCACCGGCGCCGACAGCGCCACCACCAGCCCGGCTGCAGCAGCGGCCCAGCCCCACATCTGCTGCCCCAGCACCGGATTGGCGGCGACCGAGGCCACGAAATAGGGTGCGAACACAAAGGTGATGATCAGCGTGTGATAGGGCTGGCTGGCCCAATCAAACAGCATCCAGCCCCAGCGGGCGCGGGCGCTTTTTTGCGGCGCCGGGCGCGATGCGTCGGTTGGGGTCATGCAAACGCTCCTCAGGATCAGCGCTCGCGACGGGGGCGGCGAAGGCGCTGGATTTATCTGCCGACCATGGCGCGCCGCCACGCGACCGACAAGCGCCACGAGGCGGTGCCCCAAGCGATTCGCTGAAAAACCCACTGAACTCCGCGGGTTTTGGGCGCCGATCTGAGGCCACGCAACCGGTTCGGGACGCTCAGCAGCGCAATATCTGCGTTAACGCCACTGTAACCACGGCGCCCTCAAATGCGTCGATCCGCCAATGCGGGGCACCGGGATCATCCCAGAACTGGCCGATCGACGCCTCTGAATGAGGTGAGATCGGGGAAAAGCACCTGCGACATCAACGCTTTTCGCAAAATCCATGACAATGGAAACCTTAACGCAAAATGCGTTTTCCGCCGCGCGCGCAGGCTCTTGGCCGATGCGGCTTGGCCTTTTTGGGGAGAGCTATGCGTTTGATGCATGACTGCTATGCGCCTGATGGGCTACCATGACAAAATTGCGACGGCATATTCCGCATCAACTCACCCCAACGCATATTCTGAGGAGACGGCGCGATGTTCGACGACGCCGACAGACACTCGTACACCAACGATCAGGGCGCGCGCGCCCGCCGCCTTTTCGCTGCCGTGGTGCTTGCAGCCCTTGATGACGCGATCGTGGATCAGCGCAAAAACGGTGCCGGGGTCGACCAGATCGCCCGCTGGGCGCGGTCACGCGATGGCCGTGATGTGCTGTCCTGCGCGGGCATTGAACCCAATGAGCGCACAGTGAAAGGCCTGATGGAGTTCGTCGGCCGCGGCATCCGCACCTCCGTCGCACTGCGCGGCGAAGACCGGGAGAACCGCGGCGAAGCTGCCGAAGCGGCCGCCAACGCGGAGAAGATTGCCGCCTGATCAACACTTGGGGAGAGTGATCAGCACGCCCCGCGGCCATGCCGCGGGGCGTTTCCCGTCTCTCATCCTATGGTGTTTGCGGCCTTTGCGACCTTTTGCACCCGAGGCGACCGCCAAGTCGTCAACCTGCGCGCAATCAATATCGGTCACACAGGCGTCACGCCTCTCGGGTCAAAGTCGGGTCCATGGGCAAA
The DNA here is from genome assembly GCA_047610385.1 of Paracoccaceae bacterium. GTDB lineage: Bacteria > Pseudomonadota > Alphaproteobacteria > Rhodobacterales > Rhodobacteraceae > JBOCEF01. The sequence goes on along the minus strand of JBLGAC010000018.1, from coordinate 13,186 downwards.
GCCGATTCGGTGCCCGCACCAGACCAAAGCCTGAGGAACCGACATGACCGACGCCGACACCCCTTTTCAACTGCTTGCCAACCGGGTCGCGCTTGTGACCGGTGCCAGCCGCGGGATCGGTGCGCAGACGGCGCGTGTGCTCGCGGCCTGCGGCGCGTCAGTGCTGCTGACCGCACGCACCCTACCCCAGATCGAAGCGGTCGCTGCTGACATCCGCGCCAAAGGCGGCCGGGCCGAAGCGATGGCATGTGACGTCGCGGTGTGGACTGATGTTGAACGTGCCGCCGCGTATGCGCGCGACACGCTCGGCGGTCTGGACATTGTGGTGAACAATGCCGGGCTGATCGACCCGATCACCCATATCGCGGACAGCGACCCAGCCGAATGGGGCCAGGTTTTCGACGTCAACGCCAAGGGCGTCTATCACGGCATGCGCGCCGCCCTGCCGATCATGATTGCGGCGGGGGGCGGGACGATCATCACCATCAGCTCCGGCGCCGCGCATCAACCGCTGGAGGGGTGGAGCCATTACTGCGCCTCCAAGGCCGCCGCCGCGATGCTGACCCGCGCCGTGCATCTTGAGGCGCATGGTGCCGGAATTCGCGCCATCGGCCTCAGTCCCGGCACAGTTGCCACGTATATGCAGGAAGCCATCCGAGAATCACGGATGAACCCGGTGAGCGCGCTGGACTGGTCAGCACATATCCCCGCCGATTGGCCCGCACGGGCCGTGGCGTGGCTGTGCGGCCCGGCGGGTGATGAATTTGCCGGAACTGAAGTTTCGTTGCGGGACAACGAGATCCGGACACGGATCGGACTTTCTGCATGACTGCATCTTGAATCGCGTCGAGACGCAACCAATGCTATGATGAGCATTAAAAGGGGCGTTTCCCCAGAAAAGTGGAGATTTTCAACATGAAATGGTTCGGATGCGTTCTCAGCGCCGCGTTCATCGGTGCGACTCTGGCCCCGGTCCTTCCTGCCGCCGCGCAGGGGCTTTCGATCAAGGACCGTCTTGCGGCCCAACGTGCCACCATCGGCACCAAGGACGCGTCGCGCACAGAAGTCACACGCGGCTTTGCAGTGATCAAGCGCGACACGGTTCAACCGTCCAGCGCGGCGTCGGCCAGCGTCACGGCGACGACGCCCTCGGCCAAGGCACCGACATCTTCGGCAAAAGCGTCAACCACGGGGGTCAGCCTGACGGCCTCAGCCCCGGCGCCCAAGGCCGCAGCCACGCAGACCGCATCGACAACCGGGATCACGTCGGACGCGGTCACGCCCATCGCAGCGGCGGCCCGCCGGGTGGACACGATGGACAGCGAAGGCAAGGCGATCACGGTCAACGTGTTCACCGACGATGCCGGGCTCGACATCTCAAAGCCGGTGCGCTTCGAATACAACTCCGCCTTCCTCACTGAGGACGGGCGTGAGGTGCTCGGCGTCTACTGCTCCGCGATTCAGGAATTTGAATCCGAGAATGCTGATTCAGGCGCCAGCTACGTCCTGATCGGCCATGCCGACGCCTCCGGCGACGCGCGCTACAATCAGGTTCTGTCGCAGAAGCGGGCCGAAGAAAGCCGCCGCTTCATGATGGAAAGCTGCGGGCTGTCTGGCGAAAAAGTCCGGGCCGTGGGCTTGGGCGAAGAAGCGCTGAAAGATCCCAACAGCCCCACCTCGGCGATCAACCGCCGGGTGGAGCTGCAGATCGGCAGCTGAACGGCCCGATCAGTCTGGCAGATGCGCAGGGCCGCCCCAACCGGGGCGGCCCTGCTGCGTTCAAACACTGCGTGGGTGGCGACGATCAGACGTCCCTGCCGCCGGATCGACATCGGTTCTTGAACCGCACGCAAAGCGTCGCCATCTTTAGGCGAAGCCATTTCAGGCGCGCCCCAACGATCAGGAGAAGATTCATGAAAAAGATTGCTTGCACGATCGCCGCCATCTGCGCCGGCATCATCGCGTCCTCGCACCCCGTTTCGGCGGCTGAGGACCAGAGCGACACTTTCGCCGCCCGCCTGAAGCTTCAGCACATGAAGTCCGAGGACCAGGGCGGCGCACGCATCGAAGCGACCCGTTCGCTGTCGGTGATCACCTCCGCCGATGTGCGGCCGCAATCTGCCGCGGCAACCGCCAAAGCCAACGCCATGGCCATGGCCCCTGATCGCCCGGCCATCGCGCTTGCCACCGTCGATACGTCTGGCGCTGCGATTGTGGTCCCCGCTATGACCAGTGACGCCATGATCTCTCAGCCCGTGCTGTTCCAGCACAACAGCGCGTTCCTGACCGATCAGGCGCGCGACGTGCTGCAGGTCTATTGCGAATCGATCCAGAAGTTTGAAGCGACGACCCCCGCCGCCGCCGCGTCCAAATACGTGCTGATCGGCCATGCGGACGCGTCCGGCGACGCGCAGTACAACCTGATTCTGTCGCGCAAACGCGCTGAGGAAGCCCGCCGCTTCATGATTTCGTCTTGCGCCATCCCTGAATTCAAGCTGCGCGCAGCGGGTCTGGGTGAGGAGCGCCTTTTCGACCAAGCAAACCCCCAGTCCAGTTCAAACCGCCGGGTGGAGCTACAATTGGGCAGTTGATCGACGCAATCTGAACCCAACCAAATCCGGCCATTCATGTGCGCCCGTGGGACTTCGGTTCTGCGGGCGCAATCATTTTGCGCAATTTTCGTTTACTGAGCCGTCGTTTCCGCGCATTGTCGGTGGGTTGAGCTTTCCAATGTGTATGCTCAAACGAAATTAGAGACTTAAGACGCTGTTGCAGGGGGACGCCATGTTGATCGGAACCGAGACGCACGCTTTGGGGCGAGCGCCATCCATTCATTTGGTTTCGCTGGCCGTGATCGCCGCCATGCTTTGCGCCTCCGGATCGGTGTCCGCGCAGCAAACAGGCGCGCAGCAGGCACAGGAACTTGAACGCAGGTTGCAGCCCGAACCGGGCGCGCTGGCAGCGCCGCCAGACACCCCTGCGCCCAGCCCCCTGCCCGAAGGCGCGGACACGCAGATCGTGAACGTCACTGCGGTCAGCGTGGTGGGACGCGACGGCATGCCGCTTGGCCCAGACTCTGGCCTGCCCGTTGACAGAATTCGCGCCGAAGTGGCCAGCTTGGCTGGGACCTCGCCTTCGATCGCGGACATCCTGAAGGCGGTTGAACGGCTCAAGGCCCTGCTGCGCGCCGACGGGTATCTATTCACCAGTGTTGGCGATCCGATGGCAACCCGCGACAGCGACGGCGCGGACGGACGGCTGCTGACGCTGCCGGTCACCGGCGTCACGATCACAAGCGTTGAAATCACCGCCCCTGACGGCGCCGAAGGGCCCGCGATGTTCGCCGCTTTGGCGCAGATCGTCCGCCCGCTGGAAGGCCTGCGCAACCCGCGCCTGCAAGATCTGGAGCGCGCGTCCCTGCTCGCCTCAGACATTCCCGGCGTGCGGCGCGCAACCTTCGTGCCGTCCCCCGGCGACGCGCCGGGCGAATTGCGCCTGTCGATGAATGTCGAACACCGCACTTGGGACGCGGTCATTTTTGCGGACAACCGGCAGGCCCCGGCGCTTGGCCCGGTGCTGACCGGCGCAATTTTCTCGCTGAATTCGTGGAACAGCTATGCCGCGACCACCGAATTGGCGCTGTTCAATTCGCTTGGCGACAGTGACGGGCTGGATCTGGAAGAACGCAACACCGTGCAGCTGACCCAGCGCGGCTGGTTTGGGACGGGCGCGACCATGGTCGAAGGCCGCGCGCTGTGGTCCGCCTCAGCGCCCGGAGACGAACTGACGGCCCTGGGCCTGAGCAGCGAGGAGATGGAGCTCGCGCTGATGGCCGAGCACCCGCTGATGCGGTCCCGCTCGCTGTCAATTTGGGGCGCGGCAGGGTTTACGTGGAACAACTCGATCAGCGAGCTGAACACCGGGTCCACGCTGTCGGACGACACCACCGCAACGGGCTGGATGCGCCTGCGCGGGCTGGCGCGCGACGAGGGCGGTTATACCTCTGGCAGCATAGAGGTCCGCAACGGGTTCGAAATGCTCGGCGCCTCCACCGCCGCGGACACCGCCGTGTCGCGTGTCGGCGGGTCGGGCGATTTCACCGTGGTGCGGCTTGAGCTGGAGCGGTCACAGGCCCTGTTCGACCGGTTCAGCCTGCTGACCCGCGCCGCGGCGCAGTTCACCAACGACAAGCTGCTGGTGGGCGATCAGATCGCCGCGGGTGGCGGGCTTTACGGCAAGGCCTATGACCCGTCGGAGCTGTCGGGCGACTATGGCTACATGGTCTACGGAGAGCTTCGCTATGACCAAGAAACCACCATTCAGGGCAATGAACTGGGCATGCAATTCTATGCCTTCGCCGATTATGCCGAACTGAAATTCAACGAAGACAGCCCGCTTGTTCAATCCGACGTTGCCTCAGTCGGCGTGGGTTTGCGCCTGAGCTATCAACGCACCAATCTTGAACTTGAGGTGGCCAATCCAATCGGCCCGGCGCTGGCACGGAACGTGTCCAAAGACCCGCGCTTCTTTTTCAGCCTGACCCAACGTTTCTGAACCTTCCCGGCGAGGACCAAAGATCATGACCCATCACAGCATTGTCCCGCCCTTCGGTTCATCCGCAACCGCCGTGCTTCCCGGGCGCAGGCGGCTTTGGGCCAGTTCAGCTTTGGTGGCCGCGGCGGCGATCGCGCCGGGCGCAGCGTTCGCCGGGCCAACGGGCGGCAGGATCGTGGCCGGGGACGCATCGATCGCGCAGGCGGGGCCGGTCACCACGATCACGCAGCGCTCTGCGCGCGCGGGCAGTGAATGGGACAGCCTCGACACCTCGGTCAGTGAAACGGTGCGGGTTGTGCAGCCGGGGGCGGATTCGGTCCACATCGCCCGGGTTCTCAGCGACGATCCGACCAATTTCCGCGGCGCGCTTGAAGCGAACGGCAACCTGTGGGTCATCAACCGCAGCGGCATCACGTTCCACGACACCGCGCGGGTGAATGTCGGCGGCCTGATCGCCACCACCTCAGACATCGACACCGGCAAGTTCATGGCCGGGTCCAACACCTTCGACATTGCTGGCAAGCCCGGCGCGTCGGTGGTCAACAAAGGCGCGATCACCTTTGGCGAGGCCGGGTTGGCCGCGCTGGTTGGCGCCCATGCCTCAAACGAGGGCGTGATCTATGGCCGTGTCGGCGCCGTGGCCATTGAAGGTCGCCAGACCTTTGCGGTGGACGTGTCTGGCGGCGAGGGCATCCTTGCGCTGGAGACGTCGGCCGGCACCGCCGCAGCGGTCAGCGCCTCCAACACCGGCCTGATCGACGCTGGCGGCAGCTATGTGGTGATCTCGGCCGAAGAAACCGCCGCGGCGCTGGAAAGCCTCGTGACCGCGGGCGGCACCATCACGGCGGGCGCGGTGGACGGGCATCTGGGCCAGGTCGCGATCGAAGGCCGGACCACCGTGGTGTCAGGCGTGATTTCCGCAGCCGGCGGCACGGTTGACGTGCGCGGCGACACGGTCACCATGAAGACAGGCGCGTCCATCGACGTGTCGGGCACCAATGGCGGCGGCACGGTCGCGCTTGGCGGCGGGCTGCGCGGGACCGGTCGACGCGCCGACCACGTCGCCATGGAGGCAGGCGCAACCATCGCCGCCGACGGGCTGGGCAATTCGGATGGCGGGCTGGTCACGCTGTGGGCCACCGATTTCACCGGTTTTGCCGGCGATATTTCGGCGCGTGGCGGTGATTTCGGCGGCGATGGCGGCTTTGTTGAGGTCTCGGCCGCAGGCACGGTCGGCTTCTGGGGCAGCGTGATCACGCTGGCACCGCTGGGGGCCACCGGCACGTTGCTGATCGACCCGCACAATATTGAAATCGTCAATTCGGGTGGCGGCCCTGCAGTAGATGTCAGCGTTGCGGGCGGCGGCACCACCAGGATCGGTGCCGACAACATCAGCAACCTCGTTGCAGGCACCAACCTGATCCTTGAGGCCCGCGACGACATCACCGTCATCGACGCAGTCAATGCAGCGGCCACTGTCAACATCACGCTGCGTGCGGGCGACCACATCATCGTCGAAGCCTCGCTGGAAACCGCTGGGTCGATCACCCTGTCCGCGGACCATGATTTCAGCGGATCCGGTGGCAACGCCGCCAACGGAACCGGCGGCATCACCGTCGAGAGCGGCAGCAATGTCACCGGCACGACCGGGCTGATCATGACCGTCGGCGCAAGCGACCTGCTGACGGTGGAGGGCAACTCCACCTTCACGTCGGGTGGCGCGCTGCTGCTGCCGACCACGACCCTGACGGGGACCGCGGCGGCCAGCTTCGTGACGCTTGCGGGCGCCATCACCCAGGCGGGCGATTTCACCGCCATCGGCGACACGTCGGCCAATTTCACGTCCTTTGCCGGGGTGGATTTGACGACCCACACCAATGACATCCTGGCGCTGTCTGGGTCCGCGGGTGGCAACGCGTCCTTTACGTTGGGCCAGACGGTGGCGTTTGGCTTCAACGCGGGTGCCAACACCATCGCGCTGACCACCTCAGGCGGCTTGGAATCCGTGACCACGAACGCGGGCGATGCCGTGATCGCCAGCACCCTGACCTTGGCGGTGGACGGCAACGTCGCACTGACCGAGGCGACCAACCTGATCGGCGGCGTGGACGGAACCACCTCCGGCACGTTCGAATTGGTCAATAGCGGCGATCTGGATCTGGGCTTCGCAACCACCGTGCCCACGTCGATGAATGTGACCACCACCGCGGCGTCTGGCACGGGCGCGCTGACGCAAAGCACGGATATTTCCTCAGCGCTGACGCTGAACATCGCGGGCGCAGCGACGCTGACCCGGGCCGGCAACACCTTCAGCAACCTGACCGCCACCACCGGCGCGGCATCAAGCTTCACCACCGCTACGACGCTGATTCTGGGGGCATCGGCCTTCACCGGATCAACCGCGATCACCGTCTCCGGTGCTGGCAACGGCCTGACCCAGTCGGGCGCGATCACCGGCAGCGCGCTGGTGCTGAACGTGGACGGTGCGACCACGCTGACCCTGGGCGGCAACAGCTTCACCGGCCTCAGCGGATCCACCGGTGCGGCATCCAGCTTCAACACCGCCGCGACGCTGGATCTGGGGGCATCGGCCTTCACCGGGGCAACCGCGATCACCGTCTCCGGGGCTGGCAACGACCTGACCCAGTCGGGCGCGATCACCAGCGGCGCGCTGGTGCTGAACGTGGCCGATGTGACCACGCTGACCGAGGCGACCAACAGCTTCACCGGCTTGACCGCCACCACCGGCGCGGCATCCAGCTTCACCACCGCGGCGACGCTGGATCTGGGGGCGTCGGCCTTTACCGGATCAACCGCGATCACCGTCTCCGGGGCTGGGAATGACTTGACCCAGTCGGGCGCGATCACTGGCGGTGCGCTGGTGCTGAACGTGGCCGATGATGCCGTGCTGGACGATGGGGCCAACAGCTTCATCTCGCTCGCGGGGTCCGCAGGCAATATCGGCACGTTTGAGACCACCACCGGCCTGTCGCTGGCCTATACGACAGCGGGGCTGCTGACCGTGACCACCGGCGGCAACCTGACTTCGGGCGGGCCGGTGAATGCGGGCGGCCTTGTGCTGGGCGTGACCGGCACGGCTGCCTTGGGCAATACGACCAACACGGTGGGCGCGCTGACCGGCACGGTGACCGGAGCGCTGACCTATGTGGATGACGGGGCGCTCAGCCTCGGGATTTCCGCCGATACGATGACCATCACCGCCGGGGGCGCCATCACCGACGGCAGCGGCCCGGTGATCACCACAGCAGCGACCAGCAACGGCGACGCGGCGTTCTTTGCGTTCACCGACGGAAGCGCGGGCGATGTGTCGGATGATACGTTCTTCGACATCACCTTCACCGACGGCGCGACCAGCTTTGCCGGGGATCTGAGCGTTTCGGGCAACACCATCGCCATCGCCACCACCGGCGCGCTGGATGTCGTCGACGCCTACGCCGCCACCGCCGCCACTTTTGAAAGCGGCGGCGCGTTGACCCTGACGCGGGTCGCGGTGGGCACAGAGTCGGGTGCCTCGGGCACGGACATCACCATCGACACCCCCGGCGATCTGCTGGGCATCGGCACGTCGGTCGCCGCCACTGACATCATCGCAGCCGATGTGACGCTGGGCGGCGCGGGTTCGACCTCTGGCACCGCGACGGCCCTTACCGGCGCCGTCAGCATCGCGAATTTCGATGTCGCCGCCCTCACGCTCGGCGCCGCGACCACCACCGACATCGCCAATGGCGTCAGCTCTGGCGGGCTGACCGTCGGTGACAGCGGCGCGCTGACCGTCACTTCGGTGGATGCGGGCGGGACCGGGACGGTCACGCTGGCGCAGACCACTGGCACCATGATTGTCGACGGGCTGATCGCCGATGGCGTTGATCTGTCTGCGGACGACGTGGCGCTTGGCTTCATCAGAACCACTGGCACGCTGGACGTGGCCGCGACCGGAACAATCCTGACCATCGCCGACGCGTCGATCGCCGTGCCGGGGGCCGTGACCATCGACGCCCCGGTTCTGGACGCCGCAGCGGGCCCCGATGTGACCGACGGCGCCACGACATACGCCGCCCCCGCACGGTTGCTGGAGGTTGACGGCGCCGCAAGCTTTGACGCCGCAGAAGATATGTTCCTGGTGGGAACCGCCGCGGGCACGGGCTTTGAGAACGATTTCAAATCCTCCATCACCTTCACCGACTCCTCCGCTGGCGGCACCGCGCGCGTGGCGCTTGAGGACGCGAACGACATCGACATCGGTGGCATCGGCGCGTCGGGCGCCGAGATCCAGTTCGCCGCCATCGCTGCGGGCGCCCATGCGGACGTGGCCGGGTCGATCACCCAGTCTGGCACGGCCCATGTCTCCGCCGATCTGACGCTGATCACCGGCGATGACGGCGCTGGCGGTCCGCTCGGCAACGTGACCATGACGCTGGCGAACGAATTGACCGACGTCGCCGTGCGCGCCCATGACGCTGCGATCACCTCCTCAACCGATTTTGTGGTGGCGGGCACGCTTGATGGCGACGCGACGCTGATCGGGTCTGGCATACTGACCATCTCTGGCCTGACGGCGCGCAATGTGTCGATGGCTGCCGCTGAGGTTCATGCCGACGACTCGTCGCTGTCCGGCACGCTCGATATCGACGCCACCGGGGCGGCGGTCAGTTCGATCAACAACATGATCGTGGCGCAGGCCGTCACTGTGGACGCCGCGGCCACGACCGAATTCGTGGTTTCGAACAGCCGGATGGAGGGACTCAACCTCGCAGTTGCGGTCGGGCGGGCGACGATCACTGGATCGGTGCTCGGCACATCCGCGGCAGCCCCCGCGACGATCACCGCCGACAGCGCGCTGATCGGCAACGTGGCCGCCGAAGATCTCAGTGTCCTGACCACCAACCTGATTGAATTCGGCGCGCTGACCACCACCGGTGATCTGGCGCTTGAATCCACCAGCGGATCGGTCCTGATGCGCGACGCCACCGATCTGGCGACGTTCGGCCCCAGTGAGATCACTGGCGGCGGCGTGGTCGTCACGACGTTCGGCATCAACACCTCTGCCAGCATTGGCAACCCCAGCACCGATGACCGCGTGTCCTTTGACACCGCTGGCATCACGCGCCCCGCCTTCACCCCGGTCGCCGCGGGCGTCGCCCTAGAGGTTCAGGGCAACGCCCTGTTCATCGCTGGCACGTTGTCCGGCGCGGGCGCGCTGGTTGCTGGCGCAGGCAACCAGGACGTGATCCTGACCCCGACCCTCAGCGTTGAATTGCGCGGTGCAGTGACCGCACGCGTGGACGGTGATTTCACCATTCGCAGCGACGTGGGCGGCATCGTGTTCGACGTGCCCGGCGCGACGGTCACGCCTTCGGGCGCCACCATCGGCGAAACCGGCGGAACCACCGCTGAGAACGCCGCCGCGGTTGTGCTTGGCGCGCTCTCGATCACCACCACCGACGCGGCGGCGGGCGATGTTGCCGATGGGCCCGACGACACCGCCGGGCCGACCGCGGTGCCGCTGGACGCGATCATCGTGACCGGGACCGCCAATTTCGACCTGACGGGGGATCTGGCCCTCGACGGGATCGACGGGAATTCGACCCATTCCTTCGGCAACGTGGTCACCGTGACCGCGGCCGATGACGTGACCTTGGGTGTCGACGGAGGCCTGTCGCTGGGCAACGTGACTGCCAACAGCCTGACCGTGCGGTCCACCGGCAACATCGATGATGGCGCGGGAACCACGCTCAACATCGCCACCACCGCGTCCTTTGCCGCGGTGAATGACAACAACACGTCCGACGTGTCCGACGACACCTATGGCGGCGTGTCGATCAACAACGCGACCCATGATTTCGACGGCGCGGTGTCGGCGGCGGGGTCGTTCATCGAGATCCACGCCAACGACTCGCTGACCGTGACCGACGCCTGGGGCGAGACGGGGATGTTCGTGTCCGCCGCCGGCGACCTGACCATGACCCGCGTCGCGGTGGGATCGCGGATCACGCCCTCCGGGCCCGGTTTCGCCATCGCCGCCGACGCGACCCTCTCCGCCGAGGCGACGGGCGCCATCGCGGTCACGGACGTGATCGCGTCAGCGCTGCTGCTGAGCGGCGCCGGGGGGGGTGATCCGACCGGCGATGTCAGCGTCACGCGCTTTGCGGTCGACACGCTTGATTTCGGAACCCCGACGGCGGGCCTGGCCCTGCAGGACGGCGTGATCACCGGCGCGCTGACCCTGAATGCGCCGGGCGATCTGACGGTGATCAACATCGAAACCGGCGGCGCCGACGCGACCCTGACCGCGGGCGGCACGGCGACCGTGTCGGGCCTGGTGGCCGACAACCTGACCATCACCGCGGCGGACGCGCTGCTGGGGTTCTTGCAGGTCGCGTCGGCCCTGTACGTCAACACCACCGGAACCATCGCGGCCCTGGACGACGCGACACTTGCGGGCCTGATCCCCACCGGGGGCGGCATCACCGTCGCGGCGCCCGACCTGCCGCTGTCCGTGCCCAGCACGGACGTCGCGGCGACCGGCGTGATCACCGACGTGACGCTGGCCACCACGGCGATGACGCGCCTGATCTCGGTCGGCGGCCCCACCGAGCTGCACGCCGCCACATCCATCGTGCTGGCCGGAACCGCCGTGGGCGGCGGGTTTGAAAACGACCACCTGCAAATCGCGGTGATCGACGATGACGGCGCCGGCACCCCGATGAATGTGGTGATCGAGGACGCCAACGACATCGCCATCGCCGCGCTTGAGGGCGCCGACATCACGATCCGCGCGGGAACGGACGCGGGCGCGACCGGCGACATCAGCCAGTTTGCCGGGATCGTGTCCTCAGGCACGGCCAGCTTCATCATTGAAGATGACGGCGCGGGCAATCGCGGCGCGGTCCTGCTGACCAACGGCGGCAACGCCTTCACCAACGTCGCGCTGTCCGCCGGGGCTGCAAACATCGTCGATCTTAGCGGGTTCAACATTGTCGGCGCCCAGATCGATGATCTGCTGACCGTGAACCTTCTGAACGGCACGCTTGGCCTCACGGATGTCACCGCGGGGTCCATCGTCGTCGACACGCTCGGCGCGATCAGCGGCACGCGGATCGAAACCGCCGGCGCGCTGACGCTGGACTCGGACGCTGGCATCGCGCTGGTCGACATGGTCGCGGGCGGCACCGCGGATCTGACCGCGATCGGGGCGCTCACGCTCGACCGCTTTGCGATGGGCGTGCTCAACACCAGTTCGACCACGTCGACGACGCTTGAAAACGGCTCCGCCGGGGCGATCACCGCTGGTGGCACGGCGCTGGCACTGCGCAACGTCACGGCGGCTTCGCTGAATGCGACCATCTCTGGCGGTGCCACCACCGGCGCGCTGCGCACCGCCGGAGATCTGACGATCAACGCCCTGAGCGGCGACATCGATCTGGGGCGCACCGCAGTCGGCGGCGCGCTGACGCTGGAAGCGGTGAACGGTGCCATCACCACCCGCGACGCAACCGACGGGGCGGAGTTCTCCTCCCCCGGGTCGGCAGTCACGGTTGCGGGCGCAGGCGCGCTGACCATTGGTTTGGACGCGTTCGGGGTCACTGGCGTCTCGGACGACCGGGTGCAGGCGACGCTGACCGGATCAAGCGGCGCGGCTGTCGCATCGCCAGCTGTGACCGCTGCCCTTGAAGTCACAAACGACGCTTATTTCCGCGCCATCGGCGGCGATGTCAGCATCACCACCGCGGCTGACGGCGCGCTGGCATCCTTTGGCGGCGACGTGATGCTGACCACCAACGGCGCCGCAACCATCGAGGCCGCGGGCGATCTGAATTTCGCGGCGGTGCGCGCCACAACCCTGGGCGGTGCCACGTTCATCCCCAACCTCGCGATCTTTGCCAACAATGCGCTGCTGGTGCGCGCAAATGCGGACGGCAACACCGGCACCGGTGCCGATATCGCCCAAACCGGGTTCATCAACGTGGGCGGCACGGCCACCCTCATCTCCGGCGTCCATTCAGGCAGCGTGCAGGCGGCGGAGCTGGGGACTATCACCCTCACCGATGCGGCCAACGTCTTCAGCGGCGCAGTGTCGGCGCTGGGCAATGATGTTTCGCTGGTCAATTCGACCGATCTTACGCTTGCCGATGTGACCGCCATCGCGGCGGGCGGCGCCGGGTCGGTCACGGCCATCAGCGACGGCCTGATCAACGCAAGCGACGTGACCGCGGATGGCGCGATCGACCTTAATGCAGCAACCACGCTGGACATGACCGACGTCAACGCTGGCATAACCCTGACCGGCGCTGCGGGCGGCGACATCATCGGCACGGATATCGGCGCGACCGGCGCCATCGACCTCTCCACGGTCGCAGGCGCGGTCGACGTGCTGCGGGTGACCGGCAGCGACGCGCTGGACCTGACGGCGACCACCACGCTCGACGCAACCGACGTCACCGTTGACGGTACCACGGTGCTGGGCGCGGGCGGGGCGATGACCCTGACCCGCGTCGATGCGGGAACCGGCACGATGACCGCGAACGCAGTTGGCACGATTGGCGCCGACACGCTGGATGCGGACGGAGCGATGGTTGTCGCGTCCTCGGGCGATGCGGTGACTGCAACCGGG
>JBLGAC010000017.1:0-74734 GCA_047610385.1 Paracoccaceae bacterium | reverse complement strand
ACCGGTCCAGCGTGCCGGGCGCTTTGCGGTTCGACTTCCACGGGATGATCGGGCGCGCGCCACGCAGATATAACTCTGCGCGCTGGCTGTCGGCGTCATAACCTTTGTCGGCGAGGAACTCGCGCGGTCGGGCCTCGCCAAGCGCAATCAGGTCCGGCGTGTCGGGGGCGGGATCCTTGCCCATGCATGGCTGGAGGTCGACGGCGCCCCGGTGTCGGGCGGCGCGCCATCCCCGGCGCTCGCGATGTTTGAGCGCGATGCGAACAGCGGCGCCGAGGGGCATTGACGCGCGCGGCCCAGACCCTCTATCTCAGGCCCGGCACGGCCCCATAGCTCAACTGGATAGAGCGGGTGACTTCTAATTACCAGGTTCGGGGTTCGAGTCCTCGTGGGGTCACCAGCCTAAGAAAATTTGAATGACTTGGTGAAGGGGAGGCGGCGGTAGTAATTGTAAACAATTTGAAGTTTCTTAAAGTCAATTTTTGTATCTGGCTTGCGGGTTTCCATCATTATTCCGTACTCAACGGGAATTTTCCCAATTTCTCTTGGGATGCTTAGGGCGATTTGGTGACCTTTGGTCATGGATGATATTATACCAAGACTTCCGATGATTGAGTTATTATTTATAGTATAAATACCGTCTTCTTCATTACACACGAGAAGTATGCCTTTGTAAAATATGACAAATTCCCGGATTCTAATAAAGTCATCTTCTAATGTTATCTTTAGGACTGGGACTCTCTTTTCGAGAAATAGTTCGATCCGGTTGGATTTTATGTAAAAATCAAAAACCCCCGAGTTATATACAATTTCGTTTTTTTGTATCTCTAGGCAGGTGCGGCCTCCCGCATCGATGTATCTCAGGGAGAGAAGGGGCTTGCCGTCCTCAACGGTGAAGGTAAATGGTTCATAGTCGTCTGCAATCTGGATCGGGGAAAATTGAAATCCGTCTTCAGCACTCCTAGTATATCCAAATGATGTATTTCCAACAATAATTGGAAACAGTCCATCAATTTCCAGATGTATTGGCTTTCGATTTTCGGATCTTAGGGAAAAAGGATTTGCTGCGAAGTTCTCCAAGGTCTTCCGCTTTAGTATCCCTTTGTGGTGCTCGGAATGGTGTGTGGGGCATAGCAAGGCCAAGTTCTCGACAGTGTCGTCGCCACCCTTTGCATGTTCTGTAATGTGGTGGTATTCAACGATGGGGTCGCCGCAAGCGATGCATCCAAATCCACATTTTTGTCTAACGAGCAATTTTATACTATCTTTGATGGGCTTGCGTTGAGGCATAATTTACTTCAGCCACCTTGATGTTGGTTGGGTTAGTTCCTCCTTTAATCAGTAGGTTAATTTTCTGATCAGTCAATACATTAAATCTTAGTGCGGTATTTAATCGCGAAAGAGTGCACTTCTTTCTCGACTAAATCGCCCTCATCCGCACAATACTACCATCCCCCTTCACCGTCCGCCGGTCAACCTTCCACCCCGTGGCCTGCTCCACCGCGATCACCCCCCTCTCACGCATCAGCACCTCCGTCTGATCCCAGTCCGTGGTCATCCGGATCGCCTCGGCCTTGCCGTCAAGCGCATAGACGTCGATCGCCCAACCCTCGACCACCACCGTCACCGGCGCCACCCCCATGAACCCGACCGACGGCGAGGAGCACGCCGCCATGGCCAGCATCACAAATCCCAACAGATAGCGCATGAAAAAACCCTCCGAGCGTTTGTCCAACGCTGGGAGGGTTTGGTTAATGTCCGGTTAAGATGGTGGCGAAATCAGTCGTCCATCTTCAGGGCGCTGATGAAGGCCTGCTGCGGGATCTCCACCTTGCCGAACTGGCGCATCTTTTTCTTACCGGCCTTTTGCTTGTCCAGCAGCTTGCGCTTGCGGGTTGCGTCGCCGCCATAGCATTTCGCGGTCACGTCCTTGCGCATCGCAGACAGCGTCTCGCGCGCGATCACCCGCCCGCCGACCGAGGCCTGGATGGGGATCTTGAACATGTGGCGGGGGATCAGATCCTTGAGCTTTGCGCACATCGCACGTCCGCGCATGTCGGCGCGGTCCCGGTGAACCATCATCGACAACGCGTCGACAGGTTCGTCGTTCACCAGGATCGACATCTTCACAAGGTTATCTTCACGATAGCCTTCCAAAGTATAATCAAAGGATGCGTAGCCCTTGCTCACCGATTTCAGGCGGTCGTAGAAGTCGAACACAACCTCGTTCAACGGAAGATCATAGACCACCATCGCCCGCGCGCCCGCATAGGTCAGATCCAGCTGAATGCCGCGCCGGTCTTGGCACAGCTTCAGCACGTCACCAAGATATTCATCTGGTACCAAGATCGTTGCTTTGATCCGCGGTTCCTTGATGTGGTCGATGGACATCGGGTCGGGCATGTCGGCGGGGTTGTGCAGTTCCGTGATCGATCCGTCGCGGCCAACCAGCTGGTAGACCACTGACGGTGCAGTGGTGATCAGGTCGATGTCATATTCGCGCTCAAGCCGGTCGCGGATGACCTCCATGTGCAGCAGCCCGAGGAACCCGCAGCGGAACCCGAATCCGAGGGCAGCCGAGGTCTCCATCTCAGAGCTGAAGGACGCGTCGTTGAGGGCGAGCTTTTCAATCGCCTCGCGCAGGTCTTCAAATTCCGCAGCGTCCACCGGGAACAGACCGCAGAACACCACCGGCTGCGCGGGTTTGAAGCCGGGCAGCATCGTGGCGCAGGGGGTCTTGGTGTGGGTGATCGTGTCGCCGACGCGGGTGTCGCGGACCTGTTTGATGGATCCGGTGATGAACCCGATCTCGCCCGGGCCCAGTTCGTCGCACGGGGTCATGGCCGGGCGGAACACGCCGATGCGCTCCACCAGATGGTCGGCCTTGGTGGACATCATGCGGATGCGGTCGCCCTTTTTCAGGGCCCCGTCGATCACGCGCACCAGCACCACGACGCCCAGATAGCTGTCATACCAGCTGTCCACCAGCATCGCCTTCAGGGGCGCGTCGCGGTCGCCTTTGGGGGCGGGCAGACGGGTGACAATCGCCTCCAGCACGTCGGGGATGCCGATGCCGGTCTTGGCTGAGATCATCACCGCGTGGGACGCGTCGATGCCGATCACGTCCTCAATCTGTTCGCGCACGCGGTCGGGTTCTGCGGCGGGAAGATCGATTTTATTCAGGACGGGGACAATTTCGTGGTTCGCTTCGATGGCGTGATAAACGTTGGCCAGCGTCTGGGCCTCAACGCCCTGGGACGCGTCGACCACCAGCAAGGACCCTTCGACGGCGCGCATCGACCGGGAGACTTCGTAGGCGAAGTCCACATGGCCGGGCGTGTCGATCAGGTTCAGCACATAGGTTTCACCGTCATTCGCTTTGTAGTCGATGCGGACGGTCTGTGCCTTGATGGTGATGCCACGCTCACGCTCGATGTCCATGGAATCGAGGAGCTGGGCCTTCATATCACGGTCGGACACCGTGCCGGTCGACTGGATCAACCGGTCGGCAAGCGTGGATTTTCCGTGGTCGATATGAGCCACGATCGAGAAATTGCGGATGCGCGAAAGGTCGGTCATGGCTGAGGCTTATGGGGGCGGGCCGAGGGGGCGTCAATGGCAGGCTGACGGCGCGCGGTCGGCGGGGGGCAGGGGGCCACCGCCCAAGTAGGGGCGGTGGCAGCGGATGGCGGAGGCTTTAGACGGGCGCGGTTTCCAGATCGCCAGAAAGCGCGCGGTCGATCAGGTCTGCGGTTTCTACCACGCCGTAAAGCGCGATAAATCCGCCGAAGCGCGGGCCTTGGCTGGCGCCCAAAAGCACCTCATAGATCGCCTTGAACCAGTCGCGCAGGTTTTCAAACCCATGGTCATTGCCGGTGGCGAACACCTCGTCCTGCAACGCGGAGGCTTCTTCCTTGCCGTCAGGGGCGCCGGTCCACGCGCGCAGGCGGGCGGACAGATCCGCCAGCGCCGCGCGTTCCTGATCGCTGGGCGCGCGATAGGTTTTGAACGGCGCGACCTTGTCTTGGTAATAGCGCACCGCATGGCCCGCTGCGGCGTCCATCACCGGGTGGGTTTCTGGCGTCGCACCGGGCGCATAGCGTTGGATAAAGCCCCACATCTGCGCCTTGTCATGGGCCGATGCCGCCGACGCGAGGTTAAGCAGCATTGAGAACGGCACCATCATATCCGATTCAGGCGGCGTGCCTGAATGGATGTGCCAGACCGGGTTGGCCACTTGCTGCACTGGCGTCTGCGTGGGGTAGGCACGCAGGTGCTGGTGGTATTCGTCCACCGCCCGCGGGATCACGTCCCAGTGCATCCGCTTGGCGGTCTGGGGCTTTTGGTACATGAACTGCGACAGGCTTTCGGTGCTGGCATAGGTCAGCCATTCGTCGATGGTCAGCCCGTTGCCCTTGGACTTTGAGATTTTCTGCCCCTCGCCATCAAGGAACAGCTCATACACGAAATGCTCCGGCGGGCGGCCCCCAAGGGCGCGGCAGATGCCGTCATAGATCTTGGTGTTTGGTCCGTGATCCTTGCCGTACATCTCAAAGTCAACGTCGAGCGCGGCCCAGCGGGCGCCGAAATCAGGCTTCCATTGCAGCTTCACGTTGCCGCCCGTGACCGGCAGAGTGGTCTCGGTCCCGTCTTCGTCGTCGAAGGTCACGGTGCCGTTGACGCCGTCCACATGCTTCATCGGCACATACAGCACCCGGCCGGTGGTGGGCGAGATC
Source organism: Paracoccaceae bacterium (assembly GCA_047610385.1). Taxonomy (GTDB): domain Bacteria; phylum Pseudomonadota; class Alphaproteobacteria; order Rhodobacterales; family Rhodobacteraceae; genus JBOCEF01. The sequence continues at coordinate 69,998 of JBLGAC010000017.1, read as the reverse complement.
GGCAGGAAACACGAATAGGTCTGCTGGCGTTCTTCGCGCAGGGACGCCAGCATGATTTTCATGATGTCGTCATAGCGTTCCGCGGCGCGCAGCAGGATGTCATCCATCTTGCCAGTCTTGTAGTAATCGGTGGCTGACGCGAAATCATACTGGAACCCGAACTGATCCAGGAACCGCCGCAGCATCGCGTTGTTGTGGTCGCCAAAGCTTGGGTATTGCCCGAACGGATCGGGGGCCACGGTCAGCGGGCGCTGAAGATGCGCGCGCAGCATGTCCTGCTGGGGCACATTTTCGGGCACTTTGCGCATGCCGTCCATGTCGTCCGAAAACACCAGCAGCTTGGTGGGAATGTCGCACAGCGTCTCGAACGCGTGGCGCACCATGGTGGTGCGAGCCACTTCGCCGAAAGTGCCGATATGGGGCAGGCCGGACGGGCCGTATCCCGTCTCGAACAGCACATAGCCCTTTTCAGGGTCTTTTTTCGCATACCGTTTGACGAGCTTCTTCGCCTCCTCGAACGGCCATGCTTTGGCGGCAAGGGCGGCGTCGCGCAGCTCGGTCATCTGATACGGTCCTTCATAACGCGAAAGGCGCGGCTGGTTTGCGCGCGCGCGATGGCATCGCCCGGGGCGCGCGCCCCGGTGCGGTAATGGTTCCATATTGCGGCGCAGCGTCCCGGTCAATAAGGTCGCGTCCTAAGGGGGCGTCTTGGCCCTGCCGAGCAAAAGGAATTGGCCATGACCATCTTGACCGCGCAGGACGCCCTGGTGGCGGTGATGATCACCACCTCGGTAGCCGATGAAAGCATGAGCGCGAATGAGCTAATGTCCATTGAGCGGATCGTCGGTGCCATGCCCGCCTTCAACGACTATGATCAGGACCGCATCCGGCTGGTCAGCGACACAGTGATCGACATGCTGAGCGAGGAAGACGGCCTCGACGCCATCCTCGGCCTGGTCAAAGAGGCGCTGCCCCCGCATCTCAATGAAACCGCCTACGCCATGGCCTGCGACGTTGCAGCGTCAGACGGCAAGGTCAAACTGACCGAGCTGCGGTTCCTTGAAATGGTGCGGTATGAGCTGTCGATCGGGCGTCTGGCCTCAGCCGCCATCGAACGTGGTGCCCGCGCCCGGCACCAGACGCTCTCGCTTCAGGGCGGTGACAGCGAATAAACGCTAAAAGCGCCGCGCCCAAGCGTTGAGCAATCTTCGCTCCATCGCGCGGGCGCGCGACGACCAGCCTGATGCCCTGCGGTCGCTCTCCAGATCCTCAAGCCCCGATCGGCGGCCCAGATCCTCGGCGTAGATCGCAAAGGTCAGCCTGCGGCCCGACGCGGCGTCAAGATACCCGACCAGCCCCCGCACGAACAACAGCGTCCCGGTCTTGGCGACCGCGCGCACGCCTTTGGGCGGCGCATCCTTGCCAGACCCCAGCGCGACCTCGCGCAGCAGGCCATGCAGATCGCCGCGCGGCAGGTCCGCATCGCTGCGCGCGCCCGCGGCCACGCCGGGCGCGACATATGCCGCCGGGCGTCCGCCGCCGGGCGCGGCACCGGCCAGCGCCACCAGACTGCCAGGATTGGTGAACACGCCGGGCCACCCAGTGGCTGTGGGCGTGGCTGTGGACGTGGTCCCCAGCGCGGCGGCGCGCAGGAATGTGGCCATCTGCATCGGCGTGATGCGGGACTCGGCGCTCAGCCCCGAATGGTTGCGCAGGGACGGCCCCGTGCGCATCGCCAGCCCGGCGCGCCGGACCATCCATGTGGTCATCCGGTCCGAAGATTGGTCCAGATCCCGCGCCACAGGTCCTGAGGCCGCCATGCCCAGTGCCTCAGCCGTCAGGTTGGTGGACCAGCGCAGCATGCCGCGGATGATGTCCCGCAGCGGTGGGCTTTCATGGCGCGCGATCACGGTCATGTCGTCGGGCGCGCGTCCGGCCCGAGGTGCGGGCAGGGTCACACCGCGCGCGGCCCCCAGTGCACGCAGCGAGTCGCCAGCATAGATGTCAGGGCGGCGCACCGGCAGCCAGCGCCCGCCATCCTTGCCCAGCGCGCCGGGCGCGACGGTCCATGCCTCGGCGCCGCCCTGGTCGCCCAGTGCGGTGAACACCGCTGATCCGGGCGCGCCCAGCGCGACAGTGACCGCGCTGATCGCCGGTCCATTGCGCCGGGCCGCAGCGCGCACCGACAGATCATGCCCACCCTTGGCCTTGCGCCATTCGAACAGCGCGCGGTTGTAATTCAGGTTCAGCCCACCGACTGAGGGGTTGTAGGCCACATGCTCAGGCTGTTCGGGATCGATCCGCACGACCGAGGGCAGCGCGCGGCCATCCACGATCAGCACGCCGGTGACCTTTTTAAGGCCCGCGCGCGCTGCCTGATCCATCAGATCGGCCAGATCGTCGGTGTCCAGATCAGGGTCTCCGCCGCCCACCAGCGCCAGCGCACCGCTGATCGTGCCACCCCGGATCGGGCCGTCAGCGCGCAATTCTGTGACAAAACGGTGCTCAGGCCCCAGCGTTTCCAGCGCATAGACCGCGGTGATGGCCTTGGCGGTCGATGCGGGCGGGAAGGGGCCGTCAGGGTGGCGGGCGTCCAGCACCTCGCCGGTGGCCATGTCGATCAGCACAAAGCCCACATGGCCGGTCAGCCCGGCCTCTGTGACCAGCGCATCGCCGATGAACGCGGGCGCTGCACCTTGCGGCGCGGCGGCGGTGGCGGCGGCTGGGCGGGCGGGTGCGCGGACCACGAGCGACGCAGACTGCGCCGCAGCGATAAGCGCGGGGCGCGGGGCGGGCAGGGGGGCCGATCCCGGTGCCCGCGCCACGGCGGGCGCGGCGATCAGGGCCGCAAGCAGCGCCACGAGGGCCACGCGGCGAAAAGCGTGCCGCGCTATGCGATTGGTCACTTCGGTTCTCCTGACCGTCCCGCCCCACGGGGCTTTGGCGCGCAGCATGGAGGAGACCGCCCCGCGGCTCAACATCTTCCATGCGCAGCGTTGTGCGTCAGGGCCATACGCAGCGTTGTGCGTCAGGGCCAGCGCCCCGCCGCGCGGATCTGGGTTGAGGACCGCGCCAGCATCGGGCCCGTCAACAGCGTCCATGCGGGCGCCTTGGCAAAGGGCAGCATGCGGGCCTGATCGGGCGCGATGCGGGCCTGCGCGAACATCTGCGCGGCGGGCGACAGCCCCGCAGCCACCTGCGCGCCGGGACGGGCGATCACCGCGATCGGGACCGTGCGCGCGATGCTCTGCCACCGATCCCAACGGTGAAAGGTCGCCAGATTGTCCGCCCCCATCAGCCACACAAAACGCACGCCGGGATAAACCGATTTCAGCCGCTCCAGCGTGTCCGCGGTATAGCGCGCGCCCAGCCGTGTTTCGATGTCGGTGATGTCCACGCGTGGATGGCGCATCAGCGCGCGGGCCGCTTTTATCCGAGCGCGCAGGTCCGCCGGGCCACGGGTTTTCAGCGGGTTGCCGGGGCTGACCAACCACCACACCCGATCCAGCCCCAACGCCGCCATGGCGCGCAGGGTGATCAGGGCATGCCCTTCGTGCGCGGGATCGAAGCTGCCGCCCAGTAGCCCGACCCGCAGCCCGGGCGTGGCGATGGGCAGTCCGGTGCGGATCATAGGGTTGCGCTCTCCTTCGGCGGAAGAACTGAGTCAAGCCGATATTGGTGCGCTTGGAAATCCCCTGTGGCGCAAAAGTGCGCTCAGGGGGCTTTTGCAACACGCCGCGCCCGGCCGCCGAGCGCCAGAAGTCCGATGGTCAAGAACCACGCGGTCGGTCCTAGTGGAACTGCGGCGATCGTGGCGAAGGTGATGCCGGAGAAGGTCACGCCTTGAATCACGCCGCCGCCGTCTAAGGCGACAGACTCCACCGCGATCGGGTCGGCGTCGAACAGATAGGCGGTTTCGAAAGAAAAATCGGTGGCGCGAGCGAACCAAAGCACTGGGTCGGTTTCGCTCATCTCCGCCGCGGTGATGTAGGAGACGAGCGCGTGCTCCAGCTCATGAAATCCTGATTTCCATTCCCATTGCTTGCGCTGCACCGCAAGTGGATCTCCGGTCAGGGAGTCGACCGCACTCCATATGCCCTTGTTTTCCTGATCTACGAAATAAGTCAGCCAGAAATCCTGAGTCTGCGAAAGCATGTCCAGCAATGCCGGATCAGTCATCGCCAACGAGGCGGCCAGCTGGCCAAGCTCCGCCGATATCCACCAATTGGCGTCGTCATTGCGTGTGGTCGCGGTCGCGCTTGTCGCCCAAGATCCAAGGTCTTCGACGAAAGCTTGTGAGAATAGCTGCGCGGCCTGCCCTTTGGCGAATGCCGCCAGATCCGCATCCCCCGACTGCGCCGCGGCCATGGCGATGAACCACAGCGATTTGGCGCTGTGGCCGAAATCTAAGTTGTCGCTGGTCGACGCGAGGTCGGTGTCGAAAAGACCGCGCTCGGGCACGAAATGCGTGTCGCGCAGATAGGTGGCGATAAGGTGCGCCTGATCGCGGAACGCCGCACGGTCGGGGTCGGGCGCCACCCGCGACAGCAGTTGGATGTAGGTGTTCAGTGGATCGAGCGACGCGGTGATGCTGCCGGCCACGTCGCCAAATGGGTTCCACGAATACGATCCGGTGCCGGCCTTGCCGAAATAGCTGGTGATGGCGTCGCTTGCGGCGCTGATCTGGCCGTATAGCGCCTCGTCCTTGGTGATATAGTAGAGCATCGTCGGTCCGAGCAGCCCGTAGGCCTGCCGCTGCACGTTGCGAGCGTAGTAGAGCGGCCCGAGCGTGCCGGTGTTGACGTCCAGATTCTCGCGGAAGATCCCGCCCGGGTTTGGATAGGTCTCGAACAGATAGGCGGTGCCCACCTTGGCCAGATCCAAGTATTCCGTGTTGCCGGTCATGTGAAACGCTGTGGCATACGCGAAAATCTGCCGCGACTGCGCCACTAGATATTGCTTCGGATTGTTGGCTTCGCTGGAACTGACATCCGCGCAGCGCGCAGTGGGGTCCGGCATGGTCCCGTCATTGCAGCGCCGACCGGGAAACGCTCCGATCGGTGATCCCTGCGCGTCGGGAATGGTGAAGAACGGCATCATGTCATTGACCACATGATCGACCCAGGCCTGCGGGCCGAGCAGCGGTGCCACCGCTTGACTGATGGCAGGCACCGGGATCGCGAAAGCGCCGGCGGCCAGCGCCAGACAAATGCAAAACCCGCGCATGAAAAAGCTCCCCGAGGCACGAATGCAGCAAATGCTATCTTTAACCTACGCAGGGCTTCGGGCCAAGCGCGTCACCTGCGCTGGTTGCGTGGCCCCGCATTGCGCCCGAGGCCGCGACACGCTACATCACGGCCAAATCCACGCATTTTCAGCCCGAAGGACCCGAAATGGCCTCCTACCAGTACGTCTATCACATGGACGGCGTGTCCAAGACCTATCCCGGCGGCAAGAAGTGCTTTGAAAACATCAAGCTGTCCTTCCTGCCCGGCGTCAAGATCGGTGTTGTCGGCGTCAACGGCTCAGGCAAATCGACGCTGCTGCGCATCATGGCGGGGCAGGACAAGGATTATCAGGGCGAAGCATGGGCCGCCAAAGGGGCCACTGTCGGCTATCTGGCGCAGGAACCGCATCTCGACGAGACGCGGTCGGTGCGTGAAAACGTCATGGACGGCGTTGCCGAGAAAACCGCGCTGCTGACCCGGTTCAACGAAGTCGCCATGCTGGTCGCTGAGGATTACTCCGACGCGCTGATGGAGGAAATGACCGAGATTCAGGACAAGATCGACGCCCAGAACCTGTGGGATCTCGACAGCCAGGTCGACGTCGCGATGGAGGCCCTGCGCTGCCCCCCCGACGACGCCGATGTCAGCACTCTTTCGGGCGGTGAAAAACGCCGCGTCGCGCTGTGCAAACTGCTGCTGCAGGCGCCGGACATGCTGCTGCTCGATGAGCCGACGAACCACCTTGATGCTGAGACCATCGCTTGGCTGCAAAAGCACCTGATCGCCTATAAGGGCACGATCCTGATCGTGACCCATGACCGCTATTTCCTCGATGACATCACGTCGTGGATCCTGGAAATTGATCGCGGTCGCGGCATCCCGTACGAAGGCAACTATTCGCGCTGGCTGGAGCTGAAGGCCAAGCGGCTGGAGCATGAGTCGCGCGATGACAAATCGCGTCAGAAGACGATTTCGCGCGAACTGGAATGGGTGCGCCAGTCGCCCAAGGCCCGTCAGGCGAAATCCAAGGCCCGTCTCAGCGCTTACGAAGATCTGGTCAACACGTCTGAGCGCGAACAGATCGGCCGCGCCCAGATCATCATTCCGCATGGTCCGCGCCTCGGCAACAAGGTCATTGAGGTCGCGAACCTGAACAAGGCGTTCGGCGACAACCTGCTGATCGAGAACCTGAGCTTCTCACTGCCCCCCGGCGGCATCGTTGGCGTGATCGGCCCGAACGGCGCGGGTAAATCCACGCTGTTCCGCATGCTGACCGGGCAGGAAGAGCCCGACAGCGGCACGGTCGAATTCGGCGACACCGTGAAGCTGAGCTTCGTGGACCAGTCGCGCGATGCGCTCGATCCCAACAAGAACGTGTGGGAGGAAGTCTCCGACGGCCTCGACATCATCAAGCTGGGTCAGGCTGAAATGGCGTCGCGCGCCTATTGCGGGGCCTTTAACTTCAAGGGCGGCGACCAGCAGAAAAAGGTCGGCCTGCTGTCGGGCGGCGAACGCAACCGCGTGCATCTGGCCAAACTGCTGCGCGATGGCGGCAATGTGCTGCTGCTCGATGAGCCGACCAACGATCTTGATGTTGAAACGCTGCGCGCGCTCGAAGACGCGATCTTGAACTTTGCGGGCTGTGCGGTGGTGATCTCGCATGACCGCTGGTTTCTTGACCGCATCTGCACCCACATGCTGGCCTTCGAAGGCGACAGCCATGTGGAATGGTTCGAAGGCGACTTCACCGCGTATGAGGAAGACAAGATCCGCCGCCTCGGCCCGGAATCGGTCAACCCGCATCGGTTGAAATATAAGAAGTTCGCGCGGTGATTGTGGCGGTATAGCGATGATCGGGGCGGCTTCGGCTGCCCCTTTTTTTTGGTGCCGCTTTTCAAAGGCAATCTCTGGACTTTGGCGGCCGCACGGTTTGTTGTCTTTGCGCGGCGGCACTAGGGTCGGTCCGCGCGTGAAAGACCAAAAAAGGCCGCCCGCGTATGCCCCAACCGCCCGTTCAGACCCGCCCAAGCAGTGCAATCGCCGCGGTGGCACCGCTGTTATGGGCGGTTGCCTTGTTCGTGGCGGTTCAGGTGGTCTGGGGATTGCTGCCGGGCTGGGTCGTGCAGACGCCTGATCTGGGGCGGGCAGCGATGGTCAGGCTGTTCGTCGTGCAGGACCAGCCGCTGATTTTCCTGACCCTCGCGCTGGCGCTGATCTGCTGGATGGTCGCGGGGCGGCCGATCTGGGATCCGTCGGTGATTGCTGCGCGCCGGGCGACGCCCCTGCTGCTGGCGACGGCGGCCTTCGCCGCGGCGCTGGCTGCGAAAGTCATCGCCCATCATAATTTCAATCTGGCGGGGGATGAATTCATCCCTGTGTTCCAGGCCCGGATTTTCCTTGAGGGGCAGATCCTCGCGCCGATCTCCGCCGCCGACCTGCCCTTTGCGCAGGCGTTGCAGCCGGTGTTTGTGTTTGTGTTTGTGGATACGGTCCATGGGCTGTGGGGCTCTCATTACCGCCCGGTCTATGCCGCGATGCTGGCGGGGGCGGAGCTGCTGGGATCCGCGTCCGTCCTGAACCCCGCGCTGGCCGCGTTGGCGGCGCTGGCGACGTATCGCGTGATCCGGCGCCTGCGCCCTGACCATCCGATTGCGGCGTTGATCGGCGCCGGGGCGCTGGCCGCGTCGCCGCAATTCATCGCCATGTCGGGGTCAGGGTTCTCGTTCCCCGCGCATCTGGCGCTCAATATGTGTTGGCTTGCGTGCTTTTTGCGCGGGCGCGCACGGGGGCATCTGGCGGCGATGGCGATTGGGGTGTTGGCGCTGGGCCTGCATCAGGTGCATGTGCATTCCATGTTCGCCGCACCTTTCGGGCTGGCGCTGCTGCTGGGCGCATTTCCGGGGCGGGGATGGGCGTTGGTCTACGGCGTGGTCTATGGGACCGCGATGGTCATGTGGATGATGTGGCCCGAACTGGCCGTCGCGCTGCAAAGCGGCGATTGGTCGGCGCTGCCGCGGGACCCGTGGCAATACCGGTATCTGCAGGGGTGGTCGCCCGGCATCGGCCCGGCGCCGGTGACTGCGCCGCCCTTGCCCCATGGGCCAGTCTTTGCCGTCGCCATGGCGCGATTCGCGCTGTGGCTGTCGCCGGCGTTGCTGATCCTGTTCTGCATGGGGGCAGTCAGTTGGCGCCGCCTCGGCACCGCTGAAAAGCTTTGCGTGGTCAGCGTGGCGCTTTCGGTCGCGTTTCGTTGGCTGTTCATGCCCGATCAGATGCATGGTTGGGGCTATCGCTATCTGCACCCTTGGCTGGGCGCGATGGCTGTGGTGGCCGCGGCGGCCTGTGCTGCCCCGCCTCGTGCGGTGGATCCCCGGCGGCTCATGCGGTTTGGCATGCTGTTGATCGCGGTCTCGGCGGTGCTTCTGGTCCCGTGGCGGCTGGCGCAGGTAGAGGCCAAGATGGCCCCACGCGCCCGCGCGCAGCTTTGGCTGCAGTCCCTTGATGCGGATACGGTCGCGATTGACACTGAGGCGCTGTGGTTCGGCCGCGATCTGGTGCGCAATGATCCGTTTCTGCGCAATCGGCCGCGGCTGCTGATGCTTGATCGCCAAACCGCGCAGGTGCTGAAGGCCCCGATTGCCGAGGGGCGCATCGCCACCGGCGTCGAAGACGGCCTGCGCGCCCTCGGGGTGTCGAGCGGCACGAGGCTTGAGCCGAAGATGGGCCCTGAACCAGACATCCCGCCCCCCGCAGAAGGCTGATCGCGGCAAAACATGCAAAGGGTCTGAAACGAAGCGCGCCCGCAAGCATTTCTGCTTGCGGGCGCTGCCTTGTCGCCCGTTCGGGCGATAAAGCTGATGGTGCGGTCGAGAAGACTCGAACTTCCACGGGTGTTACCCCACAGCGACCTCAACGCTGCGCGTCTACCAATTCCGCCACGACCGCGTCATCAGCGAGCCGGGATTTAGCAGCGCTCGATCAGGTTGCCAATAGGCGATGGGCGGAAAAATGCGCCCATGTGAAAATATCCCGAACCCCCGGTCCTGTCGCCGCGCGGGCGCCCCGCCCGCAACCGGGCAGATCATTGGTCGCGCGGCGCCCCCGCCAAGCGGACAGGGGCAGGCCTGATCCGCGCACCGCTTGCCAGATCGGCGCGCGCGGGCCTATTTGTTTGCCATGACCGAATGGCTTATTTCTGAGGGGCTGACCCCCTATCCCCACGCGCTCGCCTTCATGGAGGCCCGCGCCGACGCCATCCGCAAGGACGGCGCGGAAGAACTGGTCTGGCTGCTGGAGCACCCGCCGCTTTACACCGCCGGCACCTCCGCCAAACCCGCGGATCTGCTTGAGCCCAACCGATTCGAGGTGTTCCAGGCCAGGCGCGGCGGCGAATACACCTATCACGGGCCGGGGCAGCGGGTGGCGTATGCGATGCTTGATGTTGGCGCGCGCGGGCAGGACCTGCGCCGATTCGTCTGGGGGCTGGAGGAATGGGTGATCCGCACCCTCGCCGCCTTTAACGTGATTGCTGAGCGCCGGACCGGCCGCGTCGGCGTCTGGGTCATGCGCCCCGACAAGCCCCTGACCGCGACCGGTGCCGTGCCAGAGGACAAGATCGCCGCCATCGGCCTGCGTCTGCGCCGCTGGGTCAGCTTTCACGGCGTTTCGATCAATCTGGACCCGGACCTGAGCCATTTTGACGGAATCATCCCCTGCGGCATCGCTGAGCACGGCGTCACCAGCCTGTGGGATCTGGGCCTGACCCCGTCTATGGAAGACCTTGATCTGGCCCTGCGCGCCGCCTTTCAGGATGTGTTCGGCCCCGATGGCCCACTGGCGCGCCGGGGCTGATCGGCTTTGGCGCCACGTTCCACCGATTGAAAATGTGCATTTGTCGCGTGGTCATGGCGATGGATAGGGATATCTTTGCGCTAACACGAAGACCGCGCTTGCGGTCGGTGCCGGGGGTTGAAGCCGCCCGGGGTGCGGCCCATATGCCGCGCGCCCGCGCTGCGACCTTCGAAGCCATTGTTTCAGGGCGGCGCCTTCGTGTAGGCACACGCTCGATATGGGTCGGCCCCCGCCGGGGGTTCGGCAGCCTAGAACAACGCGGCAGGAGTTCACATATGGCCGACGCAGCGCTTCACGCGCACGAAGACCACCCCCGGCCGGGGTTCTTCACGCGCTGGTTCCTCTCGACGAACCACAAAGACATCGGGATTCTGTACCTCATCGTCTCGGCGTTGATGGGCTTCATCTCGATCGCCTTCACCATGTACATGCGTCTCGAGCTCATGGAGCCCGGCGTCCAATACATGCTCATGGAAGACGGCATCACCCCCAACGGCCATCTGTGGAACGTGCTGATCACTGGGCACGGCATCCTCATGATGTTCTTCGTCGTGATCCCGGCGATGTTCGGCGGTTTCGGCAACTACTTCATGCCGTTGATGATCGGTGCGCCAGATATGGCGTTCCCGCGCATGAACAACCTCAGCTTCTGGATGTATGTTGCTGGTTGCACTCTCGCGACGCTGTCACTGGTGTCGCCGGGCGGCGATGGGCAACTTGGATCTGGCGTCGGTTGGGTGCTTTATGCGCCGCTATCAACGTCTGAGCCTGGGTATTCCATGGATCTTGCGATCTTCGCGATTCACGTGTCGGGCGCCTCGTCGATTCTGGGCGCGATCAACATGATCACCACGTTCCTGAACATGCGCGCGCCGGGCATGACCCTGCACAAGACGCCGCTGTTTGCGTGGTCGATCTTCATCACCGCTTTCCTGATCCTGCTGTCGCTGCCCGTTCTGGCTGGCGCCATCACCATGCTGCTGACTGACCGTAACTTCGGCACCGGGTTCTTTGACCCCGCGGCTGGCGGCGATCCGGTGCTGTACCAGCATCTTCTGTGGTTCTTCGGCCATCCCGAAGTCTACATGATCATCGTTCCGGGCTTCGGCATCGTCAGCCACGTGATCTCGACCTTCTCGAAAAAGCCGATCTTCGGTTATCTCGGGATGGTCTACGCGATGATCGCGATTGGCGCGCTCGGCTTTGTCGTGTGGGCACACCACATGTACACGGTTGGCCTGTCGGCCACGCAGCAGCAGTACTTCATGCTGGCGACCATGGTGATCGCGGTGCCCACGGGCATCAAGATCTTCTCATGGATCGCGACGATGTGGGGCGGCTCGATCAGCTTCAAAACCCCGATGCTGTTTGCAATGGGCTTTCTGTTCCTGTTCACCGTGGGCGGCGTCACTGGTGTGATCCTGGCCCAGGCTGGCGTGGATCGGGCGTATCACGACACCTACTATGTGGTGGCGCACTTCCACTACGTGATGTCGCTGGGTGCGGTGTTCTGCATCTTCTCGGGCATGTACTACTGGATCGGCAAGATGTCTGGCCGCCAGTATCCCGAAACGCTGGGCAAAATCCACTTCTGGATGATGTTCATCGGCGCGAACATCACCTTCTTCCCGCAGCACTTCCTGGGTCGTCAGGGCATGCCGCGTCGCTACATCGACTACCCTGAGGCGTTCTCGCTGTGGAACGAAATCAGCTCTTACGGTGCGTTCCTTTCGGGTGCCTCGTTCCTGCTGTTCTTCTACATCATGTACGTCACAGTGACGAAGGGCGCGAAGCTTACGGAGCCCGCCTACTGGGGCCCCCATGCCGACACGCTGGAATGGACCCTGTCCAACCCGCCGCCCGAGCACACGTTTGAGCAGCTGCCAACGCGTGAGATGTGGGACAAGCCGGCACACTGAACGCGCAAGGGTGATCGCATCATGAGCGATGACAAAACCACGGCCGGGGATAACTCCCCGGCCGTTTCTCGTTCGGATACTCCGTCCTATGAGGTCCGGTTGTGGCCGCACAGGTCCCTGCCCCGAAAGGGCTTTCGCATCGTGATGACCATCGCGGGCATCGCGCTGGCCTTGCCGGTTCTGCCGCTGATGGGCACCCGCGTCATGTGGGCGCTGCTGCCGTTCCTGGTTGGGGCGTGGGGGCTGCTTTATCTGCTGATCAAGCGCAACTATCGCGATGGCCGGCTGGAGGAACACCTGCGCCTGTGGCCTGACATGATTTGTGTGGAGCGGCGCGAACCCACGGGTGCCATGCTGCGCTGGCAGGCCAACCCCTATTGGGTTGATCTGACCATGCACCCAAACGCCCGGCCTGAGAATTACCTGACCCTACGCGGTGCCGGACGCCTGATAGAGCTGGGCGCGTTCCTTGTGCCCGAAGAACGCGAGGCGCTGTTCACGCAATTGAACGATGCGTTGGCCCGCGTGCGCGCAACGCCTGAGGCGGCGCCTTGGCGGCCTGACGTCTGAACAGCTGCGGGGGCCTGATGCTTCCGCCTGTTCCCGCGGTGCCTGCGCGCGCGCTGTGCCAGCTCCTGGTCGGACGGCCACTGCATCAAGGGACGGGGGGCGTGCGGTGGCGGCGCCCATCGGGCAGGTTTTCGCTGACCTCGGCCCCTTCGACCATCCATGGCGCAGGTTCATCGGGGCCCGGTCTGATTTTGTGGTGCATAACGCCCGGCTAGGGGCCGGGCGTTATGCCAAGTTCTGCGCGACAGATACGCTCAGAGCGCGGCGATCGCGATGACTTCGACGGTGTAAGCTGGCGCGGCCAGCTTGGCCTCGCCGCAGGCACGGCCGGGCGTGGCACCAGCGGGAACCCAAGCGTCCCAGACACTGTTCATTTCGGCAAAATCGGCCATGTCCGCCAGCCAGATGGTGACCTGCAGCAGGCGGGTCTTGTCGGTCCCGGCCTCAGCCAACAGGGCGTCGAGCGAGGCGAGCGCAGTTTCGGTCTGACGCGCGACCGAGGCGCCTGCCTCGCCGACCTGACCGGCGAAATAGACGGTGTTGCCGTGGATCACGGCCTGGCTCATGCGCGGGCCGGTGTGCAGGCGTTTGATGTCGGACATGGGATGGCTCCTTGGAGGCGGATGTGGCGGGGGGATCGGACCCCCTTCCTGCACAAGCACGGTGCGCAAGCCAAGGGGTGTGTTTGGCGCGCCCAAGGCGGGGGAGGGCCCAAGGCGGGGGAGGGCCTAGAGCGCCCTCCCCCTGCGCCCCCCTCCTCGCCGCGTGTGGCGGGGGCGGGGTTAGGTCCCGGCGGCGGTGCCGGACAGCCCTTCGAGGATCGGGCAATCATGGCGCCCGTCGCCGTGACAGCTGGCGACCAGCCCGGCCAGCGTGCCGCGCATCTGCGTCAGTTCGCGCATTTTGGCGTCGATGGTGGCCAGATGTTCCTCAGCCACCCGTTTCACGTCGGCGCTGGCGCGCGCGCGGTCATGCCAAAGAGACAGCAGCGCGCGCACGTCGTTGATCGCGAACCCCAGCCCCCGCGCGCGCGCGATGAACGCAAGGATGTGCAGGTCCTTGTCCGAGAAATCACGATAGCCGTTGTCGCCGCGATGAGGGGCGATCAGGCCGATGTCTTCATAATACCGGATGGTTTTCGAGGGCAGGCCTGAGGCCTTTGCCACATCGCCGATGTTCATGCCTCTGCTTCCGGGCGCCAGCGTTTCAGCAACAGCGCGTTCCCCGCGACTGAGACCGAGCTGAGCGCCATCGCAGCCCCGGCCACAGACGGGTCCAGCCAGCCCATCATCGCCACCGGCAGGCACACCAGATTGTACGCAAACGCCCAGAACAGGTTCTGGCGGATCTTGCGCGCCGTCGCCCGCGCCACCGACAGCGCCGCGGGAACCAGCGACGGGCGCGGGCGCATCAGGGCCATGCCGGCGGTTTCCATGGCCACATCAGCGCCACCGCCCATGGCCACGCCCAGATCGGCGGCGGCAAGCGCGGGCGCGTCGTTGATGCCGTCCCCGACCATGGCAACGCGGCGGCCTTTGGCGATCAGGGCGGTCACGGCGGCGGCTTTACCCTCGGGGCGGACCTCAGCCTCCACCTCGTCGATGGACAGCATTTCGGCGATCCGCGCAGCTGAGGCACGGTTGTCCCCGGTCAGCAGCATGACCCGCAGGCCCCGTGCCTTCAGCGCCGCGACCGCCCCGCGCGCATCCGGGCGCAGCGCGTCGGCCAGCGCGAACAGCGCCAGCGCCTGCCCATCGCGCGACAGCCAGATCACGGTGCGCCCGCCGATGGTCAGCGCGTCGGCGGCGGCGACGTCCTTTGGCGCAGCGTTCGTGGCGGCGAAATCGCGGCGGCCCATGCGGATCTGTGTGCCATCCAAGGTTGCGGTGACGCCTGCGCCGATCTGCGCGCGGAAATCCTCAGCCTCAGGCCAGGTCAGTCCGCGGTCCTTGGCGGCACCGATGATGGCGCGGCCCAGCGGATGCTCCGACCCGGCCTGCGCGGCGGCGGCGAGGGTCAGCAGCGCGGCCTCGTCCTCATCGCCCAATGCGCAGATGTCCGACAGTTCCGGCGCGCCCATGGTCAGGGTGCCGGTCTTGTCAAAGATCACCGTGTCGATGCGGCCCGCGCGCTCCAAGGTCTCGATGTCCTTTATCAAAATGCCCGCACGCGCCGCCGCCCCGGTTCCCGCCACCAGCGCGGTGGGGGTGGCAAGGCCGAGGGCGCAGGGGCACGCGATCACCAGCACCGACACCGCAGCGGTGAACGCATATTCAAACTGGGCGCCTGCGGCCATCCAGCCTGCCAGCGTCAGCATGGCCAGCACCAGCACCACGGGCACGAACACCGCCGAAATCCGGTCCACCAGACGCTGGATCGGGGCTTTGCCGGTCTGTGCCTCAGCGACCATTTTTGCGATGCGGGCGATGGTGCTGTCGGGGCCAACCGCCTCAGCCCGGATGCGGATCAGGCCGGGACCGTTGATGCTGCCGGCCACCGCCGGATCGCCCTTGCCGCGGGTGACGGGCAGCGGCTCACCGGTCACCAGGCTTTCGTCGATCTCGGTTTCCCCGCGGATGATCACGCCATCCACGGCGATGCGTTCGCCGGGGCGCACCACGACCACGTCGCCGCGGACCACATCTGCGATCGGCACGTCGATTTCGGCGCCTGCGCGCAGCACGGTGGCGCGGTCAGGGCGCAGCGCCATCAGCGCACGCAGCGCCGCGGAGGCAGAGCGTTTGGCCCGTGTTTCAAGCCATTTGCCGAACAGCACCAGGGTGATGATGACCGCTGATGCTTCGAAATAAAGGTGGCCTGCGGCGGCGTCTCCGCGCGTCAGCACCAAGGCGGTGGAATACAGGAACGCGGCCCAGGTCCCCATTGCCACCAGCACGTCCATATTGCCCGTGCCCGCCCGGATCGCCGCGACCGCGCCGATATGGAACCGCCGCCCGATCCAGATCTGCACCGGGGCGGCAAGCGCGAATTCCGCCCAGACCGGCAGATGCGCCATGATCCCAACGCTCATCAGCACCATCTGCCCGACCAGCGGCGCGGTCAGTATGACGGCGAGGATCAGTTCCGTGCGGTCGCGGCGCGCGGTGGCCAGATCGGCGGCGGCGGCCTCTTGGACCCCGTCGCCTTCGACGCGCGCGTCATAGCCTGCGTGGCGTATCACGGCGATCAGGGGGGCGGGGTCCGCGGCCTCAGCCACAACGCGGATGGCGGCGGTTTCGGTGGCCAGATTGACGGTGGCACCGATCACGCCAGGGGCTGCGTTCAGCGCCTTTTCCACCCGGCCCGCACAGCTTGCGCAGGTCATGCCTTGCACGGCCAGCGTCACGCGCACCTCACGCGCGGCATAGCCAGCATGGCGCACCGCCGCGGCGGCGTCGCCCAGCGTGATCGCAGCGCCGGGCGCCAGCGTGACTGTGGCACGTTCAAGCGCAAGGTTTACGTTTGCCGCCGCCACGCCGGGCATGGCGGCAAGCGCGCGTTCAACACGGCCCGCGCAATTGGCGCAGGTCATGCCTGTCACGGTCAGGGCAAGCGGTGGGGAGGAGAGGATCGCGGCATCGGCCATCGGGCGGAGCCTTTCATGCAAAAGGTGTTCCGCACTCATATGGAGCTTCCAGTGACTGGAGGGTCAAGGACTGGTTTGTCGCAGGCCTAAATCGCCACCTGCCGGGCCATCGGCGACAGCACCGCGGCACGACCTTTGCGGTGCCGGATCAGGATCAGCGCGGGGTCTCGGCCCCAGCAATCACATCGACCGACAGGTCGGGCGAATGGCCCGCCTGCAAAGGCCCGCCTGCATCTGAGGCGCGGATTTGACGCCCATATCCAACGCAATGGCCGCGCCGGGGCGCAGATGGCTGGCCCAATCGGGGGCCTCAGCGCCCGCGCGCAATTGGCTGGTGGCCAGCACCAGCGTGTCGTTGGCGCCGTGTTCGGCCCAAAAGCCCCCCGCGGCGGCACATGTGGCGGAGGCTGAGGTGACGCCGGGCACGATCTTCCACGCCAATCGCGCGGCAGACAGCGCCGCGGCTTCTTCGCCGCCAAGGTCAAACACGCCGGGATCGCCGTATTTCAGGCGCATGGCCCGCTTGCCCACCGCGGTTCTGGCCACCAGCAGCGCGTTGATTTGGGGTTGCTGCCATGCGGGGCCGTTCGGGTCCTTGCGCACATGGATCACTTCGGCCGATGGCGCGGCCAGATCCAGCAGCCGCATGTCGATAAGCCGGTCATACAGAACACCTCCGCGGCCTCGATCCGCTTGGCACCGCGCAGGGCGATCAGATCGGCCGATCCCGGCCCGGTGCCAATCGGGGACGCAAACCCGCGCCGCGCCGGGGCCACGCGCCCGAGGATGCGCGGGGCATGATGTCAGCCTTTCGAATGCTGCGCGCGGTCGCGCCAAAGCCGGGCCGCCGTGTCATCTGCCGCGGCAATGTCAGGCGCAGCACCAAAGGGTCACAAGCGCCAGCGCGGCGGTGCCGGTCACAATCGCCGCGGCGAACGGGTCGTGGATGTCGCTGGCCCAAAGCGCAGGCAGGCGCGCCAGTGCGGTCTTGTCGCCCCCAATCGCTCAGGCGCTGGGTTTTGTCGATCAGGGGCGGGGCGATGGCCTGGATCTGCTGGCCGCCGATCAGGCCTTCAAGGGTCACGGATTTGCCGGGACGGCGTTCTAATTCGCCGCCACCACCTTTGATCGCGATCATCGCCTGCTGGCCCAACGCCTCGGCCGCATCGCGCGCCAGCGGGCGATAGGGGGGGGCGCCTTGCACCGATGCGCGCGCCCCGCCCGGGTTCCAAGCCCGCAGCGCGGTGTTGACCGCAGATCGCAGGCCCAGCTTTTCGCGCAGCCGCAGCCGCAGCAGGTCCAGCAGCGCCGGATCCAGCGAATCAAGTGGTGCATACACGATGCCAGCGCCCGCCAGCGCGTCGCGCGCCGCCTTGGGGCTGCCTGCTAGCGCGATCCCGGCATTGGTCAGCGATGCGCGCGGGTCGGCCACGCCCGGATGGCTGTTCCAGCCGTGGATCAGCACCCGAAACCCCGCCCCGCCGCCCGGCCGCGCATCGCATCGACAAAGCCCGCGATTTCATCGGGGTTTTCACCGCGAAACCGCATCAGCATTCAAATTGCACCGACCGCCTCAGGGGCACCGCCGCCTGAGAGGATGATCTCCATGACCTCGCGCGCCTCAGGGCGGGTCAGGTTGCGCGATCAGCCCGGTCCGCGCCCTAACTTGCGCACATGGCCTGCAAGGGCGGTGGGGTCGATCACTCGGCGGCCTCTTTCGCGGATGCGTGGGCGCCGTTCAGCAACGCCTGCAATTCAGGGCGGCAGGACCCGCAATTGAACCCTGCCTGCAAGGCCTGACCGATCGCGCTGATATCGGCCAGACCCTGATCGGCGATGGCTGCCAGTCTGGTGTTCACATCCACGTCAAAGCCCGCGCAGACAATGGCGCCGGGGTCGGGCATGTGCTCACCGGGGCGGCCCGCCAGCATCTGCCTTGGGGTGGAGCCATTGGCCAGTTGCGCAACAACATAGCCGCGCGACAGGGCCACCGGCCCGTTTGCGGCGAAAAGGGCGGCATCGCGGGACGCGTAGTACACCATCACAGTGTCGGCGCCGGGCATGGCGAACAGCGCGCGGGCGTAGCTTTCCCAATCGTCCGGCACAGTCAGATCGGCCAGTTCAGCGCGCCAGCCAGTGCGGGTGCGCGGCCGGGCCCAATACCCGCTGGTTGGGCGAAATTGCGCTGAGGACGCGGCAAACCCGTACCACGCGGTGCGGGCCACGGCACCACGCGCACGGCGGCTGTTTTCAGCTCTGGCTAGCCCGAAACCGGGTCCGCTTCTGCCCGCGGCAGGGTGCAGACGCGGGCCATTGATGCCAGCTCGCCGGTCCAGTGCAGCAGCGCCGCGCCATGTGCGCTTTCGACCCGCGCGATGGCGGCGGCGTCGGTGGGGTGAATTTCCAACCACGGCTCGCCCATGTGCTGGTTCAGATGCGGGGATTTGCCAGCGTGGGTCATGGTGTGCCACTGGTCGCGCGTGCGCCCGGTGTTAACGCGCAGCGGATAGGCGGGCGACAGCGCCTGCGCCGGGGCCGCCGGGATCAGCGCCAATATCCGCCCTTTGCCCGACGGGGTGAAGAACCCGCCATTGGCAAACATGCGCCCACCTTGGCGCGGCCCCGCGCCAGCCCATCGCCGCGGCCACATCGCAGATGATCTGCCAGTCGGCACGCGCCTGCCCATGGCGTTGGGCTGGCCGGTGATGCTGAACGCCCCTATGCGGGGGCACCCGATGCGGCCGGTGGCCAGATGGCAGTTGATGACCGCGTTATCGGCCCCATGACGCTGGCCTGCCATTGATCACGGGGGGCAGCAGGCGCCCCTCTATGTCGATGGTTTCGCCCAATGCCGCACCTTTGGAGCACAGGCACCCCAGATTGGCAGGGTGGTCCTTGTCGCCGTGGATCACTGCGCCGCCCTTGCCGTCAGGGGCCGCGATCACGCCGCCGCGCACGCCGCGACAGGGGCAGGCGGTGCGCACGGCGCCCAGGCCGTCTGGCCCGGTCATGCCGCGCGCTCTGCCCGCAGCGCCGCGGCGGGGGGGGGGCGTCCAGCGCGCCGATGTCGACCCAGTCGGTCATTGCGCGGCCTCCATGCTCAGATCCGCGAGGGGTTGGAGCCGCCGCGCCTCAGGTGCCGTGGCGCGTTCGGCGTAGGGGGCCTTGCGATACACCGATTGGGACACCTCAAACCGGGCGGCCAGCGCCTTGCGAGTTTCCAGATCCTCAACAATCTGTTGTTTCACCAAATTAAGCCTGACTTTTTCCGCCAATTTGTAGGCGCGATCTAAGTATCTGGCATTTTACAACGGATCTGGGCAAAGGCGGCGGTCATCTCAATCGCCTTCTGTTCAGTCACGACCTGCGCCAGCGCTTCGATTTAATTTAGATCCATTCCCACATCTCTACTGGCAGAGATCTGATATCCGTGGTCCACGCCGATGTCCTTGCAAGTCGCCGCAGCGCAATTGCGCGGACAGCCGGAAACGCCAAGCTTGACCTTGTGCGGCGAACCGTCACCAGTTGGTCCCGACACAGGTTTTCACCGTGCGCAGACCCTTGGTGTAGGCGTGGCCCGACACCACGCTGAATGTGCCGTCTTTTTGGATGCTGCCATGGGCGCGTTCGTTGATGAGCCGGGACTACGGGTCGTCGGTATGGTCCAGCGGCCAATCAGCAATCAGGCAATAGTTCAGCGCCGGGCGGCAGACATGCCAGCCGCACGAGGTTTTTCACCCAAGCTGCTGCATCCCCGCAGGCATGGATTTCAGCGCCTGTGATTTGATCAGGCGGCGCACGTCTTCATGGGTCAGGTCAGTGCATGTGTGCACCGGTTTGGCCCCCGGCATCTTGAAACCATCGCCGAGGGTAACGGCCAGGACCTGTTCCACCAACCCGGTGCAGGTGCGGCAGGACCCCGACGCCGTGGTCACCGCAGGCACTGCGTCCAGATCACCTGCGCCTGCCTGAATGGCGGCCACGATCTGGCCTTTGCACACGCCGTTGCAGCCGCAGATTTCCGCATTCGGCAATGCTGCAACGGCCGCCATAGGGTCCACTGATGTGCCCCTGGCATAGGCCGGGCCAAAGACCAGCGTGTCGCGGGTGTCTGATACGTAGGTCCCATCGTTCATCTGGCCAAAAAACCACGATCCGCCGCCGGTTTCGCCGTACATCATCGCGCCGATCAGCCGGTCGCCTTCGATCACCAGACGCTGGTAGACCCCGTGCGCAGCGCCGCGATACACGATTTCCTCACGGCCCTCGCCCTCAGCGAAACCTCCGGCGGTCAGGGTTTTGGCGATCATGCGCGCCATGTCGAAAAGCGGCACCACAAGGCCATAGACCATGCCGCCATGGTCCACACATTCGCCCACCGACAGGATGTCAGGGTCCGAGGTGACCATGCACTCATCCACCATGATGCCGCGGCGTTTCAGGTCGTTTTCCAGCAGCCCGCCGCCGATCACCACCGCGGATGCGCCGGGCCTGCCCGCCGCGATGATCACCACTTTGCGGGCCCGGTCGATGCTGATGATCGCCTCGCCAAGGTGGCAGGTCACGCCGTGCGCGCCATTCCCGTCAGCATCGTGGATGATGATGTCCGCGTAGGTCTTTTCCCCCGACAGAACCGGCGAGAGCATGATGCGGTTGTGGTTCCCGCGAGGTTTGGTGTTGAAAAACGTCACGTCCCAGACGCCGGGGGCGGCGTTGAACAAATGCTCCAGCGCCCGTCGGGAGGCCATGCCCGCACCGATGACAAAAAGTTTCTGTGCCATGATAGCTTCCAACCTCGGTTCAGAAATACTGAGGCTGCGCCGCGGTTTCACTGGCACCCGCGCGCGCCGATCACGTCGTCCATCAGGCGGCGTTCTTTTTGTGTGCGCCGTGTTCATATTCCGACAAGAAGGACAGGACCTCCTCGCGGTAGGCATAATAATTGGGGTGTTAGAGCAACGCTTTGCGGCTGCGTGGGCTGGGCAGGTTCACGTCGATGATCTTGCCGATGGTGGCGCGTGGACCGTTGGTCATCATCACCACGCGGTCGGCCAGCAGGATCGCCCAATTTCATCTTGCAGGTTGGCGCGGGCCACGGCGACGCGCTGGCGCATGCTGCCGGACAGTTCGGCGGGGTGGCGGTCCTTGGCGTGGTCCAGCCCGGCCATGTGGTTGATCAGCGTGGATTTCCCGGTGCCGGCGAACCCAAGGATTGCAAGGAATTCGCCGTCGCGCACTGACAGGTTGATGTCCTTCAGGATTTCCTCACGGGTCAGGCCATCGCCATGCCAGCGGCGACACCGGCTTGAAAATCTGGATGATCGGGTTGAACGCAGCGTTGGCGGTCGGCGACAGCCCGCAGGCGATGCCGATTGGCACGGCGATGATGGTGGCCAGCAGGAACCCGAAGAACACCGTCTGGATAGAGGTCCATAACAGGCTACAATAGATCGGCGCGCTGGTAGAAGCACGGTATTTCACACTGTCGCGCTTGCCCTGTGCGATCAGCTTTGCATTGCGTGCGCCCTGGCGGGCCATGAAGGCGTCTTCGCGCTCAGCTTTGCGCAGGCAATCGCCATGCAGCACCCCGACCTGTTCCCAGACCTGCACCGTCGACGCCAGCTGCGCCCAAAGCGCAAAGATCGCCAGCAACGGCACGCCCAGCAGGCACCACAGATCGCGCGCGTTGGTCTTTGCGTTGTCGCCCGCGGCAATGCGCAGGATCGGCGTCAGCCATGACAGGCCAAGCACGTTGATTCAGGTCCCCGCCTTGTTGATGCGGGTGAAAATACGGGTGCGGCGGGCGTCACGGTCAGCATCGGGCAAGTCGCTGGATCAGACTTTGACGCCGTTTCTGACGACTTTCTGATCGCCCTTCAGGGTGATCAGGAACTGCAGAAGGTATGCGTTCGGCTTTTTGCCGTCATAGGTCATTGCGTCGATGAAATCGGACAACGGTTCGCGGTAGCCATCGCTCGCCCAAGGGAAATCAATTTCGGCGACATGGCCTTCTTTGACCAGCATTCTGGTGGCGGTCAGGTAGATGTCTGGGTGATAAATCGATTTTGCGAATTCGTCATACTAGGCTCAGGACTCATAACCAGAATATGATGGTTGCAACGATGCAGTTGGCACTCATGAACGTGTGGGCGCAGCGCTCAAAGCGCGTGGCGATCCTGCGCCAGTCCTTAAGCCTTTCGAACATGCGCTCGACCAGATTGCGCTGCTGGTAGATTTTGGCGTCATAGGGGGTTGGCGCCCTGCGGTTCTTGCGCCCTGGAATGCACTGCGTGATGTCCAGTTCGGACAGGGCGTGGCGGAACCAGTCGCGCCTCGACGCCCTTGTCGGCGATCAGGGTTTCGGCGTCTGGCAGCGCGGGCAAGACGGTCGCGGTGCCGCGATAATCGCTGACCCGCTGCCCGGCAGGCGATACGTGCATCGCCGAGAGGGGATCATCACGGTGTCGGTTGCCGCGCTCTCGGCGGCCAGTGCTGCGAATATTCGATCAAACACGCCCGCTCGGCTCCAGCGCACAAAGCGGTTGTACAGGGTCTTGTGCGGGCCATAGGCGGCGGGGGCATCGCGCCACATCAGCCCGTTGCGGATCACATGGACCATCGCGCTGATCACCCGCCGGTCATCGACGCGCGGCACGCCTCTCGGTCTATTTGGGCAGAAGCGGCTGCAGACGCAGTAACTGAGCTTCTGTAAGCCAGAAGTGATGATCGGACATGGCAAGCTTCCCAATTTTTGGGAGGTTTGAATCACATCCGATAGTTTATGGGAATTCTTTTTATGGGTCCCAAGCCTAGGCGTCAGCAATTTGGCCCCAGCGGTGCTTCTGGTTCAGTTCACAAACAGTGTCTGGATAGTAGTAATAGGCCACATAGTAGAGGTATAACATGTTGAAATCAGGGATACCGCGCTTGTCGCATTTTTCGTATTAAAACCTGCTGGTCATCGGGTTGGTGATCACTTCGGCGTCCGCACCGACGTATTATGATCGCACCATGATCTCCACCGCCTCAGCGCAATGGGCGTTGTCGTTTTCATCCAGCCATTTGGTGGCGCGGATCAGGGCCTTGGTCAGCGCCAGAACGGTGTTGGGGTTGTCCTCGGTAAATTTGGCCGAGATGCCGAACACCTTTTCAAGATTGTTCTTCCAGATCTCATAATCCGTGATCACTGGCACGCCGATGCCCTTGAACACTGCGGCGCGGTATTTTTTAATCATGGGTTTAAGCGCTAAGGCTGAAATCGGGTGCACCGGCAAGCCGTTGCCGTTCAGGTCCATGGAAAAGGGCGGGGAGATGCGCGCCTCAGTGCCGTAACCGATGGTGGCGGCCAACATGTGCGCGCCGTCAAGCTGCCCGTTGATCACGCGGTCCAGCAGCACCTTCCAGTTGGCCTGTGGCTCAAGCGTGACGAACAGACCCTCATCTTCGAAATAGCCCTATCCATAGGCAATCGTGAGTGGCGCCATGTCAGTGAGCTTGACGAAGCCGAACTTCAGGTCGTCTTTCTCAACGCTGAGCATGTCGGCCAGCGCGCCGATCAGGGATTTCATATGCGCGTTCTCCGGGATGGCGGTCCGCAGGGTGAACCGAAATAAAAGCCAAAAGAAAGGGACTGACGAACATCAATGCTGCGCGGATGCGCGGCAGATGCTTGAGCGGCATTGCTCAAGAACCCTCAGTGTTGGGGGAGGTCTCAAAGACAGATGTGATTGACTGTCTTGTGCTGTCATCATCGCGATTCCACCGCAGGGTGGCACGATAAATATGCAGAAATCAGGGCAGATTATTTTTGCGCCTTAAGTCTGGGCAATTTTATCGCGACAAGCCTGCATCCGGGCCAAATATTTGCCCGTCAAAAAAGCAGTCAGGGCCCGGAAACATCTCTCTGGTGGAGGACACGACCGGCGTGCGGCGGATCAGTGCCCTTCAACCTTCTCAGAGGCACCCGGCAGATCGGCCCCAACTGGCCCCAACTGGCCCCAACTGGCCCCAGATTGTGGCGGTAAAGATCGCCGCGAAAACAGGCGCGCGCGGTGGCCATCGCCTCAGTGGCGTCCAGACCCATGCGCCCGGTGATCCACATCGCCTGGCTGCGCCACGGGAAATTTGTGGCGCCGTCAAAGAATTCAAGGAACCCGGGCGGGGTTTCCTCATGCCCGTCGGGCGACACGGTGATCCGCGCCGACGGGTTGGCCAGCCAACGCGTGGCGCGCCACACCGCACGCATCAAGGCGTGGACCTGATCGGGGTTGTCCCCGGCGCCTTGGTCCCCGGCGCTTTGGTCCACCGTCGCGGCACCCAAAGGCGCCCCCACGCAAAAGGCACCAATTTCGCCTACGGCTACGGCCACGGCATCGGCCATCAGGGCGGTCGGGATCGTGCGCACGATCAGCCCTTGCGGCGCGGCCAGACCCAGCGCGCCAAACCAGTGCTACAGCTGCCCTGCATGCAGTGAGAACGAAAACGGCACCTCGACCCGGATCGGCGCGGCGGCGGCGCAGATCAGCCGCTCTCCGATGCCGCGCGCCTCCATGAAACCTAGCCGTGGTCCGGCGGCGTGCATCCGCGCTGCCAGAGCATTGCTGACCCCGACGCTGTTGCCGTTCACCGACAGCACCATCAACGCATTGATTTTCAGCGGCAGGCCGCCCAGCCCCATGGACATCGCCATCGGCGGGCGCAGGCGCCTGCATATGCGCCGCGTCCAGCCGCCTCAGCGCAAGCTTGTCGCGGATTGTGGAGCATAAATTTTCACGCCTCAGGCGCAGCTGAAAGCCTTCTTCGGCGTCGAAACCCATTTCATGGGCGACCACCAGCAGCGCGCTGTCCACCAGCGGCAGAAAGCCGGCATCGAGGGAAAATCCGGTCATTTTAACAAATCCGCCGCAGTCAGCAGTGCCTGCGCGATCTCACCCAGCTTTTTGCCCTGGTCCATGGCGGCGCGGCGCAGGTGGGCATGGGCCTCCTGCTCAGACAACCCCTTGGCACGGTCGGGGCCTTTCCTCACCACGGCGATTTTGATCTGGACGGGCAAATGGCGTCTTCTGCTGATCCCGCCTTCGTGATGCGTCGCACACGCATGAAAACGCCCGCCCCCCGGTGAACAGGGGGCGGGCGCGATGTTGGCGGCGGTGTGGATCAGACGATCAGTTCACCGAACAGCAGCCCTTCGCCGCCAATGGCGATCCAGTCGATCTGTTCCGCGGCATGGCCAGTTTCGCTGTCGGAGGATTTGTCTTTCTCAACCCGGAAATTGACGCCAAGCGAGGTCAGCCCGGACATCCGCAATTCCGCCGCATCCAGATCCGCGGCGCTGGCGACCCCGCCCAGCATCACCGGGGCTGCGGCGAACCCGGCGGCGAACGCATCGCTGCTGCCCCCGGACCCGGCGACATGGGTTCCGGCCTCAAACACGAACACGTCGTCATTGGTGTTCCATGCCCCCGGACCGCGGTCCAGCGCGACCCAGCCGACTGTTTCGGCCCCATGGGTTCCGCCGTTCTGGGCTTCTTCCTCCTCCAGCGCCAAGCCAAATCCTGCGGCGTCGCGCCCGTCTATGCGGGCCTTGACGAAGCCAGCGTCGTTCAGCGTCTGCACCTGCGCCACCACCGACGGCGCGCTGTCAAACGCGGCGTCAAAGGTGATCGGCTGGAAGCTGGCGGAGGACAGGTTCGAAAGGCCCGCGGTCCCCGCAGTGATCACCGATCCGTCAGGCAGGCGCCAGGATCCGGCCTCCACCACCATGAAGGACACCTGTTCCCACGCGTGGCTGCCATCGAGGTAATCAGGTTCCTGCAGCGCCACGAAGAAGCTGCCGGAGGTGACATCCGAGATCCGCGCGACCACTTCCTGCGCGCCGTTCACGGTGTTGACCGAAGCGATCACCACCGGGTTGGCAAAGGCGTGCGCCAAGGTCACCGTGGCCCCCAGATGGTTGAGTGTGATGCGCCCGGTTTCGGCCATCACCACGCCGCTCCCCAGGCCCGGGATCACCGAGGCCCCGGCCCCTGCATACAGCATCCCCTCCCCCCCCAAGGCCAGCCAGTCGAGGCTTTCGCGCCCGTGGTTGGTTTCCGCATCAAAGGACGTGTCCTCCTGCGCGGTGGCGGTGAAGCCGCTTGCGTCGATCGACACGGTGCGCGGGGCGACCGGATCGACGCCGCGATAGCTCGACAGCGATGCGATCATGTTCGGCGCGTCCGCAAAGCCAGCGCCGAAGCTGCCCGCCGTGGGATTGCCATTGACCGCGTTGGTCAGCGACCCGGCGGAATAGGCTAGGCCCGACCAATCGCCGATCCCCTGTTCGATCGCCATCCAGCCAATGGTTTCGGGGGTGTGGAAATCATTGCCCTCTTCTTCTTGCATCGAGACGCGGAACCCGTCGGTCGATCCGCCGGTCTGGCGGGTGACGACGTAATCGCGCCCGTTGGTGGTTTGCGTCTGGCTGAAGATCGCCGGGGCGGCGTCAAAGCTGTCGGCAAAGGCCACGCTTTCAAACCCGCGGGCCACCATTTTGTTGGTGATCAGCAAGCCTGCCTGCAGCACCGTGCCATCGGCCAGGGTGTGGGTCCCGGCCTCCACCACGAACAGGGTCACATCTTCCAGCCCATGGACCCCGTCAGCGGCGTTGGGTTCTTGCAATTTCAGGGTCACCTGATCGCCCACCACCGCGATGATCCGCACCATCACCGGATCGCCATCGTTCAGCGAGGGCGCCAGCGCAAAGGCCACCGGGTTCACAAAGGCGTGGTCCAGCGTCACTGTCATCGCTGTGGTCCCAACGCTGAGGCTGACAACCTGCGCCACCGGATCAATGCGCTGGAACGTCAGTTCGGTGCCCGAGGGGCTTTGGCTGACGACAAATCGGCCATGGGGCATGTCGGTTCCAAGGTCGATCTGCCAGTCGGGCATCGCCCCGCCATCGACGGTCACGAAGCGCCCGTCAAAGGCTATGTCTGCCACGGCCAGCCAGGCAGCATCGATGCGGATCGCGTCGCCGTCATCGATGCCGTGGATCACGTCGCCCGCCAGATCCGCCGCCGTGCCGGCCACCACATCAAGCCCGCCTTGCCCGATATCGACCTTGTCGGCGCCCAGATACGGCATGATCACATCGCCGCCCGTGGTCCCGACCATATGGATGTTGGGGCCTTGGCTGCCGAGGGCCACGGTCGGCACGATTTCCAGCACCACCTCAACCGGGGCGCTTTCGGCACCGTGTTCGTCGATCAGCGTGTAGCTGAAGCTGTCAAAGGCGGGCGCGTCGGCCGTAACCCCCGCCCCGGCGCCCAGCGCAACATAGGTGAACGCCCCGCCGCCCAGTGACAGCATCCCGGCGCCTGACGGCAGAAGGATGATGTTGTTGGCCGGCACCGGCGCGCCATTGACCGACCCAAGCACAAAGGCGTCGCCGTCAGGGTCAATGTCGTTTTCAAAGACGGTGATGACGTCTTGGGTGTTGTTCACGCGGCGGATGTCGCCCGACGGGCGCGGCGCGTCGTTCACCGGGTCCACGGTGATGGTCACGGTCGCGGTGCCGGTTTTGCCGCCCGGGTCGGCCAGCGTGTAGGAAAAGCTGTCAGTCCCGTGGAAATCTGCATCAGGGGTGTAGACCAGTGTGCCGCCCAGCCCTTCGGTCACCGTGCCATGGGCCGCCGATCCGATGGACGCAATGGTCAGCGGGTCGCCGTCCACATCCGTGTCATTGGCGCGCACATTGATGACCGCTGCGACGTCTTCGTCGGTGACCGCCACATCGGCACGGGCCACCGGCGCGTCGTTCACCGGGGTTACGGTGATCGCCACGACCGCGGTGTCGGTCCCGCCTTTGCCGTCGCTGATGCGATAGGTCAGCGTGTCCGCCCCGTTGTAATCGCCTGAGGGCAGGTAGCGGATCGTGCCATCGGCCAGCACCGCCGCGGTCCCGTGGGCGGGGCCGGTCACGATGGTCACGGCCAGCGCGTCGCCATTGGCGTCGGTGTCGTTGGCGCGCGGATCAAAGATGATCGCGGTGTCCTCAGCGGTGGTCTTGGTGTCATCCACTGCATCGGGCGCCGCGTTGGCGACGTCGTCGTTGAGGATGGTCCAAACCGCATCATCGCCGCCCGCTGCCACAACGACATCCGCGCGGTCGGTCGACACGATGCGGACGCCGAGGGTTTCATCCCCCTCAACCGCCAGATCGCCCGTCACCTGCAGCTTGAACGATTTGCGGGTGAGGCCATCGGCGAAATGCACCACCGTCGGCGCGCCCGCCACGATGTCGCCCGCGCCCGCAGTCCCGAAGGCCGCGACCGTCACCGCCACCGCGCCCGTCGCCGGGGCGGTGCGGGTCAGGGTGAACCACACGTCGCGGGTGCCGGTGTTCTTTTCAACCGCCTGCCCGGTCGGGGCAGGTGCAAAGGACGGATCGCCGGGTTCCAGCGCACCGACATCAATGCGGATTTCCCCGATCGCCTCAGCCACATCAGCCACGGTGACTTCGACCGCGGCCGTGCTGGTGCCGCCATTCCCGTCCGACACGGTGTAGGTGAACGTGTCGGTCCCGAAGAAATCAAGCTTGGGCGCATAGCGGATCTGACCGCCCGCGGTGATGGTCACCGTGCCGTTGGCCGTCGATCCGACGCCTGAGATATGGAGCGCGTCAGCATTGCCGTCCGTGTCATTGGCCAGCACGCCGATGATGACCGCGGTTTCTTCGTTCGTGGCGGCCACGTCGTTCAGGGCCACTGGTGCCAGATTGGTGCTTTCATAAATCACCGTCCAGGTTGCGGTCCCGGCGGTGTCCACTTCGTCAAGGATGTGCAGCACGTTTTCATAGGTCGGGCGGCCCACTGCGGGGAAGGTGCGGTCGGTGACCCAAACGTTTTCAAGGTTCACCTCCGTCCCGTCCTCGCGCAGCACCCGCGCAATGGTCAGCGCGCCGTCGGACGGGTCCAGCAGTTCGACATAATTCCAGCCCGCGGCGTTGATGGTGGCGGTGATCTGCACCTCGGTGTCGGCCAGCGATGCGGGGCCGTCTGCGGCCTCATCAAAGGCCTGGGCGACGGTGAAAACCTCCATGTCCGACGTATAGAGCGTGTCGGGCACCCCCAGCGGGTCGGTTTCCCAATCGTCGTTCACCAGGAAATCGGGCAGCGTGTCAGACCCAAGCCCGTCATCGCGCACGATCTTGATCAGTTCATGAATGCGGGTTTCGGTGATCAGCGACAGTTCCTCGATGCCGAGGCTGTTGAGGTGCTTGAACGACACCTCATACTCAATGAACTTGCCCTGCAGGGTCGATTGCATCAGCCAGGTCGCGACCTCAGCATCGCCAGCGGCCACATCGCCGAAATCGGCGGTCAATGTGGGCTGCACCGCTTCGCCGTTGACCGACGATCCGATGATTTCAAAGTCGATCAGCAGGCCTTTTTCGTTCTCAATGATCTTGGGCTGGGCCGATGTGATCGACAGATCCATCGCGTCCCCGGCCCCGACGTTTTGCAGCAGCAGACCCAGCGCAAAGGGCACTGACTGCTCAACCACGCCTTCCGTGAACGGATCGTCGGAATAGACATTGCGCTGCAGGAAATAATCCAGCTCCAGCTCCGCCTGCGGACGCACGTTGATTTCCTCAGAGCGCAGCGGGATCGCCACCTCTGTGCCCTGATCGGTGTATTTCAGTGTGCCCGACACCGTGTAGGTGGTTTCGACAAGCGGTGCGGCCAGACGCGACGGGATCAGCGTGAAGGTCGCCGATCCTTGCTGCCCACCAGCCAGCACACCAGTGCCGTCGATGGATGTCAGCCCGCCCGCCAGTTCGGCGTCGTCCACGCCAAACACGTTGTAGGCGACCAGCAGGCCCGAGGCGTCGCGGATCTCAACCTCCAGGCTGATGCCGGTCAGGTCGACATCCTGTTCGTTGATCAGCACCATCTTTGCCTCAAAGGCCTGACGGGTCAGGACCAGGTCCTGGCTGATTTCGATAGTGACAGTGGCGCAGACGCCCGACACGCTTGAGGACAGGATCGTCTCGGCCTCATCAATCTGGCCGTTGATCTGATCAGACAAAGACGCATAACCCGCGTTCTGCGCGTCGGCGTCGGCGTCCAGCACTGCTTGCGCAAAGCCCTGCCACACGTCGGTGGCCAGAAAATCGGTCGCCTGCCCTTCGGGAACGTCCGAGAGGCGGAAGATCCCGGCCTCCCAATAGTCCATGGTGCGGTTCCACCGGTCGATGAACGCATCCACATCCACTGGGGTCAGCGGGCCGGGCAGCGGCATCGCCGTCAGCGCGGCACGGTCGGCGGCGTCCAGAAGGTAGCCGTTGGCCGCCTGCGCCTCATAGGCAAGGATGAAGGCTTCGAGGAAGTCGTCGAGCCTGACATCCCCCAGCGCCTCAGCCCACACATCGGCACCAAAGACATAAAGCCCGGCGTCCTGCATCAGCTCCATACTGTTGAGCGCGGCTGACAGGCGCCCGTAGGACCGATCAAGATCGCCCAGATAGTCGATGAAGTCGGCGGTCGCGCCAAGCGCGCCAACCAAGTCTGCCTCGTTTATTGCGCCGCTTGCATCGTCAAAATTGCCGAATTCATCGGTCTGCGCGTCAATAAAGTTGATCAGCGCGGTGCGCAGCGCTTGGGCCTCGTCCTCCATTTCCAGCAGGTCGCCTGCGTCCAACGCCGCAGCCGACGCGGCCTGGAATGTTGCCAGTGCGATGGCGAGGTCTTCGAGCGCGGCCTCGTCGATGCCGCTGCCTTCCAGATCAACGGTGGCGGCGGGAAGCACGAAGCCGCCCGACCCTTCGTCGCCTTCTGCGACCTGAAGGCCCAACAGGCCACCGCCGATGTCGCCCGCCAGATCCGCAAGCGGCTGGATCTTGTCGAGCTTGTCCTTGAGGCTGCCCAGATCGTCGGCGATGCCGTCTTCGCCCAGCAGTTTCGCAACCGCCTGCGCGCATTCCAGCGCGTCGCCAAGCTTGTTGAACCCGTCCGAGAAGCCCGAAAGCCCCTTGCCCAGACGGCTGGCACCCCCGGCCGAGGCCGAGGCCAGCGCGCCATCGAACGGGATCGGGCCGCCATCATGGTCGGTCCCGGCCTCAACCGACGCCGCGAAAACGCCGCCGAAGATCGAGGTGAAGCCGTCATAGATGTCGCTGGCGGTTTCGACCCAGCCTTCCTTGTTGCCGGTCGCGGCGAATTCGGTCAGGTCCAGCAGCGCGCCGATAAACGGCGGCTGCGGGATCAGATCCTCGCATTCAAAGATGACGTTCAGCAGATCGCAGGTGTCAAACGCGGCAATCATCGGCACAGAGGAGTAGACGTAGTTCCCGCCACCCCCGCCGCCGCCGCCGCCGCCGCCAAAGCTGCCGCCGCCGCCGCCGCCGAAGCTGAATGGGTTGCCACCGCCGCCGCCGCCGCAGTTCCCTTCGACGTTCAGAAAGCCAAGGTCGATGCTTTTGGCGACGTCGTTGGGCCCGCACGGGAAAGTGTAGCCAATGTCGGCAGAGATGCCGCACGGCACCGCGGCATCCGCCGACACACCGGCAAGCCCGCCCGCCGCGTCTTCGAAATCGTCGATGCGCGTCAGGCGCACCGGGATGGTGTAGGTCTGCTTGGCGCCCAGCGTGGGCAAAAAGTCGATTGCCGCTTCGATCGTGTAAAACGGATGCGTGCCAAAGTTCAGGTTAACGTCGTTCACTGCGATCAGGCCGTGGTTGGTGATCGTCATGTTGACGATCATCTCATCCCCGATTTCCTGCAGCGGATCCAAGTCGAACACCGGCGGGTCGACGGTCACCACCGGGATCGGCACATCGGTTTCGAACTTGGCGATGATGCTGATCTCGTAGCGGTCCTCGATTTCGATTTCCGTCACTGACCACGTATAGCTGACCGTCTGGCGCGACAGGAAAGGCGTCACCTCGGTCACATCGCCAGCGTTGACCATGATGGTCGCCTTCACGCTGTCATGCTGGCTGGCTGAGACGTAGACGTCATAGAGGCCTTCGGGCAGGTCTTCGATCAGAAGGGTGCCGTCGGCGTCGACCTCGTCATAGACCACCTCTTTGGTCACGGCGTTGACGACCTTGATGCGGGCGTCGCCAAGCAGCGGCTCGCCTTCGGCGAAATAGGTCAGCTCATCCGTGATGTTCAGCTGCATGTCCCCGACCGCGTCGGAGATGGTGAAGAACTGGAACGGCATGGTCAGCGCGCCGCCATCGGCGCCCTCAATGCTGAAGGACCCCGCAAAGCTGCCCAGCGGCACGTCCGTATCCGGCGTCAGCGACAGCAGGATGTCGACGCTTTCGTTGGGGGCAAGCGATGCAATCAGCCCCGGCGTCGCGAAGGACAGCCAATCAATCCCCGCGGGCACGTTCAGCGTCAGCGGCCCGGATGCATCACCGCCGATATTGGTGATGGTGACTTCCACCAGTTCCTGTTCGCCGCGCACTGCGAAGGCCTTGATCACGCTGACATCTGCCACCAACAGCGCCGTTGGCACGATGGCGTCCAGCTTGACGGGCAAGGTTGCGACCGCGCCCTGATCCGACATCACTTCAATGTTGAAGATGTCGAAATCAAGCAGCGTGGTGATTGGCAGATCCACGGTCAGCGTGACCGTGGTGGTCCCATCCCCGGCCAGATCCGCATCCGCAACGGTGACCGAGGATGTCCAGGTGGCAGGGAAATCATCAACCATGACGGTCAGCCCCGTCAGGTCCAGCGCGCCGTGGTTTTCCAGCGTGAAGGTCACGGTCTTGGTGGTGCCGACCACGGCGCTGTATTCGAACTGCCGCTGGACAAATCCCATGCCGAACACGTCAACGGTGTCTTCGGCCCCCACGGTTTCACCGGGGTTGTTGGGATGGCGGGCGGAAA
This sequence comes from Paracoccaceae bacterium, assembly GCA_047610385.1. Classification (GTDB taxonomy): domain Bacteria; phylum Pseudomonadota; class Alphaproteobacteria; order Rhodobacterales; family Rhodobacteraceae; genus JBOCEF01. The sequence goes on along the minus strand of JBLGAC010000017.1, from coordinate 36,961 downwards.
AGCTGACAATCCCCGCCTGACCCGGCAGCGTGGCATAGGGCATCGTGAAGAACCCGGCCCCGTCGGTCAGCACTGCGGCCAGCGTGGTGATGCCGTCCAGCTCAGCCTCAACCGTGACCCATTCATAGGGCTTCGGCGCGCCGGTCAGGGTGTCGTAGGCATGGCCCGAGAGGGTGAATATCTCGCCCTCGGCCGCGACCTCTTTGGACGCTTCGACGATGGCGTGATAGCTGGCGGCCACAGTGACCGGCGCGGCGGACACGGCGATGTTGTCAGCCTCATTTTCCTCGGCGACGTCATTGCGGCTGTCGACCTTGGCGATCACATAGTAATCGCCCGGCTGGTCGGGCAGCGTCAGCGGCGCGGTCAATGAGAAATACGCGCCCGGGTTCAACGCTGCGTCGGTCCAGAACGTGCCCACTGCGATGTCGTCGGCGGACAGGCCCATGTCCTTGGACAGGAAGACCTTGGTGCCGAACCGGTCGTCGATCACGCCCGCGCCGATGTTGTCGATGCGGTAGGTGGCTGAGGAACTTTCCCCCGTCCTGCCGCCCGAAAAACTAACGCCGGAGACCACGAGATTGCCCGCCAGATCGGTGGACGCGACGGTTATCTCAGTCCGCGCGTAGCTGACGCCGCCCATCCCGTCGGACACCTGATAGGCAAAGCTGTCCGTGGCGGTCTGGCCATATAGCAGCCCGTCATAGGCTGCGCCCGCATCAAAGTTGAAGCTGCCATCAGACGCCACGGTGATCGTGCCGCCGCCCGCCAGCGTGATCTGAGACCCGACCGAGGCGGCCAGCCCGTTAATCTGCGTGACCGTCAGCGGCCCGCCATCGGGATCGCTGTCAACGCCCTTGCCGGTGTCGTCGGTCAGCACGTTGCCGCTGAGTGTTGCGCCTTCGACCAGCGCATAATCATTGTCGCGGCCCGTGGGCCCGTCATTGACGCCGGTCAGATCGAAGGTCGCGGTTGCGGTGTCGGTCCCGCCTTTGCCGTCGGACACGGTGTAGGCAAAACTGTCGGCGGCTGGTGCCCCCGCGGCCAGCGCGTCGAATGCGCCGCGCGGGTCATAGCCGAAATCGCCGTTGGGAAAGATCTGCACCAATGCGCCCGAAGGCAGCGTGACCACTTGGCCCGCGGTCACAAGGGCACCGTTGATATGGGTCACCGTGATCGCGTCGCCGTCAGCGTCGGTGTCCAGCCCCCCGCCCGTGCCGTCCAGCAGGTTGCCAATGACAGGCGTGTCTTCGTCGGTGGCATAGCCGTCGTCAAGCGCGTCGGGTGCCGCCCCGTTGCCGGTGATGGTGATGCTGGCGGTGACCGGTGCGCTAAGCGCACCGATCGCGTCGCGCAACGTGTAGCTGAAGCTGTCGATGGCGGTGGCGTTGTTGCCAAGGGCATCAAACGCGCCGTTCACATCATAGGTGAACGTGCCATCGGCGTTCAGCGTCACCAGTGCGCCCGATGCGATGGCCGTCTGCACCCCGATTGCGCCTGCGTCGCCGTTCAGCTGCGCAATCTGGAACGTGTCCCCCGCGTCGGGATCGGCGTCGTTGGTCTTGACGTTGCCGCTTGCGGTGTTGTGGACGAAATGATCGGCCACGCCCTCGGGCGCGTCATTCTGGCCGGTGATCTGGACCGACACAGCCGCGGTGTCGGTCCCGCCATTTCCGTCATCAAGCGTGTAGCTGAAGCTGTCATAGCCGGTCTGTCCGGCCCGCAGGCGCTGGAAGGCACCGTTGGGATCATAATCCACCCCGCCATCGCCATGCACCGTCAGCAGCGCGCCTGAGGCCAGCGTGACCGGCGCGCCCACCGCGCCCGCGTCGCCGTTGACCGCTGAGACATTGAAAGCGTCGCCATCGGGGTCAGTGTCCGCGCCCGACCCGTTGTTAAGAAACAGGTTGTCCGACCCTGGCGTGTCTTCAAACACGCCGATCACGTCATCGGCTGCATCCGGCGCATCGTTCAGCCCGGTGATGTCGATGGTCACCGTGGCTGAGGAGGTCCCGCCTTTGCCGTCCGACAGCGTGTAGGTGAAGCTGTCCTGACCGGGCGCGCCCGCGGCCAGCCCGTCAAACGCGCCGCCCGGCAGCCAGCCCATGGACCCGTTGGCCCCCACGCTCAGCTTTGCGCCAGACGCGAGGGTGATCTGCACCCCGACATTGGCCGCCACGCCGTTCACTTGGGTGATGCGCAGCACATCTTCGGGGTCGGAATCGCTGTCCGGGCCGTTCCCGTTGTCGCCGGTGATCAGGTTGCCGGCGATGCCGGCTTCCTCAGTCGTGGCGAACGCGTCGTCGGTGGCGACGGGCGCCGATCCGGCGGCCGACACGGTGATGGTGGCGGTCGCTTCGTTGGTCTGGCCGTTGCCGTCATTGACCCGATAGCTGAAGGTCACGTCCTGGGTGGTGCCAAAGACAGGGTCCACAGCGCCTGCGGGATCATAGCTGAAGGTCCCGTTGGCGAAGATCGTCAGCTGGCCACCCGCAGCCGGGGTCACCGGCACGCCATAAGTGATCGCGGCGCCGTCCACATGGGTGATCGCCAGCGCGTCGCCATCCGGGTCGCTGTCTGCGCCCGATCCGTTATCGGCCAGCAAAGACCCCGCCGCGATGGCTGAGGCCGGGATCGCAAAGGCGTCGTCCTGCGCGGTCGGCGCGTCGTTGGCCCCCGTCACCGTGAACCGCACCAGCGCAGATGATGTGCCCCCGTCGCCATCCGACAGCGTGTAGGTGAAGCTGTCGATCGCGTTCTGCCCGGTTTTCAGATGGTTGAACGCAGCGCCCGGCGTGTAATCAAACGTGCCGTCGGCGTTCATCACCAGCGCCGCGCCTGAGGGCAGCGCCACCGGCGTGCCGGGGGTGTAGGCCCCGCCATTGATCAGCGTGATGCCCAATTCGGCCACCGCGCCATCCACATCGCTGTCCACGCCCGATCCGGTGTTGTCGAGGATGGCATCCCCCGACAGCGCGGCATCCTCGCCCACGATGTAATCGTTGCGCCGGGCCACGGGGGCGTCGTTTTCGCCCGCCACAGCGATGGCCACGTTAGCGGTGTCGGACCCGCCCTGACCGTCGGAGACGTCATAGGTGAAGCTGTCAGGCGCAGTGTCGCCCAGGCCCAGCGCTTCGAACGCGCCGTTGGTGTCATAGCCGAGCGATCCGTTCGCGCCGACCGTGACCTTGGCGCCCGATGCCAGCGTGATGGTCACGCCGACATTGATCGCCAGACCGTTGATCTTGGTCACAATCAGCGCGTCCAGATCAGCGTCGCTGTCGGCGGCGCCGGTGCTGGGGGTCAGCACGTTGTCGGCAAGCTGCGCGTTTTCCTCCACGGTGAAGGCATCGTCCACCGCGGTCGGGGCGGCGTTGACGGTTTCCACGGTTACGTCAACCGTTGCGGTTTCAAACCCGCCATGGCCGTCCGACACGGTGTAATCAAAGCTGTCGGTCCCACCCGTCGGGAAAGCGCCGTTCGGATCATAGGTGTAGGCGCCATCATCCTGCATGGAGACAGTCGCGCCCGAGGGCAGCGTCACCAAAGTGGGCCCGGACGATCCGACCGGCGACCCGGCCACTACGCTGACCTTCAGCACATCATTCGCGTCGGTGTCGGTGTCGTTGGTCAGCACGTTGTCCGAAACGCTCGACCCCACGGAAACGATGGCGTCGTCGTCCAGCGGCGCCGGGGCATCGTTGCGCCCGGCCACATAGACATAGCTGGTGATCTGCGCGCGGGCGCCTGAATCGTCCTCAATTTCATACACAAAGGACTGGGTGCTGGTCTGACCCACGCTCAGGGCTTCGAACGCGCCGTTGGGATCAAAGGTGAAATCGCCATTGGCGGCGACGGTCAGCAGACCGCCCCCCAGATTGATCGTGGCGGGCACCGGCTGGCCCGCGACCGTGGCGACAAAGACCGGATCGCCGCCCGGATCGCCATCAACGCCGTAGCCGTTGTTGGCCAGCAAGTTGCCAGCGAAGCCCGTGTCCTCAGTGCCGGGCAGGTTGTCGCGCTTGGGCGTTGGCGGGGCATTGCCCACGGTGACCGCAAAGGTGTCGGTCTCAGCGCCATTTGCCTCACCCGATCCGTCATTGACGGTGACGGAGACGGTGTACGCGCCCTCAGCCGCATAGACATGGCCGCGGGTCAGGGCCTTGGCGGCGCTGGACGCGGTGTCTGGCGCGCTGCCGTCGCCCCAGTTGATCACATAGCCATAGGTGTCGCTGTCAGGATCGGTCAGCGTGAAGGTGCGGGTCAGCGTCCCGCCTTCCAGCAATGCCGCATCGGCGCCTGCCTCAAGCCCCGGTGCGTCGTTGACCGGCGCGATGGTGATGGTGGCCTGACCTGCCTCAGTCGAATAGGCGATGCCGTCTGACGCGAAGAACAGGAAGCCGTCCGTGCCGTTTTGATCATCAAACGGGGTGTAGACCAGCTTTCCGGCCACCAGATCGGCGCGGGAGGCGACCAGTTCCCCGGTCACCGGCACACCGTCAAAGGTCAGGGCCCCGGCGCTGGGCAGGGACACGATGCGGATTTCGGCCAGATCCTGGCCTTCTTCGTCCACGAACCCAGCATCGAACGCGTCGATGCTGAGGATGACCAACCCGTCCTCGTCCACCGCAAAGTCGGCGCTGACTTCGGGGGCGGAGTTGCCGTAGAGCTGATAAAACACCCCGCGCGCAGACCCGTCGCCAGCGGTCCCCGACGTCTCAGACGCCCAGGCCACCAGGAACCCGCCTTCGCCCACTGCGGTGATCGACGGCATGTTCTGGCTGGACGCGACTTCGGTGTTCACCCGGAACTGGGTGTCGATGCGCGCGCCCGATGCGCCGTATTGCTGGGCGAACACGCCTTCGTAATTGTAGGCCCCGGTTTCGGCATAGGGGTCTTGCGTGGTCCAGGCGATCACGAAGCCGCCCGTGGACAGGGCTGCCACCTCTGGCGCGATCTGGCTGGAGGTTCTGCCCTCGTTGACGCGGAATTCCTGCCCCTGCGCGCTGCCATCGGCGTGATATATCTGCGCGTAGACGCCGTAGCCCGACCCGTCCTGACCGTTGGAAATCCAGGTGGCCACGAACCCGCCATCGGCCAGCGCCGCAATGGCAGAGGTCGACTGTTCAGACGCCGTGTAGGTGTTGATCTGGAATTCATCGCTGCCCGGCGTCGTGCCATCGCGCGACAGCAGGTTTCCGGCTGCGTCCATGCGCTGGGCAAAGACGCCCCGGGACGACCCGTCGCCGCTGTCGGTGCCATCGGCGGAATGCCAGGTGACCATCAGGTCGCCATTCGCCAGCGTCACAATCTGCGGATCGCTCTGATCGCCATTGGCGCCGGTGTTCACCAGCAATTCAGACCCGCCGGTGCCGCCAGCGTCAAAGATGCGCGCCGCAATGCCGTAACCGCTGCCATCGCCAGACCCGCCCGACGTGTAGGTCGCCCACGTCACCGCGAACCCGCCGCCCGCGACGCCGGTCACCCTTGCCCCAGATTGTGTCGAGGCGGTGATGACGTTGGCCTGGATCTCAGACCCGACCTCCGCGGCCTCGCGCGATTCGTCGGGCAGGCCGGGATTGACGGTGTTCACCCCGTAGATCTGAGCGAAGATGTCCTGGCTCTGCCCCCCATGGGTTGCGTCGCGGCATTCCCACGACACCACGAACCCGCCCCCGTCCAGCGCCGCCACGTCGGGATAGACCTGCCCGCCGGTGGTGAAATCTGAGTTCACAAGAAACTCAGCCCCCAGCTTTTCGCCCGCTGCATTAAACAGCTGCCCGTAGACGCCCCAGTCAGAGCCATCTTGCGTGTACGAATGCCACACGATGACCACATCGCCATTGTCCAGCGTTGTGGTTCGCGGGTCGTATTGCTGGTTGTCGGTGAAGGTGTTGGCCTGGCGTTCCCCAAGGATCGGGGTCGCGCCGTCCAGATTGGCCACGATCTTCACATCAACCAGCTGCGGGGCGGAATACCCGCCATCGCCATCGGTGATCTGCACGCGCACCGTGCGCTCCGCAATCGGGTCCGAGGAAATGTTGCGGTAGCTGAGGCTCTCGACGATCCGTTCCACCGCCTGCGCATCCGCATTGGCGTTCAGCGCGATCTCCAACGGGGCGCCGCCGATGCCGGACTGCACCACCGCGGCGACCTGCACGCCGCCCACGAAGATGTCGTTGCCCGACACCGTGACCGCGCGATCCCCGGTGCCGGTGGCCAGCACGCCGAACTGGTCCTGCGCGTTGTTGTCGGGCGCGCTGATCTGGTTGACCAGCGGCCGGGCGCTGCCGACCACTGACACCAGTATCGACCCGCCGTCGAAATCGGCGCTGTCCAGATCAGACACCGCCGCCGCCCCGTCCGCATCCAAAAGCTGGGGCGCGGTGTTGACGGTGTTTTCCTGATACGTGACCTCTGCGGGCAGACCTTCGAGCGTGGGGGCCGCCTGCGTGGCCGCCACGTCGCCAAAGATGCGCTGGAACACGCCATAGCCCGACCCGTCGCCGGTGCTGCTGGCCCATGCCGCCACGAATTCATCGCCCGTAAGCAGCGTCAGCGCGGCAAGGTTCTGGGTGCCCGCCGCCTGATCGTGCAATGCGAACTGCCCGTCGACGCGCCCGCCATCGGCACCGTAGGCCTGCCCCCAGGCGTTGCCGTAATCATCATGCCAGCCGATCACGAAGCCGCCTGAGGCAAGCCCGATGATCGCAGCATCATTTTGATTGCTGGCCAGGCTTTCGTTCACGAGGAATTCGCCGCCGACGGTCGATCCGTCCGCAGCAAAGCGCTGGGCAAAGATGCCGTAGACGCTGCTGTCTTGGGTATAGGACTGCCACGCGATCACATAGCCGCCATCGGCCAGACCCGCCGCGGCGGGCTGATACTGGACGGAATAGGTAAAGCTGTTGATCTGCACCGGGCTTGCGTCCAGCGCATTCCCGGACCCGTCATAGCGGGTTGCATAGACGCCGTAGCTGTTGACCACATCGTCGTTCAGCGCTGCGCCGACCTGCGCATTGGCATGGAAGGCGACCACATATCCGCCCCCCGCCAATGCCGCGACTGAGGCGTGCTGATGGTCGGAGTAAACGCCGCTCGCGTCCACTGACGACTGCGTTTCCACCCCGACGCGCGCGCCGCCCGCGTCAAAGCGCTGGGTGTAGACCCGATCGCCATTCGCGCCATAGCCCGACCAGCCAATAACGATGTCGCCATCCGCCAGACGCGCTGCGGAGGGGCCGTCCTGCGCGTTCAGGGTGGTTGAAGTCACCCCGATCTCAGGGGTCAGCGCGCCGCCGGTGCCGTCGAAGAACCGCGCGAAAACCCCGTTTGATGATCCGTCGAGGGCGCCGCCATCGGTCCATGCCACCATGAAGCCGCTGCCATCGGTCCCGACCACGGTCGGCTGGGACTGGTTGCCCGCCACGGTGCTGTTGATCTGGATTTCGGCGCCCGCCGGGGCGCCCGTCAGCGTGTAGACCTGCGCAAAGACGCCCAGCAGCCCGTCGCCATTGTTGTCCTGATTGCCTGATGTCCAGACCACCACATAGCCGGTGGGCGCGCCGCCCGGCAGGTCCGACAATGTGGCCATGGCGGGGGAGGTCTGATCCTGAGCGATCCAGCTGTTGGCCTGCGCGTCGGTCCCTGCGGGGGCCGCGCGGTCGGTTTGGGGCGCCACGTTCACGGTGATGATCTGCGGGGCAGATACCATGCCGTCCGGGTCGGTCAGCGTCAGTTCAAATCCGCGCGATGCGAATGGATCGTCGCTGGCATTGGCGTAGGTCAGGTTCTCAATGACTGCGGACACTTGGTGCGCCGTGGTGCCTGCCGCGAATGCGATCGTCAGATCCGCGCCTGCCTGTCCGTCGGACATCAGCGTGCCGATGGCCGCGCCGCCATAGGTGATGGTCGCGCCCGACAGGCCGACCTGCGCCGGGCCTGCGCCCTGATCGCGCACCGACAGCGCGTCCTGCGCGTGATCGTCGCCGTAGTTGAGCAAGATGCCCGCCAGTTCGGCGCTTATGCGGGTCACCCGCAGCACCGCCCCGCCGAAATCGCCCGTGTCGCCATCGGTGACCGACGATGCGCCGTCGGCGTCCAGCAGCACTGGCCCGGCGTTGACCTGGTCCTCGGTCAGGTCGCGGGTGGCGTTGACCCCCGCCACGACCGGCGCGGCGGTGGTGATCGCCTCGCCGGTCGCGCCAAAGACGCGGGTGAACACGCCGTAATTACTGCCATCAGACGGATGGGCCGCGTTGTAATAATACGACGACCAGGTGACCGCGAACCGCCCCCCCGCCAGCGCCGCGATTTCAAAGCCGTCTTGCGTGCCGAAGCGTTCTTCGGACACCACCAGCGGATCATCGATCCGGGCTGCGTCTGCGGCGAACAGTTGGACAAACACGCCCGTCCCGCCGCCCGTGCCGACACCTTCGTCGGTGTTCAGATCAGAGGTCCAGCCCACCGCGAAGCGCCCATCGGTCAGCACCGCGACATGCACATCGTCTTGATTGCCAGCCGCCGTCAGCGCGACGCGGAATTCGGCGCCCTCAGGGACCCCGTCGGCACCGTAAAGCCGGGCATAGGCACCCTCGCCCGATCCGTCGGCGGCGCTGTCGCGCCAGACGATCACATAGCGCCCGTCGGCAAAGGTCGCGACATCGGGGCGATACTGGTCCGACGACGTGATTGAGTTGACCAGCTGTTCGTCGTCCAGCGCCGCGCCCGACGCATCGTAGCGGCGCGCATAGGCGCCAAAGCCGGACCCGTCGCCGCCAAGCGCCAGCGATGCGTTGGAGGTCCAGACCACCACATGCCCACCACCGTCGAAGGCGGCGATCTGCGGCAGGTATTGCGTGCCCGATGTTGATTGGTTGACCTGCGCCTCGGTCGCCAATGCGGTGCCGTCATTGCCAAAAGCGCGCTGCCAGATGCCGTAATCAGACCCGTCCTGATTGCGGCTGGCCCATGTGGCCACGAACCCGCCGGGCACCGCGGTGATCGCCGGGTGCAGCTGGTGATCGTTGGTATGGACGTTGACGATAAAATCATCGGTGCGCGCCGCGCCGTCTGCGTCGAACACGCGGCCCATGACGGCGCTGTTTGACCCGTCCTGCGCGGGGTTGTCATCGCGCCACGCCACCGCGAACCCGCCATCATCGAGGCCCGTGACCATCGGGTTGTATTGGCCGTCCTGCGGGGTCTGGCCGACGATGAATTCGCCGCCGATGGGCTGGCCATCCTCGGTGAAGATGCGCGCATAGACGTCGTATTCATTGTCGCCCGGCAGCGCCTGGTTCTGCGACCGCCAGACCACCACATAGCCGCCGCCAGAAAGCTGGGCGATGGCGGCCTCGTTCTGCTCGCCAAGGGCAAAGCGGTTGACCTGCTGATCCCCGGTCAAAGCCGCGATGCCGTCAATTTCGGGCGTCACGGTCACTGTGATCAGCTGCTGGTCCGACCGGCCGCCATGGCCGTCATCCACCGTCAGCCCAAAGGTCCGCGTGGCCGCCGGCGCGTCGGAGACATTGGCATAGCCCAGCGCCTGGATCAGCGCCTCAAGGGCCGGGCGCGTGGCCCCGGCGATGAAATCCACCTGCAAGGGCGCGCCGTCAACACCGTCTGAGGTGATGGTTCCGAAGGCGACCCCTTCGAACGACACAGTGGCGCCGATGACTGAGATTTCCCCCGCCCCGGTTCCCGCTGTGATGATCCCAAGCTGGTCCTGCATCTGATTGTCAGGCGCGCTGAACGTGTCGATATTGCCGCCTGTGACAGCGCGGGTCAGGGTCAGCGACCCGCCGTCGAAATCGGTCGTGTCGCCATCAGCGAACCCGATCGCGGCATCAAGCGATTGCAGCCCGGCGTTCACGGCCGCTTCTTCAAACGTCACGGTGGGCGCGAAGCCGACAATCACCGGGTCCGCCACCAGCCCATAGGCCGCCGGATCGCCGTAGAACCGCATGTAGGTGGCATTGCCCGACCCGTCGCCAGACCCGCCGCTGGTGTCGGAATAGAATCCGACCGCAAACCCGTCATTGTCCAGCGCGACAATGTTCACCGGGTACTGGTTGCCCGAAATGTTGGTGTTGACCCGGAATTCGTCTGAGGTCGCGGCCCCCGCCGCGTCATAGGTTTTGGCGGCGACGCCATAGCCGCTGCCGTCGATGAATTGCGCGCTGAAGGCCACGACAAAGCCGCCGCCCGACAGGCCGATCACCTCGGGGTTGTTCTGCTCAGAATAGCTTTGATCGTTGACTTGGAATTCGCCGCCGACCTTGGTGCCGTCATCGGCGAAGATCTGCGCGAAGATGCCTTCGCCCGACCCGTCCTGCGCGTAGGATTCCCAGACCGTGACGAACCCGCCGCCCACCAGCGCGGCGACCACGGCGTTGTCCTGGTTGCTGTTGGCATAGGTGTTGACCACCGTCTCGGTCGGGGTCAGCGCCGCGCCTGAAGGGGTGTAGATGCGCAGCATCGTGGCATTGGCAGACCCGTCGCCGGTCGTGCCGTTGCTGTAGTTGTGCCACAGCACCGCGACATTGCCGTTCGACAGCGTCGTGGCGGTGGGACCGGCCTGGGTGCTGTAGGTGTCGATGTTGATCTGGAATTCGGCCGATGCGGGGCTGCCATCGGCGTTGAACACCCGGCCCGCGACAGAATCGCCGCTGCCGTCGACGCCAGCGGTGGTCCAGACCGCCATGAACGCGCCTGCCGCCAGCGGGGCGATCGAGATGTCGGTCTGGGTGCTGCTGGTGATCTCCGCGGCTGAGACTTCATCGCCCGTGGGCTGCCCGTCGGCACCATGGATGCGGAAGAACACGTCAGCATTGTTGTAAAACCCGACCACAAAGCCGCCATCGCTCAGCGCGGTGACGTCGCGGGCGTATTGCTCCCCCGCCTCAGTCTGGTTGACCTGGATTTCACCGCCGATTTTGTTGCCGCGCGCGTCCCAAAGCTGGATGAACACGCCCCAATCATCGACGCCGCTGATGTCCTGCTGTTCTGAATGCCAAGCGGTGATGATGTTTCCGTCCGCCAGACGGGCCATGAACGGGCCGTTCTGGTTGTCAAACGTCTCAGCGTTCACCTGGATTTCGCCGGTGACGGCATCGGGCTGGTCAGCCTCAGCCTGGATCACCAGATTGACGTTCTGTGTGCCGGTGGTGACGCCGCCGCCGTCGCGGACCTCAATGTCGAAATACGGCGTGCCGCCCATGGTGTCCGAGGTGCTGTCATAGGCCAGCGCCCGGATCAGCGCGCGCACCGACGCCTCAGTGGCCGCGGCGTCGAGGGCGATCTTGAAGTTGGCACCGTTCTGGCCGGTCTCAGCGCCGTCGACCGTGCCGATCAGCGTGCCTTCATAGGTGACTGTGGTTCCGTCAAAGCCTATCTGGCCGGCGCCGGTTCCCGCATCGATCACCGTGAAGATGTCGTCGGCATAGGTCGGGCGCTGGGTGGGATAGCCGAGCGACGGATAGTCGTGGTCCAGCCGCACATACCCGCCACCAAACAGGGAAAGCGCGTTGTATTCAAATTCCGCCTCAGGGAACAGGCGGACGGGTCCGGCCTCCAGCATCGTTTCGGTGATCACCGGGGCGGTGTTGAACCCGGTCAGCGCGATGCTGGGCGGCGCGCCGACGGTCAGCGTGCTGGACCCGTCCGCGGGCATGCCTGAGGATCCGTCATCAAGGGTATAGAGGAAGGTCTTGGCGGCACCGGTCGGATCGACCAGGGATGACGCCCAAGTCAGCGCCTCAGCCACCGCTTCGACGGTGCCCGCGTCTGCGGCGGCGTTGAACGCGATGGTCAGCGGGGCACCCGCGGTGCCGTTTTCCGCGACGTCGATGGTGCCGACCGTGACGCCTGACACCAGCACATCGGCCCCCGACAGCGTCACAACGCCTGCCACATTCAGGGCCAGCGTGTCCTCAGCCGTGCCGCCGCCTGAGATTTCGATGCGCAGCGCGCCGCCGTCAAAGCCCGCCCCGTCGGGGTCGGTCACTGTCAGGTCAGGGTCGATCAGCACTGGCCCGGCCAGAACCTCTGCCGGGCTGCGCAGGGTGGCGGCGGCCAGATCGGCCAGCCCCGCCTGTTCCACGGGCAGCGGCCCGGCCGGATCACCGAAGATCTGCAGACGGATGGCCGTGCCCGACCCGTCGCCAAATTCGGACGCGGCCGAATTGTTCTGCCACGCGGCAAGGAAGCCGCCTGAGGCCAGCGCCGTCAGCGTCGCCCCGTTTGAGAGGTCGTTATAGCTGCTGCCGGAGACGCGGAATTCTTCGTCCACCCGATTGCCCGACGCGTCATAGATCTGACCATAGAGGTCCTGGTAGTCGTAGTAGGAGCCGCGATAATGCGCGTCAAACCAGACCACCGCAAAGCCGCCGCTGGCCAGCCCGACCACCTGCGGGTCGTACTGATCCCCGGTGACATTGGTGTTCACGCGGAACTCATCGCCCGCGGGGCTGCCATCTTCAGCGAAGATGCGGGCATAGATGCCGCGGCTCGATCCGTCCTGACCGGTGCTGGCCCATGTGGCGATGAAACCGCCGCCTGCAAGCGCCGACACCTCAGCGTCGGTTTGGTCCGAGGATGTCTGCTGCGTCAGCACAAATTCAGCCGCCGCGACGGTTCCATCTTGATGGAACAGCTTGGCGACGACGGCATAGCCCGATCCGTCGACATTCTGTGCCTGATAGGTGACCACAAAGTCGCCATTGGTCATGACCGCGATGCGCGCGTCGTTCTGATAGCCGTTGACTGTGTCGCTCAGGCGGGTTTCGCCCATGGTCTCTGATACAATTCCGGTGTTGATGCTGTAGATCTTGCCATAAACGCCGTCATCAGCACCGACGCCTTCTTGGTAATAGCTCTGGTAACGTGAGACCCAGATCACCGCCACGTCGCCGTTGTCCAGTGTCTCTACATGGGGGTTGTACTGGTAGTTGTTGGTGTAATCATTGACCTGAAATTCAGCCACAGTCCGCACGCCCGCGGCATCAAAGGCCGACGCCTGCACCCGCGACAGCGATCCGTCCCCGGTTTCTGAGCGCCAGGCCACGAAGAACCCACCATCATCCAGCGCGGTCACGTCAGGTTCAGACTGCACTGAGGCGGTCAGTTGGTTGATCGTGATCTCAGCGCCAATCATCGACCCGTCGGCGGCGTAGATCTGGGCGAGCACGTTGTCATTCGTGCCGCCCGCGTCCTCAGCGCGCCACACGACCACCCAGCCGCCGCCGGTCAGTTCGACGGTGTGGGGCTGGGTCTGGTCCTGTGCCTCGGTGGTGTTCACCTGGCGGGCGGATCCGATCGGTTCGGGCTTGGTGTCGGGATCGCTGGTGATGGTCAGGGTCAGCACCTGCTGCACGCTGCGCCCGGCACCATCGGTGAACGCCACGCGGGCAAGGGTGGACCCCAGCGGCGCGTCCGACGTGTTGGCATAGGCGATCAGGCCGATCACCGCTTCGGCCGCCTCGGCGGTGGCGGTGGCGGTGAAGATCACCTCCAGCACGCCGCCGGCGGTGGACATGGATCCGATCGCGGCGCCGCCATAGCTGACGGTCGCGCCATCATGGTTCACCTGGCCTGGCAGATCGCCGGTGGTCAGCAGGTTGAACGCGTGCTGGGAGGAGGGATCGTGGCCCTGATCCTCCTGCCCTTCTTCGGTGCGCACGGTCAGGCGTGCGCCGTCCAGATCCACGCCCAGCGCCAGCGTCAGGGCTGCGGCCCCGTCGGCGTCGATGCGCTGGGGGGCGGCGGACACGGCGTTTTCGGCAAATGTTGCGGCGGCGCTCAGGCCTTCGATCTGCGGCGCGGCGGCGGCCAGTGCGGCATAAATCGCGGGGTCGGAATAGATCGCCTGCACGATGCCATAGCCCGATCCGTCGCCCTGCGCCCCGGCGCCGTTGCTGTTATAAGCCACCGCGAACCCGCCGCCGGGGATCGCCGTCAGCGTCGGGCTGGATTGATTGGTCCCCCCGCCATCCGCCACCCGGAATTCGCTGTCGATCCGACGCCCGTTGGCGTCAAAGACCTGGGCGATGGTGTCGTGATAGGCGTAATCGCCGTCGCGGGTGTACCAACTGTTGGCGTCATACCACGCGGCCACAAAGCCGCCGCCGTCCAGCGCGGTGACCGAGGGTTGGTAATCGCTGCTGCCGCCATCTTCGTTCACGCGGAATTCGTCGGTGCGCGCGGTGCCGTCGCCGTTGAACACGCGGCCATAGGTCTGCACGCCTGATTGGTCGCCGCGCCACACCACCACAAAGCCACCATCGTCTAGGGTGGTGATTTCCGGCTCCCACTGTGCCCCGACGCCGTCGACATTCACCTGGAATTCGTCGGTCAGGGGCAGGGCCGCGGCGTCATAGATGCGCGCGTGCACGCTGGTCCCGGACCCGTCCTGCGCGTCGTCGCTGACCCAGACCGCCACGAACCCGCCGCCGGGCAAGGATGACACTTTGGGATCGGTCTGCGCGCCGCCGGTATGCTGGTTGACCGTGACCTCGCCCGCCACCGGCGCGCCCGCGGCGTCAAAGCGCTGCGCGACGACCGCATAGCCCGCCCCGTCAATCGTTTCTGATCGCCAGATCGCCACAAACCCGCCGGTGATGGCGGTAAGGTCGGGCTGGGACTGGTCCCCGGCCACGGTGGCGTTCAGCTGGATTTCGCCGCCGCGCGCCGATCCGTCGGCGTTGTAAAGGCGGGCCATGGCGCGGCCTTCAGCGCCGTCAGCGCCCGATCCGTCGGTCCAGGCGATTGCATAGCCGCCATCGGTCAGCGCGGTGACCTTCGCCTCGAACTGGCTGTTGAAGGTGGTTTGCGCCACGGCGAACATCTCGTCGACCGGGGCGCCACCTGCATCAAAGCGCTGGGCATAGATGCCGGCGCCTGACCCGTCATTGGACGCATCGGTCCACGCGATCACCCAACCGCCATCGACCAACGAGGCCGCATCAGGCGCCGTCTGGTCCCCGGCGGTCAGCGCGTTGACCAGCGTCGGCGCGACCACTTGGGTCAGGCTCGTGTCCTTGGCAGGGGTCACGGTGACGGTCACATAGGATGGCTGCGTGATCGTCCCGGCGGCGTCGCGCACAGTGATCGCGTAAAGGCGGCTTTCGGCGGGATCGTCCGAGGCGTTGAAATAGGTGATGTTTTCCAAGATTGCGCGCACCGCAGCCGCGTCGGCGGCGGGCAGAAGGGCAATCGACAGCTCCTGCCCAACTTGGGTGATTGTGCCGACCGGGACGCCGCCAAAGCTGATTGCCGTGCCGGACACCTGGATCAGCCCGCCGCCTGCGCCCTGATCGCGCAGGCCGAGCACGTCTTGTTCGCGGTCGTCGCCGGGCACGAAGATGGCGTCCACATCGGTGAAGGTCGATCTGCGGACCTCTATCGCGCCACCGCCAAAGGTGGCGCCGAGGCCGGGCTGGAACCCGACGGATCCGTCGGCATCCAGCAGCTGCGGTCCACCATCAAAGGCCGCTTCGTCAATGGTGAAGGCGCTGTTGACGCCGAGGGTCTCAGACACGTTCTGGAACGCGTAGCTCGCCGGATCGCCATACACTTTGTGCACGATCGACCCACCATCGCCATCTTCGCCCGCATCTGAGCGCCAAGCGATGATCAGGCCGCCATCGGGGCGCGCCGCAATGGCCGGATCATATTGGGCGGCGTTGTCCTCAGGCGTGATCAGCATCTGGCCGTCGACGCGGGTTCCGTCCGCGCCATAGCGCTGGGCGTAAATGTCGTAGCGAGAGGTGCCTGGCGTGCTGGCTTCGTCATCATACCACGCGATGGCAAAGCCGCCATCAGTCAGCGCGGTGATGGTCGGCTGGTATTGGTCGTTCACCGTGAATTCGGTAACGCGGAATTCATCGCCCAGCGGGGCACCGGCCGCATCGTACATCCGCGCGAACACGCCCGAATTGCTGGTGTCCTGCCCATAGCTGCGCCAGGTGACGGCAAAGCCGCCCCCGGTCAGCGCCGCGATGTCTGGCGTGTACTGGTAGCTGTCGGTGTATTGGTTCACCTGCATTTCAGCGGTCGCAAAGGTCCCGTCAGCGTTCATGATGCGTAGATAGGTGCCGTAATCGTCGCCATCCCCGCCATCGGCCGCCGAGGCGTTCATGGCATAGACCACGACCACTTTGCCGTCCGCCAGCCCGGCGATCTTGGGGTGGGTGTGGTTGCCGGCCTCGGTCGGGTTCACCTGGAAGAACGGCACCTTTTCGGTCCCGTCAGCGTTGAAAAACTGGGCATAGATTTCATCGAAGCCCCGCGAGCTGCGCCAAGTCACGGCAAACCCGCCATCGGCGGTGGCGGCGACGTCAGGCTCAAGTTCCGTGTTGCCGGCAAAGGCTGCGCGGGTCAGGTTCATCTCAGGGGTGGCGGGGGCTCCGTCAGCGCCGAAAACGCGGGCCATCACGTCATCGGAATAGGTCCCGTCAGTGTCGGTCTGGCTGTACCACACCGCGACGAAGCCGCCATTGGACAGGGCCGTGACCTCAGGATCGTTCTGGGTGTTGAGCGCGCCTTCGGTGATCTGGAATTCATCGCCCACTCGCGTGCCGCCAGACGCATACCGCTGGCCGAACACGCCATGGCCGGACCCGTCCGCGCCGCCCTGATCGTTCCAGACGATCACATAGCCCAGATCATCGATCCCGTCTGACAGCGACGCGACCGCGGGCGCGGCCTGCACCCCGGCGATCGACCCGTTGACCACGCGCGGGCCGCCCACGGCGTTGAACCCGTCCTGATCGGGCGTTATGGCAATGTTGATCACCACGGGTTCCGAGGACATGCCATCGCCGTCTTCCAGCATCAGCGCGATCTGGAACGCATCCAGCGGATCGTCCGAGGCGTTGGCGTAGGTCAGGCTTTCGATCAGCGCCTCAACAGACACTGCGTCGGCGGCGGCGTTCAGGTCCACAATCAGCTGGGCGCCTGATCCGGCGATCTGGCCGATTTCGACGCCCTGATAGTGCACTGCGGTGCCGGACACCGAAATCTGTCCCGCCCCGGTTCCGGTGCTGAGAATGCCAAACACATGCTGCGCGCCCGCATCGGGGGCGGCAAAGGGTTGGTCGCTTTGGGTTGGCGCAAGGGTCCCGAGGATCAGCCGCCCGCCGTCGAAATCAGCGCTGTCTGCATCCGACAGCGCCGCGGCGCCGTCGATGTCGATCAGGACCGGACCGGCGTTCAGCGCGGCCTCATCAAAGGTCACGGCGCTGGGCAGGGCTTCGATCAGGGGGGCTTCGCCGCTGGCAACCACGGACGGATCGTCGCCAAAGAACGCCATGCGCACCGCGCGGCCGGATCCGTCGCCCGTGTCGCCATTCCACACGAAGACCATCGCGCCGGTGTCGAGCATCGCCATATCGGGCGAATACTGCTGGCCCGCCGTCTGTTCATTCACCTGATAATAGGCACCCGCGGTCAGGTCTGCGGCGTAATCGACCGCGAAGATGCCGTAGGTGTAGTTGGCGGCGGGGGTTTCCTCAAACTGCTGATAATGCGACCAGACGATGGTGAACCCGCCGTCGGGCCGGGCCATGATCTGCGGTTCGGCATCGGTGGAATAATTGATCGGGTTGACGTTGAACTGCACGTCGGCAGGGGTGCCGTCGGCGGCGAAGGCACGGGCGTAGATGCCGTCACTGTCCTCAGGCCCGTATCCGCGCCATGTGATGACAAAGCGCCCGTCGGTCAGCTCAGTCGCCTGCGGTTGGTATTGCGTGCTCAACGTCTGGTCGTTCACCAGAATGCGCGCGCCCGCATTGGCACCGTTAGGGTCCATGATCCGCGCATAAATGCCGTCGCTGTCTTCGGGCGCATAGCCGCGCCAGATGGCCAGCAGCTTTTGCCCTGCGCCGGTCCCCAAGGTGATGAACGCCGGTTCGTACTGATAGCTGTTGTCGATCGGGTCCGAGGCCACGAATTCGTCCGAAGTCGCCGCGCCGCTTGCATCGAAGCTGCGCCCGATCACCGCGTAATAATGGTTCCCCTCAGGGCCAGAGCGGTAGCTGTCATGATACCAGCCAACCGAAAACCCGCCACCGTCCAGCGCCGTCACCGTGCTTTGATACTGGTTGTATTGCGTGGTCTGGTTGATCTGAAACTGATCCCCGACCGGCGCCGCGTCCGCGCCAAAAATCTGCGCAAAGATGCCGTAGCCGTCGCCGTCTTGCCCGTTCTGGTCCTGCCACGTCGCCGCGAACCCGCCACCGGCCAGCGCAGTCAGCTGCACGTCGGCGGCGTTGCCCTCTGTGGTTTGGGACAGCCCGAATTCCAGACCGATCCGCTGGCCCCCGGCGCTGTAGTGCTGGGCGAATATGCCCCCTGACTGGCCATCCTGCGCCTCGGATCGCCAGGCGACCACAAAGCTTCCATCGTTCAACTTCGTGATGCGGGCACCGGTCTGGCTGCCGGCGGTGAAGAGATTGACCTGGAATTCATGAGTCAGGAGCATGGGAGCCTCCGGGGGCGTCGGCACGGGTCACGGACCCCAGGTGCCGATTTGTTTTGAATAACCCGGCGCACACGAAAAATTTTGTGGAATGCCGGTTTGGAGAATTTACATTCTTTCAGGTTTCACTTTGAATTGAGTCTCGTCAACGGAAAAGGTTACCGTGGGGTTTTCGTTGCATAAATTTCCAAAAATGTTTTGCATCCATACAGTTGGGTGATGAAAATGGCTGCATTGGCACTGGTTTGCGCCCTGAACGGGGGTGGCGTCCTGATCTTTTTGTCGCTTTTTGCGCCGGGATCACGCCCCACGCGGCTTCGTGACGATGGCGGAGCGCCCCGTCTCATTGCGCCCACGCCCCCTAGCATCCCCTTTCCCTCAGCCCGCACGGCGCTATGCTGCGCCATGCCCCGCAGTGCCAGCCATGGAGAGGTCCGCCCGCGTGACCAAGACTGACAACCCTTCTGCCGCCCAGCCCGCCGGTCCCCTCGTGGGGCTGCGCGTGCTTGATTTCTCCCGCATTTTGGCGGGACCGACCTGCACCCAGCTTTTGGGCGATATGGGCGCCGACGTGATCAAGGTCGAACGCCCTGGCCTTGGCGACGACACCCGCGCCTGGGGGCCGCCCTATGTGCAGGGGCCGGACGGGCCAACCAGCGAAAGCGCGTATTACCTGTCCGCCAACCGCAACAAACGCTCGGTGGCCATGGACATTGCGACGCCTGAGGGTCAGGCGCTCGCGCTCAACATCGCCAAGGTGTCGGATGTGTTCATCCAGAACTTCAAGACCGGCGACATCGACCGGCGGGGGCTGGGGTATGAGGCGGTGCGCGCCGTGAACCCCGACATCATCTATTGCTCAATCTCGGGCTATGGCCAGACCGGGCCGAACAAGGACAAGCCGGGCTATGACCTGATGGCCCAGGGCTATGGCGGGGTCATGAGCCTGACAGGCGATCCGGGCGGCGTGCCCACCAAGGTCGGGGTCGGGATCGCGGATGTGATGTGTGGGATGTACGCGACGGTCGCCATCCTTGCCGCGCTGCGCCACCGCGATCAAGGCGGCGGCGGGCAGCACATTGATCTGGCGCTGGTCGACAGCCAGATCGCGTGGCTGATCAACGAAGGCACAAACCATCTTCTGTCCGGCAAGCTTCCGGTGCGGCGCGGCAATGAACACCCCAACATCGTGCCCTACGGCGTGTTTCCCTGCGCTGACGGCCATGTGATCGCCGCGGTTGGCAACGACGCGCAATTCGCGCGGTTTACCGATCTGCTGGGCGTGCCTTTGTTGGCTGAGGACCCAGCCTTTGCCACCAACCAAGCGCGCATCGTCAATCGCAAAGCCTTGGTTCCGCAGCTTGAGGCGCTGACCGCCAAATGGGACAAGGCCGCCTTGTCCGCCGCGATGGAGGCCAGGAAGGTCCCCGTCGGCCCGATCCATGACGTGGCTGAGGTCTTCGCCTCGGACCAGGTGGCGGCGCGGGGCTTGAAAGTGTCGGTGCCCCATCCCGGCGCTGCGTCGGGCGCAGTTGATCTGATCGGCAACCCGATGAATTTCTCTGCCACGCCGGTCGCCTACCGCCGCCACCCGCCCATGTGCGGGGAGCATACTGAGGAAGTCCTGCGCGAGCTGGGCCTTTGGACCGGAGCATGAGCACCGCCGCCGATCTGATCGCCGCGCGTCTGGCGCAGGCGGGCGTGCGCCACGCGTTCGGCATGCCGGGTGGCGAAGTGCTGGCGCTGCTCGATGCGCTTGGCCGCGTGGGGATCGCGTTTCATCTGTGCCGCCACGAAAATTCAGGCGCCTTCATGGCCGAAGGGGTGCACCACATGACCAGCGCGGACCCTGCGTCCGGGCGCATGCGTGTGCCGGGGGTGCTGCTGGCCACCATCGGGCCGGGGGTGCTGAACGCGGTGAACGCGGCGGCAAACGCGATGCAAGATCAGGTGCCGCTGATCATTCTGTCAGGCTGCGTGGACGGGGCTGAGGCCGCCGCCTACACCCACCAGATCGTCGATCAGGCGGGCGCCTTGCGGGCCGTCACCAAGGGCAGCTTGCGCATCGAAGATGGCGCGGTCGACATCATCATTGACCGCGCCGTGGCGCTGGCGCTGGCCGATCCGCCGGGGCCGGTGCATGTCGACCTGCCGGTGACGCTGGCGGCGCGCGCGCAGACCCCGCGCCCGGGGCTGGCATCGCCGCCGCTTGCGCCCGCAGCCCCGGCGCCCAGCCCGATGCTGGACGCGGCGCGCGCCCGCATCCGCGCCGCGCGCCGCCCGGTGATGATCGCAGGGCTGGGCGTGTTGCATCATGGGGCCGAAGACATCGTTGCAGATCTGTGCCGCGCGCACGGCATGCCGCTGCTGACCACCTACAAGGCCAAGGGGGTGCTGGACGAAGCCGATCTGCTGGCGCTGGGCGGGCACGGCTTGTCGCCCGCTGCGGATGCGATCGTGGTGCCGATGCTGGCCGATGCTGATCTGATCGTTCTGGTGGGCTATGACCCCGTTGAAATGCGGCCTGGCTGGCGCGGGCTTTGGCGCCCTGAACAGGCGATTGAGGTCGCGCACATCGCCCCCACCCATGGCATGCATTCCGCCGCCATGGCGTTTGTTGGCGATGTGGGCGCGGGGCTGCGGGCGCTGTTCGATGGCGCCTCTCCGGCCGAGGCATGGGCCGATGGAACCCCCGCCCGCATCCGCGCCGCACTGAAATCGCGGTTCGCCGGGCGCGCCGAATGGGGGCCGCACGCCGCCTTTGCGGCCCTGCGCCGCGCGCTGCCCGCCGATGCGGTGGTTACCGCCGACAGCGGCGCGCACCGCATTCTGCTGTCCCAGATGTGGGAGGCCCCCAGCCCCCGCACCCTGCTGCAATCATCAGGATTTTGCACCATGGGCTGCGCGCTGGGGCTGGCCGCGGGTGCCAAGATGGCGGCGCCGTCCCGCGCGGTCTGCGCCGTGATGGGCGATGGCGGCTTTGAAATGGTGGCCGGAGAGCTTGCGACCCTGCGTGATCTGGGCCTGCCGGTCGTGGTGGTGGTGATGGCGGACCAATCCTTGGGCTTGATTGAGATGAAACAGGCCGCCATGGGCCTGCCGCGCGCTGGCGTCGCGCTGGGCCGCACCGATCTGGCCGCGGTGGCTGAGGGTTTCGGCGGCGCGGGTCGCACCGTGCGCGACGCGCCGGCCTTGGCGCATGAAATCGCCGCCGCCCTGACCCGCGACCGCTTTACCCTGATTGCGGTGGAGATCGACAAGGACGGCTACAAGGGCGCGTTCTAAGCGCCCGGACCGGGCATCGGCGTATCTGCGCCCAACCCCATCAGGGCGCGCAGATCATCGCCATCATCGATCAGATCGGCCAGCGTGCAGTCGTCCAGCACCGCCAGAAACGCACGGAGCGCCCGCTGCACCACGCCGCGGAGTTTGCAGGCGGTCACCAGCGGGCAGGTGTTGGTGTCCAGATCAAGACACTCGATCAGGCAGATGCCCATTTCCGTGGTGCGCACCACGTCGCCGACGCGGATGTCTTCGGGTGCCTGCGCCAAGCGCACACCGCCCGCGCGCCCGCGCACGGTCTGCACAAATCCCGCGGTGGCCAAGCGATTGGCGATCTTGGCCAGATGCGCCTCGGACATGTTGCACGCGCGCGCGATCTCAGACACCGGCGCGATCTGACCGCGCTTCATGGCGCAATACATCATCAGGCGCATAGCGTGGTTGGATCGGACGGTCAGGTGCATCGGGGTCTCCGGCACGGGTGGGGACATGGGCGCAAAGCGCCGAGCATCGAATACGTTTAGCCCGCAGGCGGCGCGGCGGCGTTGATCCAGATCATGAGTTAGTTTCTTAAATAAAAAACTGACAATTAGTGAAGATCTGAAAGATAGTTATTCAGTAATTATGTATATTAATTTTTTGCTCAAATTATTTAAGTGCAGTCGAAAAGTATTTTATTATTAAATCTGAATATTGAATATTAAATTATCTATGGTTGTGCTGGAGTAAGCGCTGAGTTTTTCACCAAAAGTGGAGCTCCCCGTGAAAATTTGCACCTTCTCATCACGCGTCTTCGGCGCCGTGCTTTCCCTGACCTCTGGCACCTCTGGCACCTCTGGCACCTCTGGCACCTCTGGCACCTCTGGCACCTCCAGCGCGATGGCCGCTGGGATGACTGTGCCTGCCGATCTTAGTTCCGGCGACACCTACCGGCTGATGTACATCAACTCGACGCTCAGCACCGCGCTGTCCACGGACATCGCGGATTACAGCGCCCTGGTCGTGGGCGACGCGGCAGGCGAGGCGCATCTTGCCGCCCTGGGCACGACCTGGTCGGCGGTGGTCAGCACCGCGGCGGTTGATGCGCGCGACAACACCAGCACCAATAAATCCATTGAGGTCGGCGGCCCGATCTATGGGCTCGACGGGCTGCGGCTTGCCAACGACAACGCCGATCTGCGGGACATCAGCGGCATCCTGAACCGCGTCACCAGTGCGGCGGGCATCGCGCAGATCGTGACGGTCTACACCGGCACGCTGCCCCATGATTACCTTACGCAGTTCGGCCGTACGGCCCGCTCGGCTGTCATTGCGGCGTGGACTGGGGGCGCGCGGACCTGACCACCTATGGCTGGGTGGGCAATAATGGCGCGGGCATCGGCGAGACGACGCTGCGGCCCTTCTACGCCATGTCGGGCCTGCTGACGGTGTCGGCAGCCGTCGTGCCGGTTTCCGCGGCGCTGCCGTTGATGATCGGCGCGCTTGGCGCGTTTGGCTTCATCGCGCGGCGCAAGGCCCGCGGCTGATCGCATCTGAGCGCGGGTGATGAGCGCGGCTGGGGGGCCTGCGCATTGCCTCCGGCGGCGCATCAGGTTTTGGGGCAAGTCTTTGAAATTGCGTGGGGTGTGTGCGGGCCTCAGACCCCTCAGGGGGCCGATAATTTTCCAGCGTGTTTGTGGGCTGAGTTTGGCCAATATGCGCGGCCGTCGCGCCGCATCCGCGCAATTGGGCCAGCCCGTCCAGCAAAGGCTTGGCGTTGTTGAGGCCCGCGGTCAGCGGCTTCGCCCTAGAAGGATTGCTCGCAATCATCTGATACGCGAACCCACGCCCGGGCATTGCGCCAAACTGCGCCAGCGCAGCCAATTTCGGCAAGCGGTCAGGCCGGGCCATCAGTTGCTTCTGCAGCGTGTTGGGCCCCGCGATGCGCGCGCGCCCGGACCATGGCAGCGTGAATTCAGGCCGCGTGCCCGCGTCATCCTCGGGCAGCCAGCGCGCAAGGCGGCGGAAATGTGCGATGACCGGGTGCGGCACCCAATTGGTGTGATGGGGCGAGCAACGCATGGTCAAAAGCGGCGCACTTGCGCCTTCAGCCCGTTAATCAGGGACAATTTGCCGATCTGGGTCACGACATGGCCGCGGAGTCGTCCTTGGTGCCCTGCCTGGCGCGGGGCAGGCGGCTGATTTCGTCGCCCCGCCGGATCAGAACTGGCGCGGCGATCATGTCATGGGTGTCAGCATCGGGGGCGGCGTTTTCGACCAGCAGCCCTGTCGCGGCTGACGTCTAAGTCAGGCCGTTAATGCCCTTCAGCGCGCTCACGAAAATGCCGTTGCGCTTTGGCGAGCGCTTGCAGGCGAGTGGCCATGTTGGGGGCCTCAGCGATCACAGTGCAGTCCAGCGCCATGCCGTCGCCCACCATCACCATCCCGTTGGCGATGCCGATGCGGGGTGCGCTGCGCCTGCACGTTCTGTATTGCTACCCAGAGGTTCAGGGTATCTGTCATAAATCAGAATGCTGATTTCAATGTAGTTGAATAAAATCATAACATTGGTCTTAGCTAATACTGCACATATTTCCTTACAATCGAAATTAGTGTCCCGCAGGTTTTTGGGGTCAAGCTTGGTCGAAAGCGCCATCTACCCTGACAGATGGCTGAACATCACGGTTGGGGGCTGCCATTCAGCGTCGCTGGCTTGTGGCGAGGCGGATTGTGCGGCTGGATCAACCACAAGTGGTTGCCAAGCAAGGTTCCCATCTTATCAAGATCGTCCTTGGTCAGCAGATTAAGAGCCTCTGAACTCACGTCATTTAGGCAAAAGGTGTCATTATCTTTGCCAAGACCGCAAATCCTCCAGTCAGATCTTGATATCGCCAATATGCCTCTAAAGCCGCAAATTCTGTAACAATATCTGCTCAAGGCACATATGTTTGTCTGAGAGCTGCGCATCTTATGGTTTTGGATTGAGTTTTGATCATGTGAGCGCTGCTGCTGCCAGGGATCCGTGTGGGTTGTTGATCCTCTGCACAGATGCATAGATATGCCTGCCTGGCCGTGGGCAGCAGTGATGCATCACAGGGTCGACATTGCGTTGGCGACTGAGCGTGGCGTCCGTAGTTTAAAAAGGCCATGCAAATTTGCGACAATCTAGCTGTCATGCTGGTCGACAACAGCTTGGAATGCATGGTGGAGGCATCCCTATTTTAAACACGTTGCGCCGATTTTTGTAGATTGTGCCTGAAGTAATTAATCATTTATGATGTTAGTCATAGTGTATTTATTTATTTTATAAGTATAGATGCTATATCCCAATTTTGATCAAGCGTGGTGAGACTTGGTTACGCGATTGCCTCGCCGACTGGCGGCGGGGCAATCTTAGCGTGCGCGGTGTCCGTCTCATCATTCGCTGGAAATTAAGACGTCAACCGCGCGGCAGGCTGGATCGACGCCACACGCAGCGCAATTGCATCGAGCATATGATGGGTTTCACATAGCAGTTCCCGCGCGCTGGCTGTGTTGCGACAAGGCTTCAGCAAGCTTCGACAGCCTCGGGGCAATTCAACGCTGAATGCGTTTGTGCGCCCGTCTAAAACTCCCCGATCAATATTCCTGCTGCGAGCACCAGTGCGCCGCCCAGAACCACCTGAAAAGCGGCACGGGCGAAGGGGGTCTCCATGTATTTGTTCTGGATCCAGGCGATCACCCAAAGTTCTACGAAAACAACGATCAGCGCGATGACTGTCGCGGTCCAGAAATCAGAGATAAAATAGGGCATCGCGTGCCCCAGACCGCCGATGGTGGTCATCACTCCAGCAGAGATGCCACGTTTAATGGGTGATCCGCGCCCTGAAATAACACCGTCATCGGACGCTGCCTCAGTAAACCCCATGGAAATACCTGCGCCGATGGACGCCGCCAGCCCCACTTGAAGGGTTGTCATCGGGTCCTGCGTCGCGAATGCGGTGGCGAAGATCGGCGCCAGTGTGGACACTGAGCCGTCCATCAGCCCCGCCAGCCCCGGCTGCACCCAAGTCAGCACGAATCGCCGATGCGCGGCGTCGGCTTCCTGTTGCGCGACGTCGACGGTGACATTGGCGTCCTCAAGCCGCCCGGCTTCGTGTTCGTGCGCCCGTTCGGCGGCGGCGAGATCGCCCAGCAGCTTGCGCGTTTCAGGGTCGCCAGTGCGCTTGGTCGCGGCCTCATAGAAATCGCCCGCCGCGCGTTCCATATTCGCGGCCTCCTTGCGGATGACATCGGGGGACATTTCTTCAAGCAGCCAGATCGGGCGCCGCGCATAATAACCCGCCACATGCTCTCGCCGGATCAGCGGGATCGGGCCATCGAATCTGGCTTGGAACCGTGCGATCAGGCGGATGCGGTGCTGGTTTTCCTCCTCCGCCATGCCGGTGAAAATGCGGGCGGTGGCGGGGTATTCGGCGGACAATCGCGCAGCGAAATTGGCATAAATGCGGGCGTCGTCTTCCTCGGACGAAATTGCGAGCGCGAGGATCTCCGCCTCCGACAGGTCTTTGAACCGCTTGCGGTTGGTGATGAGGCTGATCATGAAAGACGCTCCTGCGAGGGCTTGTTTGGAATCATTCTAATAACATTCCGGCCAAGATCAATCCGCCCGGTGGTCGCAAGCAAAAAGGGCCGGCGCGATACCCTCGCGCCGGCCCCGAAAGCCTTGATGTCCTGCGGGTGTCAGCCCTCAAGAACGTCGTCGCCAGTGTCTTTGTCGGGCAGGGCGTCGAATTCCAGCCCGTGGGCGGCGCGGATCTTGTCCTCAATCGCCCAGGCCACGTCGGGATTTTCCTTGAGGAAGGTCTTCGCGTTCTCACGCCCCTGACCAACCCGCTGGTCACCATAGGAGAACCACGAGCCCGATTTTTCAACCACGCCCGCTTTCACGCCAAGGTCAATCAATTCGCCGGTCTTGGAGATGCCTTCGCCATACATGATGTCGAATTCGACCTGCTTGAACGGCGGCGCAACCTTGTTTTTGACGATCTTGACGCGGGTGGCGTTGCCGACAACCTCATCCCGGTCTTTGATTGCGCCGATGCGGCGGATGTCGATGCGCACGGACGAATAGAATTTCAGCGCGTTGCCGCCAGTGGTGGTTTCGGGGGACCCGAACATCACGCCGATCTTCATGCGGATCTGGTTGATGAAGATGACCATGCATTTCGACCGCGAGATTGACCCGGTCAGCTTGCGCATTGCCTGGCTCATGAGTCGCGCGTGCACGCCGAGCGAGCTGTCGCCCATCTCACCCTCAAGCTCAGATTTCGGGGTCAGTGCGGCCACGGAATCGACCACCACCACCGACACCGCGCCCGACCGCACCAGCGTGTCAGTGATTTCCAGCGCCTGTTCACCAGCATCGGGTTGGGAGATCAGCAGCTCATCAACATCCACGCCAAGCTTGCGCGCATAGCTGGGGTCAAGCGCGTGTTCGGCATCCACAAAGGCGCAGATGCCGCCCTTTTTCTGTTCTTCCGCAATCACATGCAGCGCCAGCGTGGTCTTGCCTGATGATTCGGGACCGTAAATTTCGATGATGCGGCCCTTGGGCAGACCGCCGACGCCAAGCGCGATGTCGAGGCCGATCGATCCGGTGGAGATCGCCTCAATGTCCATCGTGGTTTTCGCGCCGAGCTTCATGATGGAGCCCTTGCCGAAATTCCGTTCAATCTGCGCGAGAGCCGCGTCCAACGCTTTTTGCTTGTCCATGCCGCCCTTGCCCGTGAGTTCGAGAATGTTCTGCGCCATTGCCTCAGACCCTTCTTTCCACAGCCGCGGATCTGTTGCAATCGCGGCGGACGTTCTTGATGCGTTCGCGAAGTTGTATCACGCGAACTTAACGGGAACAAAGGTTAAATGCGCGCTATCGAAGGGTGCGGCACGATGGTTAAGGAAGGGTTGAGGATTTGGCATGAAAAAGGCCGCCCCCCGTGCGGAGGGCCGGCCTTTGAACCAGCGGCGCAGGCGCGGTCAGGCGCGGCGACGCACCAGCACCAGCGCGCCCAGCCCCAGCGCCATCAGCGGCAGCGCGCCGGGCAGCGGGACGGCAGAGATGGAAGCGGCCTGCACATCGACCAGCACGCGACCGATGGGACTGCCTGCTTCTGAGCCAAAGAAAGCGCCGGTCGGGAACGTCGCGCTGCGCAAGGTGTCCTGCAGGATCAACCGTTGCAACGTCACGGCATTGCCAAGGATCGACGATGCATAGTTGGTGACGCCGTAGGAATTGGTGGCGCTTGCGCCGCGCGACCCCAATATGCCTATGACGTCGCCCGCGCTTACGGCGATCGACAGGCCGGTCAGCGCCGCCGACTGATCGCGCGCATCGAACAGCACGTCATAGACGGACGCGGCACCTTTAGAGGCGTTCAGCGTTGAGAAGCGAAATATGGCGACATCGAAATTGGCGGTCGACGCATCGGTCGGCAGGTCTAGGCCGACGATCACGAAATCGGTTGGCGCGGTGAACGAGAATCCGCGGGTGTCGCCCGTGAACGTGCCGATTTGCGCTCCGAGATCGATCACCGCGGCCAGCAACGGCGCGGGGGCGAGCAGGAGGGCGAGGCCGAGCGCGACTCAGCGGAGGTGGCGGAGGAGGACTGTCATGTGGGGCGCTACTTCATTTAAAATGATTACTGATAAATGATTAAATCCTTCATATTTATTAATAGTCAACTTGAATCTTAGTGAACATCACCGGCCGCCTCCGCCTGCCCAACTCACCGAATGAACGTGCCGGTATTCAATTCGCGCACCGCCTGCACCAATTCCTCGCGCGTGTTCATCACGATCGGGCCGTGCCAGGCCACCGGCTCCTTGATTGGCTTGCCAGACACCAACAAAAACCGCATCCCGTGATCGCCCGAGGTCACCTCGACTTCATCGCCCCGGTCGAACACCACCAAGGTCCGGTCGCCGGTGTTGTCGCGGATATGGATCTCCTCGCCGTCGATTTCCTTTTCCAGCAGCACGCCAAACGGGTTTGACGCCGCGCCGAACCGGCCCGATCCGGCGAAGATATACGCAAAGGCGTGGCGCTCCACCTCAACTTTAATGCGCTTTTTGGTGTTGGGCGGGACCGAGATATCCAGATACCGCGGGTCCGCCGCAATGCCGTCCACCGGGCCGCGAATGCCGCGCCAGTCGCCGCAGATCACGCGGATCACCGTGCCGTCATCGTCGATCCGCTCAATGATCTCAGACCCCGGCACGTCCTGATAGCGCGGGTCGGTCATCTTTAGCGACGATGGCAGATTGGCCCAAAGCTGAAAGCCGTGCATCCGTCCCTGCGCATCCCCTTTGGGCATTTCCTGATGCATGATCCCGCGCCCGGCGGTCATCCACTGCACATCGCCCGCGCCCAAAGTGCCGCGATTGCCCAAGCTGTCGCCATGCTCGACCTCTCCGGCCAGCACATAGGTGATGGTTTCAATGCCGCGATGGGGGTGCCACGGAAAGCCCTTGGCGTAGTGGGCCGGGATCTCATTGCGAAAATCGTCGAACAGCAGGAACGGGTCCAATTCGGACGTGTCGCCGAAGCCGAAGGCGCGGCGCAGATGCACGCCTGCGCCTTCCAGCGTGGGCGTGGCCGCTTCGATGCGTTTGATGGGACGGATGGACATGGCGCGCTCTCCCGCATTTCGGCTGAGCGTTGAAAATAGGCGCGTTCCCGATCCGGCGCCAGTGCGCGCGCGCGGCATAGACCGTTTCCGGATCGGGGACGAAGCGCGCTATTTGGTGCCGAACATCCGGTCTCCGGCATCGCCCAGCCCGGGCAGGATATATCCCTTTTCGTTCAGCTTTTCGTCCAGCGACGCGGTGATGATGCGCACGTCGGGATGCGCCTGCTTCATCCGCGCGACGCCTTCGGGGGCGGCGAGCAGGCACAGAAAACGGATGTCCTTGGCGCCCGCCGCTTTCAGCAGATCAATCGCGGCGGCAGATGAATTGCCCGTCGCCAGCATCGGGTCCACCACGATCACCGGGCGGTCCGACAGATCGCTGGGCACCTTGAAATAATACTGCACCGGCTGCAGCGTTTCATGGTCGCGGTACAGGCCCACAAAGCCGACGCGGGCGGATGGTGCCAGCTCCAAAATCCCGTCCAGCAGGCCATTGCCCGCACGCAGAATCGAAATCAGCGCCAGCTTTTTGCCCGCCAGAACGGGGGCCTCCATCTCCATCATCGGGGTTTCGATGGTGCGCTTGGTCAGCGGCAGATCGCGCAGCACCTCATACCCGAGCAGCAGCGAGATTTCGCGCAGTAGCGCCCGGAATTCGCCGGTGGAGGTCTTTGTCTCCCGCATGATGGTCAGCTTGTGCTGCACCAGCGGGTGGGTGACGATGGTCAGGTGGTCGTGGTTGATCATGTCAGGCATCCTTGCTTGGCGCGTCGGGCGCCGCGGGGCGAAATCCTCCGCCCTCTACCGGTTCGAGAAAGCTGGTGCCATGCGGACCTGCTGGCAGGCCAAGAATGACAGCCACGGTTTCGGCCACGTCGACAAAGGCGCGCGTGCCGAAGGTGCCGCGGATCAGGTCCGGCCCGGCGCACAGGATCGGCACGTTTTCGCGGGTGTGGTCGGTGCCGGTCCAGGTCGGGTCGTTGCCATGATCGGCGGTCAGGATCAGCACGTCGCCACGGCGCATCTTGTCCAGCATCTCAGGCAGCTTGGCATCGAATGCCTCCAAGGCCCGGGCATATCCGGCCACGTCGCGGCGATGGCCGTAAAGGCTGTCGAATTCGACGAAATTGGCGAAGACCAGATCGCCGTCCTCGGCTTCCTCCATCGCCAGAATGGCTTGGTTCATCAGGGCCATGTCGTTGCGGCCTTTGCGCGATTCCGAAATGCCGTGCCCGGCAAAGATGTCTTCGATCTTGCCGATGCCGGTGACATGGCCGCCCGCGTCCTGCACCCGGTCGCCGATGGTCGGGGCGGGGGGCGGCACGGCGTAATCATGGCGGTTGGCGGTGCGTTTGAACGCGCCCGGCTTTTCGCCCAAGAACGGCCGCGCGATGACCCGGCCAATGCCCAGCGGATCGACCAGCTTGCGGGCGATCTCGCAGACCTCAAGCAACCGCGTCAGGCCAAAGTGTTTTTCATGGGCCGCGATCTGGAACACACTGTCCGCCGAAGTATAGCAGATCGGCTTGCCGGTGCGGATGCTCTCCTCGCCCAGTTCATCCAAGATGGCGGTGCCTGAGGCGTGCTTGTCGCCCAAGATCCCCGGCAGCCCGGCCTGTGCGATCAAGGCGGCGATCAGATCAGCGGGAAAGCTGGGTTCGGTTTTGGGGAAATAGCACCAGTCCTTTTCCAGCGGCACGCCCGCCAGTTCCCAATGCCCGGTGATGGTGTCCTTGCCCGGCGCTGCAGGCGCCCCGACCCCCCACGCGCCAAAGCCGGCGGCGATCAGGCCCGGCGGGCGGGTGCCGCAGCTCAGCTCACACGCGGCACCCATGCCAAGGCGCGCGAGGTTGGGGATGGTCAGCTTATGCTCCCGCCCCAGATTGGCGCTGCCGCGCGAACAGGCCTCAGCAATGTGCAGCACGGTGTTGGAGCCTTCATCGCCGAACGCAGCGGCATCCGCCGCGCCGCCGATGCCGACGCTGTCGAGCACGAACAGAAAAGCGCGCGCCATGATCAAATCCTCCGGGTTAAATTCAGTCGCTCAGACGTCTTCGGGGCCGATGCGGGCGCGGATCGGGTCGCTGTGCTCCGGGGCGCCTTCGCCGATGACATAGGCATCCAGCACCCGGGCCGCAGCACGGTTCCACGACGCGTCATCGGCGGCGTGGATGCGGGCCAGCGGCGCGCCTTTGTCCAGCGCGGCGCCGATGGCGGCAAGGTCAGTGAGGCCGACGGACATGTCCAACACATCCTCAGGCTTTCGCCGCCCGCCGCCCAGTTCCACCACCGCGTTGCCGACCGCGCGTCCGTTCACCGATTGCACAATGCCCGCATGGGGGCAGGGCAGGTCGCGGATGATCGGGGCGCGGGGCAAGATTTCCTCAAAGCGTTCCATGAAATCGGTCGGGCCGCCAAGGGCGGCGACCATGCGGCCGAACACCTCAGCCGCCTTGCCCGATTCAAACGCATCGGCGATGCGGGCGCGGCCATCGGCGGCACCATTTGCCACCCCGCACAGGTCCAGCAATTCGCCGCCAAGCCCGACGGTGACGTCCCACAGGCGGGCGTCCACCTCCCACCCTGCAAGGAACCGGGCGGCAAGGGCGGTTTCCACGGCGTTTCCAGCCGCGGGTGCCAGCGCCTGGTCCATGTCGGTGATCAACGCCGATGTCCGGCACCCGGCCCCGTTGGCCACCGCCACCAGCGCGCGCGCAAGGCGCTGCGCATCCGCGTCATTGTTCATGAACGCGCCCGACCCGCATTTCACATCCAGCACCAGCGCATCCAGCCCCGCGGCCAGCTTTTTGGACAGGATCGAGGCGGTGATCAGATCGACGCTTTCCACGGTGCCGGTCACGTCGCGGATCGCGTAAAGCCGTTTGTCGGCTGGCGCCAGATCGGCGGTCTGGCCGATGATGGCGCAGCCGACGTCGCGCACCACCTGCGTCAGGCGCGTGGGATCGGGCGCGGCGTCATAGCCGGGGATGGCGTTCAGCTTGTCCAGCGTGCCGCCGGTGTGCCCCAGCCCGCGGCCCGAAATCATCGGCACGAACACCCCGCAGGCCGCCAAAGCGGGCGCGAGCATCAAGCTGACATTATCGCCCACACCGCCGGTGGAATGTTTGTCCACCACCGGGCCAGGCATGTCCCAGCGCATCACATGGCCGCTGTCGCGCATTGCCAGGGTCAGGGCGACGCGCTCATCATCCTCCATGCCCTGAAAGCAGATCGCCATGGCGAGGGCGGCGGCCTGCGCATCCGTGACATCGCCCTTGGTCAGGCCCTTGATGAAGCTGTTGATCTCTGCGCGGGTCAGACCCTCGCCGCGGCGTTTCTTGAGGATGATTTCCTGCGGCAGCATCAATATCCCTCCCCAGCGGCTTCGGTTTGCCCGTCAAGCGTCGCGATCAGCGCGGTCAGCACCGAGGACGCGCCGATGCGGAAATGCTGCGGCTCAGCCCAGCCTTCGCCCATGATCCGGTCGCACAATTCAAGATAATTCGCTGCGTCCTGGGTGGTCCTGATGCCGCCCGCAGGCTTGAAGCCGCGGGTCGGGTCCACGTCGCGCAGGACCTCCAGCATGATCTCCGCCGCGCTCAGCGTCGCGTTTACGGCGACTTTGCCGGTGGAGGTCTTGATGAAATCGGCACCGCCATCCAGCGCCAGACGCGCGGCACGGCGGATCAGGTCCGCATCCTCCAGCACCCCGGTTTCAAGGATCGCCTTCACCTTTGCGTCGCCGGCGGCGCGTTTGACGCGCTCCACCCGGGCCATCACCTGTTCGGGGTTGCCCTCCAT
The DNA here is from genome assembly GCA_047610385.1 of Paracoccaceae bacterium. Taxonomy (GTDB): domain Bacteria; phylum Pseudomonadota; class Alphaproteobacteria; order Rhodobacterales; family Rhodobacteraceae; genus JBOCEF01. The sequence continues at coordinate 3,754 of JBLGAC010000017.1, read as the reverse complement.
CAGGTTGCGGTAGGGGATCACCATGTCGATTTCATCGGCGCCGTCGAACACCGCCTGTTCGGTCATGGCGATGACAAGCTCGTCAGGCTCTATCCCCGTGGGAAAATTCACCACGGTGGCGATTTTCACGTCGGGGGCCAGCCGCTTGCGGGCATAGGCCACAAAGCGCGGCCAGATGCAGATCGCGGCGACGGACCCGTGGGGCGTGACGGCGCGGGCGCACAGCGCGTCGATCGCCGCCTCGTCGCAATCATCATTCAGATCGGTCAGATCAAGGCAGGCCAGCGCGCGGGCCGCATCGGCGTTGAGGTCGGTCATGAAAAGCTCCCGACAAAATTGCGCACGAGGGCGCGGAATCGGGTTTGCGCCGCCGCGGCCTCAGATTTCGTCTCAGCATGGCTGAGGGGGGCGCCGGTCATGCCTGCGCCGTAATTGGTGATCACCGACACTGCCGCAACCTCCAGCCCCAGAAACCGTGCGAGGATGCATTCAGGCACCGTGGACATGCCCACCGCATCGGCGCCCAGAACGCGGGCGGCGCGGATTTCAGCAGGGGTTTCGAACGACGGGCCTGAGAACCACATGTAGACGCCCTGATCCAACGGTTCTGCCAGATCATCGGCGACCATGTGCAGGCGCGACCGCAGGGCCGGGGAATAGGCGTCCACCATGTTGGTGAACCGGGCATCGGTCCCCTCTCCGATCAAGGGGTTGAGGCCAGAGAAATTGATGTGATCGCTCAGCGCCATCAACGATCCCGGCGGCAGATCATCGCGCAACGACCCCGCAGCGTTGGTCAGCAGCAGCTTGTCCGCCCCCAGCGCCTTGATCGTTTCCAGCGCCGGGCGCATCACGCCTGCATCGCCGCTTTCATAATAATGCGCGCGGCCCGCCAGCAGCACCACGCGCACGCCTGCCAGCGTGCCGATCACCAGCGCCCCGGCATGGCCCGACACGCCCGACACCGGAAACCCCGGCAGATCGGCAAAGGGGAAGGTGTGCGCATCGGTCACTTCGTCGGCCAAGGCACCAAGGCCCGATCCGAGGATGAGGCCAATAACGGCGGGGGCGTCGCCCGCTTGGGCGCGGATTTTGTCGGCGGCAGCAGTCATTGGGCGCAACTTTCAGTCAAAATTCAGGTGGAGAGCGCAAAGCTCATCGGCAGCAATTCGGCCAGCGTATAGCTGGCATCGGGTCCGTTCAGCCCACAGGCATGGACCAGCGTTTCAGGCTGGCCAAATTCGGCAAGCCGCTGGCGACAGCCGCCGCAGGGCGTGATGGGGGGCGAATGGTCGGCGCACACCGCGACTTCGACGATTATGCGGTCGGCTGGCGTGCGCGCGGCCATGATCATGGCGCTGATTGCCGACGTCTCAGCGCACCAGCCTTCGGGATACGATGCGTTTTCGACATTCGCGCCGGTGTGGATCACGCCCGCGCTGGTGCGGATCGCCACCCCGACCGCGAATTTCGAATGGGGCGCATAGGCCTTTTCGCGGGCCTTCAGCGCGGCGAGGAACAGGTCTTCGGCAGGGCCCATGGTCAGCGTTCCTTTACGTAAGGGGTGCCGCCCGCGCGCGGCGGGATGGCTTTGCCGATGAAACCGGCCAGCAAGATCACAGTCAGGATATAGGGAAGCGCCTGGATAAGCTCCACCGGAACCTCGCCCACGCCCGGCAGTTCCTTGCCCTGCAGCCGGATTGCCGCAGCGTCGAGGAACCCGAACAGCAGGCACGCCGCCATCGCCTGCATCGGGCGCCATTTCGCAAAGATCAGCGCGGCGAGGGCGATAAAGCCTTTGCCCGCGCTCATATCCTTGATGAAGCCCGCCGATTGCGCGGTGGCCAGATAGCTGCCTGCCACCCCGCACAGAATGCCCGCGCAGATCACCGCCAGATAGCGCATCCGGGTCACTGAAATTCCCGCCGTGTCCACCGCCGCGGGGCTTTCACCAACCGCACGCAGGCGCAGGCCGAACCGGGTTTTGTGCAGCACCCACCATGTGAAGGGCGCGGCGGCAAAGGCGACATAAACCAGCAGATAATGGCCTGAGAACAATTCCGCCCACAAAGGCCCAATCACAGGCACATCGGCCAGCATCCCGGTGAAGGGCAGATCAATGGTGGACCAACGCTCACCCCCGCTCAGCTGCGGTGTGCGCCCGCCTTGATGGAACCACGCCTGACCCAGCAGCGCGGTCAGCCCTGCGGCCAGAAAGTTGATCGCCACGCCGGACACGATCTGATTGCCGCGAAAGGTGATGCAGGCAACCCCGTGGATCAGCGCCAGCCCCACCGACACCGCGATGCCCACCGCCAGCCCCGCCCAGACCGAGCCGAGCACCGACGCCGCCGCCGCAGCCCCGAACGCGGCGCCCAGCAATTTGCCCTCAAGCCCGATATCCACGACCCCGGCGCGTTCTGAATAAAGCCCGGCAAGGCACACCAGCAGCAGTGGCGTTGACATCCGGATCGTGCTGTCCAGCGTCGGGATCACGACATTCATCAGGATATCGAGCATCACGCGGCCCCCGAATTGGTGGTCTTGGGCGTGGGCATGAACAGCCGCGCGATGGCGGGCCGGAACATGAACTCCATCGCCCCGGCGAACAGCACCACCAGCCCTTGGATCACCACCACCATGTCGCGGGTGATGCTTGGCATTTCAAAGGCCAGTTCGGCCCCGCCTTGATAGAGCACCCCGAACAAAAGCGCCGCAAGCGCCACCCCAACGGGATGCGCGCGCCCCATCAGCGCCACCGCGATGCCGACAAAGCCCGCGCCCCCCGCCAGTTCCAGCGACAGGCGGGCCTGATCGCCCATCACCGGGTTCAGCGCCATCAGCCCGGCCAGCGCGCCGGAAATCATCATCGCGATCACGGTGATGCGCACGGTAGAAATGCCGGCATAGCTGGCCGCCGTCGGGTTGGCGCCGAAGGTGCGGATTTCATACCCCAGCGCCGTGCGCCAGATCAGCGCCCAGACCGCCACGCAGGCGACCAGCGCCAGCAGGAACGACACGTTCAGGGGGGCGCCGCCGATCTCCTGCCCGAACAGGGCCATCAGACCGTCAAGCTTGGGCAGGCGTCCGGCCTCCGCAAAGGTGCGCGATTCCGGGGCCATGGCGCCCGCGACCTTCACCACGTTGACCAGCAGATACACCATCAGGCTGGACGCCAGAAAATTGAACATGATCGTTGTGATCACGATGTGGCTGCCGCGCGTCGCCTGCAGATAGGCCGGAATGAACGCCCAGGCCGCCCCGAACGCGGCGCCGCCAAGGCAGGCCAGCGGCGCGATGATCCACCACGGCAGATACGCATCCAGCGACAGACACACCACCGCAACGCCAAGCCCGCCGACATAGGCCTGGCCTTCGCCGCCGATGTTGAACAGGCCGGCATGGAACGCCACGGCGACCGCCAGCCCGGTGAAGATGAAGTTGGTGGCATAGAACAGGGTGAACCCGATCCCCTCGCCCCATCCCAGCGCGCCCTCGATGATGATACCCACCGCGTCGATCGGGTTTTCGCCAACCATCAGCACCACCAGACCGGCGACCAAAAACGCCACGATCAGGTTCAGCAGCGGGATCAGGCCCAGATCAACCCAGCGAGGCAGTTGCGCGTTCATCGGTTTGGCCTGTTGAATTCACCATTGAGCGCACGTTCGCACATGGGCAGCGGGTTCAGCGCCGGGTTCGACCAATCGGTGCGCCATGGCGAGGACAGCGACGCCACCATCACCCCCTGCGG
>JBLGAC010000016.1:0-75975 GCA_047610385.1 Paracoccaceae bacterium | reverse complement strand
GCTGACCTGCGCCGCCCGCCGGGGCCGCGGCCGCGCGGCGGGGAGCCGGGCCGCGCGGCCGTTTGCGTTTTAAAGGCTGCGGCAAGGCCCGGTATGCTTGACGCTTTGTTCATCTCAACGCCGCATTGTCGCGTGAAGTCGGCCCCAATCAGGTGCCGCGCCCCAACCATGAGGATTTCAATGACCCTCCTTCGCAAAACCCCCTTTCTGCTGCGGCTGCGGGCTGTGGCGTTGATCTTGGCGGCGCTGTGCGCGGTGCCAATGCCCGCCACCGCCAAGGATGTGGCCTTGACCGTGATCATTGGATCAGGCCCACCGATGACCTTTGAAATGTCCGAACTGACCGACATGCCGCGGACCGAAATCGTCACCTCAACGGTTTGGACCGCCGGACAGATCCGGTTCGCAGGCGTGCGGTTGCACGATCTGATGACCACAGTCGATGCAAAGGGCGCGAAGCTGCGCGCCGTTGCCCTCAATGACTACGCCATGGAAATCCCGATGACTGACGCGGCCCCCGACGGCCCGATCATCGCCTATGAGATGGACGGGAAGCCCATGTCAGTGCGCGAAAAAGGCCCGTTATGGATCATCTATCCTTACGATTCCGAACAACGATTCCGCACGGAAACCATCTACGGCCGCAGCGTCTGGCAGCTTGTGCGCATCGAAGTGCAGGACTGAATCGCGAAGGTTGATCCGCCATGTCCGCACAGATCAGAGCGCCGCGTCGCCGGTGGTCGCGCCTTCAGCGCACCCTCTACCGCACCATCGCGCCTATGGGCCTGTTCATGGCCGCGGTGGTGCTGTCATTGCTGACCGTGGAACTGAATGGCCAGTTGGAGCAGATGCGCTCCGCGCCTCATGACGACGTGCGCTGGTCGCTGCTGCAGCTGGAGGTGGACACCATCGCGCTTGAGGCGGTGATCGAAAGCGCGCGGGCGGATCTGCTGATCAACAACGGTGATGCGGGCGCAATCGCGCCGCGGCTGGCCGAGCTGCGGCGCCGCTATGACATCCTCTGGAGCAGGGTAGACGTGCTGTCCACCGGCCGTGCCTTCGGCGAGCTGCGCCGCACCACTGAGGTCCACCAAAGCCTGACTGCGGTGCGTGTCTATCTGCTGGACGCCACCGATTTGATTGACGGCGACGACGCCCATCTGGCCGGCGCACTGGACCAGCTTACGACCGGTGTGCACAAACTGCGCGGAAACGCGCGTCAGGCGGCGGTGGTCGGGGTGCGCGTGTTCGCCGCCATGTCCGATGCCCGCAGGCAGGAATTCACCAGCCTTCTCAAGACCACGGCAATCGCGGGGCTCTGCCTTATCCTTGCGCTCGCAGCGGCGCTGGCAGGGTTGCGCCGACAGATCCGCATCTCGAATGAACGCGGCAAGGAAAGCGCCCAGAGCCGCGGGCGTCTGGCCGCTGCAATCAACGCCTCGCTGGACGCCATCGTGGTGTCAGACGCGCGAGGCCGCATCTTGGTCTGGAACCATGCGGCGGAACAGGTCTTTGGCTATTCCCGCGCCACGGCGATCGGCGGCATCATGGCCGAATTGATCGTGCCGCCCAGCCTGCGCGTCTTTCACAACCGCGGGATGGAACGGTATTTGACCACCGGCGAACGCCGCGTGATCGGTGCCGGGCGCCAAGAAACACGCGGGCTGCGCGCTGACGGCGTGGAAACTCCGGTGGAGATATCGGTTGCGGCAGCGCCCGGCGAAAACGGCCCGATCTTCACCGCCTTCATCCGCGACATCTCTGACCGCATCGAAGCCGACCGCGCCTTGATGCGTGCGCGCGACGAAGCGATGGCCGCCGATCGCGCCAAATCAGAATTCATCGCGGTCATGAGCCATGAAATGCGCACACCGCTGAACGGCGTTCTGGGCACGCTAGACCTGTTGGCGCGCACTGCGCTCAGCCCCGTGCAAGCGCGGTATCTGCGCACCGCAGTGGCGTCGAGCGAGATCCTTTTGCGGCATGTGAACGACGTGCTGGACATCGCACGGATTGAGGCCGACCGCTTCGCGCCCGATCCCGAACCGTTCCTGCCCGCAGCAATGCTGGACCGGCTGGCGCTGGTCAGCCGTCCGTTGATCGAGGCGGGCGGCAACCGCTTGCGCATCGACGCCGAACTGCCCGAAGGCGCGCTGATCGGCGATGCGCGCCGGATCGAACAGGTGCTGCTGAACCTGCTGGGCAACGCGGCGAAATTCACCGATGGCGGCGTCGTGACGCTGGAGGCCAAGACCATCGAAAGCACCGGCAAAAGCGCCATGATCGAATTTGCGGTGCGCGACAATGGCCAGGGCGTGCCCCTCGACCATCAGGATCAGATTTTCGAAGATTTTGTGACCCTCGACGCATCATACAAGCGCACAAGCTCGGGCACCGGGCTCGGCCTCGGGATCTGCCGACGCATTGTTGGCGCGCTTGGTGGCGAAATCGGCCTCGAGAGCGTGCCAGGCCGCGGCGCACGGTTCTGGGTCCGGCTGACGATGCCCCGCACCGACGCCGAGGTGGCGCCGGAATTTCGCACCGGTGGCCATGGCCCGACACGCTACGATGCCGCCTCCGCCGCGGCGTTGGACGCGCGGCCTGACCGCCCCGCCCTGTCGCTGCATGTGCTGGTGGTTGAGGACAACGAAACCAACCGCTTTGTGGTGCGCGAGATGCTGACCTGTGAGGGCCATGTGGTCGAGCTGGCCGAGAATGGCCAACACGGCGTCGATGCCGCCGAGGCATGGCGCTACGACCTGATCCTGATGGACATCTCGATGCCCGGCATGGACGGCGTTGCCGCCACGATTGCGATTCGTGAAGGCGGCGGCCCATCAGCCGCAAGCCCGATCATCGGCCTGACCGCCCACGCCTTGCCTGAGGAACAGGCGCGTTTTCGCGCCGCGGGCATGGACGGGTGCCTGACCAAGCCATTGCGACTTGCCACCTTGGTGACCGCACTGAAGGATCTGGGCGTGACTGCCGCGGACGCCAATGCGCCCAAAGACGGCCCACCGAACGAATTTGAAGACGATGAAGACGATTTCGATGACGCGATCATGGAGTCCAACGTGCTTGCTGAGCTGTCTTTGGCCTTCTCCAGCGAAGATCTCGCCACGCTGCTGAGCCGCGCTGCCGCGGAAATCAAAGCAGGAGCCAGCCGATTAACGATGCTGGCGCAGATGGCAGACTTGGCTGAACTCCAGACCGCCATACACGAATTGGCCGGCACCGCCGGGCTGGTCGGCGCCCGCGGGCTGCACGAAGCGTTGTTTGCCGCTGAGACCGCATGCAAGGCCGACGACAGCGACGCGGCCCGCGCCGCCATCGACGGCCTGCCACCAATCATCGCCATAACCTTGCAGGCGCTGTGCGAAATTGCGGCCGAGGCGCAGCATGGGGCTGAGGCCAACCCCATCCCTGACGACTAATCACCTGTCAGACCTACCGGCACAGCGGGGCGCCCCTGAGAAAGGCGTTGGTGTCCCCAATCACCTGGGTCCACAGACGCCGCGTCGCTGGCCCAGACGACCACCTTGGGGGTGAAGATCTTGCCCAAATGACACTATGCCATTGATAAAATAGTAAAATCAGGATTTTTTGCCATTCCCACATGATCACATCCTGACGGAACCCGATCAGGGGCCGGAGCAGCGCAACGATCAAGGCCATGGTCTGCTCTGGCAGCGCGTTCAACGCGTAGCCATGCATGTTCGACACGGCGATGCCGGGATCGCAGAATGCCTCAGCGTCGATCACGTCACAGCCGGTGGCCGCGACCACGGTGCATTTCAGATCAGGCAGGTGCCTCGCGCTGCGGCGGGATATTTTGGGCCACTGCGGCCGTGGCACTGGAAAAGTGGGCGATCTTTGGGTATGCGCCTGCCAGTCATGGGCGGCGGCAGGCTGCGCCGGCGTGACCGACCGACCGATGGTGCTGCGGTCGAAGAAACGGTGCGCGGGGGGTGATCCTTACCGCGATCAAGTGACCGCCGTGCGTGCGTGGAATTCGGGGCGGTCCCACGCCCTGGTCGCCATGATGTCTCCAAGGATATCCACCGCGTGCGCCACGTCGCCGGGACTCACATAGAGCGGCGCAAAGCCGAATCGGATGACGTCCGGCGCACGAAAATCACCGATCACGCCGCGGGCAATCAGCGCCCGGCAGATCGCATAGCTGTGTTCATGGCGGAATGAAACTTGGCTGCCGCGGGCAAGGGGATCACGGGGGCTGGCCAAAATCAGGCCCGCACCCAACGCCTCGATCCCCGCGATGAAGGCTTCGGACAGCGCGATGGATCGGGCGCGCAGATTGGCCATCTCAACCCCCTCCCACGCATCCAGCGCGGCATCGAGCGCCGCGAGCGCGATCACTGGCGGCGTGCCGATCCGCATCCCCGCGACGCCCGGCGCAGGCGTGTAATCGCGCGCGAATTCAAAGGGTGAGGCATGGCCCAACCAGCCTTGCAACGGGTTGCGCGCACGGGCCGCCATATGCGGCGCAACATAAATGAAGGCGGGTGATCCCGGCCCGCCATTGAGGTATTTGTAGGTGCAGCCCACCGCGAAATCGGCGCCCGCCCCGGCCAGATCCACCGCGATCGCGCCCGCAGAATGCGCCAGATCCCAGACCGTCAGCGCGCCCGCCGCATGGGCGCGCGCGGTCAGCCCGGCCATGTCGTGAATGCGCCCGGTGCGGTAATCAACCTCAGTCAGCATGACGGCGGCGACGGTGTCGTCGATGGCATCGGCCACGTCCTCAGGCGCCACGACGCGCAGTTCATGCCCCAAGGATTTCAGCTGCGCCAACCCGTCGGCCATATAAAGGTCGGAGGGGAAATTGCCCGAATCGCTCAGGATCACGCGGCGTTCGGGCATCAGATCCAGCGCAGAGGCCAGCGCCTGCCACACCCGGATCGACAACGTGTCGCCCACCGTCACCGTGCCCGGTGCCGCGCCAATCAGCCGCGCAATGCGGTCGCCAATGCGGGCCGGTGCCTGCATCCAGCCCGCATCGTTCCAACCGCGGATCAGCAGCGCGCCCCATTCATCAGTCATCATGCGCGCGACCCGTTCGGCCGCGCCCACCGGCAGCGGACCCAGCGAATTGCCATCAAGATAAATCACCCCGTCGGGGAGCGAGAAGCGGGCGCGCGTGGCGTCGAAATCGGTCATGCCGCGAAGCTGCCGCGCATTCCGCCCTTTGTCGAGAGGTCAGGCACCCGACCGCTCCGGGAACGCGCGGGCGAGGGATTCGCGCGTCGGTTCAATGATCCCGCGCTCAGTCACAAGGCCCGTCACCAGCCGCGCCGGGGTCACGTCGAACGCGTGGTTGCGCGCCGGGGACCCGTCGGGCGTGATCTGAACCGTGGTGATCCGGCCGTCCGGGTCGCGGCCATGAACATGGGTGATTTCGTCGGCGCTGCGTTCCTCAATGGGGATGTCGGCGCCGGAGGCCAGCGCGAAATCAATCGTTGGCGAGGGCAGGCATACGAAAAAAGGCACGCCATTGTCCTTTGCTGCCAAGGCCTTAAGGTAAGTGCCGATCTTGTTGCACACATCGCCATTGGCGGTGGTGCGGTCGGTGCCGACAAAGATCAGATCGACCTCGCCGCGCTGCATCAGATGGCCGCCCGAATTGTCAGAAATCACCGAATGCGGCACGCCGTGACGGTTCAGCTCCCACGCAGTCAGCGCAGCACCCTGATTGCGGGGGCGGGTTTCATCCACCCAGACATGGATTGAAATGCCCGCGTCATGCGCAAAATAGATCGGCGAGGTCGCCGTGCCGCGGTCCACTGTCGCCAGCCAGCCAGCGTTGCAATGGGTCAGGATGTTGACCGGGCCAGATTTTTGCGCCGCAATCGCCTCAATCAGCGGCAGGGCGTGACGGCCGATGGCGGCGTTGATCTCAACGTCCTCATCACAAATCGCGGCGGCCTCGGCCCAGGCGGCCTGCGCGCGCGCGTCCTCAGCCAGCGGTGCCAGCGCAGCGGTGACGCGGTCTAACGCCCATTTCAGGTTGATCGCGGTCGGGCGCGTGGCCGCCAGTTGCGCCGCCACCCGCGCCAGACCAGCGTCTGAGGCGTCAAATTTCATCGCCAAAGCAACGCCGTAAGCCGCCGTCGCACCGATCAGTGGCGCGCCGCGCACCAGCATCGCCGCGATCGCATGGGCCGCCTGATCAACCGAGGTCAGCGACAAGGTCGCGAAATCATGGGGCAGCCGCGTCTGATCAATGATCCCGACCGAGGCGCCGATGCCGCGTGCATCCGCATCTTGGGGCCAGATCGTGCGCATGGGGGTTCCGTTGACCTTCATGGGGGCTGTCCTTGGCTGGGGCATGCGAAAACGCCCTTCCCCCGGCATGGGAAAAGGGCGTTCAATTCATCGAAGGCGGGCGCGCAGGTCAAGTCCGCACGCCCTGGGCGCATCAGTGCGCGCGAAGCTCAGCCTGCGGATCCGGGGTTGCGGCGGCAGCGGCAGCAGCCTCTTCCTCGGACCATTCGATCGGCTCCGGCACGCGGGTCAACGCGGCTTTCAGCACCTCAGACACATGCTCAACGGGGATAATCTCAAGCCCCGCCTTGATGTTGTCGGGGATCTCGGACAGGTCTTTGACGTTGTCCTTCGGAATGATCACCGTCTTGATGCCGCCGCGATGGGCCGCAAGCATCTTTTCCTTGAGCCCCCCGATCGGCAGCACGTTGCCGCGCAGCGTCACCTCACCCGTCATCGCCACGTCCTTGCGGACGGGAATATTGGTCAGCACCGACACGATCGAGGTCACCATCGCCACACCCGCCGACGGTCCATCCTTGGGGGTCGCACCCTCAGGCACATGAACATGGATGTCGATCTTCTCAAACAAAGGCGGCTTCACGCCGATCTTGGGCGAGATTGAGCGAACATAGGAAGACGCCGCGTCGATCGATTCCTTCATCACATCGCCAAGTTTGCCGGTGGTCTTCATCCGGCCTTTGCCCGGCAGCTTAAGCGCCTCAATCGACAGAAGATCACCGCCAACCTCAGTCCAGGCCAAACCAGTGGTGACGCCGACGACGTCACGTTCTTCGGCCAGACCGTATTTAAACCGCAGCGGTCCAAGATAGACCTCAAGCTTTGCCGGGGTCACTTCGACCGTTTCGACCTTGTCTTTGACGATCTCAGTGATTGCTTTGCGGCAAAGCTTGGCAAGCTCCCGCTCAAGGTTGCGCACACCGGCTTCGCGCGTGTAGCGCCGGACAATCAGCTGAAGGGCTTCGTCCGTGAGCGAGAATTCCTTGTCCTTAAGCCCATGAGCCTCGAGCTGCTTTTGCAACAGATGACGGCGCGCAATCTCAATCTTTTCATCTTCGGTGTAGCCCGAGATGGTGATGATCTCCATCCGATCCATCAGTGGCCGCGGCATGTTGTAAGAGTTCGCCGTGGTGAAAAACAGCACGTTTGACAGATCGTATTCGACCTCAAGATAGTGGTCGGAGAAGGTCGAATTCTGCTCTGGGTCCAGAACTTCAAGCATCGCCGAGGCAGGATCGCCACGGTAATCCTGACCCATCTTATCAATTTCATCGAGCAAGACCAACGGGTTGATGGTCTTTGCCTTTTTCATCGATTGGATAATCTTGCCTGGCATCGACCCGATATAGGTCCGACGATGACCTCGGATCTCCGCCTCATCCCGGACGCCGCCGAGCGAGATGCGGATGAATTCGCGGCCCGTGGCGCGAGCCACCGACTTACCGAGCGAGGTCTTGCCGACGCCCGGAGGGCCAACAAGACATAGAATTGGACCCTTCAGCTTCGCAGACCGGGCCTGAACCGCAAGATATTCGATGATGCGTTCTTTGACCTTCTCAAGCCCATAGTGATCATCATCAAGAATCTTCTGCGCGTGATTCAGATCCTTCTTAACGCGAGATTTCTTCGACCACGGAATCGAGGTCATCCAGTCAAGATAGTTGCGCACAACGGTCGCTTCGGCAGACATTGGTGCCATTTGGCGAAGCTTGCGCAGCTCAGCAATCGCTTTGTCACGCGCTTCCTTGGGAAGTTTGGCGCGGGCGATTTTTTCTTCGTATTCGGCCGATTCGTCACGGCCATCCTCACCTTCACCAAGTTCGCGCTGAATGGCCTTCATCTGCTCATTCAGGTAATATTCGCGTTGGGTTTTTTCCATCTGGTTCTTGACGCGAGACTTGATCTTCCTCTCAACGTTCAGAACTGAGATTTCGCCCTGCATCAGGCCATAGATCCGCTCCAGCCGCGCTTCGACCGAGAGGGTTTCGAGAAGCGCCTGCTTTTCGGGGAGCTTGACGCCCAGATGACCGGCTATGGCGTCGGAAAGTTTGGACGGATCCTCGACATCAGCGATCGAACCGAGCGCCTCGTCAGGGACATTCTTGTTCAATTTTACGTATTTTTCGAACTCGTCGCCGATCGAACGAGTCAGCGCCTCAACCGCGGCTGCGTCGCCGAGTTCCTCATCGAGTCGCTCGGCGGTCGCTTCGAAATATTCGTCGCTGCGCGAATAATCGCCGATGCGGGCACGAAACTGCCCCTCAACCAGCACTTTGACGGTGCCGTCAGGCAGTTTGAGCAGTTGCAGGACATTGGCGACAACGCCGATGTCATAGATGTCTTCGGCGGACGGATCGTCCATGCCGGGGTCGCGCTGGCTCGACAACAGGATCTGCCTGTCATTGCGCATCACTTCCTCGAGCGCCCGCACTGATTTTTCACGTCCCACAAAGAGGGGCACGATCATGTGCGGAAACACGACGATGTCGCGCAACGGCAGAACCGGCAGGGTCAGGCTGCGGATCGGTTCGGCGTCAGTCATTTAGGTTTCCCTTTCAGCAAGGCATTCGGCCCCTCGTACGGGCGGCGCGAAGCCTCCAATGGGGTTACAGTCACGCTAATCTGTATCCGCTGCGCCCTAGTTTCAAGCCCGGTTAGGCGATCAAGCGTGGCGGGTGGGGCCCATATTTTGCGGCCGGACCATGGATCAGCCCCGAGATACGGGTAAAAATGCAAAGGGGGCGAGCCGGCCTGCGCCGCCCCGCCCCGCCCCTAGGCTGCCCCGTAATCGCACGGTCGGGTCAGGAGGCGTTGGCCTCCACCCCTTCCCGCTTCTTGTCGCCATAGATCAGCAGCGGCCTGGCCGTACCTTCGACCGCATCGTTGTTCACCACGACTTCACGGATATCCGTGTCGCCGGGCAGTTCAAACATCGTGTCGAGCAGCACATTTTCCAAAATTGAGCGCAATCCACGTGCACCCGTCTTGCGGTTGATTGCCTTGCGGGCAACCGATTTCAGCGCCTCGTCAGTGAAGGACAGCTTCACGTCCTCCATGTCGAACAGGCGGGCATACTGCTTGACCAGCGCATTTTTCGGCTGGGTCAGGATGGTCACCAGCGATTCTTCATCCAGATCACGCAGCGTCGCCACCACAGGCAAACGACCGACGAATTCCGGGATCAAGCCAAATTTCAGCAGATCCTCAGGCTCCAATTCCTCGAGAAGATCGCCGATGCCTCGGGCCTCCTCATCCTTCACATCGGCGCCAAAGCCGATCGAGGACCCCTTACCGCGCTGCGCGATGATCCGGTCCAGCCCGGCAAAAGCACCGCCACAGATGAAGAGGATGTTGGTCGTGTCCACCTGCAGGAATTCCTGCTGGGGATGCTTGCGCCCGCCCTGGGGCGGCACCGAGGCGACGGTGCCCTCCATGATCTTCAGCAGCGCCTGCTGCACGCCCTCACCGCTCACGTCGCGGGTGATCGAGGGGTTGTCAGACTTGCGGCTGATCTTGTCGACCTCGTCGATATAGACGATGCCGCGCTGCGCACGCTCAACATTGTAATCGGCCGATTGCAGCAGCTTGAGGATGATGTTTTCAACATCCTCGCCGACATATCCCGCCTCGGTCAGCGTGGTCGCGTCAGCCATGGTGAACGGCACGTCAAGGATCCGCGCCAGCGTCTGCGCCAGCAAGGTCTTGCCGCAGCCCGTCGGGCCAATCAGCAGGATGTTGGATTTGGAAAGCTCCACATCCGACTGCTTGGCCGCGTGGTTGAGACGCTTGTAATGGTTGTGCACCGCAACCGACAGCACGCGCTTGGCGCGCAGCTGGCCGATCACATAGTCATCGAGCACACTGCAAATCTCCTGCGGCGTTGGGACGCCGTCGGTGGATTTGACGAGGGAAGATTTCGTTTCCTCCCGGATGATGTCCATGCACAGCTCAACGCATTCGTCGCAAATGAACACGGTCGGTCCCGCGATTAGCTTGCGCACCTCATGCTGGCTCTTTCCGCAGAAAGAGCAGTAGAGGGTGTTTTTGCTGTCTGATCCGGTCGTCTTGGTCATACGTCGCGTCTCCCGCCGCGGCACGGCTTCGGGTCCCGTAATAGCGGTCGTAACGTTAACAAAACGTCATCACCCCGCTCGCCCGAATCCGCCGCGCCTTTCAATCGTGCATTTTGCGACGGCCGGTGCAAGACGCATCTGTCACGCGTCCGACACCTCGACCCCGCCGCCCGTCTTCCGAAAGCCGACGCCCTACGCTTGGGCGCCGCGTCCATGGCACGAGCGGCATGGCCTACGGCCGTCCAGCTCAGGCCGTGGCTGCAGCGGCGTCGTCATCGCCCCGCGCGGACACGATCTCATCGATCAGCCCCCATTCCTTGGCGGTTACGGGGCTCATGTAATTGTCCCGCTCCAACGCCGCCTCGACCGTCGCATAATCCTGACCGGTGTGGTGAACGTAGATTTCGTTCAACCGGCGCTTCAGGTTCTGGGTCTCGGTGGCGTGAATCATGATGTCGGTTGCCTGCCCCTGATACCCGCCCGAGGGCTGGTGCACCATGATGCGGCTGTTGGGAAGCGAGTAACGCTGCCCCTTGGCACCTGCAGTCAGAAGAAGCGATCCCATGGATGCAGCTTGTCCCACACACAAGGTCGAAACCTTGGGTCGGATGTACTGCATGGTATCATAAATCGACAGACCCGACGTCACAACGCCGCCTGGGCTGTTGATATACATCGAGATTTCTTTCTTTGGGTTCTCAGCCTCAAGGAACAACAGCTGCGCCACAACCAGTGTGGACATGCCATCATGCACCGGGCCAGAGACGAAGATGATCCGTTCCTTCAGCAGGCGTGAGAAAATGTCATAGGCCCGTTCGCCGCGTGCGGTCTGCTCGACCACCATCGGAACCAGGTTATTCATGTAGTGCTCGACGGGATCGTGCATGTTGCGCCTGCCTCTTCGGGTCTGGTTGGGCCTGGGGAGCGATGTTCACCGCTTCGGTCCCCCAAGGTGTAGGTCGTCCCGCGGGGGGCTTCAAGGGAGCGCGCGCACAGCCCGAAGCGACGCACAAGCGCGCGACCCACGGACGCGGGCACCACTTAACCGGTCAGTAACCTATCGCAACGGTCGGATCGGGGCGCGCGTCGCCCCTTGGCGACGCCGGACCGAAGGGGGGTCAATCCCCCCGAGGGCCGCACCCCAACGCGAAAGACCCGCCGCGGGATGCGCGGCGGGCCATCGATCAGCGTAAGGCCCAAAGGCCTGTGATCATTCTTCGTCGAGCGCTTCAAGAAGCTTCTGAAGATCTTCTTTTGACACCTCAGTCTCAGTGACCTTGGCCAGCTCAAGGATGAAGTCGACGACTTTTTCCTCGAACAGCGGCGCACGGAACTGCTGCAGCGCCTGGGGGTTGTTCTGGATGAACTCAAAGAACTGACGTTCCTGCCCCGGGTACTTGCGGGCTTCGGTGAAGATCTGCTGCTGCAGCTCCTGCTCTGAAACCTCAATCTTCTGCTTGCGGCCAACTTCGGCGAGCAGCAGGCCCAGACGCACGCGGCGGGCGGCGAGGCTCTTGTGCTCGTCGGTCACCTCGGCTTCGCCGTGATCATGGCCCTGCACCTCGGGGTGCTCATCATGCCACAGCTGGTGCGCGATCTGCTTGGCCTCAGCCTCCACCAGTGAGGGCGGCAGATCGAAGGTCACTTTTTCGTCAAGAACGTCGAGCAGCTTGCGTTTCACCAATGCGCGCGAGGCACCGCGATACTCAGCCTCCAGACGCTCGGAGATCTGCTTTTTCAGATCATCCAGCGACTCGGCACCGAACTTGGTCGCCAAGTCGTCGTTGATCTCGGCCTTGGAAGGGGCCTTGATTTCCTTGCAGGTGACCGCGAACAGCGCGTCTTTCCCGGCCAGCGCCTCGGCACCGTATTCCGCGGGGAAGGTCACGTTGACGTCGCGGGCGTCGCCGACATTGATGCCGACCAGCTGCTCTTCAAAGCCGGGGATGAAGGATCCTGAGCCAAGCTCCAGCGGAAAGTCTTCGCCAGCGCCGCCATCAAAGGGCACACCGTCGACGCTGCCGACAAAATCGATGACAACCTGGTCACCGGTCTCGGCGGCACCCTCAGCGCGGGTCTCAAAGGTCTTGGCGTTGCTGGCCAAGTTCTCAAGCGCCTCGGTGACGTCGGCGTCTTCGACCTTGGCGATCGGGCGATCAAGCTCAATGCTCGCGAAATCCGTCTCCGGCACATCGGGCAGCATTTCGTAGCTGAGCTCGATGGTCAGATCCTGACCTTCGTCGAAATTGTCATTGGCAATCTTGACGTCGGGCTGCATCGCGGGGCGATGCTCCGTGGTTTCAAAATGCGCACGGACGGCACCGTCGACGCTTTCTTGCACCACTTCGCCCAGCAGCGATTTGCCGAACATTTTCTTCAACAGCGGCAGGGGCGCTTTGCCCTTGCGAAAGCCCTTCATCTGCACGTCAGCGCGCGCAACCTCAAGCTTCGCAGTCATCTTCTGCGCAAGCGCGTCGGCCGGCAGCGTCATCGTGTAAGCGCGCGTGAGACCTTCGGACCGGGTTTCAGTGACCTGCATGCTCATCCTCGCATCAACTTTTGCATAATCCCGGACATGCGAGGCGCATCAGACGCCCCTGCATGCGGGAAATTCCAACGGAACCAACGACCGGGGATCAGAAGGCTGGTGCGGGCGAAGGGACTTGAACCCCCACGCCTTGCGGCACGAGAACCTAAATCTCGCGTGTCTACCAGTTCCACCACGCCCGCAGCGTCGCCTTCCAAACCGCCGCCAGAACGCCTGATCAAAGCCGTTCGGGTCGGAATTCGGCGTTTCCTAACAGGGAACGGCAGGGCGCGCGAGTCGAAAAGCGTATCGGTGCGAATCCCCCATGCGCCTTGGCGTCAAGACGTGTCGCCGCGCAGCACACCAGGGATCATGTCTGGCAGGTCCTCAGCGATCAGGCCGGGGCCAAACAGGCGGGCCGCTTCGGTGTGGATCCACGCAGCGCGGCAGGCCGCGTCATGGGGCGCAAAGCCCCGCGCCAGCAGTCCAGCGGCGATCCCGGCCAGCACGTCCCCAGCACCCGCCGTCGCCAGCCAAGGCGCCGCGCGATCATAATTTGCGCTATGGACCGCGGCGATCGTCCTGCCCTGCCCGACCTCAGTCGCAATCACAGTATCGGGACCCTTCAGCAGCACCGTGCAGCCAGCACGCAGCGCCGCCGCGCGAACCGCATCCAACCGGCTGAAGGCGGGCACCCGGCTGAAGGCGGGGCCTGCATCGGCGGGCACCGCCAACCGCGCCGAAATGTCCGGGAACAGGCGCGTGAATTCGCCCATATGCGGCGTCAGCACGCAGCCCGGATGCAGGCGGGACATCAGCGCCTCAGGATCATCGGCGAACACGGTCAGCGCGTCGGCGTCCAGCACCGTGGATCGCCCCGCAGACAAGGCAGCAGTCACCAGCGCGCGGGTGTGCGGCCCCGACCGATCGCCAGATCCCAACCCCATGCCCAGCGCCACCGCGTTGATCCGCAGGTCCGCCAGCGCGTTTTCCAGCGCGCCCGCATCGGCAATCGGGCGCAGCATGATCGCATCCAGCCGGCCTGCGTTTTCGATCACCGCGGCAGGCGGACAGCCCAACGTCACCAGCCCCGCCCCGATCCTGAGCGCCCCGCGCGCCGCCAGCCGCGCCGCGCCGCCTTTGCCGACGCCGCCCGACAGGATCAGCGCGTGGCCATGCCCGTATTTATGCGCAGCACCGGTCTTGGCGAACCCCGCCATGAACCCCGGTGCCTGCCCATCGATCAGCCCAGCGCCTGTCTGGCCCGGGCCAGTGTCTGAAAGGCCAATATCCACCACGCGCAGCCGCCCGCACCAAGCAGGCCCGTCGGCCAGATGATGGCCCAGCTTGGGCGCGTGAAAGGTCACAGTGGCTTGGGCGCAGATGGCAATGCCGCCAAGTGGGCGCCCGGCATCCGCACACAGACCCGACGGGATATCGACGCAAAGGGTGAACGGCCACCCGCCCGCGCAGGACATGCGCGCCAGCACCGCGGCCACGCCGTTCAGCGGGCGCGACAGCCCGGTGCCGAACAAAGCGTCAATCACGCAGGTCGGCAAATCTGCACCATGTGCTTCGTGCGGCAGGCGCGCCTGCTCCGCGCAGCGGCGCAGCACGCCCGCTGCGTCGTCCAGTGGCCGGACCGCGCCACCATCCGCAACCCAGCGGCGCCGATTGACCGCGGCATCTGGCGTTGTCGGCGCATTGGTCATCTCAAACACCGTCACCGGAGCCCCTTTGCCCGCCAGCAGCCGCGCAATCGCATAGCCATCGCCGCCGTTGTTTCCCGGCCCGCACAGCACCGCGAACGGCCCGGCCCCCAGACCCATGATCGCGCCGGTCGCCGCGCGCTCCATCAGCTCCAGCCCCGTGACCCGGCCTGAGGCGATGGCCGCCGCTTCGATCGCCCGCATTTGCGTTGCGGTCACCAAGTCAACCATCCGTCACCCCTTTCATCAAACGCACAGGAAATCAGCAATCTGCCCAATATTTAGGCTATATTCAAAGAATCGACATCGTCCATCCGTCCTGCTCACTGTGCCCCCATTGAAATACCGCGGGCGGCGTGGTTGGCATATATCCTGCGAGTCTCAGGACTGCTGCACACAAAGACGCCGACCGCGCACCCGCGGGTCAGGCGCGCAAAAGACGACGGGAGCTGCACGCCCATGAAGAAGATCGAGGCCATCATCAAGCCGTTCAAGCTCGACGAAGTGAAGGAAGCCCTTCAGGAAATCGGCGTGCAAGGACTGAGCGTCATCGAAGCCAAGGGCTTCGGCCGCCAGAAAGGCCATACCGAACTTTACCGCGGCGCGGAATACGTCGTGGACTTTCTGCCCAAGATGAAGATCGAAGTGGTGCTGGACGACGATCAGGTCGAACCGGCCATCGAAGCCATCATCGCCGCTGCCCGCACTGGCAAAATCGGCGACGGCAAGATCTTTGTCACCGCGGTCGAACAGGCCGTGCGCATTCGCACTGGCGAAGAAGGTCCCGAGGCGCTCTGACGCCAAGGCAACGCATTACAGGTCGGCAGCCGCAGACCGGCCTGCCGCAATCAACGACACAGACAAGACGAGAGGACCTTCGATGAGCGACGTCAAAACTATTCTCGACATGATGAAGACAGAAGAGATCGAGTATCT
This sequence comes from Paracoccaceae bacterium, assembly GCA_047610385.1. Classification (GTDB taxonomy): domain Bacteria; phylum Pseudomonadota; class Alphaproteobacteria; order Rhodobacterales; family Rhodobacteraceae; genus JBOCEF01. The sequence goes on along the minus strand of JBLGAC010000016.1, from coordinate 60,427 downwards.
CGACCTGCGCTTTACCGACCCGCGTGGTCGCTTGCAGCACGTGACCTGCATCGTCGACATCGTCGATGAAGATTTCCTCACGGAAGGCTTCATGTTTGATGGCTCGTCGATCGCTGGGTGGAAGTCGATCGACAAGTCCGACATGAAGCTGATGTTCGACTTCAGCTCGACCTATATCGACCCGTTCTATGCTGACAAGACGCTGTGCATCCACTGCTATGTGGTTGAGCCGGACACCGGTGAGCTTTATGACCGCGACCCGCGTGGCACCGCGCAGAAAGCTGAGGCTTACCTCAAGTCCACCGGCATTGGCGACACGTCGTTCTGGGGCCCTGAGGCTGAGTTCTTCCTGTTCGACAACGTCAGATACTCAAACACCATGAACAAGGTGTCCTTTGAGGTCGACGCAGCCGACGCCAGCTGGAACACCGATGCCAGCTTTGAAATGGGCAACATGGGCCATCGTCCGGGCATCAAGGGCGGTTACTTCCCCGTCAACCCGACCGACGCCGCCCATGATCTGCGCGCCGAGATGTTGTCGACCATGAAGCGGATCGGCATGAAGGTCGACAAGCACCACCACGAAGTTGCGTCCTGCCAGCATGAACTTGGCATGATTTTCGGCACATTGGTGGAGCAGGCCGACAATCTACAGAAGTACAAATACGTGATCCACAACGTGGCCCACGCTTACGGCAAGTCAGCGACCTTCATGCCCAAGCCGATCGCTGGCGACAACGGCACCGGCATGCATGTGAATCAGTCGATCTACAAGGATGGCAAGCCGCTGTTCGCAGGCGACAAGTATGCCGACCTGTCGGATGAGGCGCTTTGGTACATTGGCGGCGTCCTGAAGCACGCCAAGTCGCTGAACGCCTTCACCAACCCGGCCACCAACTCCTACAAGCGGCTGATCCCCGGCTTTGAGGCCCCCGTGCTTCTGGCCTATTCGGCCGCCAACCGGTCGGCTTCGGTCCGCATTCCGTGGACCGATTCGCCCAAGGCCAAACGTGTTGAGACCCGCTTCCCCGATCCCGCCGCGAACCCCTACCTGGCGTTCTCGGCGCTTTTGATGGCTGGCCTTGACGGCATCAAGAACAAGATCGATCCCGGTGAGGCGGCGGACAAGGATCTCTATGATCTGCCGCCCGAAGAACTGGCTGGCATCCCCACCGTCTGCGGATCCTTGCGCGAAGCATTGCAGGCGCTTGAGGCCGACCACGACTATCTTCTGGCCGGCGACGTATTCACCCGATCCCAGATCGAGGGCTACGCCGCCCTCAAATGGGAAGAGGTCTTCGCGTTCGAGCACGCACCGCACCCGATCGAGTACCAGATGTACTATTCCTGCTGATCTTTTTTGGGTTGGTGGAGATGGAAAGGCGGCCCTCAGGGGCCGCCTTTTTCACTTTGCTGTGAATAGTTCAACCGCCTCGGCGGGCGTGCAAATTTTGAAATCCCCGAACACGGGGTGAAGTGCGAGCTTTGTAAAAAAATTCCGATCAGATGTGACGAAAACGTCCCGAGAATACCTAACGTGAGCTTCAAAAATATGCGTATCAATTATGCAGTTTTTCCAAGCACCAAAATCTTTGCTCGTCGTGTCGTTGATATCCACACCAGCGCTAATGGCCCAATCGCTCCACTCCAATGGGCGGTTCGGAAACAACGCTCCGAAAATTTCACCCTCCCTTCGCTCAACCTGATCATCGAGCCAGATCGCATGATCCAAGAACCCTACGTCCCATCTCAGCATTGGCGGAAGAAGTTGAATTTTTGCGAGGCCATGAGCAGCGAGCCTTTGTTTGAAGGCGTCTATATTCGCAAGATAGGGTTGGCCTTTCTGCCTCTCCGCAGCGCTTGATGCTACGATCGCGGCGTCTATCTCACCACTCAAAGCTGCATTAAAAATGCGCTGAACCGCATCTCCGGCAGGCTCTTTCTCAAACAATGCAATCAGGCAGTTTGTATCGAGCGTGAACGTGAGTTTTGAGCCCATCATTCCCCCCGCGCCGCCGCCCCGAACGCCCCATAAAGCCGCGCACTCACCTCATCGCCGGTCGCGCGCCACTCCGCGTGCCACTGCACCCCCATGGCGAAGCCCGCGGCGCCCTCGATCACCAGCGCCTCTGCCGTCGTGTCGGGCGCGCGACCTTCGATCACCACCCGCGGGCCGGCATCGATCACGCCTTGGCCGTGCAGGGTGTTGACCATGATCTGATGCGTCCCCAGCAGCGCCGCGAATTGCCCACCCGCCACCAGCACCACCGAATGACGCAGGGCGAACTTTTCCTCCAGCGTGCCATCGGGCGGCATGCGGTGGTTGATGCGGCCGGGCAGATCGCGGATCTCCGGGTGCAGAGTGCTGCCGAACGCCACCGCCATTTCCTGAAACCCGCGGCAGATGCCCAGCACCGGCTTGCCGGCGGCCACCGCGGCGCGGATCAGGTCCAGCGTCACCTCATCGCGGCGGTGGTCGAACGGGCCGTGGCCCTCAGTTTCTGCGTGGCCATAATGGCTGGGGTGCACGTTGGGGCGCCCGCCGGTGAACACGAACCCGTCAAAGGCCGAGATCAGCTCAGCAGCGCAGGACAGCCCCGGCATCGACGCGATCATCACCGGCAGGCAATCGGCGGCCTCGGCCACGGCCTCCATGTTGCCTTCGCCGACCATCTGGGCGGGGTAGCTGTCGTTGATCATGGTCGCGTTGCCGATGATGCCGATGACGGGACGATGCATGCGTTGAGCTTTCCGAGCGGGAAGAAGATACCCGCCCAGCATAGGCCCCCAGCGCCCGCGCGCCAACTTGTCCCGCACAGTTGATCCATCGCAAGGCGGGGGGCATGCGCGGGGGCTAAACCCGTTTCAACCGAACACGACACGCAGGAGAGAGACGAATGTCCCACACGCCCCATGAGCTTTCCGAACAGCTGCCCGAATTCGCCGCGGCGATCTCAGCGCGCAAGCTCTCGGACGCCCATTTCGCCAAGCTCGCCGACAAGCATCATGAGATGAACCGCGAAATTCACCGTGGTGAGACGGATGTGCAGCCGATGGACGATATGCATCTGGTGGAGCTGCGCAAAAAGCGGCTTGCGCTGCTTGATGAAATCCGCGGCATTCTGACCGCCTGAACCCCGCCACCGCGTGCGCCCAGGGCACATGCGGGGGGGGGTGCGGCGGCCCGGGTCATCCCGGCACCAGGGAGCCGACCAGCCCAGCCCTTTTTCCCAAAGGGAAGGGCCATCGCTGGTCGGTTTTTCTTTGCGGCCCAGCCCAGCAATGCCTTGGCGCTTGGGCCCAGCGGCGCAAACAAAAAGGGGCGGCCCCGAAGGACCGCCCCACCATCTGCAAGCCCGGCAAAGATCAGCCGGTGACGCCGGTCAGCCCCGCTGCCGCAATGCCCGCGACGCAGGCCGCTTCGTCATTGTCCGAACTGTCGCCCGAAATGCCGACCGCGCCGATCACCGCGCCGCCCGCATCCTTGATCAGCACGCCGCCCGGCACCGGGATCAGCTTGCCGTCAAACGCGGCCCCAGCGGCGGCGACAAAATACGCCTGCGCCTCAGCCCGGTTCATCAGCGCGCGGGTGCCCATGCCCAGCATCACCGCGCCATGGGCTTTGCCAAAGGCAATCTCATAGCGGCCCGGGCTGGCACCGTCCTGACGCTCATAGGCCACCAGACGCGCGCCGGCATCCAGCACCGCCACCGCCAGTGGGTTGATCTTGTGCGCCGCCGAATGGGCGAATGCCCCGGCGACGATGGTGCGGGCCTGGTCCAATGAAATCGAAGCCATTATGCGGTTTTCCCTTTGATCTGCGCTTTCAGCGCCAGTCTGTGTGCGTGCAGCAGCGGTTCGGTATAGCCTGAGGGCTGCTCAGCCCCCTTGAACACCAGAGCGCAGGCGGCCGTGAAGGCCTCGCCATCAAATCCGGGGGCCATGGGGGTGTAGGTGGCATCGCCGTCGTTCTGCCGGTCGACGACAGCGGCCATGCGCTTCAGCGTCTCCATGATCTGATCGTCAGAGACCACGTCATGGAACAGCCAGTTGGCCATGTGCTGCGAAGAAATCCGGCAGGTCGCGCGGTCCTCCATCAGCCCCACATCGTTGATGTCGGGGACTTTGGAGCATCCGACCCCCTGATCCACCCAACGCACCACATAGCCAAGGATGCCCTGCGCGTTGTTATCAAGTTCGGCCTGAATGTCGTCGGGTGCCCAGTTCGGACGGTCGGCGACAGGAATGGTCAGGATGTCGGACATTTTCGCCCGCGCGCCACCTGCTGCGATGTCGTTCTGCACCGCCAGCACGTCGACTTGGTGATAGTGGGTCGCGTGCAGCGTGGCGGCAGTGGGGGATGGCACCCACGCGCAGTTGGCACCCGCTTTGGGGTGGCCGATCTTGGCGACCATCATGTCGGCCATCAGGTCAGGCATCGCCCACATGCCCTTGCCGATCTGAGCCTTGCCGCGCAGCCCGCAGGCCAGACCCGCGTCGACATTGGCGTCCTCATAGGCGCTGATCCACGGCTGGGCCTTCATGTCGGCCTTGCGGACCATCGGCCCAGCCTCCATCGAGGTGTGGATTTCGTCGCCGGTGCGGTCAAGGAACCCGGTGTTGATGAACGCCACCCGCGATTTCGCCGCCCGGATGCATTCCGAAAGGTTCACCGTGGTGCGGCGTTCTTCGTCCATGATGCCCATTTTCACGGTGTTGCGGGTCAGGCCCAGCGTGTCCTCGACCATGTCGAAGACAGCCGCGACATGCGCGACCTCTGCCGGACCGTGCATCTTGGGGTTCACGGTATAAACTGAGCCCTTGCGCGAATTCATGCCCTTGTCGTGCATAGCGCACAGCACGGTGATCATCGCATCGAGCAGCTGTTCCTGAATTTCCGCGCCATCGGCGGTCAGGATGGCAGGCGTGGTCATCAGCAGGCCGACATTGCGCACCAGCATCAGCGCGCGGCCATGCAGGGTGACGGTGCCGTTCGCGCCCTGCCATGTGCGGTCAGGGTTCAGGGCGCGGGTGATGGTCTTGCCACCCTTCTCCATCACTTCTGACAGGTCGCCGCGGTTCAGGCCAAGCCAATTGCGATAGGCGGCGACCTTGTCCTCGGCGTCCACGGCGGCGATGGAATCTTCGAGATCCATGATCGTGGACACGGCTGATTCGAGGATCACATCCGACACGCCCGCCGCATCAGTCTTGCCGATCACGCTGGCCGGGTCGATGACGATTTCGGCGTGCAGCGCGTTGTTGACCAGCAAGATTGAGGTCGGCGCAGCCGCATCCCCGTTCCAGCCCTTGAACTTGGTCGGATCAGCCAGCGCCGTGGTCCCGGCAGGAAGGGAGACGACAAGCGCGCCGCCCTCAACCCGGTAGCCGGTTGCGTCGGCGTGCGATCCGGCCGCCAGCGGCGCGGCCTGATCCAAGAACGCCTTGGCGCGGGCAATCACCCGGGAACCGCGGGCCGGGTCATACCCGCCCTTGCCCGGCAGATCGCCCAGCGCGTCGGTGCCGTAAAGCGCGTCGTAGAATGATCCCCAGCGCGCATTGGCGGCGTTCAGCGCATAGCGCGCGTTCATCACAGGCACCACCAGCTGCGGGCCGGGGATGGCGGCGATTTCATCATCCACATTCCCGGTGTCGACGGCAAACGCCGCACCCTTGGGAACGATATAGCCGATGTCGGTCAGGAACGCCTGATAGGCGTCCGCATCGAACGGCTTGCCACGGTTGGCCCGGTGCCAGTCATCGACGATGGCCTGCATTTCGTCGCGCGTGTTCAACAGCGCGCGATTTGCGGGGCCCATTTTGGCGACAAGCCCGCCGAACCCGTCCCAGAACGCGGCGGATGCCACGCCGGTGCCGGGCAGGGCCTCGGTCTCAATGAAATCGAAAAGCTCTTGGGCGACCTTAAGGCCTGCGATATCGATGCGGTCGGTCATGAAATACTCCTGCCGATATGAATGAGGGTCGGGCGCATGCGCCGCCGGATTTTGCTTAACATACGCCACTCGCTCCGCGCTTCCACGAAAATGATGCGCATTTTCACTGTGCGGAATTTGCCTGCAGCGCTTGCACTCGCGCAACCCACGGTTATCTGTTGAATGCCCCTTGAAGGAGACCGCGATGCGCACCGACGCCCCCCGCACCATTCGCCTCGCCGAATACACGCCCCCTGCATGGATTGCTGAGACGGTGCGGCTGGACTTTGACCTTGCCCCTGATGCGACGCGGGTGCGCGCAAGAATCGTGTTCCGGCGCGGCACCGGCGGTGCGCTGCGCCTTGATGGGGAACAGCTGGGGCTGAAATCTGCCCGCATCGACGGCATCGACGTGATGGGCGTGCTGAATGTGGACCCTGAGGGGCTGACCCATCCCGGCCCCCTGCCCGACCGCTTCACCTGGGAATCGCAGGTTGAGATCGCGCCCGCGACCAACACCGCCCTTGAGGGGCTGTATCTGTCCAACGGCATGTATTGCACCCAGTGCGAGGCCGAGGGCTTTCGCAAGATCACCTATTACCCCGACCGCCCCGACGTGATGGCCACGTTCGACATCCGCATTGAGGCGGACAAAGCCCTGCCAGTGCTGCTGTCAAACGGCGAAAAAATCGCCGCCGGGGTTCTGCCGGACGGGCGACACTTTGCGGAGTGGCGCGATCCTTGGCCCAAGCCTGCGTATCTGTTTGCGTTGGTGGCGGGGGATCTGGTCAGCCACGACGATGATTTTACCACCGCGTCGGGCAAGCATGTCGATTTGCAGATCTTTGTGCGTCCCGGCGACGAAGGCAAATGCGCCTATGCCATGGACGCGCTGAAACGGTCGATGCGCTGGGACGAACAGGAGTATGGCCGCGAATACGACCTGCCGATCTTCATGATCGTCGCTGTTGATGATTTCAACATGGGCGCGATGGAGAATAAGGGCCTGAATGTCTTCAACTCCAAATACGTGCTGGCGTCGCCGGAAACCGCCACCGACCGAGATTATGAATTGATTGAGGGCATCATCGCCCACGAATACTTCCACAACTGGACCGGCAACCGCATCACCTGCCGCGATTGGTTCCAGCTGTGTCTGAAGGAAGGTCTGACCGTGTTCCGCGATCAGATGTTCTCAGGCGACATGCGCAGCCATGCGGTGAACCGCATTGATGGGGTCCGGCAGCTACGGTCGCGCCAGTTCCGCGAAGATGCCGGGCCACTGGCGCACCCGGTGCGGCCCAAAGAATACATCGAAATCAACAACTTCTACACGGCCACCGTCTACGAAAAAGGCGCAGAGCTTATCGGGATGCTGAAATTGCTGGTTGGCGATGCGGCCTATCGCACAGCGCTCGATCTGTATTTTGACCGCCATGACGGGCAGGCCTGCACCATCGAAGACTGGCTGACGGTGTTCACCGACGCGACCGGCCGCGACCTGACGCAATTCGCGCTGTGGTATGCCCAAGCTGGCACCCCGCGCGTGCATGTTACCGAAAGTTGGGATGGCAAAGACTACGCCCTGACGCTGCGCCAGCAAACCCCGCCGACGCCGGGCCAGCCCGATAAAGCGCCCTTGGTGATCCCGGTCGCCTATGGCCTTTTGGGCGCGAACGGCACCGAAATCGCCCCGCCGGGCGTGTTGGAGCTGACTGAGGCTGAGCAGACCTTCCATTTCGCCCTGCCTGAGCGCCCGATCCCGTCGCTGCTGCGCGGGTTCTCTGCCCCGGTGATTCTGGTACGCGAAACCAGCGCTGAGGAACGCGCATTCTTGCTGGCCCATGACGCCGACCCCTTCAACAAGTGGGAGGCCGGGCGCGCCTGCGCGCTTGATGTTGCGCTGAACGGCGTGGATGGCGCGGGCTATCTGGCGGCGCTGGATGCGGCCTTGGGCGACGATGCGCTGGACCCTGCGTTCCGCGCCCTGCTGCTGGCCTTCCCGACTGAGGACGAACTGGCCGCCGAAATCGCCGGACAAGGCGCCCCCGTAGACCCCGACGCGCTGCACGCCGCGGCTGAGGCGCTGCGCAACGCGGCGGCTGAGCGCCTCGCCCCCCGCCTGCGCGCGCTGTATCAGGCGATGGATGTCACCGGCCCCTATGCGCCCGACGCGGGCCCCGCGGGCAAGCGTGCCCTGCGCAACGCATGTCTGCGCCTGCTGGTCCGGCGTCCCGGTGGCGCGGATCTGGCAGCAGCGCAAATGGCGGCGGACAACCTGTCGGACAGCCTTCCAGCACTGGCGGCGCTGGTGCACACCGGCGCGCCGCAGGCCAAGGCAGGGCTGGACGCATTCCACGCCAAATGGGCCCATGACCCGCTGGTTATGGACAAATGGCTGGTGCTGCAAGCGACCTCGCCGCAGCCCGGCGCGCTGGCCCGCGTGCGCGCGCTGGCCGATGATCCGGCGTTCCCGTGGAAGAACCCCAACCGGTTCCGGTCCCTGATCGGCGCCTTTGCCGCCGCCAACCCAGTGCGGTTCCATGCCGCCGACGGATCGGGATACCGGTTCTACGCCGATTGGATCCTGAAGATGGACGCGGTGAACCCGCAGACCGCCGCACGCTGCGCCGGGGCGTTCGAAACATGGCGGCGCTATGACAATGCGCGGCAGATTCTGGTGCAAGAACAGCTGGACCGCATCCTTGCCGCGCCAACACTCAGCCGCGATTTGGGAGAGATCGCGGGCCGCATCCTCAGGGCCTGAAACACTGTGCCCGGCGCCCTTGCAGCGCCGCGGCACCGGTGCCTATGATCGGTCCATTGCGCGCCGCGGCTAGGAGAGTTTTTTGCATGGTTTTCGTCCCCCCCTCCTTCCAGCGCGCCGCGTTTGCGGCGATGATCGTCATGGCCGGAGTGCAGGCAAACCCGCTGCACGCCCGATCGGTGCCGCTTACAACGGCGCTGGCCACACCGGTGCAGGCTGAACGCACCCCGGCCCTGATCACCGAACTTGCGGTTTTCGAACAGGCGCGCCTGCGCATCACGTTGGGCGAGATCGGCGCAACCCTGCGGGATGGCGATCTGGTCGGCGCGGTGGTTGCGCTTGGCCAAGTGTCACGCAGCAACCCGGGCTTGATGGACCTGCATCTGGCGCTGGCGCAGCTGCTGGCGCGGGCGGGCGCGACCGATCAGGCGATGGTAGAACTCGCGGCGGCCATCAACGCCGGGCTGCGCGATGAAAAGGCGATCGTGGCTGCCCGCGATTTTGCCGCGATGGCGGACACCGACGCGTTCAAGGCCCTGATCAACCTGATGCGCGGTGCGCCGCCTTTGGGTCCCTTTGCCGCGCCCCCGACACCGGTCCCCGCCCCTATCGTCAACGGCATCGCCCACGTGACCCCGGAGGCCAGCGCTTGGTCGACTGAGGCACAGGCGCTGGTCAGCCTTTTCGCCCCATTGCCGCCCGCCAAGCCGACGAACCCGACCACCGGTCTGAAGGGCCCCGGCGCCGATCTGCTGAACCGTCTGGTGCGCGAAGGACGCGCGGCGGGCGGGCGCGGGGATTTCTACGACAACCGCGACAACGGCCATTCAAACATGCCATCAGCGACGTCTTTCGACATGACGCGCATTGAATATGGCCCCGAAGCCGTCGCCGCAGACCTGTCGCGCGGCGTCAAAATCCCGCATCTGTTCGGCGGGCCGACCATTGGCAATTCGTCGACCGCGATCACCTCAAAACCCTATTGGCGTAGCATGTCGCGCAGGGCGCTGACCATCGCAGGCGGGCCGGACCAGCTGTTTCGCCAATACCGGCGCAACCAGCTTTACGTCTACCCTGAGCATAAGGACCACGACCCGTTCTTTGGCGATCTGTATCCGGCGCAGACGCCGTATATGCTGATCACGCAGGGGTCCTCAGGGTCCGATCGCCCGATGCTGATCGGGCTGGCGATGGCGCTCTCAGCGCTCAAGCCTGAGGTGAAGGACGATCTGACCGCCCGCGGGTTGATCGCGCCGACCCTCCAGATGCTGATCCGCAGGTCGATGGAGGGGATCGAGACCAACGAGGACTACCTGTCGCCGCGCGCCCACCCAGCGGTGTTCGATGCCGAAAAGCTGGACTTTGAGCGGCTGGTCGCCCAGGCCAACGCTCTGGACAAAGACACCGTGCCGCCCGCCACCGCCCTGCGCGTGGTCAAAGAACTGCGCCCCACCCAGCGCATCGAAATGTTCGGCGACACGTATGATGAACGCTTCTTCGACACCCCCCATGCCGTGGCCCGCATCGCCCGCGGTGCCTATGGGCAGCGGATGATCGGCCTCTCCGCCGCGCCGACCACGGACCCGAACGGACGCAAGCTGATCTTTCACTGGCGGGTGCTGACCGGCGGCACTGAGGGGGTTAAGATCACACCACTTTCCGACGATGGCGCAGAGGTGGAGATCACCTTTCCCTGGCAAACCAACCTGACCGCGCCGGGCCGCGGGGACATGAGCACAAGGCGGCTCGACGTCATGGCAGTGGCCGATAACGGCGCGGGGCTGGGGGCGCCCGCCTTCGTGTCGGTGCTGTTCCCGGCCCGGCAGGTGGTGGAATTTGATGGCGAAAAGCCGGTGTCGATCATCTATGACGCGGCCTCGCGGCTTGACCAATATGAAGACCCCGCGCTGTTTCCGTTGCGCAATTGGCGCGATGATTACAGCTATGACGCCGACGCAAACCTGCTGGGCTGGACCCGCACCCATGGCGACGGCACGATCCAGCGCTTCACCCGCCACGGCGCCTTGGTGGAACGCAGCGATGATCTGGGCCGCCCGGTTTTCGCCCGCCAGGTCGGCTATCCCACCGCGGCGGCTGAGGGCGAGCTGCGCCGCATCGTGACCGTGCCGCTCGACGAAGGGCTGCATTACGAATATGACGGCCCACAAGACCGGCTCGGCACGGCCTTGCCCATGCGCGAGGACGGCTGACCCCGCCCCCACCCCCTGCGGGAGCTTTCCATGACCAATGATCAAGACACCTCGCTTGAAGATGGCGCATTTGACGACGACGCGCCCGGCCCACTGGCTGAGGCATATTCCCGTGCGCTTGCGCTTGAAAAGGCAGGACAGACCGACGCCGCCGTCCTTGCATGGCAAGAGGTGCTGGCGCTGGACCCGGCCGATCGCGGCGGCGCCGCAGTGCGCCTCGCAGCAATGGGGCGCGCCGAGGCACCGGGCAAAGCGCCCGACGCCTATGTGGCGCTGCTGTTCAATCAGCACGCCGACGCATTTGATGACATTCTGGTGGACCAGCTCGGCTACGCGGCCCCCGATCTGGCGCGCGAACGGGTTGAGGAGGTCGCGCCGGGACGCCGGGAAAAGATGCTCGATCTGGGCTGCGGCACCGGGTTGGCCGGGCTGGCCTTCGCGGACATGACCGACCGGATCACCGGGGTGGACCTGTCTGAGCGGATGCTGGAGCGGACCGACGCGCGCGAGCTTTATGAAGCGCTTTATCTTGGCGAAGCGGTGGATTTCCTGACCGCAGAGATGACCGAGGGCGAGGAAGACGACGACCCCGAATTCGACAGCCCCTGGGATCTGATCGTGGCGACAGATGTGCTGCCCTATCTTGGCGATCCGGCCGCGCTGCTGGCGGGCTGCGCGCGGCACATGCCGCCGGGTGGATTGCTGGTCTTCACAACGGAAACCCTGTCGGAGGAGGTTTTCGTCACCACGGGGCGCGACTGGATGGTCGGCGCCGACCAGCGCTTTGCCCATCGCGGCGCAGCGGTGGTCCGTGCGCTCGAGGACGCAGGCTTTGCACCGCTGTCGATGGAGCTGTTCACCGTGCGCACCAACCAGGGCCGCCCCGAGCCGGGCCATATGATCATCGCGCGCCGCCTCGGCTGAGGCCGCGCCACTAGATCCCTTGCACCCAGTCGGCGGCGAGGCGGGCATCGAGCCCCCCTCGCCGCCCGCGGACGCTTTCGCGCCGCGCGCCGCGCCACCCCAGCCCCTTCGCGGAGCGGTTGAGTGGGGCGCGCGCGGCCCCTGTGGGCGCGCCGGACCGATGGGGGGTCAATCCCCCCAAGGGCCGTGCCGGGGATTAGGGCCAGAAATCAGGGCCTGGGATCAAAGCCTTGGGTCGGCCGCCCGCGCCTCAGCGGCCAGCGCGTCTGATGCGGTCTCGACCACCTTCTCCAACGCCGCCATCATTTCTTTGCGCGACAGCCCGTCAGCCAATGGCGGCAGGAATTCGAACACCGCGACGCCAGGTTTCCTGAGCACCCCGATCCGCGGCCAGAACAGCCCTGCATTGGTTGCGGCAGGCACGACGCGCAGGCCCTGCGCCTCAGCCAACGCATGGACCCCACTTTTGTAGGGCGCGTGGGTGCCCGGTGCCACGCGGGTGCCCTGCGGAAAGATCAGGATCTGCCCTGCATCGCGGCGCGCTTTGTGCGCGTCGTCGACCAGCTTTTTCACCGCCTTGGCCTTGGCGCCGCGATTGACTGGCGCGCACCCGATGCGCAGCGCATAGAACCCCAGGACCGGCGCCCAGCGCAAAGAGCGCTTCATCACGTAGCGTCCGTCTTCGACGGCATGGAACAGAATCAGGACGTCAAGAAAGCTCTGATGCTTGGATCCGACCACCACTTCTCCGGTCGGGGGGGTGCCACGCACCTCGGTGCGCACGCCGCACAGAACCCGCAGCGCCCAGAGCGTGATGATGCAATAAAGATGCATGATCCGGTTGGCACCGCGCCGTGACGCGATCGCCCAAGGCAGGCCAAGAATACCCAGCACCCCCATCAGCGTGTACATGAAGATCACGAAGATCGCCGAGCGGATCATCTGCATCAGCCAAGGCTCCTTAAAGTCGCGCGCGCGGCGGCGCGGGTTGTGGCCCATGCGGTCGCGGCACAGGCGGCGGGTGCCAACAAGGCCGTGGCCCAGCCCGCGCCGGTCAGCGCGGGAATGATCGCCAGCCCGGCCTCAGCGCCAAAACCAGCGTCAGGGGCCATGGTGGGTGCCCCGACCCAGCCCAGCGCCAGCAGCGCCAGCAGCGCTGCGACCGCGCCCAGCACCCCGCCGATGCCGGCCCGGATCGTGGTGCGGCGCACAAAAGCCGCCGCAATGAACGGATCCGTCGCGCCCATCAGGCGCAAGGTTTCCACCACGGGTCGATTCGCGGCCAGTGACGCGCGCGCGCCCAGCGCCACCACTGACGCGAGCGCCCCGACCACCAGCACCAAAGATGCCAGCGACAGTGCCCTGAGCCCAGATGCCGCAGCCAGCAGCGGCCGTCGCCAGCGCCCGTGATCGTCCCAGACCGCGCCAGGAAGTTCGAGCGCGAGACGCCGCGCCAGCGCGTCAGCATCCGGACCACCACCGTCAATTTCAACTGCGATCAGCGCTGGGGCACCGATCTCCGCCAAGGGGGCCGCTTCGCCAAGGAACGGGGCGAGCAGCGCCTGCATCTCTTGCTCCGACACAGGGGCCGCGGACACCACGCCGGGCGTCTGCGCCAGAATCTCAAGCGCGGTTTCGATCTGCGCCTGCCCGGCGCCTGCGGGCATGCGCAAGGTGGCGGAGCGCGCCAGCTCTCCGTCCCATTTCGCTGCCAAGCCGCCGGCGGAAATCGCGAATACCGCCGCGATCACCCCCAGAAACGCCATCACCGCGGATGCGAACGTCTCAAGCCGCGACAGCAGGCCTGAGGCAGGGACCAGCGCCGCGCCCTCGCCGCCCGTGGCCCAAAAGCGGACCAGATCAGGGATCCTCCCCGCCCGGCTCATAGTGACGCGCCCGCCGCCTGGACCTGCCCGTCAGCGATGCGCAGCACCCGCGCGTCGGTTTCACCCTTGGCCGCGCGGATCAGGTCCAGGTCATGGGTGGCCATCAGCACCGCGGTCCCGTGGGAATTGAGCGCGATCAGCAGACCGAGCAGCTTGCGTGCCATTTCGCGGTCCACATTGCCGGTGGGTTCGTCCGCGATCACCAGATCGGGCCCGCCGATCACCGCACGCGCCAGCGATGCGCGCTGACGCTCACCAGCCGACAGCTCTGTTGGCAAGGCGTCGGCGCGGTGCGCAAGGCCAACCCAGTCCATCAGCTCGGCCACATGATCGCGCCAGACCGAGGGCGGCTTGCCCAGAATGCGCAGCGGCAGCGCAACGTTTTCGGCAACCGAAAGATGGTTCAGGAACTGTCCATCCTGAAACACGATGCCGATCCGGCGGCGCAGCAGCGCAGCGGCGCCCGAATCGCAGCCCCCTGCATCACGCCCGAACAGCGTGATCCGGCCGCGCGCCGGGCGCAGCGCCAGATAGCACAGCCGCAGGAACGTGGTTTTGCCCGCGCCCGAAGGGCCGGTCAGAAAATGGAATGAACCTTCGGGCAGGGTCAGCGACACATCTGACAGAATCGTGCGGTCGCCATAGTCGAAGCCGACCCGAGAAAAGTCGATCAACGCGCCGTTCCTTTCGGATCAAGTCTGGGGGGCGCTTGGCGGCGCGCCCGAAGGGGGCGCCGCGCCCGCGATGACGACCATCGCAGATGCCGCGCGCGGGCGCAATCGGGCGCGGCATCTGCAGGCCTGCGGGCGAAAAGCCGTGCGCGGCAGCGGCATCTGGCCGGGCATCCAGACAGGCGCGTGGGCGAAATCGGCAGGCCTGCGGGGCGGCTTCGCGCTTGGCGGACGCGCATGGCGCCTGTAAGACTGATGCTCATGCGTCCCTTTCCCTGATCCGAGGCGATTTAAGTCCCATGCTCGTGTCCTGCCCCACCTGCCCCGCGGAATATGAAATCGCTGAATCGGATCTCGGCGCCGAGGGTCGCGTGGTCGAATGCTCGGCCTGCGGCGCACGTTGGATGCAGCCTGCGCCTGCACCCTCAGCGCCGGGTGCGCCCAGCACCATCCCCGGCCTTGCCCAGGCCAAGCGCAGCCTTGACGACATGAACGACGAGGACGCGCCTGGCCTGAAGATCGAAAGCCTTTATGGCGATGACAACGACGATGCGGAGGACATCGCCGCAGTCCGCGATCCAGTGCCAGCCCCCGCGCCGATCGCCCCCGCGGCACCGACACCGCTGCGCCGCACCGGCGGCGGCCCGGACCTGAGCCCCGCGCGCCCGATCGAAGACGTGGCGATCGATCCCGACGATGCCCCGCGCCGCAGTGCCCGCCGCGGCGGCGATCTGCCCGACGCCGCGCGGCTGAATGCGGAGCTTCGCGCCTCAGCCCATGAAGAAGAACGGGTGGAACGCCGCCGCCGCAGCGGGTTCCGCACCGGGCTTATGCTGGTGCTGATCATCGGCGGCATCGGCGCGGGCCTCTATCATGGCCGCGACAAGATCGTGGAACTGCTGCCCCAGGCAGAGCAGCCGCTGGACGGCTATATCGCGTCGGTCGATGACGGCAAGGCGCAGGCGATGGTCTGGATTGATCAGGCGATTGCCAAGATCAAGCCGATGATCGGTGGAGAGGCCCCGGCCACGATGCCGGAGCCAAGCGCCCCAACCGCAGCGCCGACCGCAGCGCCAGCGCCCGAGCCGACCACCGAAGCGCCCGCCCCCGAGGCGGCAGCCCCCGAGACGCCAACAACGACAACGACGCCGCAGGCACCCGGTGCCGCCGCGCCCGAAGCGCCCGTTGCGTCTGGCACGAGCGCCCCGGCCCCCAGCCCGATGGCACCCCCAGCGATGACCGCGCCGAGCGCCCCGAACTGACCGCAGCCCCACAGGCGGCGAAAACGGAAAAAAGGCCCAGGCAGATGCCCGGGCCTTTTTTGATGGCGCGGCGGCCCGCGGCTGGGGTGCAGCGTATCCCTGCCATCGACGAACTGCGGCACTGCGCTCTCCCGCCCGTCGGGCATCGGATCGAAGATCCTTGCCTCCCGTTTGGCCGGACGCCGCACGACGCCCGTGGTGCCCGGCTTAGCCGTTGCGCCCGCGCGGCGAGACATGATCGTGGCGCCCGGAGAGACGCCGCCCGTCGCCCAGTTCCTGGCACCAGCCATCCAGCCACCCAGCCACCCAGCGCCGAGTGTCAGGCGTCAGGCGTCAGAACCGCTCCAACAACCGGCGCAGATAGTCCAGCTCCAGCTCAGGTCGCGTCCGGTCACCGGAGCGGCGGCGGATTTCGTCGAGCAGTTCGCGCGCACGCATCAGATCCTCAGCGTTCGGGATGCGGGTGTCTGCGCCGTCCATCGTGCCGTCCTGCGCGGTCGGGCGCCCCAGCGGATCGCGCCCAGTCTCGCCAGCGCCGGGCGCGCTTTGCCCTGCGCGCTCTCCCTGCCCGCGCTGCGCCTCACGGCGCATGGCGTCGCCCAGCTGGCGGGCGCCTTCGCGCAGGTTCTCCATGGCGCGGACCTGATCGTTCAGCGCCTTGCCGGGTTCACCACCTTCGAGCTGCCCGCGCGCGCCGTCCATCGCTTCGTCCGCATCGCGCAGGGCTTGTTCGGCCTCAGGCGACAGGCCGCCCGGCAGCTGGGCGCGCAGGTCTTCGAGCAGGTTGCGCAGCGCCTCCTGCCGCTGGGCGAGCTGGCCCATGTCCTGCGCCGCGCCGCCCTGACCGCCCTGCTGCGGATCGCCCGCGCGTGGGTCGAGCCCGTTTGGCCCCATGCCACCTTCGTTCGGCTGCCCGAATGGCGATTGCTGGCCCGCGCTGCCATCCTGTCCTTCGCCGCCCTGGCCACCTTCGCCGCCTTCGCCGCCGGGCTTTTCGCCGCCCTGACGGCGCTGCATCTCGCCAAATGACTTGTCCGCAAGGTCCTGCTGGCTGCGCAGCATTTCCTGCAATTCTTCCATGGTCTGCTGACCCTGGCCCTGCTGGCCTTGCTGGCCGGGGCTGGCCTGCATCTGCAGGTTTTCCAGCATCTGCTGCAGCGCCTGCATCATGCGGCGCGCGCCTTCACGGTCGCCTTCTTCAGCCATGCGCTGGATTTCATCCAGCATCTGCTGCAGGTCCTGAGTGTTGAGCGGCTGCCCCCCGTCCTGCTGCGTCTGCGCCTGGGGCTGGCCGTTTTGCTGCAACTGGTCGAGGTTTTCCATGGCCTGACGGGCCATTTCCTCAATGTAGTCGTTCATCGCCTGGCGCAGTTCATCGATCAGCTGCGCGATTTCATCAGGCTCGGCCCCGCGCTCAATGGCCTCAGACAGGCGGTCCTGCGCGCGGCGCAGACGCTCCGCCGCGGTGGCCAGATCGCCGTCTTCGATCAGCAGCGCGGCGCGCCACAACAGCTCCATGACCGAACCGATTTCAGCGTCTTCGCGCCCGTCATCAAGCGCATAGGCCAAGCGCCGCATCGCCGTGCGCACGATCAGATAGGGGCGCATGGTGTCCGTGAACCAGTCTTCGGGATAGGCGGTCACGGCCCGCAGGCGCTGCAATGCCGGGCGCGCCTCGGCCCGTGATGAGGCGATGGCGCGGCGTTCTTCAACCAGCGCCTTGGCCATGGCGTCGGAGAACGGGCGCGCCGGGATCACGGCCTGCATCGGTGCGGACTGGCCGATCTGGCCGCCCGCGTCTTCGGCGTAAAGGGTGATGATGACCGGCAGGCCCGCCCAAGGATGCTCTGTCAGGTCCTCGATCACCATGTCCTCAGTGTCGGTGACGGCACCGGTGAACGGCAGTGGCAGCTCGATCTCGATCGGCTCCAGCCCGGCGGGGGGCGGACCGGGGCGGCCGATCAGGCGCGCAGGGTCCAGATCCACCACCATCCAGGCCGCGGAGATGCCGTAATCGTCGCTGGCGGTGAATTCAAATTGCAGCGCATGGGTCGCGCTGGCCGATGCCTCGCCCTTGAACGCAATGTCAGGCGCCGCGTCTTCGGCCACGTCAAAGACCCAAGTGCCCAGCGAGCGCCCGTCGGTCGTGACCGAAAGCGGGCCCGATTTCATGGCATCCAGCGTCAGATCATAGGCACCCTCGCCCATCGGCGCAAAGGCGGGCGCGGCGCCGATCCCGGACGTGACATCTTGCGCAAGCACCGGATCGGCGGGGGCGTTGTAAACCCGGATCGACACGCGGGCACCGCCGGGCAGACGCAATGTTTCGCCGATCCGTTCGGTCAGATAGATCATTTCAGCGCCGGTATAGGCAGGCGGCGTGGCCCAGGCCTCTATCGAGGGCTGCACCGCTTCGGCGGCGGCCGATGCGCCGGGGCGCAGCGCAGAGCTGAGGCGTTCCCCACCATCCAGCACCGCCGCTGCCGTGCCCATCACCAGAAGTATCAGCGCCGAAAGCCGCAGCGCGAACGGATCACGCGATGACAGGCGCAGATCGGCCGGGCGGGGCGTGGCCTGCAAGGCGCGCGCCGCCAACCGCCGCTGATGCAGCGCCCAGATCGCGCGGGCCGCGGGATCGGCTGAGCCGAGCGCCTGACTGTCCGACAGCGACGCAACCGGGTGGTCCGCGGTGCCTTCGTCCAGGGCGGCCAGCGCTTCGATCGCCGTGGGCCGCCGGAAATTGCGACTGCCAACCATCAGAGCGCCCAGCGCGCCCGCCGCGAACATCACCAGCAGGCCCGCATGAAGCCATGAGGGTGCCAAATCAAAGGCCCCCGACAGCGCTGCCCCCATAAACGTCGCCGCAACGGTCCACAGCGGCCAGAACGCGCGCGTCAGACGCTCAGCAGTCAGCGCGCGGGCTTGGGTGCGGGCGTAGCGGGCGACGACAGCGCGCACCGCATCGGATGAGATGCGGTCTGCGGCCCCATCGGACTGGTCGGTGTGGCGATCGCCCGTCATGAGGCCTCCGATCCGGCTAAGTTTGGGGCCGCGCAAACGGGTCGTCGCCGCGCGGCCTCAGTCGATCCAATCAGGGATGGTATCTCGCGCGAGCATTTCGTCAAAGGTCGGTCGTGCGCGCACCACAGTGAATTGATCGCCATTGACCATAACCTCAGGGATCAGCGGCCTGGTATTATACTCCGACGCCATCACCGCGCCATACGCCCCGGCTGATCGGAACGCCACCAGATCGCCCGGCCCCACAAAGGGCATCGGGCGTTCCTTGGCAAAGGTATCGCCAGATTCGCAGACCGGGCCGACAATGTCGACAAGATCCGCATCAGCCCCGGGGCTTGGTTCAACAACCGGGATGATGTCGTGCCAGGCGTCATACATCGCCGGGCGGATCAGGTCGTTCATGGCGGCGTCGAGAATCACAAAGGTGCGCCCCTCGCCCGCCTTGCGGTAGATGACGCGGGACACAAGAATCCCGGCGTTCCCGGCGATCAGGCGGCCGGGCTCCAGTTCAATCTCACAGCCCAGATCGCCAACGGTGCGGCGGATCAGGGCACCATAGTCAAAGGGCAGCGGCGGGGCCTCATTGGCGCGGCGATAGGGAATGCCAAGGCCGCCGCCCAGATCAAGCCGCTTGATGTCGTGCCCATCGCTGCGCAGGGCTTTGGTAAGCTCGGCCACCTTCAGGAACGCTGCCTCAAACGGGCCAAGGTCCGTTAGCTGCGACCCGATATGCACGTCGATCCCCACAACCGCGATGCCGGGCAACGCGGCCGCGCGGGCATAAACGTCGCGCGCGGCGGCGATGGGAACGCCAAACTTGTTCTCCGACTTGCCGGTGGCGATCTTGGCGTGGGTCTTGGCGTCGACATCGGGGTTCACGCGCAGGGTGATCGGCGCGATCTTGCCCATGGCGGTGGCCACGGCGCTCAGCACCTCCAGCTCCTCAGCGCTTTCGACGTTGAACTGGCGCACGTCATGGTCCAGCGCAAAACGCATCTCGGCGACGGTCTTGCCAACGCCTGAAAAGACGATCCGCGCGCCCGGCACCCCGGCGGCGAGGGCGCGGCGAAATTCACCCTCAGACACCACGTCCATCCCGGCGCCCAGTCTCGCGAGCGTGGCCAGCACCGCGAGGTTGCTGTTGGCCTTCATCGCATAGCAGATCAGATGCGGCATGCCAGCCAGCGCTTCGTCGAACACCTTGAAGTGGCGGGTGAAAGTGGCGGTGGAGTAGACATAGACCGGCGAGCCGACCGCAGCGACGATGTCGGCGACCGCAACATCTTCGGCATGAAGGACGCCGTCCTTGTAGTTGAAATGGTCCATGGGGCGGGCTCCGTCATGCGGGCGGGCGCGGGGGGGCGCGCGAAAGGGTCAAACCGGGCTTAGCTTGGCCGCGGCTCCCTCGCAACCCCGCGCCGGGTGCGGCCCTTGCGGGGATTGACCCCGCCGCGGTCCGCCGCGCCGCAAGAGCGCCGCGCGGCGCCAGGCCCACCACCGGCGCACGGATTGCCGGTGGGGCGCCGGCGCGCCGTTTTTGGCGCGCACGGGCGGGCGAGCGGGGGCCTGCCCCCCCGAGCCCGGCCGCATCCTAGCGCGGTCTGCCATTCGCCAACCAGCGCCCGGCGCCGACCGCGCGTTCCGCCGGGGGCGGCGGCGCTGGAATAGCCTTCCTGATGGCCACCGCGGTCATGGCGCGGCGCGAAACACCCGCCTAGATCAGGTTTCCAGAGGCAATGGAGACCTGCATCATGACCCGCATCGCCGTCGACAGCACCGCCCACCGCCCCGACGCCGCCGCCATGGCCGCGATGGGTGCGGCCGCGCGCGCCGCGGCGCTGGAGACCGCGTTTGCCGACGCCTCGGCTGAGGACATCCTGCGCGCGGTCTTTGTGGACGGGGTCGCAGGGCCGGCCGCGCTGGTGTCATCGTTCGGGGCCGAAAGCGCCGCGCTGTTGCATCTGCTGTCGCGCGCCGCGCCAGATGCGCCGGTGCTTTTGCTCGACACCCTGCTTTTGTTTCCCGAAACGCTGGCCTATCAGCAGGACCTATCGGTGCGTCTTGGCCTGACCGGGGTGCGGCGCATCCAGCCTCAGGACGCGACGCTGTTGCGCGAAGACCCGGCAGATGATCTGCGCGAACATGACACTGACGCGTGCTGCGATCTGCGCAAGGTTCGCCCTCTGGCCGCCGCGCTCATGCCCTTTGGTGCTGTGGTGTCCGGGCGCAAGCGGTTTCAGGCCGCCACCCGCACCCATCTTCCGCGCTTTGAGGCCGATGCAGACGGCCGCATCCGCGTGAACCCCATGGCGAACTGGACGTCTGAGGACGTGCGCGCCCACATTAAGACCCATAACCTGCCGCCCCATCCGTTGGTTGCCGGCGGCTTCGCGTCGATCGGCTGCGCGCCCTGCACCACGCCGGTTGCCGCGGATGAGGACCCAAGGGCAGGCCGCTGGCGCGGATCGCGCAAAGTGGAATGCGGCATTCATTTCGTGAACGGGCAGGTGGTGCGGCCATCGCGGGCGGCCTGATCACCGCTGCCCCACGCCCGGCAATGAAAAACGCCCCGGACCAATGGTACGGGGCGTTTTCGCGCTGCGCTTACAGCCCCTGACGCCGCTCAACATCCGTTTGCGCGCTCGCCGCATCGGGCGAAGGCGCGGACGGATCGCCCTTGCGCCCGCAGCCCGCCGCCAGCGATGCCGCGATCAGCGCGGCCAGCAGCAGCGTGCGTCCCATGGCGCGGGCGGTCATGCCAGCGCCTCGCGCCAGCGGGCAGCCTGAGCACGCACATTGACCGGCGAGGTGCCGCCATAGCTGGTGCGTGAGGCCACCGAGTTGTCGACCCCCAGCACCCCGAACACCGCATCGGTGATCTGGCCGTTCACCGATTGCATGTCCGCCAGCGTCAGGTCTGGCAGGTCGATCCCGCGGTCTTCGGCCATCTTCACCAAGGATCCCGTGACATGGTGCGCATCGCGGAACGGCAGGTTGAGCTCGCGCACCAGCCAGTCGGCCAGATCGGTGGCGGTTGAGAACCCCGACCCCGCCGCGGCGCGCAGATTGTCGGTCATGGGCACCATATCGCGGACCATCCCCTCCATCGCCGCAAGGGCCAGCATCAGCGCGTCGGCAGCATCAAAGACCTGTTCCTTGTCTTCCTGCATGTCCTTGGAATACGCGAGCGGCAGACCCTTCATCACTGTCACCAGCCCGACAGTGGCGCCAAGGATGCGGCCGATTTTGGCGCGCACCAATTCCGCCGCATCAGGGTTGCGCTTTTGCGGCATGATCGACGATCCGGTCGAAAACCGGTCTGACAGGCGCACAAAGCGAAACTGGGCTGAGGACCAGATCACCAGTTCTTCGGCCATGCGGCTGAGGTGTCCGGCGCAGATGGTTGAGGTGGTCAGGAATTCCAGCGCGAAATCGCGGTCCGACACCGCGTCCAGCGAATTGGCCATCGGCCGGTCGAACCCCAGCGCGGCGGCCGTCGCGTCCCGGTCGATCGGAAAGGATGTGCCCGCCAGCGCCGCGGCACCCAGCGGGCATTCGTTCATGCGTTTGCGCGCGTCTTCGAACCGCGACCGGTCGCGGGCGAACATTTCCACATAGGCCAGCATGTGATGGCCCCAAGTGACGGGCTGCGCGGTCTGCAGATGGGTGAAGCCGGGCATGACCATATCGGCCCCTGCTTCGGCCTGCCCGACCAGCGCGGTCATCAGCGCGGTGATCCCGGCGATGGCCGCGTCGGCCTGATCGCGAACCCACATGCGAAAATCAAGCGCCACCTGATCGTTGCGCGACCGCGCGGTGTGCAGGCGCCCCGCCGCGGGGCCGACCAATTCACGCAGCCGGTTTTCCACATTCATGTGGATGTCTTCCAGCGCGGTTGAAAAGGCGAACGTGCCACCCACGATCTCTGACAACACCGTGAGCAGGCCTTGGTCGATGGCCGCGCGGTCGTCATCCGTGATAATGCCGGTGGCGGACAGCATCGCCGCATGGGCGCGGCTGCCCGCCACGTCCTGGGCCGCCAGCCGCTGGTCAAACCCGATCGAGGCGTTGATCGCCTCCATGATCGCGTCGGGGCCTGCGGCAAAGCGGCCGCCCCACATGGCGTTCGCGCCAGTTTTCGCTTTGTCTTCCGTCATCGCGGGGGATCCGTTCTTTGTCGTTTCGTCTGAATTGGAGCCTCGATCATGCGCCTGACCGCCGCCCTTGCCTTCACACTTCTTTACGGCGCCCTCGCCGCGCTCGCCACCCCCGCGAGCGCAGGCGTTGCCATCGATCCCGCGGCCCTGGAGCAGATCAAGGACATGCGCACCGGCCAGACATCAAAGCTTGCCTTTCATTCCACCGCGCGTGACACGCCCGACACCGGATTTCTGGCAGAAGATGGCAGCCCCGCCTCGCTGGCCGATTTCAAAGGGTCGGTGACCGTGGTGAACCTGTGGGCCACCTGGTGCCCGCCCTGCCGCAAGGAAATGCCGTCGCTGGACCGTCTGCACGCCGCCGTGGCAGGCGACGGGATCCGTGTGATCGCGGTGAATGTCGAACGCAAAGGCCTGGTGAAGGCGCGGTCCTTCTACGACAAAATCGGCATCACTCATCTTGCGGTCCATGCCGATCAGGACAATGCGATGGCGCCGCGTCTGGGGATCATCGGCTATCCGGTGACGCTGATTCTGGATCCTGACGGGCGTGAAATCGCCCGCATGCAGGGCGATGCGGAATGGGATTCGCCCGAGACGCAGAAGCTGCTGCGCGCCATCGTTGCCGCCACCAACGAAAGGTGACATCGACAAGGTTGACCTAACGTAAGGAAAGGCTATGTTATAAATAAGGTCTCCCTATGCGCGATCGTCTTGTCTAAGTTTGCCGGCCTTACGGTCACCTGTTGCCAACGCTGTGCCATCGGTCAATGCAGTTCTCGGTTGCGAGTTTGCCCCAAAACGCCCACGGTATCGCTAATGCGTCGGGCGCGGATTTCCTCGAACCCGCAAGGACCGCATCGACGATTGGGTCCGGCGTCGCTGGGAAACTGGGTGCCGCCGATCTGCTCGGAGGAGCGAAGATGACGAAAAAAGCTCCGTTTTATGGTGCCACGGCGCCTGGTGCCACGCTGGAGGTCTTCTCCGCGGGCCAAAACGCGTATGTTCACCCGGGCCGCTTCGTCAACATGCTCGACCTGTGGGGAGAGCGGATCCTGTCGCTCGGGGCCGAAGACGCCACGCAGATGCACCGTGGCCTTGAAGCGCTGATGGAGGACGCGGCACCGCAGATGGTCGCCGCTGGCGCCGCACAGCTGCTGGCCGCCGATCTGGCCGACCGGTTGGCTGAGGAACGCCGCCCCGCCGCCGCCTTTACCATTGCCGGGATCGCCATTGCCGCCAACGTTCCCGCCACCCAGCGCCTGTCGCTGGCCAAGGGCGCGCGGCTGGCCGATCTGCTGTTTCATGAGGACGACCGCACCAGGCTCATTGATTTTCTGCGCCGCGCCAAAGAAAATGATTCTGCGCCCGATCTGCACGCGGTCGTCGCGATGCTGACCGGGGACGGACGCTCCGCACTGGCGGAACTGACCGCCGGGCGCGCCGCTGACACCGGGGAAACGGTGGTCCTGCTCAAGGGTCTCGATCTGTCGGTGTCGCCCGCAGCGTTCGACGCATTGGCTCAGGTCTATGAGCTGACCGAGGCCGAAACCCTGATTGCGGAGCTTGCGTCAGACGGGCTGAACGCCACCGAGATTGCCGCCAAACGGCGCACATCGGTGGAAACCGTCCGCACCCAGATCAAGTCTCTGCGCGAGAAAACCGGCTCGCGCACCCAGATGGACCTGCTGCGCAAGATTGCGGGCCTCGCGCCGCTGTCGCCCGCGGCCGATGCCGGACGGCGCGCAGCCCCCGGTGCCTACGGCATGCCACGCCGCCATGCGCTGGTCGAATTGCCCAACGGGCGGCGCATCGAATACACCCGCATCGGCCCGGCGGACGGACGCCCGATCATGGTGCTGCACGCGGTGCTGTTCGGCTTTGCCTGGCCTGAGGCGCTGACCCGCAGACTGAACGAGGCGGGCTTTACCCTGTGGCTGCCGGTGCGGCCGGGCTATGGCATGTCTTCGCCCGCCGGTTCTGCTGCCAACTTTGACGATGATGCCGCCGACCTGGCCGAATTCGCCGACGTGATGGGGCTGGACGAATATTGCGTGGTTGGTCAGGGCGTCTCCGCCGGGGCCGCCGTGGCGCTGAGCTTGCGCCACCACAACCGCGTCGCAGGCATGGCCAACGTTGCGGGCTATCTGCCCATGGGCGTCGACGATTTCCACTCCGACATGACCGCTTGGCAGCGCACGGTCCTGCATGTGGCCCGCGTTGCGCCGCGGCTGATGAAGACCACCAGTCTGATCGCATCACGCATGATACGCATGATCGGAACGCAGGAATTCTTTGCCAAGACGTTCTCAAACAGCGCGGCGGACATGGCGGTCACCCGCGATCCGGCATCGCTGCGGCTGCTCGACGCCAACCTGCAGCTTTTGCAGGCGCAGCAGCTTGCCGGGCTGATCAACGATTTTCCGCGAGTCATGGCCGACTGGAAATCGCAGTGGGAACAGCTGCGCACCCCTGCCTTGCAGATCCATGGCGGGCAAAAGCAGGTCTTCGCGCCGGAGCAGGCCTCAGCCCTTTGCGGGCGCCATCCGACCATGCGCTTCGAATCGATCAACGATGGCGGGCAAATGCTCGCGTATTCGCACCCTGAGCGTGTGGCCGACCTGCTGATTGAGCATTTTTCCCGCGCCCGCGGCTGAATTTTTCCTACAATCTGCTGTCGATACCCAACCATGGGTATGTGGATCCCCCCGATTATCGGCAATATAATCTTATCGACCGTTCGGAGGCTGTTCCCTGCATGCCTCTTGCAACGAAGGAGGTCACGGGCCTTCGTTGCGCCACGAATGACCGGTTGATACGGAATGGGTCGTCCGAATTTAGACCCGGTTTTTTACGGCCCAACGCGGTGATCTGCCGTTCTCGTCTGTCCCGCCACAGGATGGACGTCAAGCGGATCGCTACCTTGAGCCACGCAAAAAACCAAAGGAACCCTGCGCTTCCCCGGCGCAGGGTTCTTTTCCGTTTTTGGCCCACGCCGCAGCGCGCCAGGTCAGAGGCCGGAGGTCATCCGCCGCAGAACATCATCGCGGTTGATGAAGTGATGCTTCAGTCCCGCTGCCGCGTGGCCGACCAGCACCACGATCAGGGTGATCGCGCACCAGAAATGCACGGCACCGAAAAATTCTTCCAGACCCGCGCTGCCCGGCTGAAACGGATCGGGCAATTCAAACATGCCAAAGACCATGTTTTTGATGCTGTACATTTCCTGCAGCGTTGACGCGCTGGCCATCAGCCATCCCGACAGCGGCATCCCGATCATCAGCGCGTACAGCAGCCAATGGCCCGCATGGGCGACCAGGCGTTCATGGACTGGCATGTGCGCGGGCATGGCGGGCGACGGGTTTACCAAGCGCCAACCAAGCCGCAAAAGGCCCAGCGCGAAGGCAACGAAGCCCCAGCTTTTGTGGATTTGCACAAGGCCGAACTGTTCGTACATGTCGGTGACGATTTCAGCGGTGTAAAAGCCCAGGCCCAGCATGAAAAGGATCAGGCCTGCCATCGCCCAGTGCAGGATGCGTGCGGGCCACCCCCAGACGCGGACTGTGTTGCGGAACGGGGGCATGGCCGGACCTCTCAGTAGCTTGGCAGATGACCGGGGGGCCGCGCGGCCCCCCGGCAAAGCATGCGTGGCGATCAGGAGGCGGGGCTCATCTCCAGATCCACACGCAGGCCGATGGATCCGCCAATCGCCGGGGCACCATAGCCCATGCCGTATTTGGTGCGGTCGATCACGCCATTGATCTTGAAACCGGCGATTTGCAGGGCCGGATTGAACGGCGAGGGGCCGAATTTGTTCATCACCACGTCGAAGGTTTCTTCGTGGGTCTGGCCGATGATGGTCAGATCGCCGGTGACGGTCGCGGTCTCAGCCGATGTCAGCACGATCTTTTTCGACACGAAGGTGATGGTGGGATACGCCTCAATGTTCAGGAAATCCTTGGATTTCACATGCTTGTCGCGCGCTTCCCACAGCGTGTCCACGGACGCGGCGTCGATGGTGAAGTTCACCGACGAGGTTTCCATGCTGTCCGGGTCAAAGTTGATGTCGGCGTCAAAGGCGCGGAAAAACCCGTGGACCGTGGAAAAGCCCAAATGCCCGACAGTGAAGATCACCGTGGCATGGGACTTGTCGAGCTTGTAAGGCTCAGCAGCCGCGGGAAGAGCGGCAAAGAGACCGGCGGCGGCGAATGCGAGGGCGGCGATGCGCATGAATATTCCTTCCAGAGTGGGCGGCATTGATCTGCGCCTTAGTTAGGCACACCAGATGGATGATCACAGCCACTTTAGCGTGGAAAGATTGTTTCCGCTTTGGCGCAAAACGCAAATCACATCCACAGACCGCGGCGATCACAGATTCGTGATCGCCGCCATGGCCAGGTTCAGCGCGTGGGAACCGGCGTCTCACCGCGGTAATCGTAAAAGCCGCGGCCCGATTTGCGGCCCAGCCAGCCGGCCTCAACATATTTCACCAGCAGCGGACAGGGCCGGTATTTGGTGTCCGACAGCCCCTTGTGCAGCACTTCCATGATCGCAAGACAGACGTCGAGCCCGATGAAATCGGCCAATTGCAGCGGCCCCATCGGATGGTTCGCGCCAAGACGCATGGCTTTGTCGATGCTGGTGACGGTGCCGACGCCCTCATACAAAGTATACACCGCCTCGTTGATCATCGGCAGCAGGATGCGGTTGACGATGAAGGCGGGGAAATCTTCGGCCGACGCGGCGGTCTTGCCCAGACGTTCAACCACTGCAAACAGCGTGTCGTAGGTTTCCTTATCCGTGGCGATGCCGCGGATCAATTCGACCAGCTGCATCAGCGGCACGGGATTCATGAAATGGAACCCCATGAACCGCTCAGGCCGGTCAGTGGCCGACGCCAACCGCGTGATCGAGATCGACGATGTGTTCGACGTCAGGATCGTGTGCGGCAGCAGATGGGGCGCGAGGGATGCAAAGATCTTGTGCTTCACCGCCTCGTTTTCCGTCGCCGCTTCGATCACCAGATCAGTCGCGCCGCAATCGGCCACGTCTGGCGCTGCGGTGATGCGCGCGATGGCGGCGGCTTTCTCACCTGCCTCAATCTGGCCCTTGCCGACCTGCCGGTCCATGTTGGCTGAGATTTTCGTGATCGCTGCGTCGATCTGCGCGGCGTTCACATCGTGCAGCCGCACCTCATATCCCGCCAACGCGAAGACATGCGCGATGCCGTTGCCCATCTGGCCGGCGCCGACCACTCCCACCGTCTTGATGCTCATTCTCGGCCTCTTGCACATCGCGGCCCGAACCATGGCGGTCGGGCGGCGTTCGTCTTGGGGACGCCAAGGAACCCGGCGCCGCGTTGGCCCGACCGTAAGCCCCACCCCACGGGGCGACAAGCGCAAAGGGCTGCGTGCGGCCCCCCGCCCATGGCGCCCACCCGCCGCGTCGTCTATCGTCCGCGCCAAACCGCAGACCCATGCCCGACGCACCATGCCCGACGCACCATGCCCGACGCACCATGAAAGCTGAGCTGACGCGCCCCATGCAGGATCTCTCCACCCTTCTCCGCTCCGTCTTCGGTTTCGACGGCTTTCGCCCCGGCCAGCAGGAAATCGTTGAGGCGATCCTCGCGGGCCGCGACGTGCTGGCGATTATGCCAACGGGGGGCGGCAAATCGCTGTGCTTCCAGCTGCCCGCCTTGGCGCGTGAAACCGGGGTGACGGTGGTGATCTCGCCGTTGATTGCGTTGATGCGCGATCAGGTGGCCGCGCTGCTCAGCGCAGGCGTCTCAGCGGGGGCGCTGACATCGAACAACACGCCTGAGGAAAACGAGCGCGTCCATGCGGAGCTTGAGGCCGGAACGCTGCGGCTTTTGTATCTCGCGCCCGAACGCCTGCCCTATGTCGGCGCCTTGCTGCGGCGCATCGGCGTCAACATGATCGCGGTGGACGAAGCCCATTGCGTCAGCCAGTGGGGCCATGATTTCCGGCCCGACTATCTGCGCATCGGCGATCTGCGCGACGCATTGGGCGATGTGCAGATCACCGCCTTCACCGCCACTGCGGACGAAGAAACCCGCGAAGAAATCTCCCGCCGGTTGTTCCGCGCCCCGCCAGCGGTGTTCCTGCACGGGTTCGACCGGCCCAACCTGTTTCTGGCCTTTGAGCCGAAAATCTCTCCGCGCCAGCAACTGATGACCTTCGTCAAGGCGCGCAAGGGTCAGGCGGGCATCGTCTATTGCTCCTCGCGCAACAAGACTGAGGTGCTGGCCAAGGCGATCAGCGACGCAGGCATCCCGGCGCTGGCCTATCACGCAGGCCTGCAAGCTGAGGTCCGGTCCAACGTGCAGGACCGGTTCCAGCGCGAAGACGATCTGGTGATCTGCGCCACCGTCGCCTTTGGCATGGGCGTCGATAAGCCCGACATCCGCTGGGTCGCCCACGCTGATCTGCCCAAATCCATGGAGGCATATTATCAGGAGATCGGCCGCGCAGGCCGCGACGGCGCCCCCGCCGACACCCTGACGCTGTATGGCGACGATGATTTCCGGCTGCAACGCGCCCGCATTGATGAAAGCCCGTCCCCGGCTGAGCGTAAGCGCGCGGATTATGAACGCCTTGATGCTCTGCTGCGGCTGGCCGAGGCCACGAAATGCCGGCGTGAAAACCTGCTGCGCTATTTCGGCGATGATTTCCACGGGCCCTGCGGCGGCTGCGATCTGTGCCGCACGCCCCCCGAACTGTTCGACGGCACCGAGGCCGCGCAAAAGGCGCTGTCGGCGATTTACCGCACCGATGAGATGTTCGGCGCTGGCCATGTGATCAAGGTGCTGCGCGGCGAAAAAGATGACCGGACCCGCAAGTTCGGCCATGAAAACCTGTCCGTGTTCGGCATCGGCAAAGAACACTCCGCCGCAGAATGGAAGGCGATCCTGCGCCAGCTTCATGCGCTTGGCATGGTGCGGGTCACCGAAAAGCTGGGCTGGGCGCTGACCGACATCGCCCGCCCAGTGCTGCGCGGCGAGGCCAAGCTGGAGCTTCGGCGCGACACCATCCGCGCCGCCGCCAGCGCAGGCACCAGCGTCGGCCCCCGCGGGGCCCGCTCCGCCGCACCCGCGATGCTGTCCGAAGAAGATGAACCCCTGTTCAACGCCCTGCGCGGTCTGCGCCGCCGCCTGGCCGAACGCCAAGGCGTGCCCGCCTATGTGATTTTCGTGGACCGGACCTTGATCGAGATGGCGCAAAAGCGCCCCGTGAGCTTGGATGATCTGGCGCAATGCAGCGGGGTCGGTGCCACGAAGCTGACCAAATACGGCGCTGAATTTCTGGCTGAGATCAATGGCGGCCCGTCACCCACGGAACCCAAATCGCGCATCCGCGCCGCATCCCGCGGCGACGGCCCACTTTATGACGCGCTGCGCGAGGCGCAGATCACGCTGGCGCGGGGGGCGGACGGAACCGGCAAGCCGCTCAGCTGCACCAACGCGACGCTGGCAAAGATTGCGGAGACCCGGCCAGTTGACCTCACCGCCATCGCCAACGTCAAAGGCATGAGCGCCGCCAAAGCCGAACGCTTCGGCGACACGTTCCTGCGCCTGATCGAAGACCTCTCCGACGCCTAAAGGGTCGGCGGGTGGGCGAGAGCCGTGCGCAGCGCGGCGCGAGTCCCCCCCTCCGGCCCCCACGTCCCTCAATCTGCACGAGGCCTCTCATGAAAATCGCCAGCTTCAACATCAACGGCGTCAAGGCCCGCCTTCCCGCCCTTCTGGATTGGCTGGCTGAGGCGAGGCCCGACGCGGTTTGCCTGCAGGAAATCAAATCGGTTGATGAAAATTTCCCGCGCGAACCCATTGAGGACGCAGGCTACAACCTTGTGACCCATGGGCAAAAGGGCTTCAACGGCGTCGCGATCCTGTCGCGCCGCCCCATTGAGGACGTGGTCCGCGGCCTGCCCGGCGATGAGGGCGACGAGCAAGCCCGCTGGATCGAAGCAACCATCAGCGGCGACGACGCGGCGGTGCGGCTGTGCGGCCTGTATCTGCCCAATGGCAACCCGGCGCCGGGGCCGAAATACGATTATAAACTCGCATGGATGGAGCGGATGCGCCTGCGCGCCGCCGCGCTGATCGCGTCTGAAGAAATCGCCATCATGGCCGGGGATTACAACGTGATCGCCCACACCGGCGACGCCGCCCGGCCTGAGGTCTGGACCGACGACGCGCTGTTTTTGCCCCAGACCCGCGCCGCCTACCGGCACATCCTGAACCAGGGCTGGACCGAGGCCTGGACCGACCGCAACCCGGCCCCCGGCGCCTACACATTCTGGGACTATCAGGCGGGCGCGTGGCAGCGGAACAACGGCATCCGCATCGATCATCTGCTGCTGTCACCCCAAGCCGCCGACCGATTAGAGCATGTGGAGATCGACAAACATGTGCGCGGTGGTGAAAAACCATCAGACCATGTGCCGATCTGGGTTGAGCTGAGGATCTGATCCTGGCGGGGATGCAGTTCGGCCCTCGCGCGGGGCTTTGCCCCCCGTCATCGCCCCGCCCTGCATCCCTTGCACCTGGGCGCCCCTCGGCCTACCTCCCCCTTGGCTATCCAAATACCCCCCGGAGACATCGACATGAGCATCACCGCTGACGACATCCTCAAAGCCCTGTCGCGGGTGATCGACCCCGAAACCGGCCGCGACATCGTTGCGTCAGATTTCGTACGCGCGCCGATGGTGGAGGGTGGGCACGCGCGCTTTATCCTTGAGGTTCCGGCCGCCCGCGCGCCGATGATGCAGGACCTGGTTACCAACGCCGAGGCCGCCGTGGGCACCCTGCCCGGCGTGACCAAGGCCACCGGGATCCTGACCGCCCATGGCCCGGCCCCTGCCGCGCCCCCCCCGCCGTCGCTGAAAATCGGCGGGCACCCCAAACCGCAGGCATCCCGCCGTGTGGTGGGCGTCAAATCGATCATCGCGGTCGCGTCGGGCAAGGGCGGGGTTGGCAAATCCACCGTGTCTTCGAACCTTGCCGTCGCGCTGGCGATGGAGGGCAAGCGGGTCGGGCTGCTGGATGCGGACATTCACGGGCCGAGCCAGCCGCGCATGATGGGCGTGACCGAGCGCCCCGCCTCCGACGGTAAGATCATCCGCCCGCTGGTCGCGCACGGCGTCACCATGATGTCGATCGGGCTGATGCTGCCTGAGGACGAGGCGGTGATCTGGCGCGGCCCGATGTTGATGGGCGCGCTGCAGCAGATGATGACGCAGGTGAACTGGGGGCAGCTTGATGTTCTGATCGTCGATCTGCCGCCCGGCACCGGCGACGTGCAGCTGTCGCTGTGCCAGAAATTCGACGTGACCGGTGCCATTGTTGTGTCCACGCCGCAGGATGTGGCGCTGGCGGATGCGCGCAAAGGCATCGCGATGTTCCGCAAGCTGGAGGCCCCGATCCTTGGTATTGTTGAGAATATGAGCGCCTATATCTGCCCCCAATGCGGGCATGAGGCGCATATATTTGGCCATGGCGGCGCGCGGGCTGAGGCCGAAAAGCTCGGGCTGCCGTTTCTTGGGGAGATCCCGCTAGACCTCGCGATCCGGTTGGCCGGCGATGGCGGAACGCCGGTGGTTGCCGCCGCCCCGGACAGCCCACAGGCCGAGGCGTTCCGCGTGCTGGCCCGCGGGTTGATCACGCAAGGCGCCGTGTAACCGCCGCGGCCCGGCATGGCGCGCCGCGGCCTGAGGTGAGGGCATCAGGGGGCCCTCAGCACCCGCCGGTCATTGGATCGGGGCCAGCAGCGTGGGCGCGGTCACCAGATGGCGCACGCCATGGGCATGGTCTTCGCGGCTGGAATTGCCCGCGCACCAGCGGTGCAACGAGGCGATGTCCACTTTCGCGCATTGGGGCCGAACGCTCCAGGTCACTTGGTAGGGCGAGCAGATCTGCTGCGAAAAGTCTGGCCCGGTGGTGGAGCCGAGATACGTCACTGGATCGCCAGTGCCCTTTGGCAGCGTCCTGGCCTGATGCACCCCGCCGATCATCGGCCCGTTATGGTCATATTTCGTGAAATCGAGCGCCTTGGGGTCGTTCACCACCAGAAACACCTGGGTTTCCACGCGCAGCTGCGGGTTTTTGCACGACTCGTTCATGCACGACCCCAGCCCCTCACCCGGTGCCACATCGCAGCTTGAATGCACCCAGTGCACCTCAATCGAATAGCCGGGCTTCACGCCGCCGCAGGCACCCGCGCCGGGGTCGCCCAGCTCCGCCACGGACAGATCTGGGGTGCCGTTGCACTGCCAACCACCATTGTCGCCCTGCCCGGCATAGATATCAAAGCCGGGGCCTTTATGTTCGGCCTGCGCGTGGAAATGGATGTTGCACAGGTTCAGCTTGGCCGCTGGTGGCGCGATGCTGAACCGCCGGTTGTTGCCGCCCCCGACCAGCGCGATGTCGCGCGGCGCCTGCGGGCCGAAGCCTTCGCACATGCGCGGGCGGGTCACAGGCGAAGGGCTGCCGTAGGTGGGGGCCGCATCGGACGGCACGATCTTGGTCACCCCATTGGCGAGGGCAGGCACAGTCTGCAACACCGACAACAAGGTTGCGGCAAGAAGGGCGCGATAAATCATGGCGCGGGGGTATCCTTTGACCGAAAATGCAGTGCCCCCTTGATCCCGCAAACTGGTAAGCGAAAGGTTACCCACATGCCCGACCACGTCATAAGATTGCCAAAATCGCCCCACAACGCCCTGCGCAATGCGCAGCAAGACCAGATCAAAGCCAACGCCCACGCAGTTTATCGACTATGAGATAGCGACCTCGACACTGCTTCATCTTGCAAGCGTGGTCTGCACCTTCGGATTTCTGAGCCGCAATCAGACCGCGCTGCGCATCGGGGCGCGGGCGGGCGCGGCCTTATGGCGCTGGGTGCGCTGGAGCCGGGGGTGTTTCGCGCGCTGATGACGATCGCGCGCTAAGAGACCGCGTCAGCCATCGACGCGCTGACCATTGAGGGCGAGGCCCCGACCGTCTGTGCTTTGTGGTGGCGGGACGCCCACGGATCACCAAGCGCGCGGACAGTTTTGATGCGGATGGCAGCTGCTTCATCGGCGAAGTGAGCTGGATGCGCGGCGGTCCTCACCCACCGCGCAGACGGACGTGATGAACCCGATCTGATCACGCCGGTTGCAGCATGTCCGTCCGCGGCATCAGGCGCAGCAGGCGGCGGGTGTAGTCGTGGGACGGTGCCTCAAACAACGTTTCGGTCGCGGCGATTTCGCAGATGCGGCCTGATTTCATCACCGCCACCCGGTCACACATCTGCCGGATCACTGGCAGATCGTGGCTGATGAACAGCATGGTCAGGCCCAGTTCTTCCTGCAAGTCACGCAAAAGGTTCAGGATCTGCGCCTGGATCGACACATCAAGTGCCGATGTCGGTTCATCACAGATCAGGATCCGCGGGCGTGATGCCAGCGCCCGCGCGATGGAAATGCGCTGCCGCTGCCCGCCTGAGAATTCATGCGGGAATTTGCGCGCCGCCGCCGCGCCCAGCCCGACATGGTCCAAAAGATCGCCGACGATGCGGCGGGTCTCGGCCTCACCCGATGTCAGGCGAAAGAATCGCATCGGTTCGGCGACAATGTCGATCACCCGCATCCGCCCGTTGAGCGAGGAATACGGGTCCTGAAAGATCATCTGCAACGCCCGCCGCGCCGCCGCCACACGCGGATCGCGCCGCGTGCCGGTCACATCCTGCCCGAACAGCCGGATTGACCCGGCATCGGGGGTATAAAGCCCCGCAATCAGCCGCGCGACGGTGGATTTGCCGGAGCCAGATTCGCCCACCAACCCAAAGCTTTCGCCCCGCGCGATGGAAAAGCTGACATCGCCCACCGCCTGCAGCCGCTTGCGGTTCCGCGGCAGAATCGCCTTTTGCAGCGTGAAGGACAGGTTCAGGTTCTCAACCTCGATCGCGGGTGCGGTCTCCGCGCCACCCGCGCCTTGGCCCAGCCAATGGCTGCGCACGTCGATGCGGTTGCCCAACGACCCGCCGCCTTCGATGTAATCGACTGAGGCAAAGCGGTGCAGCCGCTTGTCCGGGCGCGGCACGGCGGCGATCAGGGATTGGGTGTAGGCATGTTTTGGCGCGCCAAGGATCTGCGCCACGGGGCCGGTTTCGACCACCTCACCGCGATACATCACGCAGACCCGATCAGCGATTTCCGCAATCACGCCAATGTCATGGGTGACGATGATGACGCCGACATTGCGTTCTTTGCACAAGGTGCGGATCAGGTCGAGGATCTGCGCCTGGATCGACACGTCAAGCGCGGTTGTCGGTTCATCCGCGATGATCAGATCGGGTTCCCCGGCAAGCGCCAGCGCGATGACCACGCGCTGGCGCATTCCGCCCGAAAACTGATGCGGATAGGCGTTTAGGCGGGCCTCAGCTTCATCAATCCCGACCTGTTCCAGCAGGTCCATGGCCCGGCCACGCGCCGCCTTGGCGCTGAGGCCAAGCGACTTGCGGATCGTCTCAACCAGCTGCTCACCAATGGTCAGCAGCGGGTTCAGCGACGTCTGCGGGTCCTGAAAGATCATGCCGATCCGGTCGCCGCGGATGCGCCGCATCTCATCCTCGCTGCGTCCGCGCAGGCTTTCGCCCTGAAAGGTGATCTCACCTTCCGACACCCGGCCGGGCGGTTCCAGAAGGTCGATGATCGCGGCACCGATGGTGGATTTGCCCGCGCCAGATTCGCCGACAAGCCCCAGAACCTCGCCGGGGCTGACATCAAGCGACACGCGCCGCGCGGCATGCACCGTGCCGCGCCGTGTCGAGAAATCGACCGACAGATTGCGCACTGACAACAACATCAGCGCAGCTTTGGATTGAGAGCGTCGCGCATCCAATCCCCCAGCAAATTGACCGCAAAAACCAGAATTACGAGCGCCAGCGCCGGCCAGAGCGTGATCCACCACAGGCCCGAGAACAGGTAATCATTGCCCACCCGGATCAAGGTGCCCAAGGACGGCGTCGTTGGCGGAATGCCTTGGCCAAGGAACGACAGCGTCGCCTCAGCGATGATCGCCAGCGCCAACCCGATGGTGGCCAGCACCAGCACCGGGCGCAGCACGTTGGGCAACACATGGCGCATCATGATCAGCCAAGACGGCAGGCCGATCACACGGGCCGCCTGCACGTATTCCTTATGTGCCTCAACCATCGATGCGCCGCGGGTGACGCGCGCAAATTGGGGCCAGTCGGTCAGGCCAATGGCGATGATCACCACGTAAATCGCTAGCTCATCACGCGATTCCGGCGGCAGGATCGACCGCGCGACGCCATTTATCAAGATTGCCAGCAGGATGCCGGGAATGGTCAGCTGTACGTCGGCAATGCGCATGATCACCGCATCCACCGCGCCGCCCATATAGCCCGCAATCACCCCAAGCGCGACGCCCAGCACCATCCCCAGACACACCGCCGCCAGCCCGACAATGATGGAAAGCCGCCCGCCATAAAGGATCGTCGACAGCACGTCGCGCCCCTGATCGTCGGTGCCGAGCAGATATTGCGGCTGCCCGCCTTCGATCCAGGATGGCGGCAATTTTCCATCCCACAGGCTGATTGAGGCAGGGTCGAACGGGTTGAACGGCGCCACCCAAGGCGCCAGAAAACAGAGCCCGATCATCGCCACAGTGACAAAGGCCGCGATCATCGCCGTGGGCGTGGTCAAAAAGCTCCATGCAATGTCATTATCGATCAGGCGGGAAAATCGGCTGCGGTGTGGGGCGCCTTGGGTCATGTCAGCGTCCTCCGATGCGGATGCGTGGGTCGATGAAGACGTAAAGCAGATCGACCACGAGAGAGATCGTCACGAACATCGCCGCGACAAAGCACAGATAGGCCGCCATGATCGGCACATCGACGAAATCCACCGATTGAATGAACATGAGACCCGTGCCCGGCCATTGGAACACCGTCTCGGTGATCACCGAAAACGCGATCAGATTGCCGATGTTGATGCCGATCACCGTGATCACCGGCACCAGCGTGTTCTTCAACGCATGGCCGAAATTGATCGCGCGTTCCGACAAGCCCCGGGCGCGGGCGAATTTGATGAAATCGGTGCGCATCACCTCCATCATCTCGCTGCGCACGAGGCGCAGGATCATGGTGGTTTGAAACAGGCTGAGCGTCAGCGCCGGCATCAGGATCGACCGCCAGCCATCCACAGTCAGGAATGATGTCTTCCACCACCCCAGATCCACCACCCCGCCGCGACCCGAACTGGGCAGCCATCGCAGATGCACTGCAAAGATATAAATCAAAGCGATGCCGATGATGAATGTCGGCAGTGAAACGCCGATCAAAGATGCGGATAGCAGCATGCGGCTGACCCAACTGTTGCGCCGAATGCCGGTATAAACCCCCGCCGACACGCCGAAGACCAGCGCGAACACTGCCGAAACTGCAACCAGTTCCAACGTCGCGGGCAGACGTTCAAGGATCAAGTCCTGCACCGGGCGACGCAGACGATAGCTGAGCCCGAAATCGCCCTGCACCGCATTGCCGACAAAGCGGGCGTATTGCGTGATGATCGGATCGTCGAGGCCAAGCTCCGTGCGCACGCGCACCCGCTCCTCCATGCTGGCTTCCATGCCAAGCATGTTGCTGACCGGATCGCCGACAAAGTTGAACAGCGCGAAAGACACCGCCGAAACGGCGGCCATCACCGCAAGGCTTTGAAGCAGTCTGCGTGCGATGACGCCGAACATGGGAAACCCCGGTTTGTCAGAGAAAAAAGGGCCGAGGGATCAGGCGCTGGGGATCGCTCCCCAGCGCCGTCCGGATCACTTCTTGACGGCGTAGTTCGCCCGCAGGCGATCGTCGGCACCGATCGGAATGTCGAACATGTCCGACATGGCCCAAGCGATCACCTGATGGTGCAGCGGAACGTAAGGCATATCGGCGCGGATCTGGGTCCAAGCCTCGTCGATCATCGCCGTGCGCTTGTCGAGGTCGGTTTCCCGGGTGATTTCCTCAGTGATCGCATCCACACGGGCGTTCGAATAGTTGGTGGCGTTCCAAGCACCATCCGAAGCCAGCAGGTAGGAGAACACATAATGGCTGTCGAGCGTCGGAACACCCCAGCCGAGCATGTAGAAATCAGAAGTCCGGTTCTGGATCTTGGGGAAGTGCTGAGCCTTGGGGATCGCATCAAGGCTGACCTTTACGCCGATACGCGCGAGCATCGACACAGCCGCCTGACAGATTTTCTCATCGTTATTGTAGCGGTTGTTCGGGCAATCAAGCTGCACCGAGAAGCCGTCCGGATACCCGGCATCGGCCAACAGCGTCTTGGCACGGGCGGCATCGACGCCCATGGGCATGTCCTGCGCGGGCGTATTGCCGAGCACACCCGGGGGCGTGATCATGCCGGCGGGAAAGCTAAGCCCCTCCATCACCACGCGTTTGATCGCTTCGCGGTCGATGGCAAGGTTCATGGCTTCGCGCACGCGGACGTCCCCAAAGGGGTTCTTGCCCTTGATGTTTGAGGATCGCAGCTCGGCCGAACCCTGATCCATGCCGAAGAAAATCGTGCGGATCTGCGCCACTGTGGAGGTTTTCAGCCCGTCGGTCGCCTCAATGCGCTTGAGATCCTGCAGCGGCGGGTCGAGCAGAAAGTCGACCTCGCCCGACAACAGCGCGGCAACGCGGGTCGCGGCGTTGGAAATCGGGCGGTATTCGATGCGGTCGATGTTGCCGGGGAACTGGCCCTCACCCCACCAGGCGGGGTTGCGTGCCATCACTGTCAGCTCATCAGGTGCGCGAGACACCAGAACGAACGCGCCAGTGCCATTGGCATTGCGCACGGCAAAGGTTTCTTCGCCCGCGGCGAAATCCTGAGGCGTGACGACGTTGTTCGCCTCAGACCAGTCCTTGTCCATCATATAAAGCGTGGTCAGCTGGTTGGGCAGGATCGGATTGGGGCCGTCGGTCACCAGCTTGACCGTGTAGTCATCGATCACTTCGACCGAGGCCACGGCATCGGCCTGCGCCTTATAGTCGGAACTGGCGGATTTGGCGCGCTCAAAGGAAAACACCACATCCTCAGCGGTGAAATCGGCACCGTCATGGAATTTGACGCCCTTGCGCAGCTTCATGGTCCAGCCATCGGGTGCGGCGGTCCAGCTTTCGGCCAGCGCGGGCTTGAACGCGAGCGAGGGATCCTGGGTGACCAGCGCCTCATAGATGAAACCGTTCATCGCGATGGTCGGCGATTCGTTCTGCGAATGCGGGTCGAGGGTCAGCGCGTCGCCCTGACTGGTCCAGCGCAGCAAGTTTTCCGCCGATATCGGCGTCGCCGCGGCCATGAGCGCGGCCATGGACGCGCCGAGAATGAGGGTCGTTTTCATAAGGGATCCTCTTCGTTTTGTTGGCCCGATCGCGGCGCCGGGGCCGCATGAAAGACGCAAGAACACCGAAACGCGCACGAATGGGATCGCACAGCGTCCCGGCACGTCCGGGTCGCAAAACTTTAGTCAGAGGTATCGCCATGCGGCAAGAGTGCAAACGCTTCATGTGGCGGGAACATGGCAATTGATGAAATTTTAGGCAAATCCCAACCCTCGCTGCACCATACACCCCAGTGCACGCGCGAGTTGGCGCGGCGGGCAGGCTGGTGGCACGCGGATCTGCGCGGATATGAGACATTTGCCGCCGGGTGAACATGCAGAAGCCGTCGGCAAGGCACACATGCTGCCGCTTGGCGGACCCAGCCGCGTGGTCGGGTGATGCTGACCAAGGGCATGTGCGGCCCAGATCAGCCAGCTACATGGCGCGGCCGCCATTTGCAGCATAGCCGCAGCGCGCCGCCTCGGATCAAGGCAAAGCACAGGGATCCGAGGCGTTCTGCCCTCGGCCCGGCATAGGCGCCCCCCGTTTGACGGGGGACGCTTCAGGCGCGGATTTTAACCGGTTCCACTTCAGGCGTCGGGTCGCGCAGCACGTATCCGCGTCCCCAGACCGTCTCAATGTAGTTCGAGCCGCCAGTGGCGGTCGTCAGTTTCTTGCGCAGCTTGCAGATAAACACATCGATGATTTTCAACTCAGGCTCATCCATGCCGCCATAGAGATGATTAAGGAACATCTCCTTGGTCAACGTGGTGCCTTTGCGCAGGCTCAGCAGCTCCAGCATCTGGTATTCCTTGCCGGTGAGGTGGACAGGCTTGCTGTCCACTTCCACGGTCTTGGCATCCAGGTTGACCTTTACCTTCCCGGTGGAGATGATCGACTGAGCATGGCCTTTGGACCGACGCACGATGGCGTGAATGCGCGCCACCAATTCTTCGCGGTTGAAAGGCTTGGTCAAGTAATCATCAGCGCCAAAGCCGAACCCCTTGATCTTGTTCTCCGTCTCGTCGAGGCCAGAGAGGATCAGGATCGGCGTGTCCACCTTCGACAGACGCAGCTTTTTGAGCACGTCATAGCCGGTGATGTCCGGAAGATTGAGATCTAGAAGGATCAGATCGTAATCATAAAGCTTGGCAAGATCGATCCCCTCTTCCCCAAGATCCGTCGTGTAGACGTTGAGGTTTGCGTTGCGCAGCATCAGCTCGATGCTCTGCGCGGTCGCAGGATCGTCCTCGATCAGCAAAACTCGCATGGCACGGCTCCAGTCAAGGTAAACTTCAGGTTCCCCAATCTCGGCTAGAAAGGTGAACGATGCGTTACCACCTTAACGGGAGCCGTGCGCATTTTTCAACTACGAGTAGATCTGTATCGCTGCAATGCAGTCGTTCGAAGCGCGTTCACCCCATGGCGGGCCGTGGCCTCGCACCAGGATTCCAATTCCTCATCGGACAGATCCCAGCGGTTGCACGCCTCCTCTGGCGAAATCATGCCGCCGGTCACCGCCGCCACGACCGCCGCCTTGCGCCGCGCCACCCAACGACGCGTTTCCGGACTGGGAAGGTCGTCACGCGTCAACATCGCTCCGTCCGGCCCAACGACACTGTCGGGTCGGTCTTCCGTATTGTTTAACATTGCAAACCCCTCGTTCGCTATTGCACTCACCACCGAGGAGGAGGGTAGGCACTGGGGTTTAAAACAGGGTGAAGACGGACCAAGCAGGCCCGGGCCTTGCCCCCCCTGCCGCGACGCCTTATCTCGCAGCCATGAAGACAGGAGTTCCCATGACCTCGCCTCTGAACAGCCTTGGCCTGCCCGGCGCGCCCGCGGACACCCGCGTGGTGGTTGCGATGTCCGGCGGGGTAGACAGCTCTGTGGTCGCCGCGATGCTGGCCGAGGAGGGCTATGACGTTGTAGGCGTTACACTTCAGCTCTATGACCACGGCGCAGCGCTGGCGAAAAAAGGGGCCTGCTGTGCGGGAACCGACATCCGTGACGCGCGCCGGGTCGCGGAAAAAATGGGCTTTCCGCACTATGTTCTCGACTACGAAAACACTTTTCGTGAGGCGGTGATCGAGGAATTTGCCGACGCATATCTCGCTGGTGCGACGCCGATACCCTGCATTCGATGCAATGAGCGCGTAAAATTTCGCGATCTTCTGGAGACCGCCAAAGAGCTCGGCGCCCAGGTGATGGCGACCGGACATTATATCCAGCGCGCCGACGGGCCGAACGGGGCGGAGCTGCACCGCGCCGCCGATGCCGACCGCGATCAGAGCTATTTCCTGTTCTCAACCACGCCCGCACAGCTGAGCGCGCTGCGCTTCCCGCTCGGCCATCTGAAATCCAAGGCTGAGACCCGCGATCTGGCGCGCCGCTACGGGCTGACCGTTGCCGACAAGCCCGACAGCCAGGACATCTGCTTTGTGCCGCAGGGCCGCTATACCGATGTGATTGAGAAATTGCGCCCCGGCGCGGCAGAACCCGGCGACATCGTCGATCAGGCGGGCAATGTGCTGGGCACCCACAAGGGCGTGCTGCACTACACAATCGGCCAGCGCCGCGGTCTGGGCATCGCCGCCGAAGATCCGCTTTATGTGCTGAAGCTGGACGCCGTGACCCGGCAGGTGATCGTCGGCCCGCGTGAAGCGTTGGGCACGAAGATCATCACGCTCAAGGAAATCAACTGGCTGGGCGACGGTGCCTTGCTCGATGCGCCCGAAGACGGCTGGGAGGTGTCGGTCAAAGTCAGATCAACCCGTCCGTCACGCCCAGCGCGCATTCGGCCCACCGGCCCCGATTCGGCTGAGGTTGAGCTGCTCGACTCAGAAGAAGGCGTCGCCCCCGGTCAGGCCTGCGTGTTCTACGCCCCCGAAGGGTCGCGCGTGCTGGGTGGCGGCTGGATCGTGTCGCGCGGCTAGGCGCAGATTTCCGCCGCCGCAGCGTCCATGGCAGCGATGCGCCGCTGGTCGTCCGGGTCAGCGCACGGGACCGCTGTGAAGCAATCCCAACACGCCCGTCGGTAGGCCATGGAATAAACATGTTGCCGCTCGGGCCAGATCCTCAGCCAGCGGGCGATCAATGCCCGGTGGCTATGTCCATTCCTGCTGTCGATGCGCTGCGCCGCGGAACACGGCCTTAAACCGGGCGGCTTTTACAATGATGGTGTGCCCGGTCAGCGGCGCGCGCAACGACATGCCGCCGACCAAGATCGCTGAGAAGCGATCAGTGGGTCCAGGCGCCCTTACGCTCAGTGGCGAAATTCGCGCCGTAGCCTTTGGTGCGAATGATCTGCTTACGCTCTTTGGGCAGTGACACCTGATAGGGAATGCCATGGCGGCGGGCGTAATCTTCGGCCGCCTCGCGGGTGTCAAAGCTCAGCCGAACTTGGCCGCGCATGTCGCCCGATCCGGTCCAGCCCATCAACGGCTCAATGGTCTTTCCCTGCTCAGGCGCGTATTCCAGCACCCAACCCTTGGTCTTGGCGACGCCGGACTGCATGGCGGTTTTGGCAGGGCGATAGATGCGAGCGAACATCCGGGCAGACTCCTCCTCATGACGATGATCGGGTTATGCCGCGGTGGGCGCGCGCGCGCAAGCGGACGGATCGTCCCTCCCCCCGCCGGACCACCCCATGGCACCCCATGGCGGCAGTTTGTCAGGATGCGCTGCGGCCCCAGACTGCTATCAAGGGCCCGGAATGGGGAACCGCGCCGGCCCTGGGGTGAAGGACCGACGCGGCTGGGATAGGAAAGCAGATATAAAGGAAGACCGCCGACCAATCGCTGGGAGCGAGGGGTGGGGTGGGTGGTGCTTGCTTTCGGTCGGCGGCTTCTTCGCCGCAACCCCTGATCCAACATGTGTGGGGGATTGGGTCTGCGGCGAAAAACTCAGCCTTGGCTGAAACTTCCTTCGTTGATGCCCTACGGTCTTTCTCAGCGTGCGAACCTTGATTAACCGTCTGACAAGATCAATTTCGCGTAAATAGGTTTCCGGAGTGTTAACATGAATGAGGATTTCACCATGAATGACGCATCCCCCGCGGGCAGTCCCAAGCTCAAAGGCGGTGTGCGGCTGGAGATGGTGACCCCATTCGAGCCAGCAGGCGATCAGCCCACCGCAATCCGCACCCTTGTCGCTGGCATCAACGATGGGGAACAAGACCAGGTGCTGCTCGGTGCCACCGGCACGGGCAAGACCTTTACCATGGCAAAGGTCATCGAAGCGACCCAGCGCCCAGCAATTATTCTTGCGCCCAACAAAACATTGGCGGCGCAGCTATATGGTGAATTCAAACGATTCTTTCCGAACAACGCTGTGGAATATTTTG
This sequence comes from Paracoccaceae bacterium, assembly GCA_047610385.1. Lineage (GTDB taxonomy): Bacteria > Pseudomonadota > Alphaproteobacteria > Rhodobacterales > Rhodobacteraceae > JBOCEF01. The sequence goes on along the minus strand of JBLGAC010000016.1, from coordinate 16,854 downwards.
TATCCTACTACGATTACTACCAACCTGAGGCTTATGTTGCACGCACCGATACCTTCATTGAGAAGGAATCGCAGATCAACGAACAGATCGACCGCATGCGCCATTCCGCCACCCGGTCGCTGTTGGAACGCGACGATGTGATCATCGTCGCCTCGGTCAGCTGCATCTACGGCATCGGTGGGGTTGAGACTTACGGCGCCATGATCCAAGACCTGATCGTCGGTCAGGACTACGACCAGCGCGAGGTGATGCGGGAGTTAACGACCCAGCAATACAAACGCAACGACATCGGCTTTGCGCGCGGCAGCTTTCGGGTGCGCGGCGACAGCGTCGAAATCTGGCCAGCGCATATGGAGGACCGGGCGTGGCGGCTCTCATTCTTTGGTGAGGAGCTGGAGTCGATCAATGAATTCGACCCGCTGACCGGCGAAAAAACCGACACGCTGGATAAGGTGCGCGTCTACGCCAATTCTCACTACGTGACCCCGCGCCCGACGATCAACTCCGCGATCAAGGGCATCAAGGCCGAGCTGTTTCACCGGCTCAAGCAGCTCAATGACGATGGCAAGCTGCTGGAGGCCCAGCGACTTGAGCAGCGCACCAATTTCGATCTGGAAATGCTTGAAGCCACCGGCGTGTGCAACGGCATTGAGAATTATTCGCGCTATTTGACTGGCCGCGCCCCCGGCGAACCCCCGCCCACCCTGTTCGAATACATCCCCGACGACGCAATCGTGTTCGCCGACGAATCGCATGTCTCAATCCCGCAGCTTGGGGCGATGTACAAAGGCGATTTCCGCCGCAAGATGACCTTGGCCGAACACGGCTTTCGCCTGCCCAGCTGCATGGACAACCGACCCCTTAAATTTGAGGAATGGGACGCCATGCGCCCGCGGTCGGTCTTTGTGTCGGCCACCCCTGGCAAGTGGGAGATGGAGCGCGCCGGCGGCGTCTTTGCCGAACAGGTGATCCGCCCCACCGGCCTGATCGACCCGATGATTGAGGTCCGCCCCGTGGACGCCCAGGTCGACGATCTGCTGCACGAAGTGCGCAAGGTCGCCGCCACCGGGGGCCGCATTCTGGCCACCGTGCTGACCAAACGCATGGCCGAAGATTTGACTGAATACCTGCACGAACAGGGCATCCGCGTGCGCTACATGCATTCGGACATCGACACGATTGAACGGATCGAAATCCTGCGCGACCTGCGCCTTGGGGCCTTTGATGTGCTGGTGGGCATCAACCTGCTGCGCGAGGGGCTCGATATTCCCGAATGTTCCTTGGTGGCCATTCTGGACGCGGACAAAGAAGGGTTCCTGCGCTCAGAGACGTCGCTTATCCAGACCATCGGCCGCGCGGCGCGCAACGTTGACGGGCGGGTGATCATGTATGCTGACCGCATCACCGGCTCGATGGAACGTGCCATGGGCGAAACCGACCGGCGCCGCGACAAGCAGCGCGCCTATAACGTGACCCACGGCATCACCCCCCAGACTGTGCGCAACAACGTTGAGGACGTGCTGGAAGGCACATGGAACGGCGACACCGACATGTCCCGCATCACCGCCACGGTGAAGGGGATCAAGCCGGGTGCCAACCTCACGGTCCATCTGGAGGGGCTGCGCAAACAGATGATCAAGGCGGCTGAGAACCTCGAATTCGAAGAGGCCGCACGCCTGCGCGATGAGGTCAAACGTCTGGAGGCCGCCGAGCTGGTCATCGCCGAAAATCCGCTGACCCGCCAATCCGCGATCGAGGCGGCGCAGGAAGACGCCACCAAGCGGATCGGACGCTCCAAGGCCGGACGACCGGGGCAGCGTGGCGGGGTCGCGCGCGGCAAAGGCAAAGGCCGCTAAAGACGCAGAAAAGGGCGAAAAAAGGGGCGCAGAAAGAAAATTCATCAGCGGGTGGCTCTACTATTTCCGGGGCCTTCGCTTCCAAAGTGGAAACATGCGATCTGATTTCGGAATATGAACGCCATTATTCGCGGTTCATTGACGTTTCACGCCCTCAAGACCGAAGCGTCCATGATCGAAAAGGCGCTATAGTGACCATGCTCCGGCACGCAAACCATTGCCGAAGCAGCGTCTTATGGCCGTCGCCCGCTTTTTCGGCGACTTTCGTGCGAAAAGGAAAGCGGCGGTCATGTTCACACGACCTATTTATTCGAATGACGTGGCCGATCCGGTGCAGATCGCGAGCGGGGCCTTTGGCTATCTGTCGGCAGAGCGGCCAGACCCCGTCCCCGATGCAGCCGCGCAGGCAGCAGCAGCGGCCCTGATCAGCGCCGCCCAGTCCGCACACAGCTTCGCGCCGGATCCAGAGGCCGCCATCCTGATGCGCTTTGCGGTCCATGATCTTGCGCTGATGCCGCTTGGCGCGCCGCACCCGGATGCAGCGCCCATGGCCCGCACAAAGGCAGCGGCGGCGGTGGTCAATCTCAGACGTGGGGTGATTGATCTTTCGTCGCTTTACGGGCCTGATGACCTGCCAATGGCGCGGCTGCGCGATCCCACCGCCCCGGCGCGGATGCTGTCGCCGAAATCTGGCGGTGGCGCGATGCCCTTGCCCGCGGACCCGCGCAATCATCTGAGCCGGGCATCGTCGCGGATGCACCGCGCGCTGATCAACCTGCACAACATGGCGGTCGATGACTGCGACGACCCCGGCGTGGTTGCTGCCGGGCCCAACGCGCTGTTTTCCTATGCGCGGGCCGAAGTGCGGATGCTGGTGCAGTGGCTTATCGTGAACCGGGCCTTGCCTGCGCTGTGCCCCAAAGCGGCGATGGATGCGGTGGCAGGCGGGCGCACGCCGCTTTTCACCCGCATGGTCACCCGGATGGGCGGCGGGGTTCCGCCCGTCCCCTTTGAGGCATTGCTGGCCGCGCTGCCGCTGATTTCCGGCAGCACCGATAACATGGGCGCGCTGCTGGACATGGGGCGGCGGATCACGCTGCCCTCGGGGCAGGAAACCGTGCGTGCGGTCAACCGCGCGTTGGGCGGACGGATTGCTGAGCTGACCGATGGCGAACTGCGCTCAGGCCCCGCGGCATAGGTCATGACCGGCGCGATGATGGCACACACGCCCCTGTGGCTGTATCTGCTGCGTGAGGCAGAGGAGCGCGGCGAGCCCGGGTGCCTCGGCCCGATCGGTGGCCATGTGGCGGTGCAAAGCATCGCGGGGCTGATCATGTCAGACCCCTATTGTTATTGGCTGCGGCCGGGAAACACCGGCGGGCGCTGGCGCCCTGAGGACGGGGTGCTGCGCGTGAACGGCAGGCCGATTGACAGCATCGCCTGGCTGATGGCCGCCGCCACCTTGTGATCTGAAATTCCAAACACCGCGCCCCGATCGGGGCGCGGTGTTTCAGTCAAGCGCACGCAAGCGGGTCACCGCGTGGGCAAGGCTTGCAGGCACCATGATCCGCCCGTCCCCGCCCCGATCCGCGCCCAGCGGGGGCTGGCCGCCACCACCGCGCACGGGGGACCACGGCGGCTGCGCCGCGATCTGCACCTCGGCTGCCGCCGCATGGTCCGCGATCACCGCTGCTGCGCCGCGGGCGACAACGTCGGCGATGTTTTCGCCCAATAGCCGCACCACCATGGGCGCAGCCGCGCTGGTGCCCGACAATGACAGACGCGATCCGCTGCGATTGCCGCTGGCCAGCGCGCCGGGCAGCGCACGGGACGCATCGGCGGGCGCGGTCGCGCAGGGCCGCGCGGCCAGATCAGGGCGCGACGCCCCCGAATAAAGCGCGGCGCGGTGGTCCCCGCTCCGATGGGCACCGATCACCAGCGCCCCCGCCCCGGTGGCCCCACCCGACAGCGACCCATAGCGGCGCACGACCGATGCGGGCGTGTTGCCTTCAGCCCAATCACCGGCATCGGTGAAGCGGATGTTTTCGGGATCATCGAAATAGGATGGCCCGCCCCGCGCGGGATAGCCAAAGGGCAGGTCTTCGCGTCGCAGCCACGCGTCGATGCGCGCGCCGGGCGCTATGGTGGCCGACGCCTCAATGGCCCACAGGCCCGAGGGCGCGGGGGGGGCAGGCACGTCCAGCGCGTCAGTGTCGGTTGGCGCCAGCGTCAGCACCGCCCGCCGCCGCCCACCACCCCATAGCGGCGCATCGACCGACAGCCGCGCATCGACCGACAGCCGCGCGATGGCTGGCCCGCCCGGTCCACATGTCAGCCGCTGCGCCCGATCACCATCGCCCGGGCTCCAGTTAATCGCAGGGCCCGATGGCGGCGTGATCTTCAGCGCCAAGCCCTGCGCACCCGCGGGCACCCAGATTTCCAGAAAGCTTGATGTCCGATCCCCCGGCCCAACCCGCCACGGCGCGCGCAACACCGCGCCGCCTTGCGCATCAGCCACCACGGATGCATGCCGCCGCGTCAGAAAATCATTGCCAGCCGCGATCACAATTTCCGCAATGCGCGGCGCGTTGGCCGGGGCGGCGGCGCGCCACCGCTCCAGCATCCCCGCGACCAGCTTTTCCAACGCATGGCGCCCATCATGGGGCCCGCCAGACATGCCGTAGGACAGGTTGATGATCACCGGCAACGACCGGTCGGTCCGCGCGCCCCACATCTTCTCAGCCATCAGACGGGCGCGGCGCAGAATATAAGACACGCCCCAGCCCACGAAACAGCCAAGGGCGGCGCCCGATCCGTCCCAGTTCGCCAGCCCCGGCACGGACACGGTGATGACCCAACGCGATGCGGGCACCCGATTTGCGCCGCCAGTCATCGCCCGACAGCTCCATCAATGTGCCGAGGCTGAAATCTTCGGACCCAACCCCCGGTCCGTCAAAGGTTGCCGCCTGCACCGGGGTTCCGGCCCCGGCCCGGGCGCAGAAATATTCGCCAAGCGTCTGGCCCAGCATCGCGCCCGACAGGCTGTCGGCGGGGAAATGCACGCCCGCCACCGTGCGGTTCACCGAAATCCGCGCTGCGCCGCGGTCAAGCACCCGGCGCAGGTCCATGTTCTGCGCGCCAGGATCCACAAGATGCTTGATCACCTCAGCCACGATGAACGCTTCAACCGCGTGGGCGGCGGGCAGTGCGCCATGGCCGGGCGTCGCGATCATCGGCTGGATCTGCACTGAATAGCTGCCCAGCCGCGGGCAGGCCAGCGCATGCTTGCAGCGCATCGCCACCGTCGCCGCAAATCCCTGCGCCAGCGCAATCAGCTCCTACGTCCGGGCGTTGCGGGCGGGGTGCAGGTCGATCACCGCGCTGAAATAGGCGGTGGGAAAGCCAAGCTGGGTGGTAATCTCGGCCAGCCGGTCGCCGCGCAGATCCCCATAGCCGCGCACCAGATCAAGCTGCCCACCGGCAAAATCAGCCCGTGTCGGGCGTGTCAGCGTCGCCAGCCGCACCGGCGCTGCATAGCGCGGCGGCGCGTCGATATCCGCCGCCCCCCCGTCATCGCCCACATGCCAGACCGAGATCGTCGCGACCTCACCACCGCCGAGCACATGGGCCACAGGCCGTTTGCCCGCACGATAGCCCAGATGCGACAGCATCTCGGTCTACATGATGAAACTGCACACCCCAGGTGCCCAGCGCGGCAGGTTGGCGGGGTCGTCGGCGGCCAGCTCTGGCGCGATGCGGGTCTGGCCCTTCCACGGGCCTGAAATGCCATCAGCGGCCAGGATCATCGCACTGGCGAGCAGCGGGCTGTAATCGGGTGCCACGCCCCATGCGCCCACACCGGCATCAAGGCCAACCGCGCCCGCGCCCCCCGCGCCACCTGCGCCGCCGGCCCCACCTGCGCCGCCCGCACCGCCCATTGTTGGCATGGTGGACTTGGTGGTCTCTCCCCCGCTTATATTGCGCACAGGACGCCGCACCTTATGGGATTGACGCCAAAATCACCGCGCCATCGCGGCACGCGCACGGTGCCCCAGTTCGGGGATTGTCCGAGCACGGTCGGCACCGACAGGATCAGACCGGAACGCCCGCCTCGCCCAGCGCCGCGGACCAGTCGCGCCCGGTGTCGAACGCCGCTGCGGGATGGCGCATCAAGTACCCGGTCACCGTCAGGTCAGGCTCTTGCACCATCAGCTCTGTCGCCGCGACGCGCGCCTCAGCCACCCGTCCCAGACGTTGCAGCGCAATGGTCCGCACCCGCAGCGTAGAGGGATGCTGCCGGTTCCCCACCATCGAGCGGTTCGCCAGATCGAGCGCCTTTTCATAATTCCCGGCTGCCAGCTGCGCGGTGGCCGACAACGATTCAAAGTAATAGCGCTGGGGATCAAGCGGCGACAAACGCTGGGCGCGCTCAGTAAAGCGCACCGCATCGCCGGGCTGGTTGCGAAAGGCGTGCAGCGTGCCGAACAGCAGCCACGCAAACGCGTCATTCGGGTCCGCCTCAATCGCTTGGCGATAGCGCGTTTCGGCGATGTCGATCCGGCTTGCCAGATGCGAATGCGCAAAGCCATCAAAGCTGAGCGCCACGGAATTGTAGGGGTCAAGATCAAGCGCCCGCGACGTCTCGGCCATGGCCAGCGCCGCCTCGGCATTTTTGTCTGCGGTGAAGCCCTTCTGGAATTTCAGCACATGCCACTTGCCCCGCCAAGCATGCAGGGTGGAGCGTCCCGGCGCCCGCTCAATCGCGGCGTCGAGCATGCGCTTGGCCATCTGAAAATCCTGCAGATTGTCCGAATGCATCATCGAAACTGACGCCATCAGCAGCTCATGAACCGCCAGGGTCGGCAACGGCGCGGCCCGCGCGGCCGTTTGCGCCGCCACCATGGCGGAGCGCGCCGCATGCACCACCACATCGCGCGCAAGGTCCATTTCCCCGTGCAGGAAATCCTCAACCGCGCCAAAATACTCCTTGGTCCACAGCAGCTTCATTGACCGCGCGTCATGAAAATCAATGTTCGCGCGAAATCGACCGCCATGGCTCATGGTCTCGCCGGTCACGAGGAAACGCGTCTGAAGTTCGCTCACCACCACCGGCAACGTGGCCTTCATCGCGGCAAAATGGCGGCAGCTGAGATGCGAGATCACGGTGAACACCCGTGACCGCGACAGCGCGCGCGACACGTCCTCAGCCAGCGCGTCGCCGAACGGGCAATGGTCCGCCTGCCCGCGATCCTGAAAGGGCAACACCGCGATGTCAGGCAAAAGATCCAGCGCGATGGGCAGATCCACAACCTGCGCCACGCCCAAAATCCCCAGACCGTTCCCATCGCAGTGGGCAGGCCCGGCAGGTGCCGCGCGCGCGGGAATGCCCGCATGGATCACGCGCCGCTCACGCAGCCAGTCCGCGAACGGCTTTTCGTGGTGCAGGTCCAGACCTTCAAGATATTCGCCGTCCTTCGCCTCGCCCACGATCGCCACACGCGTCAGGTCGATGGTCACCCGCTCCCGCGTTGCGACGAAGATGTCATCGGCTTCAGGCCCGATGATCCGCCGCAGTGCCGACAACGCATTGCGCAGGCTGCCCTTGGCTTGGGCGGGCTGCACGTTGGTCCACAGGTGGCCTTGCAGCCAGCTGCGGGTGCGCGCCCCGTCTGGCGCAGCGGCCAAAAGCGCAAGCAGCGCCTGCTGCTTGGCACCCATCACATAGATGGCACCGTTTTTTGCGCCAAAGGTGAACGCGCCAAATGCTTTAAGATAGAAATCGTGACCCGGCATTATTTCGTCTCCTCCAACCGAGCGCGATCTTACTCTCATCTCCGGTTCATCGCGAAGACACACTCACTGATTTTGACGCTGTTTTATCGGTTTGGCGCTTTTGGCAGGTGCAATGGCAGACTTTGCTTAACGTTTACGCAAATTCAAGAGGGCAAAACAACCTTAACGTGTGCGCGCCAATTGTGATTCGTCCTGCGCGCAGGTCCCGACTCGTGCAAAAGGCCCCGCCGAAGCGGGGCCTTGCAAGTGGCTGGGCCTTGGTCAAAAAACAGGGCCCAAAAAACAGTGAGCCCCCGTTCGGAGGGAGGATCCAAACGGGGGCGCTGGGCCTCGGACGGCGCGGGAGGGAGGGCCCGGCTCCGAGGTCTCACGGCAAGATGTCTGTGCAGCAGCCCGGTGCGACGGGAGGAGAGATCGCACCGCGCGCCAGGTCAGGCGGTCCTGCCGGTACCGGTGTTCACGGGCGCGCCGGCAAACATGGCGCGGATGCAGTGAACGAGTGAGCGGAACATCGCTGCAACGGCCTGGGCCTGCAGGTGGCGGGCTTCGATTTCGATGTCGGCCAGCGTGACGATGTTTTTGGTCTGCTTCATTATGATGTCGGCGCCTTGGGAGCGTCCGTTCCTTTTATGCCTCGGGCGCCGCCGTCAGCGCGCCGCCCTTCGATAAGATGAACATAGGGTCAGACGCATGATTTGTGCACTGCACAAATACTGAAACCAGCCTTGCGCAAAATGCATATCTCGACCGGTTGATAAATGTTCCCGATGGCCAATGGGCCCGGCGCCCGATTGCCAAGGGCCCTGCGCTGGGGTGATGCGCCGACGCGCCCGCGCGCGTCACGGCCGGGGGAGCGGGAGGGCTTGTCCCTCCCCGAGCCCGGCCGTTCCCGCGCCGTGGGACATGCGCGCCAAAGCCCACCAAGCCCACAAAAAAGGGGCACAGCCCTGCGGCCGCGCCCCCGGATCGCCCCTTTGCCCACGCGTTACAAAACGCCGGGCAAGCTTCCTTTGCGCGCAGCCTGGCGCAACCAGGCCTCAGCGTGATCAGCGACTGAACGGAAGCAGATCAGCTCCATCGCATCATCTGCGGGGGCCCAGAACGCCGCCGCAATCTGCCCCAGCCGGGTGCGGCGGAAATCGCCCTCGCCATCTTGCACCGCAGCAAAGACCGTCCGGCGCAGGTCTGCCGGGGCACCCTTGGCGATCACCTCACGCGCGCCGGGCCCATCGACGCGGAACCGCGCGCGGGCATCCGACAGATCGACCACCAGATGCGGGCACCCATCCATCGCGCCTTTGATCGCTGCCATCGCAGCGGCCATGTCCGGCGCGATGAACAGCAGCTCATCCGAGGCCATCCATGCCACCGCGACATCCCCAGCGACTGCGATGCGCCGCAGCCCCGGCAGGCCAAGGCCCAAGGCCGCGCAGGCCGCCACTGCTGCCGGATCGGACAAATCGCATTTCAGCGAGATCATCGCGCAGGGTGCGGCCCGGGTCACTTTCAAAGCGTCAGACATTCTGCTTCTCCCCCTCGGGATCGAAGAACACGGCCGAGACAACCACCGCCTCCATCACCTGATCGGGTCCGACCGAGAAGGTCATGGTCTCACCCTCCCGCTCCATCCCGCGATCCACCAGCGCCATGGCGATTGACCGCCCCAGCGTCGGCGACATGTATGACGACGTCACATGCCCGATCATCCGCGTGCGCCCGTCCGCCGTCATCCCGTCCACCGCAGGCGCCCCGTCGGGCAGCACGTCTGAGGGGATCAGCGTCAGCAGCCCCACCAGCCGCCGCCGGTCGCGGCGCATCAGATCGGGGCGTTCCTGCGCGCGCTTGCCGATGAAGTCAGCTTTTTTCTTCGACACCGCCCAATGCAGATCCAGATCCTGCGGCGTCACGGTGCCGTCAGTTTCATCACCGATCATGATGAAGCCCTTTTCAGCGCGCATGATGTGCATCGCCTCGGTGCCATAGGGGCCGACGCCATGCGGGGCACCTGCCTTCAGAATCGCATCCCACATCTCCCGCCCACGATTGGCGGGGATTGCCAGCTCAAAGCTCAGCTCACCCGAAAAACTGATGCGGTGCACGCGGGTTGGGATGCCGCCCAATACGCCGTCGACAAAGCCCATGAAGCTCAGCGCATCGCCGGACAGATCCATGCCGCCCAGCGATTGCAGAACCTCGCGTGCTTTGGGACCGATCACCGCGATCTGCGCTGATTGTTCCGTGACGTTGGCGGTAAAGACCTTCAGGTCCCACCATTCGGTCTGCAGCCATTCTTCCATCCAGCCATGGACCCGTTCCGCCCCGCCGGTGGTGGTGTGGCACAGGAATTCATCGTCCGAGACCCGCACCACGACGCCGTCATCGAACAGGAACCCGTTTTCGGTGCACATCAGGCCATAGCGGCAGCGGCCGGGTTTCAGATTGCTCATCATATTGGTGTAAAGCAGGTCGAGGAACTTGCCCGCATCCGGGCCCGACACGACGATCTTGCCCAGCGTGGACGCATCAAGCATCCCGATCCCGGCGCGCGCGGCCAGAATTTCCCGCGCCACGGCGTCTTTCACCGATTCGCCGCTCCGTGGATAGGCATAGGGGCGGCGCCAGTCGCCGACCGGTTCCCATTTCGCGCCATGGGCTTCGTGCCATGCATCCATCGGCGTGCGGCGCAGGGGCTTGAACAGCGGCCCGCACGCATCCCCGGTGATCGCGCCAAAGCTGATCGGCGTCCAAGGCGGGCGGAAGGTGGTGGTGCCGACCTGCGGGATCTTGGCGCCCAGACTGCCAGCCAGAATCGCCAGCCCGTTGATGTTGCTAAGTTTGCCCTGATCGGTCGCCATGCCCAGCGTGGTGTAGCGCTTGGCGTGCTCAACGCTTTCATACCCCTCACGCGCGGCAAGCTGCACGTCGGCCACCTTCACGTCGTTCTGGAAATCGAGGAACGCTTTCGCGCGCAAGGATGACCCAGCCCCTGCGGGCATGATCCAGATCGGCAGCATCGGCGCCTCATCCGCGTCCTGGGCGGTCGGGGCCTGCATGGCCCCGTCAAAGCCCAGCGCTGCGGCGCAGGCGATCCCGGCAGCGGCGGCGTCGGTCAGCGCGCCCGCAGTGCGCAGATGGCCCGACGCCGTGCCCGCCGTGGCCACAAAGCCCGCGCCATCATGGCCCAAAGGCGGGCGTGCAGGGTCGGGGCAGAACATGGCGTTGGCGTCATCCCAGTTCAGCTTGCCGCCGCAATGGGACCACAGATGCACGATCGGCGACCAACCGCCCGACATGGCAATCGCGTCGCAGGCGATTTTCTCAGCCCCCGCGCCGTCACCTTGGGCGGGGCAAATCTCAGCCCCATTGACCTTTTTGCCGCCCAGCGCCTTTTTCATCGCCATGCCTGCGCGCACCGAAATGCCCGCCGCACGCACCGCTTCGGGCAAGGTGCCCTTGGCGTCCGGGCGCGGATCAACCACCGCGGCCACGGTCACGCCCGCGCCATGCAGCGCCAGCGCCGTGCGATAGCCATCATCATTGTTGGCCACCACCAGCACCCGGTTCCCCGGTGCCACGGCCCACAAATCAAGGTAATCGCGCATGGCTGAGGCCAGCATCACCCCCGGCAGATCATTGCCCGCGAACGACAGCGGGCGTTCAACCGCACCCGACGCGGTGATGATCCGGCCCACCCGCAGACGCCACAGACGGTGGCGCATCGGGCCAGCTTCGTGTTCGTTCGCGCAGCGTTCAAACAGCAGCACATGGCCGTGGTCATGGACCGCCGATCCCTGGCAGCGCAGCCGCATGGTGACGTTCGGCATCGCCGACAGCGCGGCAACCTGCGCATCGATCCAATCAGTGGCAGGCATCCCGTCGATTACCGGCGCGTCGACCAGCGCGCGGCCGCCCCACCACCAGGACTGCTCCACCAGCATGACGGAGGCGCCGGTTTCAGCCGCCGCACGCGCCGCGGTCAGGCCGGCAATGCCGCCGCCGACCACCAGCACGTCGGTGAAGTGGTAGTAATGCTCATACTGATCGGGGTCGGCCTCAGTCGGGGGTTTGCCCAGACCGGCGGCGCGGCGGATGATCGGCTCAAAGACATGTTTCCACGCGGCGCGCGGCGCGATGAAGGTCTTGTAGTAGAACCCGGCGGGGAAAAACCGCGAGAGCTTGTCGTTGATCTGCCCGACGTCAAATTCAAGGCTGGGCCAGCGGTTCTGGCTCTCGGTCACCATGCCATCGGTCAGCTCAACGGTGGTGGCGCGCTGGTTCGGCTCATACCGGCCGCCTTTGCCGATCTGGAACAGGGCGTTGGGTTCTTCCCACCCTGCGCCGACCACGCCGCGGGGGCGGTGGTATTTGAATGAACGTCCCAGCAACATCCGCCCGGACGCCATCAGCGCCGAGGCCAGCGTGTCGCCGCGATGCCCCTGCACCGGTTTGCCGTCCATGGTGAAAGCGCAGGTCGTGGCGCGGTCGATCAAGCGCCCGCCGGTCGCGATGCGATGGCTCATTTCGGACCCTCCCATTCGGGGCGTTTGGCGCGGATCGCGGCCAAGATGTCATCGGTCGGGCCGTGCACGTCAGCGGCATAGCTGCCGAACACTTGCAGCGTCGCGGTACAGCGCGCGACGTGGAACCATTTTCCGCAGCCGAACGCATGGCGCCAGCGTTCAAAGTGCACGCCTTTGGGGTTCTTGCGGTCGAACAGATACGCGGCAAAGGCGGCATCCGAGGATCCGGGCCCTTCGCGCTTGATATGCGCCTCGCCGCCAGCGTGGAATTCGGTTTCCTCGCCTTGAACGCCGCAATTGGGGCAGGTCAGCAGAAGCATTTGGAAAGACCTCCGGGGTGGGTCAGTGTCGGCAGAGCATTGAAACGGGAACCGGCGTCATGGGCAGCGGCTGACCCACCCATCAATGCGCCACCGCGGCGGCGACCGATTCGTCGATCATCCGTCCTTCTTTGAAACGCTCCAGCCCGAACGGTGCCGCGACCTTGTCCGGCGCGCCCGCGGCGATGGTCGCCGCCGTGCACCAGCCTGAGCCGGGGATTGCCTTGAACCCGCCCGTGCCCCAGCCGCAGTTGATATAAATGCCATCCACCGGCGATTTGCCGATGATCGGCGATCGGTCGCCGGTCATGTCCACGATCCCGCCCCATTGGCGCAATTGGCGCATGCGCGACATCGGCGGGAAGGTTTCAACCAACGCGCGCACGGTTTCCTCGATGTGCTGGAAGCTGCCGCGCTGGGTGTAGTTGTTGAACCCGTCCGCACCGCCGCCAATCACCAGCTCACCCTTGTCGGACTGACTGACATAGCCGTGCACGGTGTTGGCCATCACCACGCAATCGATCATCGGTTTGACCGGCTCTGACACCAGCGCCTGCAACGCGACGGATTCGATGGGCAGGCGGAACCCCGCCATTTCGGCCAGAACGCCTGAATTGCCCGCAACCACGATGCACAGGGTTTCGCAGCCGATCTCGCCGCGGGTGGTCTGAATGCCGGTGACGCGCCCGCCGGGGCCAGCGCGATCAATGCCGGTGACTTCGCATTGCTGGATGATGTCGACGCCAAGGTCGCTGGCCCCACGCGCATAGCCCCACGCAACCGCGTCATGGCGCGCGGTGCCGCCACGCGGCTGCCACAGCCCACCCAGAACGGGGAATCGCGGCCCGTGCAGATTGATCATCGGCACGATCTGCTTGACCCGTTCGGGCGTCACCAGTTCGCTTTCGATGCCATTGCAGCGGTTGGCATGCCAAGTGCGGGCCCAAGCGCGCATTTCGTGCTCAGTCTGGCCCAGCATCAGCACGCCGCGAGGGCTGAACATGATGTTGAAATTCAGCTTCTGGGACAGGTCCTCATAAAGACCCCGCGCCAGTTCATAAATCGCGGCAGAGCTGTCCTGCAAATAGTTCGACCGGATGATCGTGGTGTTGCGCCCGGTATTGCCACCCCCGAGCCAGCCTTTTTCAACCACCGCCACATCGGTGATGCCATGGTTTTTGGCCAAGTAATAAGCCGTCGCCAGCCCATGCCCACCCGCGCCGATGATCACCACCTTATAGCGTTTCTTGGGCTGGGGAGAGCGCCACGCCCGCTCCCATCCCTCATGCCATTGCATCGCCTGCCGTGCGATCGCGAACGCCGAATATCTTGCCATGCGTCCCGCTCCTTGCCGCGGCCCCTAGGCGGGTGCCAAACCTGTTTCTCCCAGACCTATCGCCCGGCGCGCAAAAGGAAAGGATACTGTTTGCGCCCCCTGATCACGCGAACGCGACAGAGCCTGCCCGGGCGTCGCATGGACGCATGCATTGCGGGTCTGTAGGGTTCGCCCCAAATCCTGATGGGGCTGAAATACGCGCCTCCCTATACCCCGCCAGACCGGCGGGCATGAACCCGAGGACCAACCACCGATGCTGGACTTCTGGGCGCTTGCCGCGGTGATTGCCGCGCTTACGGCGCTGTTGCTGATCAGGCCGCTGGTCGCCGCCCGCGGCGAGGGCGCGTCGCGCGCATCCCATGACATGGCGGTGTTCCGCGACCAACTGGCAGCGGTGGACCGCGATCTTGACCGCGGCGTGCTGTCAGACGCTGAGGCAGACGGCGCGCGCGCCGAAGTGTCACGCCGCCTGCTTGCCGCCGCCGCTGAGGCTGAGCGCAGCAAAGGTGCCGGGCCCGCGCCCGCAGGCGTGTCGCGCATTGCCGGCATCGGCATGGCCCTGCTGGTGGCCGCCGCCGGGGGCTGGATTTACCTGAATATCGGGGCGCCCGGCGCGCCGGATCGCCCGCTGGGCCCGCGGCTTGAAGACATGCGCCGCGCCGCGGCTGAGCGTCCTTCGCAACTGGCGGCTGAACGTATGATCGCCGACACTGGCGCGCCTGCGCCGGTGCCCACCGATCCCGCCGCCGTGCAGATGCTCGAAATGGTGGACCGCCTGCGCCTGGTGCTGGAAACGCGCCCCGACGATCTGCGCGGACGCCGCCTTCTGGTGCAGGCGCTGATGCGCATGGATGACACCGCGGGCGCATGGCGCGCGCAGGAAGATGTGCTGACCCTGCTGGGCGATCAGGCCGGGGCCGACGACCTGTCGCTGGCAGCTGAGGCCATGGTCCTCGCCGCCCGCGGATATGTGTCGCCTGAGGCTGAGCGGCGCCTGACCGCAGCGCTGGCGATTGACCCGGCGCAGACCACCGCGCGCTATTACGCGGGCCTGACACTGGCGCAGAACGGCCGCCCGGACCTGACCCTGGACATCTGGGCACCGCTTTTGTCCGAAGGCCCCCCAGACGCGCCGTGGAAAGAACCGATCCTGACCATGATCGGCGGCGTGGCGGCTGAGGCGGGCAAACCGGTGCCCGACATCGCATCCTCCGCCGCCGACGCGTTGCGCGCTGCCCGCGCGGCCACAGGCCCCGACGCCGACGCCCTGCGCGCCGCCGAGGACACGACCCCCGAGGACACGACCCCCGAGGACACGACCCCCGAGGACCGCCGCGCGATGATCGAAGGCATGGTCGCGCGGCTTGAAGACCGGCTGGCAACCTCGGGCGGCACGCCCGAAGACTGGGCCCGGCTGATCCAGGCATATGGCGTGCTGAACCGCCCCGACGACATGGCCCGGGTGCTGGGATCAGCGCGTGACGCATTTGCGTCTGCGCCAGTCGTGGTCTCACAGCTCGAGGCAGTGGCGGACGCGGCATCCCGGCCCGCCCCCGCCCGGCCAGCCGCCAACCTGCCAGGACCAGACGCAGACGCCGTCCGCGGCGCCGCCGATATGGCACCCGAGGACCGCGCCGCGATGATCCAAGGCATGGTCGCCCGCCTCGCCGGACGCCTGAACGCCGAAGGCGGCACCCCCGCCGAATGGGTCCGCCTGATCCGCGCCTATGCCGTCACTGGCGATCGGGATGCGGGGATCGCCGCACGCGGTGCCGCCCTCGCCGCCCATGGCACCGACGCGCAGGCCCGCGCCGAAATCGAAGCCGCCGCCGCGGCGCTGCCGACGCAGGATGCGCAATGACCGCCTCCGTCCCGACCCCCGACCCCGGCCCGACCCCCGCCGCGCCCGCCGGCGTCGTCGACATCGAAACGCTGGCCCGCATGTTGAAATTCGGCGATCAGATCATCGGCCTCGATGTCGGCACCAAGACTGTGGGCGTCGCGCTGTCGGACGGGATGCGGATGACCGCCTCGCCGCTGTCCACGGTGCGGCGCAAGAAATTCACCCCCGACGTGGCACAGATCTTTGAGATGACAAAGGGCCGCAAGATCGGCGGGATCATCGTCGGCCTGCCCGTGCACATGAGCGGTGAGGAAGGCCCACGCAGCGAATCCTCACGCGCATTCGCCCGCAACCTGTCGCGCCTGACCCCCCTGCCGATCGTGCTGTGGGACGAACGGATGAGCACCATGGCCGCCGAACGCGCAATGCTGGAGGCCGACGCATCACGCCGCAAACGTGCCGAGGCCATTGATGCCGTGGCCGCCAGCTATATCCTTCAAGGTGCGCTGGCGCGGCTCGACACGCTGGCCCGCCAAGCCGGAGAGAACGGATGACCGAAAACGACGAAATCTGGTCGCGCGCAGAGGTCGAGAGCCCCTGCACCAAGGTCTGTGTGATCCATCCCGGCGCACGGATCTGCATCGGCTGCCTGCGCACCGGCGATGAAATCGCCGCATGGTCGCAAATGACCCCAGCGGTGCGGCATGAGATCATGGCAGCCCTACCAGCGCGCGAACCGCTGCTGACCGCCCGCGCCGCCCGGCCCAGCGCAAGGCGCGCAGCACGGCGCAGCGACGCCTGATCACACCCATCGCACTTTGGCGCCACACTTTCGTCGCCACGCTTCGCCCGCCGGGCGCCTTGCGCTCCCGTCGACCGAGCGCCCATGCGGGCGCGGGCGCGCCCCCGGGCCGCCATCGCGCACCGAACTGGGGCAGGAGCGCCGCGCGCCGCCGTCAGGCGCGCGGCGGGTGGACGAGCGGGGGGCTTGCCCCTCAGAGGCCGCCCGCCGCGCCGTCCGAGGAAACCAGCGACAGCACCGCAGCGGCTGCTATGCTCAGCCCAATCAGACCACAGAATTTCGGAGACGCCTTCATGCCCAACGATCCCCGCCCCACCACCGACCACCCCATCGCCAACCCTCCCATCGCCAACCCTCCCATCGCCAACCCTCCCATCGCCAACC
>JBLGAC010000015.1:0-76235 GCA_047610385.1 Paracoccaceae bacterium | reverse complement strand
GCGCCCGCGGGGCGGGGGGGGGGGCCGCGCCCCCCACCCGCAAAGGATCAACGCAGCGCGTTGACCACCTGATCAAGCGCGGCTTGATTGATGGTGGCCCCAGCGCGGTCCTGCAAAGCGGCGGCGTAATAGGCGTAGACGTCTTCGGCCATTGAGGCCGCAAGCTGGTCTTTCCAACGGATCAGCGCATCGGCGATCTCCGGCGCGGCCATGTCGACGGGAACGATGTCCTGCACCACGCCGATCATCACGCCGTCATCGCCGCGCGACATGGCGGCCCCGCCCGTGTCAGCCGCGAACAGCTTGGTCAGCAGGTCCACGCTGATCTGGCCAACGCCGCCATCACGGCGGATCGGGCCCAGTGCCTCGGGCGTCTTTTCAAAGCGCGCGGCAATGTCGGCCATTGCGGTCCCGGCCTTCAGGTCTGCCAGCGCGGCGTCGGCCTGCACGGCCAGCGCATCGATGCGTGCGGTCAGGGTCCATGCCATCAGCGCAAGGTCGCGCGCATCGTCGAACTGCATCGGGGCGGCGTCCTCAGCGGCGTCCACATGGACCAGCACCCAGCCGCCCGCAACTGTTTCAATCAGGTTGCGGTCCTCAGCCGGGGCGGCGGCGAACACCTCTGCCACAAAGGCGGGGTCGTCGCCGAACGGGCCCGCGGCGGCATCGCCCGACACAGTCAGCGCAGGTGCGGTGTGCACCGTCAGGCCCAGATCAGCGGCAACGCCCTTGATCCCGGCGCCTGAGGCCAGAAGATCTGCGGCCTGCTCAGCCAGCACCACTGCCTGTTCCTGCGCCATATCGCGGCCAAATTCGGCGCGAAGGGTCGGCGCGGCTTCGTCAAACCCGATCACGCGGGCGGCGGTGATGGCGCGTACATTGATCAGCGCGGGGCCAAAATCAGTGGCGATCGGCCCGGCCACGCCCGGCGCGTCAAGCTTGAACGCCGCATCGGCCAGCGCGCCCGGCAAGGTTGCGCGCGCGTTGTCGCCAAGGCTCACGTCATCCAAGGTCAGGCCACGTTCCGTCACCAGATCGGCAAAGGATGCCTCGCCATTGTCGATCCGCGCGCGTGCTGCGTTGGCCGCAGCGGTATCAGCGAATGCCAGTTGGTCGACCACGCGAGTCTCAGGCATGTCATAGGCGGCTTTGCGGTCGGCATAGGCGGCGCGCAGCTCGGCGTCACCAACCGTCGCAGCGCCTGCCATGGCGGCCGGATCAATGGCCAGCCACGACACGGCGCGGGATTCGGGGCGCATATAGGCGGCGCGGTTGTCATCGATGAACGTCTTCAGCACCCCATCATTGGGCGCCTCGGGCGCGGCGGCGTCGGCGGGCAACAGCCGGATCATCGAAAAGCTGCGTTCTTCAAGCTGATGGGCCAGGGTGCGTTCGGCCAGCCCCGGCGCCGGGGCTGCAGCGCCCGACACGGCATAGGTCACCAGATCGCGGGCGATGGAGCGGCGCATGTCCGCCTCAAAATCCTCAGCACGGAACCCCAGACGGTCGAGCACAAATCCATATTGCGCCTGGTCGAATTTGCCATCCAGCCCCTGAAAGGACGGGCTGTCCATCACCGCACGGCGCACGGCCTCATCATCGGCGGATATGCCAAGGCGCGCGGCTTCACCATCCAGCGCGGCGTCGCGCACAAGGCGCGCCAGCAGGATCTGCGGCAGGCCGGCAGATTGCGCTTCGTCGACAGTGATGCGGCGCCCGGCGCGCTGGGACACCGATTGCATCTCGCGCTGCAAAGCGCGGGCGTAATCATCAACGGTGACCTCGGCGTCGCCAACCTGTGCAACGCGGTTGCCCGCGCCCCCAAAGGACACATCGCCGATGCCCCAGACTGCAAAGCTGGCGATGAGCAGCGCAAACAGCGCCTTGAACACCCAGGTCTTGGACGCGGTGCGGAAGAAATTGAGCATGTGGCGGGCCTCGTGCGGATCGCTGGGGCGCCCCTGGGCCGCAGGACGCGGACGGGGAGACAATGTCTATGCCGGGCGGGCGCGCGTGACAACCGCCCCCCGTGCAGGCAGCTATCTGCGGGCGCGGTGCGGGGCGGCCCGATCAGCAGCAGATTCTGCGGCGAGGTCTGGGGCGGGGTCTGCGGCGTCGATCGCGTCCAGCAGCGGTTCCACCAACTGGCGCGCGATAAAGCCCGCGACCGGGGCCGCCACCCCATCGCCCGCCAGCTTGTAGGCGGCGGTGTAGCTGCTGGGCAGGCGGTAATCTTCGGGCAGGCCCATCAGGCGCGCGGCCTCGCGCGCTGACAGCAGCCGCGCGTGCAGGGATCCGTCCGCCTCAGCGATCATCAAGGTCAGACGCGACGACCCGCCCGACGGCGTGCGCAGGCAGCCTGCCACGTCAAATCTGACCTCAGCGCGCTGCACCGAATTGCCGTCCTTGTCCTTGCGGGTGCGCCGATACAGGCCCCCTGCCCGGCGCTGGCCGCGGGTTTTGGCCTCGTCGCACGCAGCGTCGATCTTGGCGCGCTGGCGCGGGGTCATCAGCGACAGCAGGCGCTTGATCTCAGTGGGCGTTTTCCAGCGCACCCCGACCGGGGTTTCATCGAGCACGTCGCCCAGCCGCTGGTTGGTGCCCGGCGCGGCCGCAAGATGCAGCGGCCTGCGTGCGGCGGCGGCTTCGGGGTCGAGGCGGGCAAGCGCGCGCGCAAGGCCCGGATGGGGTTCGGGCGCGTCAGAGCGCATCGCCGCAGGCGCCTCAGCGCCCCGCCACGCGACGATGAACAGACGCGGGCGCGATTGCGGCAAGAACCCCGCGGCGTCCACCACATGCGCGTCCCAGCGCCAGCCGCCCTGGGCCAGCGCGGTGCACAGCGCATTGAAATCACGGCCTTTGTTCGATGTGGCAAGGCCAACGACGTTTTCGATCGCCAACACTCTGGGCGCGCGGCCTTCATCGACCAGACGCTCCATCAGGAACCAAAAGGCCCAGAACACGGCAGATCGCCCGCCCGATGACCCCGCATCCATGCCCCGGCGCGCGCCGGCAAGCGAAAGATCCTGGCATGGGAACGACGCCCACGCCATGTCCGCGCGCCCGGGCAGATCGGCCGCCGACAGCTGCGAGACATCGCGTTCAATCAGATGATCATCGCCGAAATTGTCGCGATAGGCGCGGCATTTCATTTTGTCGAAATCATTGGCCAGCGCGCAGGTCCACCCGTCGCCAAGCCCGATCCGCGCCATGCCGCCACCGGCGAAGAATTCATAAAAGCTGCGCCGACGCGCCTTGCTCACGGAGCGAACTCCGCCAGACGCGCCAGCGCCTCACGCAGGCCGTCGGCATCGGCGTTTGCGAACGCCATGCGGAACGATTTGGGGCCGAGGGGATCGCCCTCAGGGCAGAACATCGTGCCGGGCAGCAGCAGAACCGCGCATTGGTCAACGATCATCGGCGCGAGGTCAATCGACGACCCGGCGAACGGATGGATCAGCCAGGCGAAATAGGCACCGCAGCCCGCAACGCGCCACTTGGGCAGCAATTGGGGGGCGGCAGCTTCAAGGGCGGCGCGGCGTGCCAGGGTTTCAAGCCGCTCGCCGCCCACCCAGTTGGACAGGGTGCGCAGCCCCGCCAGCGCCGCGATCTGCCCCACGCGCGGGGCGCAAATGGTGGTGCAGTCGAGGAATTTTTCCGCCTGCGCCAACCGCTCAGGCGACGCGATCATGCAGCCAGTGCGGTGCCCGGTCAGCCGGAACACCTTGGAGAATGAATAGAGATGCACCAGACGGCCGCGCCAATCAGGCCGCTGGAACAGGTCATGGGGCGCGCCGGGGCGGCTGTGAAAATCGCGATAGGTTTCATCCACAATCAACGCGCAGCCAAATTCGTCCGCCAGATCATAGAACGCCGACAGCAGGTCCGCAGGGTATTCCGCGCCGGTCGGGTTGTTGGGGGTCACCAAAACGATCGCCTTGATCCGCCCGTTCGCGGCGATCAGCGCGGCGCGCGCGGCGTCAAGTTTGGGCAGCAAGCCATCGTCGCAGGAAAGCGGAACAGCCTCAATGCCTTGCATGTCAAGCCACATGCTATGGTTGAAGTACCAAGGCACTGGCAGCAGCACCGCATCGCCGGGCGCTGCAATCGTGGTGATCGCCGCGCAGAACGCTTGGTTGCAACCCGCGGTGACGGCCACATCATCAGGCGCGATCGCACCGCCATAGGCTGCCGACCACTGATCGGCGATTTCCGCGCGCAGCGGCGGATCACCCAGCACCGGGCCATAGAGATGCGCGTCGCCTTCGCTGCGCACCGCATCGGCCATCGCCTCGCGCAGCGACAGCGGCGGCGCGTCCACCGGGGCGGCTTGGGACAGGTTGATCAGCGGGCGGTCTGCCGGGAACGTCTTGCCCGCGATCCAGCGCCGTGCCTCCATCACTGGGGGCGCAGAGGTCCCCGCAATCAAGCGAGAGGTCGGCGCTACGCGCATGGCGGCGGGTGTGTTGGCGGTGTTTTTCATGTCAGGCGCGACGATAGCCCGGCCCGCCGCGGGGCGGAAGACCTGTTGATGCCCGTCTGGATCACGCGCGCGTCCACTACATATGCAGACGCGCGGTAAATTCACAACGCGGCGGCGTTGCGGACCACCCAGCCACCAGCCTCCGCGAACGGTGCCTGTATGGCGCGGGTCGACAGCTGCATCACGCCGCCTGCCAGCGACACCTGCACGTCTGACCCCGGGACCGGGACCTCGTTCAAGCCCTGGACTGCCGCGCTCCCGCCCGCGAGCCGTTGGTTGATCGTCGCGACCATCGCGGGATATTTGTACACCGACCCCGCCGCGCATTTCTGCCCAAGCAGTGGCAGCGCCCCGACCAGCATGATCTGGCTGGCACGGCCGCCGGCGCGCGCCTCCATCTTGGCGACGATCGCATCTATCGATGCTTGGTCATTCCCGATGGTCAGATGCGCGCCGCAAAGCCCCAGTTGCAGGCGCGCGATCACGGCGACGCAGCTTTGCACCCCTGGGAAATAAATGGTGGTCATGTCGAAGCCGAACTCGCTTTCGCGAATGATATTTTTCGGGCCCCTGTCGGTCCATGCTTCCCGAAAGCTCGAATAATATGATGCCATGCCATGTTCCTTTGATTTTGAAATCCACAAAACGCTAACATCAGTTGCCGATCCGATCAAAGCGCGCACCATGCCCGCTTGACCGCGCGGCCGCGCCCGGCTACGCGGCGGGCATGGCTGAAGTACCCCTCCTCACACTCACGGACATCACTCTCGGCTGGGGCGGCAAGCCGCTGTTCACCGGGCTGTCGCTGGCCGTTCACCCGGGCGACCGGATCTGTCTTGTCGGGCGCAATGGCTCGGGCAAGTCCACATTGCTCAAGGTCATGGCGGGCGAGGTTGAGACCGATAGCGGCGACCGCTTCGTGCAGCCCGGCGCGCGGATATCGCGGCTGAGCCAGGATCCCGACCTGTCGGGATATGCCACGCTCGGCGATTTCGTGTCCGCATCGTTGGAGCCTGAGGACCTGTGGAAGGCCGAAATGGCCATGGACGGGCTGGCGGTGCTCGGCGGCGCTGATCCTGCCTCTGCCTCTGGCGGAGAGCGTCGGCGCGCCGCATTGGCGCGGGTCGTGGCCGAAGAACCCGACCTGCTGCTGCTGGATGAGCCGACCAACCATCTGGACATCGAAGCCATCGCCTGGGCTGAGGACTGGCTGTCCCAGACCCGCGCCGCCTTTGTGCTGATTTCCCATGACCGCGCGTTCCTGCGCCGCCTGACACGCCAATCGCTGTGGATCGACCGCGGCGAGGCCCGCCGCATTGAGCGCGGATTTGACGGGTTTGAGGAATGGCGCGACAAGGTCTGGGAGGAAGAGGACGCGCAGCGCCATAAGCTGGACCGCCTGATCAAGGCCGAATCGCGTTGGGCGGTCGAAGGCATTTCTGCGCGCAGGAAGCGCAACATGGGCCGCGTGCGGCGCTTGGGCGAACTGCGCGACGAAAAATCTGGCCAGGTCCGCCGTCAGGGCACCGCTGCCATGGCGCTGGAGGGCGGCCCGAAATCGGGGCGTCTGGTGGTTGAGGCCAAGGAGATCGCCAAATCCTTTGGCGACCGCGTCATCATCCGCGATTTCTCGATCAAGGTGATGCGCGGGGAACGGATTGCCTTTGTCGGCCCCAACGGCGTCGGCAAGACCACGCTGCTGAAGATGCTGATCGGCGAACTGGCCCCCGATGGCGGGACGATCCGTCTGGGATCAAACCTTGTTCCGGCAGTGTTCGATCAGGCGAGGATGGAGCTGGACGACAACGCCACGCTTTGGGAATCGCTGACCGGGGATCCCAAATTGGGCGTGTCCGGCAATTCTGATCAGGTGTTGGTGCGCGGCACCCCCAAGCATGTGGTCGGGTATCTGAAGGACTTTCTGTTCGACGAAAATCAGGCCCGCGGCCCGGTCCGGTCCCTGTCGGGCGGCGAGCGTGCGCGCCTGCTGCTGGCGCGGATCATGGCGCGCGAATCGAACCTGCTGATCCTTGATGAGCCGACCAATGACCTTGATGTCGAAACGCTGGATCTGTTGCAGGAACTGGTCAGCGATTTTGACGGCACCGTGCTGCTGGTCAGCCATGACCGCGATTTTCTGGACCGCACCGCCACCACCACCATCGCCATGGAAGGTGACGGCAACGCCACTGCCTATGCGGGCGGCTGGAGCGATTATAAGCACCAGCAAAAGCTGGGCGCCGCGCTGACCGGCGATCTGCCGGGCAAACCGGTGCTGCGCCGCGCGGGGGGCAAAAAACGCGCCGCCGCGGTGCCTGCGCCCAAACCCGCGCCTGCCAAAAAGCTGACCCAGAACCAGCAACGGCGGCTCGATCAGCTTCCCACCGAAATGGAAAAATTCAACACGGAGATCGCCAAGCTTGAAGATTTCCTTGCCAATCCGGTGCTGTTCGACCGCGATCCGCTGAAATTCCGCAAGGCGACCGAAGGGCTGACCCATCGCCAGCGCATGTTGGAGCGGGCAGAAGAAGAATGGCTTGAACTTGAAGCGTTGAAAGAAGCCTTGGGCTGATTTCAGTCGAAGGTGACCAGCGGATCTGCCTCGGTGCCCTTGGGTGCCGGGGCGGACCATATGCGGCCCGCGGTCTCAAGCATCGCGCTGCGGATGCGCAGGCCTTGGCCATCGACGGCGACGGACATGGCACCCAGATCGCCCAACCGGTCTGGCCCCAGATACAGGCACGGCCCGTCAGGCCCGCGCGGGGCGCCCGGCGCGATCAGCAGCACCTTGTCAACGCAGTCCTTGGCCAGCTGATCGGGCGACGCGCGCCCGGTCACCCGCACCACGCGCCAGCCGCCGCCGATCTCGCCCTCAGTCCGGCGGCCTTGGCGCAGCAGGCCGGGCCGGGCGGCGGCCTGTTCCTGCGTCGCCCCATCGCCGTCTGATGCCAGCCAGTTCTGCACCGCATAGCGTGCGCCGCGCGCGTGATCGACGGCGCGCCCCTCAGGCCCGATAAGCCCGAGCGCCTCAGCCCCCGGCGCGATCAGCAGCACCGGGCGCGGCGGCCCCCCCGCCCACAGCGCAAGCCCGAGCGCAAGCGGCGCCAGCCCCACCAGCCGAAACCGCGTGGCGCCAAGGCACACGAACAGCCCGCCCAGCACGATCAACGCCGGCACAAAGGGCTGCGGGTCGGCGACGCCGCGCACCGCGCCGGGGATGTCAGCGGCCCAGCGGGCAATCGCCAGAATTGCGCCGATCGATTGGCCCATCACCCAAAGCGCCGGCTCGTGCAGGCCCAGCGGCGTCAGCGCCGCCGCCGCCGCCCCCGCGGGCATGGTCACAAACCCCATGATCGGCACTGCCCCAAGGTTCGCAAGCAGCCCGAATTGTGAGATGCGGTTGAAATGCATCGCCCCGAACGGTGCCGTCGCCAGCCCCGCCACCAAAGATGTGAACAACAGCGCCAGCGCCCAACGCAGGATCCGCAACCTGGCCCCGCGCCCTTCTCCGGCATGGCGCGCACGGCGGCCCGCGCCCGATTCCCACGCCGCCACCAGCGCGGTGGTCGCGGCGAACGACATCTGGAACCCGGCATCCAGCAGGTTTTCCGGCCGCAGGATCAAAATTGCCAGCGCCGCGGCGGCCAGCGCCCGCAGGCTGATGGCGGGCCGGTCAATCATGATCGCAATCAGCGCCACGGCGGCCATCACATAGGCGCGCTGGGTCGCGACTGAGGCCCCCGACAGCACCAGATACGCGGTCGCAGCGGCCAGCGCGGCCCCCGCCGCAACCTTTTTCGATGGCATCCGCAATGCAGCGCGCGGCACCAGTGCCAGCAGCGTGCGCACCGCCGCGAACACAATCGCCGCCAGCAGCCCCATATGCAGGCCGGAGATCGCCAGCAGATGCGCCAAATTCGAATCGCGCAGGGCCTGCAACGCCTCCTGCCCGACGCCTTCGCGCGATCCGACCATGATCGCGGCGGCAAAGGCGCCCCGCTCACCGGGCAGCGCCTCCATAATCCCGTGGGCGAGCCGGTCGCGCAGCTTTGCGGCACCTTGGGCGATCAACGCAGCGATCCCACCGGGCGCGCCGCGCCCCGTCATCATCACCGGGCCGCGGGCATAGCCGACGGCACCAAGCTGGTCGAACCACGCATGGCGGCGAAAATCAAAGCCGCCAGGTTCGACCGGCGCGCCGGGGGGCGACAGGCGGGCGTAAAGCACGATGCGTTCACCAACGCGCACCGGACGCGCAAAATCGCCCTCCAGCAACGTGACGCGCACCCGCTGAGGGGTCGCCCCGCGCGCCAGGCCATAGATCACCACATCGCCCAGTTCGGCCCGCAACTGGTCGCCGCGCGACCGCGACAGCACCACAACCCGGCCCTCGACCGTCGCATCCATCGATTGGGGCAGCACCGGTGCGGCAACCATCTGCGCGCGCATTGAGGCGGCTGCAAACCCAGCGCACGCCAGCGCGAATGCCATCAGCGCAAAGCCAAGCGCGCGCGGCCCGCGAAAAATCAGCGGCCAGGCCGCCACCGCCAGCGCCAGCGCAATCGCAACTGACCAGCCGGAGGGTTCGGTGCTTGCGTGAAAAAAGGCCCAGATGCCAAAGCCAAAGCACACCGGCGCCCACAGGATCAGGCGTCTTCGCGCAGGCGCGGCCGCCGCGATGCGGTCGGCCATACGCCTTATCCGCGCACCACCATGCGCGGGGGGCGGGGTGCCCTTTGGGCTGTCGCCCGCATGATCCGGTCCATATGTCCCGCGCAACGCGCTTGTTCTCCCGCCGCCGGGTTGCCATAACTCCGGCGCACAATAGACGATAAACGGACATATGACAGCCATGAACGCCGCCGCCCCCCAGAACGTCCCTGTTGTTACGCGCTTTGCGCCGTCTCCGACCGGGTTCCTGCACATTGGCGGCGCCCGCACGGCGTTGTTCAACTGGCTGTATGCCCGTGGGCGCGGCGGCAAGTTCCTGCTGCGCATCGAAGACACCGACCGCCAGCGCCACACGCCCGAGGCGACCGAGGCCATTTTGAGCGGCCTGAAATGGCTTGGCCTTGATTGGGACGGCGACGTGGTCAGCCAGTATGCGCGCCATCCCATGCATCAGGCCTGCGCCGCGCAGATGCTGGCCAACGGGTCTGCGTATAAATGCTGGTCCTCCAAGGAAGACATCGACGCGTTCCGTGAGGCCGCCAAGGCCGACGGCCGCCCGCCCATGTTCCCCAGCCCCTGGCGCGACACCCAGGACGGCCCGGCGGACCAGCCCTTTGTGGTGCGCCTGAAGGCCCCGCGCGACGGTGATGTTGGCGTCCAGGATGCGGTGCAGGGGTCGGTCACTTGGGCGGCCAAGCAGATGGACGACCTGATTCTGCTGCGCTCAGACGGCAGCCCGACCTACATGCTGGCGGTGGTCTGCGACGACCATGACATGGGCGTCACCCATGTGATCCGCGGCGACGATCACCTGACCAACGCCGCGCGCCAGACGCTGATTTATCGCGGTCTGGGCTGGGATGTGCCGGTGTTCGCGCACATTCCGCTGATCCACGGCGCTGACGGTGCCAAACTGTCCAAGCGCCACGGCGCGCTGGGGGTGGAGGCGTATCAAGACATGGGCTATCTGCCTGAAGCGCTGCGCAACTATCTTGCGCGGCTAGGCTGGTCCCATGGCGACGATGAATTCTTTACCGACGCGCAGGCCACCGAATGGTTCGACCTGAGCGGCATCAACAAGGGCGCCGCGCGGTTTGATTTTGACAAGCTCGCGCATCTGAATGGCCAGCACATGCGGGTGGCCGACCCTGTGCGCCTGAGCGATGCGGTTGCAGGCCTGTTTGCATCGCAGCACGATGAGGCCATTCCCGCAGACCGCGCCGCGATGTTGCGAAACGCGATGCCAGGCCTAAGAGACCGCGCGAAGACACTTATAGAACTTATTGATTTGGCATATTATATTCTTTGCGACGGACCTCTGGTCTTCGACGCGAAGGCCGCCAAACTGCTGACCGATGACACGCGTGAGATGCTCGGAAAGTTGACTTCGCACCTGCGGGATGCTAGCTCATGGGATGCAGAAACACTGGAGGGGCTGGTGCGGGAATACGCCGAGACTGAGGGGCTGAAGCTCGGCAAAGCCGCGCAGCCATTGCGCGCCGCGCTTACCGGCCGCGCCGTTTCTCCCGGCGTATTCGACGTGCTGGTCACCCTTGGCCGCGACATTTCCATGGCAAGGTTGGAGGTGGCCGCCGCCCCCGCGGCGTGACCCGCGCCGCAGCGGAACGCGGGTGCCAGCGCGCCTAAGGCGCTGCCCCCGACCGCCGCGCGCCGCCCCCCCTTCCCAGCCTTCTTCGGGCAATGCCCCCCCCGCACCGATCCAACGCGGCAGGGAGGGCCGGTGGCCTAAGGTGGCGCGCGCCACCTGCAGATGCTGGGGGGCGCGATGCGCCGCGGCGGAACACAGGTGCGGGATTGCCCCGCGCCAAAGAATTTCAAGCGGCGCTCATCCAGCGCCGCTTTCTTTCGGAGGCCCGGTCAAACCCGGTGTCTGCGCACATCCTGGCGCGCTTGCAGCGCCTCTGAGGAGGAGTGAACCCGATGCCCGAGACCACAAAAATGGCGAAACTGACGTTGGGCGACGCCTCGATGGATCTTCCGGTTTACAGCGGATCTCTGGGCCCCGATGTCATCGACATCAGCAAGCTTTACGCCGAGATGGGCGTGTTCACCTTCGATCCCGGTTTCACGTCCACCGGGTCGTGCGAATCCCGGATCACCTTCATCGATGGCGACAAGGGAGAGCTGCTGTATCGCGGCTATCCCATCGACCAGCTGGCCGAAAAATCACATTACCTCGAAGTGTGCTACCTGCTGCTTTATGGCGAATTGCCGACCGCGGCGCAGCTCGAAGATTTTGAAACGCGCGTCACACGCCACACCATGCTGCATGAACAGATGCAGAACTTTTACCGCGGTTTCCGCCGCGATGCGCACCCGATGGCCGTGGTCTGCGGCGTGGTCGGTGCCATGTCTGCCTTCTACCATGACAGCACCGACATCACCGATGCGTGGCAGCGCGAGGTGGCAACCATCCGCCTGATTGCCAAGCTGCCGACCATCGTGGCCTGGGCGTTTAAATATTCGATCGGCCAGCCGTTCATCTACCCGCGCAACGATCTCGATTATGCGTCGAACTTCCTGCACATGTGCTTTGCCACCCCGGCCGAAGAATACCATGTGGACCCGATCCTCGCGAAAGCCATGGACCGGATCTTCACGCTGCATGCCGACCACGAACAGAACGCGTCGACATCCACGGTGCGTCTGGCCGGGTCTTCGGGTGCCAACCCGTTCGCGTGCATCGCGGCCGGTGTCGCGTGCCTGTGGGGCCCTGCCCATGGCGGTGCCAATGAGGCCTGCCTGCAGATGCTGCGCGAAATCGGGACCGTCGACCGGATCCCTGAATTCGTCGCCCGCGCCAAGGACAAGAACGATCCGTTCCGCCTGATGGGCTTTGGCCACCGGGTCTACAAAAACTTCGACCCGCGCGCCAAAGTGATGAAGGAATCGGCTGACGAAGTGCTTGCGCTGATGGGGATCACCAACAACCCCACCCTCGAAGTCGCCAAGGAGCTGGAGCGCATTGCGCTTGAAGATCCCTATTTCGTCGAAAAGAAGCTCTATCCCAACGTCGATTTCTACTCGGGCATCATCCTCGAAGCGATGGGCTTCCCGACATCGATGTTCACCGCCCTGTTCGCCATGTCCCGCACCGTGGGCTGGATCGCGCAGTGGAAGGAAATGATCGAGGAAAGCTCCAAGATCGGCCGCCCGCGCCAGCTTTACTCCGGCGCCACCAACCGCGACTACACTGAGGTCGAAACCCGCTGATCAGCGGCAGGTTTGACCCCCAAAGGCCCGCGACATCGTCGCGGGCCTTTTTCTTTGCGCAGTGCGGCCTGACTTGCCACGCTGGTCCCCTGACCAATTGCAAACAGGAACCCTGATCATGCGCTTCGCCGCCCTGCCCGTTCTTGTCGCGCTGACGATGCCCCTGTCCGCAGCCGCCGCCGCAGACATGATCGACGCCACCAACGCCGCGCGCATCGCCCAAAAACTGACCGAGCTCGGCTATCGCGCCAAGATGGACACCGACGGCGCCGGCGATCCGATGATCCGATCAGCGGCCTCTGGCGCGAATTTTTCGGTGTTTTTCTATGGCTGCACCGACGGTGCCGATTGCACTGCGGTCCAGTTCCAGGCCGGGTTCGATCTGGCCGACGCGTCCACCGCCGCCAAAATGAACGAATGGAACAAGACGCACCGCTTTGGCAAGGCGTATATCGACGACGAAGGCGATCCGATGCTGCAGATGGACGTCACCCTCGACGGCGGCGTGTCTGAGGCGAATTTCGCCGATGTCGTCGATTGGTGGGAAATCGTCCTCGGCGAATTCCAAGATTACATCGGCTGGTGAGGAAAAAAATGGGGCGCGAGGGTGGGTCAGATGCGGACCTGAAGGGGCCGCGATGGGCCGCGCGCGCGTCCTCAGCCGATCGCGCGCAGTACTGATGCAGCGGCGCGCGCGCTCGGTGCCTCTGCGCCGCGGCCAAGCATTTCCAACGCCTGATCTGCGGCATGTTCCTGCGCGGCGCGGGCGTCCTGATCGCGCAGCAGCACCGCCAACGCATCGGCCACCGCCGCCGGGTCCAGCGCGTCTTGCACAAATTCCGGCACGATCCGCGCGCCCAGCAGAATGTTCACCAGGTTGACGTGCTCCACCAGCACCAGCCGTTTCACGATCATCGCGGTCAGCGCGTTAACGCGGTACGCAGTGACCTGCGCCGCCCCCATCGCCGCCAGTTCCAACGCCACGGTGCCTGAGGCCGCCAGCGCCGCGTCCGCCGCCGCAAACGCGGTGAATTTCTGCGCCTCAGCCGCGTCCGGTGTCATGCCGCGGGGGTCGAGCACATGGACCTCTCCCGGCCAATCACGCACCGATGCTGCCACCGCCGCGGCGACGTTGCGCGCTGCGGGCACCACGACGGCCAGATCGGGCACGCGGGCGCGCAGGTGGCCCAGCGTCTCGCCAAACGGGGCGGCAAGACGCGACACCTCTCCCCCCCGGCTGCCGGGCAGCACCACCAGCATGGGGCGATCCCCGATGCCCAGCCGCGCGCGCAGCGCCTGCACCGCCACTGACCCCGGGCGTGTATGTTCGACCACCGGATGGCCGACGAAATCGCAGGTCATGCCCGCGGCGGTCATATAGGGCGGCTCAAAGGGCAACAGTGCCAGCACATGGTCGACATAGCGCGCCATATGCGCGGCGCGCCCCGGCCGCCACGCCCACACCGACGGCGCCACATAATGGATCGTGCGCAGATCGGGCCGCGCCTTACGCGCCTTGCGCGCCACCCGCAGCCCAAAGGACGGGCTGTCGATGGTGATCAGCGCATCGGGCCGCACGGTCGCCACATGATCGGCGGTCTGGCGGATGCGCGCCAGCAGGGAAAACACCTTTGGCAAAACCTCAGCAATGCCCATGATCGCCAGTTCATCGGCGTCAAATAGGGGGACCAGACCTTCGGCCTGCATCAGTTCTCCGCCAACGCCGGACACGTCGACATCGCGCCTGGCCTGCGCGCGCAGCGCCCGGATCAACGGCGCGCCGAGACGATCGCCCGACGGTTCCCCCGACACCATCACAACACGCAGCGGCGCGGTCATGCCCCCACCGACCATAGCGCAAGGCCGAGGCGGTCCGCCTCCGCCGCCGTTTCAGTGCGCCCCAGCAGCAAAACCCCACCTTTGGCGACACAGACGCCCGAAAGCCCCGCCGCGGCCGCCGCGCGCAAGGTGGCGGGGCCGATGGCGGGCAGGTCCATGCGCCGGTCCTGACCGGGCTTGGGGCCCTTGAACAGCACGCCCGCGCGGCCCTCAGGGCGCAGATGTGCGGGCACGCCAGCGACCTGCGCCAACAGCGCATCGGTTCCGGCAATCGCTTCAACCCCGAGGCAAATACCCCCGGCCACCACCGCGCCCTGCCCCACATCCACGGCGCCAAGCGCGGCGACAATCTTGGCCGCCCTTTCTGCGTCACTGCGGTCGGTGTCGGTGGGGACAAGCGCGCCGATCACGCCGTCTGGTGCCAGAAGGGTCTTCATCAACTCATGCGCGCCGACCATGGTCAGGCCCTCGACCTCCAGCATCGCGCCAAAGCCGCGCAGCATTTCATCATCGCCGCGGGTCAGCAGCATCAGCGCGCGCGGGGCCAGTGACAGCGCCTTTGCGTCGAACTTGAGGGGGTTGAGCTTTGGCCGCGTCATCGCCCCGGCAAAGCAGATGCGGTCGCAGCCCGCGCCGCGCAGCGCCTTGAACAGGCGGCCGGGTTTTTCATAAGGGATGTCGGCATGGGCAAAGGCGTCGGCCCAGGGGGCGTCGATGCCTTCGAAGCGGATGATGAACACCGGCGCGCCGCGGGCGGCGCAATCCTCAGCAATCACGCGCGGCAACGCCCCGGTCCCGGCGATGACGCCAAGGGCGCCACCCCGGGCTTCACCCTCCGCCAAGGCTCAGCCCTCGCGCTTTGGGGTCACGAAGGACCGGGCGCTATCGGACAGAATGAACCCGACCACCTCAGCCACCAGCGCGGAGCCTTCATGGGCGGCCAGCGCCGCACGCGCGTTTTCAACCAGCGTGCCGGGGCCATCAAAGATTTGCTTCCACGCGGCGCGCAGTGCGTGGATATCATCGCGCGGCGACTTGCGGCGTTTGAGGCCAACAAGGTTCAGCCCCGCCAGATGCGCGCGGTCCCCGACGACCGACCCATAAGGGATCACGTCGCGTTCAACCCCGGTCAGCCCGCCGATCATGGCACCGCGGCCGATGCGGCAGAATTGGTGCACCGCCGCGTTGCCGCCGATGATCACCTGATCGCCGACCTGCACATGCCCGGCCAACGCCACATTGTTGGCCACGACCACAGCGTTGCCGATCATGCAGTCATGCCCGACATGGGACGACACCATGAACAGACAGCCATTGCCCACCCGGGTCAGCCCGCCGCCCTGCACGGTGCCGGGGTTCATGGTCACGCCTTCGCGGATCATGCAATCGGTGCCGATTTCAAGGCGGGTGGGTTCGCCTGCGTATTTCAGGTCCTGTGGCTGGTGCCCGATGCTGGCAAAGGGCCAGATGCGGGTGCGCGCGCCGACAAAGGTATCGCCTGCCACGACGATATGGGATTTCAGATCAACACCATCGGACAGCACAGCGCCTGCTGACACGGTGCAGAACGGGCCAATATGGACGCCTGCGCCGATGCGCGCGCCGGTCTCAACGATCGAGGACGGATGGATCGTCGCGGTGGGATCGATGGTCATTGGGGCCTCGGATTTCTCAGCCGCGGGCGGCGGGCTGGCGCACGCGGTCGTCGGGCGACACGATCATGGCGGAGAATTCGCATTCCGCGGCCACTTGGCCGTTCACGCGTCCCTCGCCCCAGAATTTCCAGACGCGGCCGCGCCCACGGATCACGCGGACATGCAGCTCCAACCGGTCGCCGGGCACCACGCGGATGCGAAAGCGGCATTTGTCCACGGTCATGAAATAGACCAGCAGATCTTCGCCTTCCTTGTTCAGCGTGTCGACCACCAGCACTGCGGCGGTCTGGGCCAGCGCTTCGACAATCAGCACGCCGGGCATGATCGGCGCGCCCGGGAAATGGCCCTGGAAGAACGGTTCGTTGATGGTGACGTTCTTGATACCCACCGCGCTTTTGTTGCGGCGGATGTCTTCGACCGAATCCACAAAAAGAAACGGATACCGATGTGGGATCATGTTCATGATCCGTGCGATGTCCGCGCGCCCCACTGCGTCCTCAGCAGCGTCGCTCCCTCCGGCAGTCTGGTCGGTCATCATGAAAATCCCTTGTCGGCAGCTTATCAGGTGATGCAGGGGCCAGCCGCGCAGGTCAAGCGGTGATGGGCATTTTCCCGCCGCGTGGCCACGCAGCGGTCACCGTTCCAGAAGAAATGGCGGCGCTTCGAACGAAATGTCGCCAACCCGTTCGTTGAACAGCGCCACCGCGTCGGCGGTCGCGTCCAGATCGGCATCGTAGGCCGCGGCGGCCGCGGCGTCGATGATCAGAGCAGCCCCGCGCGCGATGCGCAGTTCTTCGAGCACCTGCGGCAGGCGCACAAGCAGCGCCCCGCGCGATTCTTCCAAGAACTGCAGCAACCGGGCGCCACGTTCCTGCGCCTCGCGCCGCTCCGCGCGCACCCAGCGGTCAAAGGCACCGCTGCGGCGGGCGAATTCTTCGGCTGGCATGTTCGCGCGGGCCTCTGTCAAGGTGCGCTCCTCGGCCTCCAGCTCTGATTTCACCCGCTCCAGCCGCGCCTGCACCGCCTCGCGCAGCGCGGTTTCGGTGGCGATCAGCAGCCCGGCGGCATCGGTGCCGTCCAGAACCTTTGCCCGGTCCACCACCAGGATTGATGGGGGCGCCTCGGCGGCATGCAAAGGCGCGGCGAGGGCCATGGCCCCCGCCGCGCCCGCCATGTGCAGCAGTGTTCTTCGGGTCAGCCCCACATGCGCCAAGCGATCAGAACCGCGTGCCGGCGGTGAAGCGGAAGTATTCCTTGCTGTCGTAATCCTCCGACACCACCGGATAGGCAAAGTTGAACCGGAGCGGTCCGAACGGGCTATCAATAAACAGCGACGCGCCGACCGAGGCGCGCAGATGGATCCCGTCATCAATGGTCGCCGTGCCGCCGACAGTGTTGGGATCGGTGAAGCTGGTGCTGTCGAGCCCCCAGACCGTGCCCGCATCGGCAAACAGACCGCCATAGATCCCCAGTTCTTCAGGCAGGCCCAAGGGGAAGGTCACGTTGGTGCGCATGACGGCAAAATACTTGCCCCCCAACGAGTCGTCGCGCCCGATCACGGTGGTGCCGTCGGAATAGGTCGACACGTCGCGCGGGCCGATGCCGCCACTGTCAAAGCCGCGGAAGCGGTCGCCCCCAAGGAAGAACCGGTCGGTGATGCGCAGATCATCGCCGAAGCCGATGATGCCGCCTGCCTCCAGCTCAAGGCTCGCGACCACCTCATCATCGTAAAAGCTGGTCCAGCCCTTGGCCTTGGCGACGGTGCGAGAATAAAGCGCGTCGCCCCCCAGCCCGGCCACATCCTGGTTCACGGTGAACAGGTAGCCCTCCGTCGGCTCCACCGGGTCGTTGCGTTCGTCATAGGTCCAGGTCGCGCCAACGGCTGAGGTGATCAGGTTCCCCTCATCCGCAAGGATCGCTGGCGAGGCATGAAAGGCCACATCGCGGATTTCGTCTGAGGACAGCCGATAGCGCGCGCGCAGCCGCTGCTTTTCCGACAGCGGGAATTCAACATAGGGCCGGATGCCAATGTTGGTTTCCTGGAACGATGCTTCGTCGGTGCGGTCGATCTTGGTGTAGTCGATCGCAAATCCGGCGGCCAGATCACGGTCGAGCAGAGCGGGTTCCTGAAAACCGAAGCTGAGCGCCTGCTCATCCCCAGAAATGTTCACCCGCGCCGACACAAATTGCCCACGACCGAGGAAGTTACGCTCCGAGATTGTGATATCGCCGATCGGGCCGTCCGAGGACGAATACCCGACACCGAAGCTGATCGAGCCGGTCAGCTGTTCCTCAACCTTCACCTTCACCACCGCGCGGTCGTCGGCAGAGCCGCGTTCGGTGGACAGGGCCACATCGCTGAAGAAGCCGAGGTTGCGCAGGCGCCCGCGCGCGGCCTGCACCGCGTTCACGTCATAGGCGTCGCCTTCAGCAATGGTGAACTGGCGGCGCAGCACGCGGTCCTGGGTGCGGGAGTTTCCTTCGATGTCAATGCGTTCCACGTAAACGCGCGGCCCTTCGGCCATGCGGAACAGCAGATCAACGGTCTTTTCTTCAACGTTTTTGCGCGCCTCGGGGCGCACGTCGATGAAGGCGTAACCGGCGCGGCCCGCCTCAAAAACCAGCTTTTCGATCGTCTTGTCGACAAGACCGGCGTCGTATTCGTCGCCGGGCTGCATCTGCATCTGCGCCTGCAGCACATCAAGATCAAGATCGGTAAGCGGGGTGTCCACGCTCAGCGCCCCAAAAGTGTAGCGCTCGCCTTCATCCACCGTGAAGCTGATGACGAAATCTTCGCGGTCAGGGGTCAGTTCCGCCGTCGCAGACAGCACCAGAAAATCGGCATGGCCGTTTTCAAGGTAATATCGGCGCAGCAGTTCCTTATCAAATTCCAACTTGTCGGGATCATAGGTGTCAGAGGTGAAAAGCCACCCCAGAAGGCCCGATTCCCGCGTGTTGATCACACTGCGCAGGCTGCGGTCTGAAAACCGGTTGTTGCCGACAAAGCTGATGTCGCGCACGCCAGTGCGCCCGCCTTCTTGGATTTCGAACACCACATCGACACGGTTGTTTTCACGCCGGATGACCTGCGGCTCAACGCTCGCGCCATAGCGGCCAGTGCGCCGGTACAGATCAAGGATCGCCTGCGCGTCCTTGTCGGCAGCCGCACGGGAAAACGCATTGCGCGGCGCGGACTGGACGATGCCCAGCAATTCCTCGCTGTCGATGGCATCATTGCCCTCAAAGACCACGCGGTTGATGTAGGCGGCCTCGACCACCTGCACCAGCAGCCCGTCGGCAAGAGGCGAGATCGAGACATCCTCAAACAAGCCGGTTTCGAACAGGCGGCGCAGGCTTTCATTGATCTGCGCGGGGGTGGCGGGGCCACCTTCCTGCACGGTCATGTAGGCCTTGACGGTGTCCGCATCGACGCGGCGCGCACCTTCGACCAGGATCCGGTCCACCCGCGCGACGATCGGTTCGTCCTGCGCGGCTGCGGGCGCGGGCGCCAATGCGCCGCCCAGCGCCGCGCTCAGCGCCAGCGCCATGACCAGCCGTGATGCGCGGCCCACCAGACCGGCGCGACCGTCGGCTGCGGGCGACACGGCCCCACGCAAAAGCGGCGCGCCGCGATCCTGACTGCCCGTCATCGGTATCCTCCGAAAGATCCCGGTCGCCAATTCAGGGGCAACCGACTTTATTGCAAACGTTTCTATCTGCCCGGCGCGTCAAAGCCCTGAGATGTCGTTCCAGGTGACGAACACCATCAACGCAATCACCATGGCCAGTCCAACGCCCGTCGCGGCTTCCGCCACTCGGCTTGAGAGCGGCTTACCACGCACGGCTTCTATTGCATAGAAGACCAGATGCCCGCCGTCGAGGACCGGAATCGGAAAGAGGTTGATCAGCCCGATCGACGTGGAGATCAGCGCAATCATGCCGATCAGCGCGCCAATGCCGTTTTCCGCCGCCTCGCCGGACATTGACGCAATTTTCACCGGCCCGCCAAGGCCCGAGGCGTCGGCCTCACCGCCAATGATTTTGTCGAGATAGCTGAACGTGTTCGCCACCACGCCCCAGGTCCGCGCAGCGCCAAAACCGATCGCTTCAAGCGGGTTCGGCGTATAAAGCGCGGCGCGCACCAGCGGCGATCCAGACACGCCGATCAACGGCCGCATTTCCACCGACCCGTCAGGCTGAGGAATCGGATTGATCTTTGGCGTGATCATCAGCGCAACGTCCTGCTCGGCGCGGCGCACGGTGACCTCCACCGATGCCTCGCCCGCCGCCTTGATCGCCGTCTGCACGTCTGAGAACGACGTGACCGGCGCGCCGTTCACCGCGATCATCAGATCGCCGGGCTGCATGCCCGCGACATCGGCGGGCGCGCCTTTCATCACATAGGTGGCAACGGGGGGGATCAGCGGCGCGCTTTCGACGCTGATCGTCTCTCCGCCCCGGTCCACGGTCAGGATGTGGCTGGGCACACCGCCGAGTGTCGCGGCCTCAACAAAGGCGCTGAAATCAGCGACCGGCGTGCCATCGACAGCCAGCACCAGATCGCCCGGACGCAGGTCGGTGAACCCGGTGCCCTGCTCAGTCACTTCGCCGACAATCGGGCGTTCGTCCGGCAGGCCAAACCACAGCGCCGAGGCGCCGAAGATCATGATCGACAGCAGGAAATTGGCCGCCGGCCCGGCCGAGACCGTCGCCGCACGCCGCCACAGCGCCGCGCCCGGAAACGAATGAACCCGCTGCGCCGCGCTCAGATGCGCCATCTTGTCTTCGTCAACGCCCGAGGACGACGCATCCGCATCCCCAAGGAATTTGACATAGCCCCCCAGCGGCAGCGCCGCGAGCCGCCAGCGGGTGCCGCGCTTGTCGACCCAAGCGAACAGTTCCTTGCCAAAGCCGATCGAGAACGTCTCCGCATGGATCCCGCACCAGCGCCCGACGATGTAATGGCCGTATTCATGCACGAACACGACGACGCCAAGCACCAGCAGAAACGGCAGCACAGAGCCAAGGATCGGCCCGATCACCGGGATCGCGTTGAGAAGTTCCATCAAGCGTCGTCCTTCGTGTTCTGTCTATTTCAGGCTGGGCTATTTCAGGCTGGGCTATTTTAGGCTCAGCGCGTTTGGGCACGGCGGTTTCAGGCCGCGCGGGCACGCACGCCTGAGATCGCCGCGCGGCGGGCCGCGGCGTCGGCCTCGGTCACATCCATCAATGTGGCGGCGGGGCCATGCGGTGCAAGGGCAGACAACACTTCGTCAACCACATCCGCCATTTGCAGAAAGCCGATGCGTCCGGCGATGAACGCCTCAAGCGCGGCTTCTTTCGCGCCGTTCAGCACCGCGCCCGCCAGCCCGCCCGCAGCCATCGCTTCGCGTGCCAGACGCAGCGCCGGAAAGCGGACCTCATCAGGTGCGCGGAAATCAAGCCGCGCAAGCCGCGCGAAATCAAGCCGTTCCACCGGCATCGGCGCGCGATGCGGGTGGTGGAACGCATAGCCGATGGCGTGGCGCATGTCCGGCGCCCCAAGCTGCGCAAGCACCGAGCCATCCACATACCCGACCATGGAATGGATGATCGACTGGGGGTGCACGATGACCTCGACCTGGTCGGGGCGCAGATTGAACAGGTGCTTTGCCTCGATCATCTCAAGGGCTTTGTTGAACATGGAAGCGCTGTCGATTGAGATTTTCGCCCCCATGTCCCAATTTGGATGGGCCACCGCCTCGGCCACCGTCGCGCGGGCCATGCGCGCCAGATCCCAGTCGCGGAACGGGCCGCCCGACGCGGTCAGGATAATGCGTTCCAACGCGGATGGGGCCGCGCGGTCCAGCACCTGAAAAATCGCGTTATGCTCGCTGTCCACGGGCAGCAATTTCGCGCCCCCCGCGGCGCAGGCGGCGGTGAACAGATCGCCCGCGGCCACCAGGCATTCCTTGTTCGCCAGCGCCACCGTCGCGCCTTGGGCCGCGGCGGCGAGCGTGGGTGCCAGCCCCGCAGCGCCGACAATGGCTGCCATGCACCAGTCGGTGGGGCGGGTCGCGGCCTCAGCCACCGCATCGGGACCTGCTGCGGCTTCGATGCCGCTGCCAGCCAGCGCGGCTTTCAGATCATGGTATCGCGCCGGGTCCGCGGTCACGGCGATTTGGGCGCCAAATTCACGGGCGCAGGCGGCCAGCGCGTCGATGTTGGAATGGCCGGTGACGGCGACGATCTGCGCCACGTCACGCCCACCAGCCCAGCGCAGCACGTCAAGCGTGCTTTGCCCGATCGACCCTGTCGCGCCCAATATCGTCACCCGCCGCGCGGTCATGCTCTGTTCCCGCTCACCAGATGAAAATCGACTGGCCGCGCGCAAAGGTCAGCAAGGATGCTGCCAGCGCGGCCGCCAGCATCCCATCCATCCGGTCCAGCACGCCGCCATGGCCGGGGATGAGGCGGGA
This sequence comes from Paracoccaceae bacterium, assembly GCA_047610385.1. GTDB lineage: Bacteria > Pseudomonadota > Alphaproteobacteria > Rhodobacterales > Rhodobacteraceae > JBOCEF01. The sequence continues at coordinate 53,895 of JBLGAC010000015.1, read as the reverse complement.
GCTGTCCTTGACCCCGCACATCCGCTTCAGCGCGCTTTCGCCCAGATCGCCGCCAACGCTGACCACCGCGATCACCGCGGAGACAATCGCGACCTCATGCGCCAGCGTGCCGGTGGTGACTGCGGCAAACACGATGCCCACCACCGCGGCCAGCAGCACGCCCGCGATCAGCCCCGACCAGGTCTTGCCCGGGCTGACCGCTGGCCACAGCTTTGCGCCCCCCACCAGACGACCGCCGAAATACCCGCCAATATCCGCCGCCATCACAGTCAGGATGACCCATAACGCGGCCTCAAACCCATAGGTGGGGTCATTGCGCAGCCCGATGAATGCCGCGCAGGCGATGGCGGCATAGCCCGCGCCCAGCAGCGTCACCGGCCCACCACGCCCACGCATCCACAGCACCGCAAGCGGCGCCAGCGCGATCAGCATCCAAGCCATGCCATACCGCATCAGGGTCAGCTGGGTGACGATGCAGGCACCCGCCGCCGCGATCGCCGCCAGCGCGCCGGCCAGATCAAAGCGCCCGACGCGCATCATCCGCAATTCCCACGCCATGGCCGCCGCGGCCAGCGCCAGAAGCGCCGTGAACGCCCAGCCACCAAGCGCAAGCGCGCCCAGACTGACCGAGGCCAGCACAAGGCCAGAGATCGCGCGCAGCCGCAGATCGGCCATCTTGTTTGGCTTGGCGTCAGGCGCGCTCACCCGGCCACGGCGCCAAAGCGGCGCTCCCTCGCGCCATACATGCCGAGAGTGCGCACGAACACTTCGGGCGTGAAATCGGGCCAGCATTCATCCACAAACGCAAATTCCGAATAGGCAGTCTGCCAGGTGAGAAAGTTTGACACCCGCATTTCGCCAGACGTGCGGATCACCAGATCGGGGTCAGGCAGCCCATCGGTCCACAGCGCCGCGGAAAAGGTTTCTTCGTCGATGGTGGCCGGGTCGCGCTGCCCCGCCGCGGCATCTGCGGCCAGACGGCGCACGGCGGCAAGGATCTCACCGCGCCCGCCATAGTTCAGGGCAACCGTCAGGCGCAGGCCAGTGTTGGCCTCGGTCATCGCCTCAAGATGCGTCATCAGCGCGGCCAAATCGCAGTCCAGCGCGGCGCGGTCGCCGATGAAGCGCACACAGACGTTGCGGCGTTGCAGTTCACGGCCCTCGCGCCGGATGAACACGCGAAACAGGCTCATCAGCCCCAAGACCTCTTCGGTCGCGCGGCGCCAGTTTTCGGTCGAAAACGCGTAAAGCGTCAGGCACGACACCCCGGCATCGGGCGCCGCCTCGACGATCTCGCGCACCATTTCCGCGCCTTTGCGGTGGCCAGCAAGGCGCGGCAGGCCGCGGCGCTGCGCCCAGCGGCCGTTGCCATCCATGATGATCGCGACATGCGCGGGAAGGTTTTCACCTGCGCCCGCTGTCGACGGCTTCAACATTTCCGTTTCCCCCAGGCGCCCCGGCGCCATGAAAACATGTCGGTCTTCAGACCTGCATGATTTCTTCTTGCTTGGTATCAAGCGCCGCATCGAGGCGCCTGATCGCGGCGTCGGTCATGGTCTGCACCTCTTCGGACCAGATTTTCTGATCGTCCTCGGACATCCCCACATTCTTTGCCTTTTTGATCATGTCCATGCCGTCGCGCCGCACGTTGCGCACTGACACTTTTGCATCCTCGGCATATTTCGATGCAACCTTGGCGAGTTCGCGGCGCCTTTCCTCGTTCAGCTCCGGGATCGGCAGGCGGATGATCGTGCCATCCACCACCGGGTTGATCCCGAGGCCAGAGATACGGATCGCCTTTTCCACCTTTGACACCATGGTCTTGTCCCAGATGTTCAGGGTCAGCATGCGCGGCTCAGGCACGTTGACGGTGCCCAGCTGGTTGATCGGGGTCATCGATCCGTAAGCCTCCACCGACAGCGGATCCAGCATAGAGGCCGAGGCCCGCCCCGTGCGCAGGGACGCAAATTCTGTGCGCAGGTTGGCATAGGCACCGTCCATGCGGCGCTGCAGATCGTCAACGTCGATCTCGATCTCGTCTTCGCTCATTCTACTTCTCCCGCTCGCGGCGTGGCGCGCGCGCTCTCAGCCCTGCTCGACAATGGTGAATTTTCCGCGTCCGCTCAAGACCTCAGCGAAGCCGCCGGGCGAATGGAGCGAGAACACCACAAGCGGCAGATTGTTGTCGCGCGCAAGGGCGATCGCCGAGGCATCCATGATCTTGAGCTTCTTGATCAGAACTTCGTCATAGCTGATGCGCTCATACCGCTTGGCGTCGGGGTTGGTTTTGGGGTCGCTGTCATAAACCCCGTCGACCTGGGTGCCCTTCATGATCGCGTCACAGTCCATCTCCATCGCGCGCAAAGTGGCGGCGGTGTCGGTGGTGAAATAGGGGTTGCCGGTGCCCGCGGCAAAGATGATCACGCGGCCTTTTTCAAGGTGCCGCGCGGCGCGGCGGCGGATATAGGGCTCACAAATCTGGTCCATCGGAATGGCGGAGATGACGCGGGTGTGGATCTTCAGCGTCTCAAGCGCGCTCTGCATCGCCAGCGCGTTCATGACGGTGGCCAGCATGCCCATGTAATCAGCCTGCGTCCGTTCCATCCCCTGCGCGGCACCCGAAAGCCCGCGAAAGATGTTGCCGCCGCCGATCACTAGGCACAACTCAACACCAAGATCGTGGACCTTTTTAATCTCACGCGCGATGCGTTCCACAGTGGGCGGATGCAGGCCAAAGCCCTGATCGCCCATCAGCGCCTCTCCCGAGATTTTCAGCAGAACGCGCGGGAATAGCAGCGGGGCGGACGGGGCTTGTCCCTCGGTCATGCAACGAGTCTCCGGATCGGTATGGGGCGCGCGCAATGTGTCCGAACGCAGCCCCGCTGGCAACCCTTGGCCGGGCGCATCAGCCCGCCGAATGAACCTCAGTGGGCTTCATCGGCGGCTCGGTCATCACCTGATAGCCGAGCAGATCGAAATCGGTCGCGTAAATCTCGCCCACACGCGCAAGGGTGTCGCGGCGGGCATAGTATTCCTGCCACCCCCGACGCACAGATTTTCGGGCGTGGGAGGCTTCATGGGCAGCCAGGTCAAGCCGGGTGCAGATATCCTCAAAGATCGCCTGCACGCCGTCTTCGAACGCATACAGACGCTTGACCAGCACCTTGCCATCACCTTCGACAAAGCGGCGCTGGGGCAGGAAATGCACGTCTTTGGCCGCCAGCTCAGCCAGATCCTCGCGCACAAACGCGTCGAAGGACCGCGCGCGGATGGCGCCGCGGTTGCGAAAATCGTGGAACAACGACACCGCGCGATCATAGGGATTGCGCACCACCGCAACCGAATAAAGCTGCGGCCAGCGCTTGCGGCCCAGCAGTTGCCGGGCGTCGGACGCGAACAGATGATAAAGATCAGGCGATCCGCTGTCGAATTTCCAATCGATTCCAAGCGCGCGTTGCAGCGCATAATGCAGCGAGGTGCTGCCGGTTTTGGGAATGGCGACATGCGCCAGATTTCGCGGGTGATGAATGAACATGTGCGGCCCTCCGCAGCCGTGGGCCCTGATCGGCACTTCGGGCAGAATGCCCTCGATTGGTTAATCAGACGTTGATGAAGCAACCCCCAGCCAGCCACTGGGCGCCACATGCGGGCGCATGCTCGCGCCGGACGACGAGGGTGTCTCGAAGGGACGCCAAGCGGCCGGCTCCCTTGAACGCACCACGCTCAAACGCAAAACGCCCGGACCTTTCAGTCCGGGCGTTTTGTGGGGCGCGTGGTGCCCTAAGATGGCAAAGCCTCAGCCGCCCATGGTCTTTGCGACCTCAGCCGCAAAGTCCTCTTCTTCTTTCTCGATGCCTTCGCCAACTTCGACGCGGGCGAACGCCACAACCTCGATGTCCGCGCCAGCTTCCTTGACGGCCTGCTGGACCGACAGATCGGGGTTGATCACGAAGGCCTGCTCCAGAAGGCACACTTCCTGGAAGTACTTCTTCATGCGGCCGCCGATCATCTTCTCGATCACGCTTTCGGGCTTGCCCGATTCGCGGGCCTGCTCGGTCAGCACGGACTTTTCGCGCTCGACCAGCGCCGGGTCCAGATCAGCCTGCGACAGCGACGCCGGGTTGGTGGCGGCGACATGCATCGCAACCTGCTTGCCGATGGCTTCGGCGGCGGCTTTGTCGCCACCCTTCAGCGCGACCAGCACGCCGATTTTGCCCATGCCGTCAGCGACCGCATTGTGCACGTAGACCGCGACCACATCGCCTTCGACGCGGGCCATGCTGCGCACAGCCATGTTCTCGCCGATGGTTGAGATCTTGGCGGTCACGACGTCAGCGACTGACTTGCCGCCCATGTCGGCCGCCAGCAGGCCACTGACATCCGACACGCCCAGCGCGGCGGTCGCAATGCCGGACACCATCGCCTGGAAATCGGCGTTGCGTGCGACGAAATCGGTCTCGGAGTTGACCTCAACCGCGACGCCGACGCCGTCTTTCGACGCCACGGCGACCAAGCCCTCAGCCGCAGTGCGGCCCGATTTTTTGGCGGCCTTGGCGAGGCCCTTGGTGCGCAGCCAATCGGTGGCCGCTTCCATTTCGCCATTATTCTCGACGAGCGCTTTTTTCGCGTCCATCATGCCCGCGCCAGTCTGGTCGCGGAGCTCTTTCACCATTGCTGCGGTGATCGCCATGTCATCTCTCCTCGCGCTGATCGCGGGGCGCGTCGCCCCGGGGTCGCCGCCGGTCCCGCCCTGCCCGACGGGCTTGGGAACGGGTCTCGGCCACACGACCTCCGGCGTCAAGCGCCGCCTGCGTCATTGAAGCGTCATGCTGAAAGGGCCCCGTGATGGGGCCCCGGAACGGGCGACCGAAGCCGCCCGCGCCATGTCGGATTGGACCGGCGCACGCCCGAAGACGCGCGCCTGAGCCGTGATCAAGAAGCGGCGGGTGCCTCGGCAGCAGGCTCAGCGGGGGCCTCAGCGGCCTCAAGCATTTCCTCGACCGGCGCGTCTTCGAGCTCACCAAGGTCAAACCCGGCTTCGCCCAGCTGCGCGGCCATGCCATCCAGCGCGGCGCGCGCGATCAGATCGCAGTACAGCGTGATGGCGCGCGAGGCGTCATCATTGCCCGGGATGGGATGATCGATGCCCTTGGGGTCGGAGTTGGTGTCGAGAATCGCAACGACGGGGATGCCCAGCTTTTTCGCCTCAGCGATCGCCAGTGCTTCTTTGTTGGTGTCGATCACGAACAGCATGTCCGGAACGCCGCCCATTTCGCGGATGCCGCCCAGCGAGGCCTGAAGCTTGGCCTGCTCACGCTCCATCTTGAGGCGCTCTTTCTTCGTGAAGCCCTCAGCGCCATCACCAAGCTTGTCATCCAGCTGGCGCAGACGCTCGATTGAATTCGAGACGGTCTTCCAGTTGGTGAGCGTGCCGCCCAGCCAGCGATGGTTCATGAAGTACTGCGCGCAACGCTCAGCGCCATCGGCCACGGGGGCCTGAGCCTGGCGTTTGGTGCCGACGAACAGGATGCGCCCGCCCTTGGCAACGCAATCGCGCACTGCGACCAGCGCCTGGTGCAGCAAGGGCGCGGTCTGCGTCAGATCCAGAATGTGGATGCTGTTGCGGTCGCCATAGATGTACTGCCCCATGCGGGGGTTCCAACGGTGGGTCTGGTGACCGAAGTGAACGCCAGCCTCAAGAAGCTGACGCAGCGTGAAATCAGGCACTGCCATGGTGCTGTCCTTTCCGGTTTCAATCCTCTGCAGGGGCGTACGAGCTTTCGCCCAACCGGCGGACGCGGCGGGATGTCTCCCCGAACGCGCCCAACCCCCGCATGTGGGTTCTGAGTGCACGCGATATATACGCCCCTGTCGGCGGAGGCAAGCGCCCCTGCCAGCAAAGCCTGCGCCCCCGGCAGCAAAGCCCCCATGCCGCGCGATGCTGCATCGCACCATCGTGCTTGCGACGCGGCCATGGCCTGATAGCGTCGCAAATGAACGGTTCGCCCCGCCCCGCCTGCTGCAAAGCAGGACGCGCCCCCTGCCCACGCATGGCCATTGCCTGCGCCGCCCTTGCATGCGCCGCCCCTGCATGCGCCGCCCCTGCCCGCAAAGGATCCGCCGATGCCCGACGTGCCGCTGAATTTTACCCGCACGGAATATGCCGCCCGTGTCGCCAAGACCAGACAGGCCATGGACGCGGCGGGCATAGAGGTCCTGTTTTGCACCGATCCGTCGAACATGGCGTGGCTGACCGGCTATGATGGGTGGAGCTTTTATGTCCATCAAGGCGTGCTGCTGGGGCCCGACGGCGATCCGATGTTCTGGGGCCGCCGCATGGACGCCGCCGGTGCCATGCGCACTTGCTGGATCGAACAGGATGACATCCACGGCTATCCCGACGATTTCGTCATGTCTGACATGCGCCATGCGATGCAACATCTGGGCGCGCTGATCCGCGACAAGGGCTGGGCGGGCAAGCGCCTTGGGGTGGAGATGGAGAATTACTATTACTCCGCCCGCGCCCATGCCGTGCTGTCTGCCGAACTGGCACCCGGCGAGATGGGCGGGCATCCCGACGGGATCGCCGACGCCACCAGCCTTGTGAACTGGCTGCGCGCGGTGAAATCACCGACGGAGCTGAAATACATGCGCCGTGCTGCGCGTATTGTTGAGCGGATGCACGAAACGATTTTGGAACATGTCGCACCCGGCCGCCGCCGCAACGAAGTCGCGGCAGAGATTTTCAAGGCCGGCATCTGGGGCGGCACCGACGATGACGGCGTGCCCTATGGCGGCGATTATCCCGCCATCGTGCCGCTGATGCCCATGGGCAAAGACGCCACCGCCGCCCATCTGACCTGGGACGATCGCCCGTTTGAGGCAGGGACCGCGACGTTCTTTGAAATCGCTGGCTGCCACAAACGCTATCACGCGCCGCTGTGTCGGACCGTGTTTCTGGGCGAGCCCCCCAAAGACATGCGCATTGCTGAGGACGCGGTGCTGGAAGGCATCGACGCAGGGCTGGCCGCCGCAATCCCCGGCAACACCGCTGGCGACGTCGCGTCGGCGTTCTATGGCGTGTTGGCGCGCCGCGGCATCGCGCGCGAGGGGCGCTGCGGCTATCCGATCGGGCTGAGCTATCCGCCCGACTGGGGGGAGCGCACCTACTCCATCCGCCCATCAGACACCACGGTGCTGGCGCCGGACATGACGTTCCATTTCATGCCCGCCCTGTGGATGGACGACTGGGGGCTTGAGATCACTGAGACCGTGCGCATCCGCGATAGCGGCGCGGCGGAATGCCTGGCCGACGTGGAGCGCAAGCTGTTCACGGTCTAGGCCATGTGGACAAAGCGCATCCAGCGATGGATTGCGGCGCGTTGGACGAAGCTGAGGAAGCTTTCGGCGGTTTCGTCATAGCGGGTGGCGACGCGCCCGCCTTCGCCGCCTCGCTGTCCACCGCAGACAGTACCGATACTGATGACGTTGATATCGTTTTCGACATCCAGATCGGCGCCGCCGACATAACGATCACGGATCTGGCGGCACGTTTTGTCAATACTGCCGGCGTTGTCAGCGCTTACTACGTCCTCGGCGGTTATGCCGCGACTCCCACGCTCTCCAGCTGGACGCTGTGGGATTCGACCGATCTGACCGGGACTGCCGGCTACGCCGGGTGGGACATCGCCATCCGGCAGCCGGACATGACCTTTCGCTTCGTGCCAGCGCTTTGGCACGACGATCGGGGGCTCTGAGACCGCCGAGACCCCACGCATCCGCGAAAGCGGCGCGGCCGAGCGCCTGGCAAATGTGGGACGCAAGCTGTTCACGTGCTGGCCCGCCGTCCCGTTCGGCCTACCCAAACGGATAGGCGCCTGTATCAGGACGGGGCGGCGCCGCCCCGTCAGCATAGCGCGATCCGACCCGACGCGCGGTGTCGCGCCAAAGCTGCCGACGGCATGATGAGGCAAATCTCATCACACCGTCGAGGAGCCTGAACCACGCTGAAAGCACTTGCCTTGACCACCGCCGCCGCCTGTTTCGCCGCCCCTGCGGTCGCGGCCCCTGCGGTCGCGGCCATGATCACATCCGGGACCTCGGGCGGGCAAGGCGCGCACGGCGCCGTGTTCGACATCCTGATCGGGGCGGACGACCTTGTGATCACGGCGCTGGAGCTGCACCTGAAGCGCGGCAATCAGGACCTGGAGCTTTATGTCCTCGCCGGAGGCTATGAAGGTTTCACCTCCTCCATCGACGGTTGGACGTTGTGGGATGCGGCCGAGTTCAGCACCACCCATGGCTCAGGCGTGCCGACGTCCTGGGACGTGGCCGACTGGGCCTTCTCCGCGACGCAGACCTACGGCATCTATGTCACCACGCGCGGCGACGGGTCCATGACCTTTTCCAAGGGGACCGAGGAAGGGGCCGTGGCGGTCAGCGAGGCGGCATTGACGATCTTCCAGGGACGCGCCGTCGAGTACATGTTCGACAGCGCCGATACGCCGCGGACCTGGAACGGCAGCATCACGTTCGACAGCGCCGCTGGCGTGGTGGGCGTCTCCGCCGTGCCGCTGCCCGGTTCGCTGCCGCTGGCAATGGCCGGGTTTGCCGCGCTGGCCGCCATCGCCCGGCGCGCCCGACGCAAGGCCTGACCGGAGGGGAAAAGGCGCGGCGTTTGCGCATCGCCCTTCGCCTCGGCTAGGGTGAAGGCCGCCCCATGCAGGAAGCCACTCAATGACATCCCATCACGACCTTGAAGCCGCCATCGCGGCGCTTGGCGACATGATCGCCTTTCCCACCGTGTCCTCAGACAGCAATCTGGATCTGATCGCCTGGGCGCAGACGCGGCTTGATGCGCTTGGCGCGCGCACCCAGATGACCATGGACAAGGACGGGCGCAAGGCGAACCTATTCGCCACCATTGGCCCGATGGTCGATGGTGGCGTGGTGCTGTCAGGCCATACCGATGTGGTGCCGGTCGAAGGGCAACCATGGACCTCAGACCCCTTCGCGATGCGGCAGGCCGACGGGCGCCTGTATGGTCGCGGCGCGTGTGACATGAAGGGGTTCATCGCCTGCGCGCTGGCGCTGGCACCGCGCTTTGCCGCCGCCGCGCTGGCCCGCCCCCTGCACATCGCGCTGACCTATGATGAAGAAACCGGCTGCCTCGGCGCCCCGGTGCTGCTTGAAGCGCTGGCAAAATCAGGCCCCCGCCCCGCCATATGCATCGTTGGCGAGCCCACCGAAATGCGCGTGATTGAAGGCCATAAGGCGGTCCACGAATACACCACCCGCTTTACCGGCCTTGAGGGCCACGGATCGCAACCCGAACTGGGCGTCAACGCCGTGGAATACGCCGCCCGCTTTGTGACTGAGCTTTTGGACATCAAAGACGCCCTGCGCGCCCGTGCGCCGGTGGATGGCCCGTTTGATCCGCCGTGGACCACGCTGAATGTCGGCAAAATCGAAGGCGGCGTTGCCCATAACGTGATCGCCGGGCGCGCGGCGGTAGAGTGGGAGTTCCGCCCGATCAGCCCCGAAGACGCCGCCTTTGTCACATCGCGCGTGGACGCCCATCTGCGTCAAGACCTGCTGCCGAAAATGCGCGCCGTCCACCCCGGCGCCACCGCAGAAACCGAAACCATCGGCGAAGTGATCGGGCTGGAGCCGATGACCAACGCTGAGGCCGCCGCCCTTGCCGACGCCCTAACCGGCGGTGGCCCGCGCGGCGTGGTCAGCTTTGGCACTGAGGCAGGGCTGTTCCAGGCCCAGGGCATCTCCACCGTCGTCTGCGGGCCGGGATCCATCGCCCAGGCGCACAAACCTGACGAATACGTCACCCGCGATCAGATGGCGCAATGTCTGGCGATGATTGAACGCCTGATCCCCCGCCTGCAAAGCTGAACCGACCTTGGGACAGGGCGCGCGCGGCGTCTTTCGCCGCGCCGGGCCGCGGGGGCGCAAGGCGCCCGCGGCCCGCACGCCTCAGGTCTTCGGCAGCTTGATCTCAGCGGCACCCAGCGCATCTGACAGGCGTGCGGTGGCCGATCCGGGGCGCTTGGGCTTGGGCTGATCGGGGGCCGGGGCCCAGCCGGTCAGGGTCACGATCTCAAAGGTGGCGCGCACGCGGCCGGGCGCGCCGTCAGCGGGAAATGCCTGTGCGTATATCGCCATCGCCCGCGCCAGCGTCGCGCGGCGCAGGCCGGTGCGGCGGCGGGCGTGCAGGGCGTTGGTCTCTCCCATCGCGCGCAGATCGCGCATCAGCGCCAGCGGATCGGCGTAGCTGACCGTCACAGCATCCGCGTCCGCCACCGGCATCGCCAGCCCGGCGCGCTGCAACAAGGCGCCCAGATCGCGGATCTCAGCCATTGGCGACACGCGCGGCGACAGCCCGCCTTCTTCGGCGACCTCGGCCTCGGCAAAGGCGACGCGCAGCTCAGTCAGGGTTTCGCCGCCCAGCAGCGCGACCAGCAACAGCCCGTCAGGCCGCAGCGCCCGGCGCATCTGGATCAACGCGCCGACCGGATCATTGGCCCAGTGCATCGACAGCCCGCCAACCACCAGATCAAAGCGCCCGACCTCAAGCGGCAGCGCCTCATCAGCCGTCAGCGGCGCCACGGTCAGCGCATCGATGGAGGGGTGGGCGCGCAAGGTCTCCTCCCACACCGGGGCACCGGGATGGACCAGCGCTGCGTCGGGAAACCGGCGTGAGACGTCAAGCAGCCGGTCCGCAATCGCGTCCACAGCGCGGGCGTGCAAAAAATCAGCCCCCGGCGTCGGGGCGCCCCGGCGCGCACGTCTCATCAGCAGCAGATCGCGGTCGAACAGCGCGGCAGAGGTCATGGACAGGCTTTCATCTTATGCGTGCATCGAAGGGGGCGACAGCGCCGCCTGCCCCAGCTATAGTCGAGCTGGGAAGAGGGGGACAAGGAGGCGCAATGCCGTCATCCGTCCCGAAGCCGCGGCCGGACGCCCCCGCGCGCATCCGATTGCCGCGCCTACGCCGCACGCCGCCATCGGACATGGCAGAGCCCCAAAGCGCTGCGCTTGACGGCGAACTGCTGCCGATAAGCGGCCCTGCCGATGCCGCGGCTTTGGCCGAAGACATCCCGTTTGATCCGCCGCGCTTTGATCCATCACCGCGCGCGCCGATGCCCGACCTGACCCCGCCCGGCCCGGCCCGTCGCCCCCCACCAAGCACGCTGCCCACAGAATTGCCGCGCGCGTGCACGCCGCTGTCGGTGCTGCGCGCACTGTGGAACCATGCACGAGAGGTCGCGGCAGACACCCTCTGGCCCCCCGCCTGCGCGCTGTGCGGGGCCGAGGTCCAGGATGCCCATGCGCTGTGTTCTTCGTGCTGGCGCGACACCACCTTTGCCGCCAGCCCCCTGTGCGACCGCTGCGGCGCCCCTACCCAAGGCATCGGCGATGCGCCGGTCTGTGACGCCTGTCTTCATGTGCCGATGACATTTGAGCGCGCCCGCGCCGCGACCATCTACGAAGGGGCCGGGCGCAAGATCGCCATGGCGCTGAAGCATGGCGACAGGCTGGATCTGGCGCGCCCGGCCGCAATCTGGATGCGCCGCGCCGCGTGGCCGTTGATTGAGGACGCAGATCTGATCGTGCCGACCCCACTGCATTGGCGCCGCTTCGTGCACCGCCGTTTCAACCAATCGGCAGAACTGGCACGCGCGCTCCACACGCTGATCGCCGCTGAGGGCCCCCACCCCGCGCCCGTATTGATCCCCGACCTGCTGCGCCGCATCCGCGCCACCCCCAGCCAAGGCCGCCGCACCCGCGAACAGCGGGCCGACAACGTGCGCGGTGCCTTCAAGGTCGCGCCGCGCTTTCTGGCCCGCCTGCAAGGCAAGCGCGTGCTGTTGGTGGACGATGTGATGACCACGGGCGCAACCCTGTCGGCCTGCGCAGACGCGCTGATCGCGGGCGGGGCGTGCGCGGTGGACGCTGTGTGCCTGTCACGCGTTGCGCCGCGCGCCAAGGGGCCTATATCTGGTGGGAAATCTGGAAAGGACCCTTCATGACCAGCGTTGAGATTTACACCACTCCCATCTGCGGTTTCTGCCACGCGGCCAAGCGGCTGCTGTCCTCCAAGGGTGTCGCGTTCAAGGAATATGACGTGATGGTCACGCCGTCGCTGCGCGCTGAAATGGTCAAGCGCGCCGAAGGTGGCCGCTCTGTGCCGCAGATCTTCATCAATGGCGATCATATCGGTGGCTGCGACGAACTGCAGGCGCTGGAGCGGGCCGGAAAGCTTGACCTGCTGCTGGCGGCATGACCGCCGCCCTGCGCGCCGGGCTGTGCCAGATCACCTCCACCGACGACGTGGCGGAGAACGTCGCCATGGTCGCCGCGGCGCTGGAGCGTGCGGCGGACCAGGGCGCGCAGCTGGCCCTGACCCCCGAAGTGTCGAACATGATCAGCTTCAACCGCACCCACCAGCGCGCGGTGCTGAGCGAGGAGGCGTCCTGTCCCATGCTGGCCGCCATGCGCGAGATCGCGGCCAAACGCGGGATGTGGGTGCTGCTCGGATCGCTTGCGGTGACCACGGGAGATGCGGACGGGCGGTTTTCCAATCGGTCCCTGATGATCAACGCGGCGGGCGCGATCGTGGCCCGCTATGACAAGATCCACATGTTCGACGTGGATCTGGAGGGCCGCGAAAGCTACCGCGAAAGCGCAGGCTATCGCCCCGGCGACCGCGCCGCTGTGGCCGACACGCCCTGGGGACGGATCGGGCTGACCATCTGCTATGACATGCGGTTTCCCGCGCTTCACCGCGCGTTGGCCGAGGCGGGGGCCGCGATCATCACATCGCCGGCCGCGTTCACTGTGCCCACCGGACGGGCCCATTGGCATACGCTGCTGCGCGCGCGGGCGATTGAAACCGGGTGCTTCGTGCTGGCACCCGCACAGACCGGCGCGCACCCCACGCGCCATGATCCCGGCGGGCGGGCACGGCGGACCTATGGCCACTCGTTGGCGGTGGACCCGTGGGGAGAGGTCCTGGCCGATGCCGGCGACGCACCAGGGGTGGTGATGGCCAATCTGGACCTGTCGCGGGTGGCTGATGCGCGCGGCAAGGTGCCCTCGCTGGCCAATGCCCGCACGTTTCTGCCCCCGGGCGCATAGCTCTGACCGGGGCGCCGCCAAAGGGGGCATCGAACCCCCATTGGCGGCCGCGACCCGATGGGCCGCGCGGCGCATCATCCCGGCCGGGCGCGCGAAGGCACCGCCCCACGAAGAAGGGACCATGATGACGCCCCAAGGCCCCTTGTATGTGCCCGCCCTGCGCCTTGCCTCGCGCCGCGCGGCCCTGCGCGCGCTGCTTGGGGCCGGCGCGCTGGCGGCCTGCGGGCGGGAACCGGGCGGTGCGCATGCGGGCGATCCCGACGCCCTGCCCCCCTTGCCCGGGCCCGAGGTGGCCACCCCCCACCACGCAGCGCCTGACGTCCTGCTGCTGCGCGATGATGGCGGACCGGCAATCCGCGGCTGGGTCATGGGCGGCAGCGCGCCGACGCCCTTCATCCTTGATCCCGCACTGGGCGACGCGCCGCCGGTGGTCTTTCTGGGCGGTGACCGCAAGGGCTGGGGCGCCGCGGCCATGACCCCGATCTGGCGCGCGCAGGCCCGCGCCGGACTGGCCCGCACCGGACTGGCCCGCACCGGACTGGCGCATGCGAACGTGGCGGGCACGCTGATCACCCTCGGGCGGCCCTATGCCGGGGATCCGTCGCGATGGCGCACAAGGGCTGAGATTTCGACCCTCGCCCATGCGCTCGGCGCGCTGGGGTGGGCCTTCGGCTTTGGGCGCGCTGACCTGCTGGGCCATTCCTCCGGCGGGCATCTGGCGGTGGCCTTGGCGCAGGAGACCGGCCGCGTGCGTTTTCTGAGCGCCGCCGCCCCGCCCCTTGACCTGATCACCTGGCATAAATCCGCGTTGCGCGGCGCGTCAGCTGCCGTGCGCGCACAATACGATCCCGTGGATCATGTGGCGGCGTTCCGTGCCGATGCAGGCGTCATTGTCGCCGATCCGCTGGACGCCGTGGCCCCGCCGCGGGCCTGGCAGGGCTGGCTGGGGCGGGCGCTGGCGCTCGGCAAACCGGTGACGCTGATGCTGGCGGAAGGGGGCGGACCGGACCGCCACGGGCTGATTGGCCCGGGGGCCGAGGCCATGGCCATGATGCGCGCAACCCGCCACCCCTGAGCCGCCCACACCGCCCCCCGCCATCGCCGCGCGGGCGCAACGGTCCCGCCAGCACTGAGGCCCGGCGCGCGGCTCCGGCGGTTATCGCCGGATGCTGGCGGTCACATAGTTCACCGACAGATCGCGGTCTGAGATCGACCAGCTCCAGCCCAGCGGGTTGAACACGAAACCCTTGCGGTCCACCGGATCAAGGCCCGCGCGCGACAGCAGCGAGAACAGCTCATCCGGCGTGATGAATTTCGCCCACTCATGGGTGCCCTTGGGCAGCCAGCGCATCACCCATTCCGCACCGATGATCGCCATGGCAAAACTTTTGGTGTTGCGGTTGATGGTTGAGCAGATCATCAGCCCCCCGGGCTTCAGCAGGTCATGGCACGCGGTGATAAAGCCGAGCGGATCTGCCACATGCTCGACCACCTCCATGTTCAGGATGACGTCGAACTGCTCGCCAGCCTCAGCCAAGGCCTCGGCGGTGATGCAGCGGTAATCTATCTCAAGCCCCGATTGTGCGGCATGAACCTGCGCCACGGGGATGTTGCGCGGGGCCGCGTCCGCGCCGACCACATCGGCGCCCAGCCGCGCCATCGGTTCTGCCAACAGCCCGCCGCCACAACCGATATCAAGGATCCGCAATCGCTTGAACGGGGCGTCCGTGGCAGGATCGCGCCCGAATTCCGCGGCGATCTGGTCGACGATATATCCAAGCCGGCAGGGATTGAGCATGTGCAGGGGCTTGAATTTTCCGTCGACGTCCCACCATTCCTCGGCCATAGCCTCGAATTTCGCGACCTCCGCCGGGTCCACGGTGTCTGTCTTCATGATCTGGGATCCCTTCCGCTCTTGCCCCTCGTGCGGCCTATGACATAACTCAACCATGCGAGAAAGCGATCAAGACGGCGCGCCGCGCCGCGCCCTTCATCCGCCCCTTGAACCTTTCAACCGTTTTCGGTTGGAGGTGCCGGGTGGCCACGACCTTTATGTCGAGGAATGCGGCAACCCGACCGGCGTGCCGGTGGTGGTGCTTCATGGCGGCCCCGGCGGCGGATGCAGCCCGGGGATGCGGCGGTTTTTCAACCCCGAACGCTACCGGATCGTGCTGTTTGACCAGCGCGGCTGCGGGCGATCGCGCCCCCATAGCAGCCTGCGCGCCAACACCACCTGGGATTTGGTCGATGACATCGAACGGATCCGCACCGCGCTCGGCATTGAGGCATGGTGCGTGTTCGGCGGCAGCTGGGGTGCCACCTTGTCGCTGATCTACGCCCAGACGCATCCCGAACGCGCGCTGGCGCTGATTCTGCGCGGCGTGTTCCTGATGACACGGCGTGAGCTGGACTGGTTCTACGGCGGCGGCGCGGGCCTGTTTCGCCCCGAGGGCTGGAAAAAATTCGCCCACGCGATTCCTGAGGATGAGCGTGATGATCTGATCGCAGCCTATCACCGCCGCCTGACCTCCTCGGACATCATGGAGCAGACCCGCTTTGCCCGGATCTGGGCGGGGTGGGAGGCAAGCTGCGCCACCCTGCGCGGCGGCGACGGGGTCGGGCCCGATGGTGCCTATGCCCGCGCCTTCAGCCGAATCGAATCGCATTACTTCGTCAATGGTGGCTGGCTAGAGGAAGACGGCCAGATCCTGCGCGATGTCGGCAAGCTCCACGGCATTCCCGGCCATGTGGTGCAGGGCGCATACGATATGATCTGCCCGCCAGTGTCGGCCTGGGCGCTGCATCGGGCCTGGGGCGGATCAAAGCTGTATATGATCACCGAAGCGGGGCACGCGCTGTCAGAGCCGGGCATCGCCGAGAAGCTGGTGCAGATCATGGAAGATCTGCGCCTCTGACCGGTCGCGGCGCCCCAGATTATTCGGATGGATAATCTGAACCCGGGCAGCAGATTATCCAGACGAATAATCTGGGGCGCATTTTGGGTGGCCCCTGCGCGCAGCGGCGACGCCGCGGACCATGGCGCCGGAGGTCCGCACGCGCTACACGCTGCCGATGATGAACATTGAACCTGCATCCTGCGACGCGCTTGTGATCGGTGGCGGCCCTGCCGGGCTGATGGCGGCAGAGCGTCTGGCCATGGCCGGGCTTCGTCCTATCGTCGCTGAGGCGATGCCGTCATTGGGGCGCAAGTTCCTGATGGCCGGCAAATCGGGCCTGAACCTGACCAAGGAAGAGGACCGCGATCCTTTCGTTGCCGCCTACGGCCCGGCAGCGGCGCGGGTCGGGCCGCTGCTGGACCGGTTTTCGCCCCATGATCTGCGCGACTGGGCGGCTGCGCTGGGGTCGGAGACCTTTGCCGGGCCCTCAGGCCGGGTGTTTCCGCGGGAAATGAAGGCCTCGCCGCTGCTGCGCGCATGGGCGCGGCGGCTGGCCGATCAGGGGGCCGAGCAGCGCGCGCGCTGGCGCTGGACCGGGCTGGAGGACGGCGTCTTCACGTTCGACACCCCGGACGGCCCGCGCGCCTTGCGCCCGCGGGTCACGGTTCTGGCGCTGGGGGGCGGCAGCTGGCCGCGGCTCGGCTCTGACGGGTCGTGGGCTGCGATGCTCGCGCAAAAGGGCGTCGACATCGCGCCGCTGCGCCCCGCCAATATGGGGTTCAATGCCGATTGGTCCGACTTCATGCGTGACCAGTTTGCCGGTGCGCCGCTGAAAAACATTGTGCTGAGCGTGCAGCGCGGGCGTGACATCGTTGCGGCGGCTGAGGGGGAATGCGTCATCTCTCGCTACGGGATTGAGGGCGGCGCGGTTTACGCCATTTCCGCCGCGCTGCGCGATGGGCTGGAGGCGGGCGGCGTGCGGCTGTTCGTTGATCTGGCGCCCGGGCGCGATACGCTGACGCTGCAACTGGCGCTGGAGCGCACCCCCCCCAAAGCGTCGCGCAGCAACCGCCTGCGCAAGATCAAGATTGAGGGCGTGAAGGCCGCGCTGCTGCGTGACTGCGCGCCGCGTGCCGCCACCGACGCCGCGCTGGCCGGGGCGATCAAGCGCCTGCCCCTGCCGATCACCGGACCGCGCCCGATCGCTGAGGCGATCAGTTCCGCGGGCGGGATCACGTGGGATGCGCTTGATGCCGGGCTGATGCTGCGCGCCTTGCCCGGCATTTTCTGCGCTGGCGAGATGATTGATTGGGAAGCACCGACGGGCGGCTATCTGCTGAGCGCCTGCTTTGCCTCAGGCCTGACCGCAGGGGACGCCGCGGCGGCATACGCCGCGCGCTAAGCGCCGATCAGGAGCATCGCGATCCGCCGCCAATTGGGGGCGGTAGCGATGCTTGCATACTTAAATCCCCTGCAAGAAGTCCCGATCAACGACCCTGACGGATGCGCCCCAAGCAGATGGGCAGGCATGTCGTCGGGGGCTTCATCTGCATGGCAGCACGGGAAATCGCGGGGGGCCATGTCGGTCGATGCTGCGGGCCAGATCGCACTGCATGTCGGGATCTGCGGTTGGCTGCACCGTCAGGAACGCGGAGATATGCTGGCGGAGCCGCGTCAGCGCTCTGCCTTGCATGTCCGTGGCCGAAGCACCGCCACGGTGCCCGTGATGTCGATCATCCCTTGTCCCCCGGTCGAAATCGGGAGATAGCCTGTCGCCTGCCCTATAATTCACATGTGTTCAAGTTCACCCACGCCGGAGACCCACCGATGGAAATGCCCCCCGACCTCACCTGGCGCGTCTTGGATCATGACGGTTTCATCGGCCATATGGGACCCGTTGCCTTGGCCCGTGCGGGAGAGAACGACTGGCGCTTCCGGCTCGATCTGGAAAAGCGGCACATGAACATGGGCGGCGTGTGCCATGGCGGCGTGTCGCTGTCGCTGCTCGACACCGGGATGGGCGGCGCGGCGTGGCAATCGGCCGATTTTGCGCGCTGCGCGACCATCCAGCTGGACAGCCATTTCATCGCAGCAGCCAAGGAAGGTCAGCGGCTGGAGGGCAAGGCTTGGATCATCCGTCGCACCGCAGAGCTCGCCTTCGTCGAAGGCGAGCTGTGGGCAGGCGGGCGTCAGACCATGCGCGCCAGCGGCATATGGAAATATCTGTCGAAGGGCTGAACGCCCCGATCAACCGACCGAAAGGTCGGTGATCAGGCGGTCCACATCGCCGCCGCGACGTTCAAGACGGGCGGCAAAGTCCTGACGCTGGCTTTGCAGCATCGACAGGCCTTCGATGATGATGTCCACCAGCTTCAGGCCTGACCCACCACGGTCCGACGCCAGCCATTCCACGGCCACGTCGTCCACGCCGGGGCCATGGGCGACTGAGCGCACGAGAATGCCCTTTTTGCCGAAGTCGACGCCGTCCGTTACCTCAATGGTTTGGCCTTTGTATTGGCCCAAAAGATCGACATAGACCCGCGCCACATGGTCAAGAAACGCGTCATGCAGGCGGCTTTGCTGATCTTCGGTCATGTCGCGCCAGGCGACGCCCATCACAAATCGCGCCGCCTGCTGCGATGCGGCACGGTCCGCGAAGATCTTCCGGAATTGCGTGACCTGCACGTCAATCGGGCGGCCTGATTTCACAAGCGTTTCAATCTCCGTGACCACGGTCCCCACGAAGCTTACCGCATCTTCGACACTGGCGGCCCGGGCGGGCGCTGCCAGCACGGCGATCGCGGCGCCGGCCAGCGCAATGGCGCCGCGTCTGGTGAAGGTGTTGGTCATCTGGCGTCGGTCTCCCAAGAGGGCAAGTTCAGGCTTTGGATCGGTCATTCGGCAAACACGTCAGGCAGCGATTCCGCGGTGGCTTCGCCTGCGACCGCGCGGCGGCGCAATTGCAGATAGGTGGTGCGCGCCGCGATATAACCATCCTCGCTCTCATAATAAATTCTATCGATCGCATCGAAGTATTTATGGCGAGCGACAACCACCCCGACGCCTGTTGAAGCGGCACCAACGCCGGCCGGAATGCCAGAGACATAGCTGAGCGGGTTCAGCGCCGAATCCAGAATGCGCCCGGCAAAGCCACGCTCCGTCATCGGGCCGAGGAACGGCACTTCGAGATACGCGCCCTCGTTCACGCCGAGGCTGGCGAGGGTCATGCCGAAATCGGTGTCTTCCTTGGGAAGGCCCATTTCCGTCGCAGGGTCGAGCACGCCCGCCCCCATGACGATGTTCAGGCCCAGCCGCCCGACCGTGCGCAGCGAGGCCATCACGTTGCCTTGCAAAAAGTGGTTCGCCGCATCGCCCGGCAGATCGAGCATGTCGAGCACATTTGAGGTCAAGTGCTTGACCAAGGTCGGCGTCGCGGCGTCGTAGACTTGCGCAGCGGGGCGCAGCAGCGCGGTGTCGACGGTCTTGTTGACCTCGTGCATCGCGCGGTTGGTCTGCTGATAGGGATCGTGAACAAACGTTCCGGGCCCCGCGGGGGCCCCGCATCCTGCCAGGAAGGTGATCCCAGCGAGCGCGGCGAACTTGGCGATGTTGTGCTTCATGGCAAATCTCTCCCGTCGGCAAATGGCCGGAGGTCGCCGGAGCGTCCACGCAGGGATGCTTGCGATCGACGGGGCGCTGCGAGCCCATAAGAGCCGCGCGTCGCACGCCTGCATCGCCTGTATCGCACTGTGGTCCTGACGCCCGATCCGACCAGCGCGTCACACTACGTCCGGCCCCACGGCGCGCAAGATGCAAATGGGTGCGCGCGGTGCGTTGCCCTGCAGTGTTGCGGTGCAGAAACATTTCCCGGCCCGAGCGAGCCCCGCAAAGGCCGACGCGCAGGCAGAAGCGGTTAATCGGTCGTCAGCGCCTTAAGCGGATGCTATGGAATTCTCGTCAACATTGGCTTAACGCGGGATCCGGTAGACACTTGTCATGAGCGCGCAAAAAAAGAAAATCGCCCCGGGTGTCGACGAACTGCGCGAAGCGCTTTTCGATGGGCGGAGGTTTTTCGTCGCCATCGGCATATTCAGCTTTTTCGTCAACCTGCTGATGCTGACCGGCCCGATCTTCATGCTTCAAGTCTACGATCGGGTGCTCGCCAGCCGATCTGAGGCGACGCTGGTCGCGTTGGTGACCATCATGGCGTTCCTGTTTTTCATGAGCTTCACGCTCGACTACGCCCGCGGACGCCTGATGGCGCGGCGTGGGGCGCGGTTCCAGAACAAGCTCGACCACCGGGTGTTTGACGCGATCATGCGCCGGTCCGTCGTGGCCAATGAACGCGCGAAACCGGCGACGGGGCTGCGCGATCTTGAATCCATCCAGCGCCTGATGTCGACACCCGCGCCGTTCGCGATCTTTGATATTCCGTGGACACCATTGTTTCTGTTGGCGATTTTCTCGTTCCACTGGATGCTGGGAATGCTGGCGCTGTTCAGCGGGGTGCTGCTGATCACGCTCACCTGGATGAACCAGTTCTTTTCGAAAGACGCGCAGCTGACCGCCAATTCGTCCTCGGCCCAATCCGAAGGCTTCACCGAAGCGGTGCGCCGCGACGGTGAAACGGTGACCGGTCTGGGAATGCGGCCTGCGGTGCTGCAGCGCTGGAAAGTGTATCGCGACCGCTCGCTTGGCGCGTCGATCACGGCGTCTGACCGCACGGGCGCGTTTGCCACTGCCTCCAAGACCCTGCGGCAGTTCCTGCAATCGTGCATGCTGGCGCTCGGCGCATGGCTCGTGATTCAGGGAGAGGTCAGCCCCGGCACCATGATCGCCGGGTCGATCATGATGGGCCGCGCGCTGGCGCCGATCGAACAGGCGATCGGGCAATGGGCCATGGTGCAGCGCGCCATGCAGGGCTGGAAATCCCTGACGGAGCTGTTGGAGAAGACCCCGGTGGCGCCTGACCGCACCAAGCTGCCGGCCCCGCGTTCAATTCTTGAAGCCCAGCAGCTGACCGTGGTCGCACCGGGTGAGCAGGCCGCCGCCATCCGCATGGTCAGCTTTCGCATCGATCCGGGTCAGGCGCTTGGGGTAATTGGCCCGTCCGCCTCTGGCAAATCCACGCTGGCGCGGGCGATTGCGGGCGTGTGGCGCCCCGCATCGGGGACCGTGCGGCTGGACGGCGCCGCGCTCGATCAATACGGTGACGGCGATCTGGGCCACCATATGGGCTACCTGCCGCAGGACGTGATTCTGTTTGATGGCTCGGTGGCGGAGAACATCGCCCGCATGGCGGTGAAGCCCGATGACGAAGCCGTGGTTCTGGCGGCCAAACGCGCCGGGGCGCATGAATTGATCCTTGGCCTGCCCCATGGCTACGACACGCCAGTCAGCGCCGGGGGCGGCAAGCTTTCGGGCGGCCAGCGCCAGCGCATCGGCCTGGCGCGGGCCATGTATGGCGACCCGGCGGTGGTGATTCTGGATGAACCGAACTCCAACCTCGACGCGTCAGGATCCGAGGCGCTGAACAAAGCCATTGAGGATCTGAAGCGCCGCAACAAAGCCGTGATCATCATGGCGCACCGCCCCGCCGCGATCCATCATTGCGACCTGATCCTGATGATGGAGGACGGGGTGCGCAAAGCCTTTGGCCCCAAGGATGAGGTTCTGCGCCAGCATGTGCGCAACTGGCCGCAGGTCGGTCAGGGCGGGCCCGGGGGCGCGCAGGCCGCCGGATCAGGCGCGCCGCCCCCGGGCGGGCCTGCCCCGCAGACCATCACCCAAAGTCCGGAGACCGCAGGATGACCGAGGATCGCGCCCCGGGCGCGCGCCCGCCCACCCCCACCGAATCGGTGTTCGCCAAACCCGGCACCGAAAACGCCCCCAAGCCGACCCCGCAGCCCGCGATCGCGCCCGGCCCGGCGCTGCAACCTGCGCCTGCGCGGCAGCCGTCTTCGGCCCGCCCGACCGCGCCCGCTGCACCTGAACCTGCGCCCGAAATCACCGCTGCGCTGGCCGCCGCGCGCGCGCAGGTGCTGGGCCGTCCTGCGCCCAATGCGCCGCCACCCGCAACCGTTTCGACCGCAAAGCCCCCCGCGCCCAAACCCGCCACCCCACCGCCGCCGCCATCCGCGCCTGTCGCGATGGCGATGGCACCAAGCCCGCCCGCTGCGCCTGATCCGTTCTCCTCACGGCTGCCGATGACGCTGGGGCTGGTTTCGCTGCTGCTTTTGGTTGGCGGCTTCGGGCTGTGGGCCGCGGTCTCTGACATTTCGTCGGCGGTGGTCGCCGTCGGCAAGGTTGAGGTGGAGAGCAAGCAGCAGGTGGTTGAGCACCCCGACGGCGGCGTGGTCGGCGACATCATGGCCAGGGATGGCGATCGGGTGAACGCAGGCGACGTGCTTTTGCGCTTTGACGACACGCTGATGCGCAATGAGCGTGAAAGTTTCGCTGCCCAATACTGGGAACTGGTCGCGCGCACCGCGCGCCTGAAGGCTGAGCAAAACCAGAAGACCGAGATCACGTTCACCCCAGAATTGCTCGCTGAGACCGCGCGACCGGCGATCGCTGAGATCGTGCAGGGCCAAAAGCAGCTGTTCGATGCGCGGGTGCGCACCCTTGCCGATCAGGTGGAGCAGTTGCGAGAGCGCCAGTCCCAGATCGGGGAACAGGTGCAGGGCGCTGAAACGCAGACCCGCGCGCTAGAGCGTCAGCTGGCCCTTGTGGCGCAGGAGCTGGAGGGCCAGCAGAAGCTCTATGACAGCGGCCTTGCGCAGCTCAACCGCTTGCTGAGCCTGCAGCGCGAGCAGGCACGGCTTGAGGGGGAGGTCGGCGGGCTGACGGCGTCCATCGCGGAATCGCGCGGGCGGGTGGCGGAGATCGAGATCCAGATCCTGAACCTCGAATCCACCCGTCAGGAACAGGCGATCACCCAGCTGCGCGACATCCAATATCAGCAGAATCAGGTGCGTGAGCAACTGGCCTCGGTCGAGGAACGGCTGGACCGGCTTGATGTGCGCGCGCCCATTGATGGGGTGGTGCTGGGCATGACGGTGTTCGCGGTGCGGTCTGTCGTCTCGCCGGGCGAGCCGATTTTGTACATCGTGCCGTCCGATTCAGTGCTGGTGATCGAGGCGCAGATCGACACGGTCTTCATCGATCAGGTCTGGGCGGGACAGCCCGCGACGCTCAGGTTCTCAGCATTCTCGTCGCGCACCACGCCGGAGCTGGAGGGGCATGTGGTCAAGGTCTCGCCCGATGCCTTCACGGATGAACGCACGGGCCGCACCTATTACACCGCGACGCTGGCCCCCAATGAAGGCGAGCTGGCCAAGCTGAAGGACCTGGTCCTGGTGCCCGGCATGCCGGTTGAGGGATACATCAAGTCTGGCGACCGCACGCCGCTGACCTATCTGACCAAGCCGTTGACGGATTATTTCAGCGGTGCCATGCTCGAAGAATAACGCCCCTCCGGGCTGGGTTGAACGGGGCGCGCGCCGGGGGATCGGCGCGCGCCCTTTTTCGTTGGCACGAGGGCTTCCCTTGGGCCTGCGCGCGCGCCATTATCTGTGCGCC
Organism: Paracoccaceae bacterium; assembly: GCA_047610385.1. Lineage (GTDB taxonomy): Bacteria > Pseudomonadota > Alphaproteobacteria > Rhodobacterales > Rhodobacteraceae > JBOCEF01. The sequence continues at coordinate 30,265 of JBLGAC010000015.1, read as the reverse complement.
AACTTTCAGGAGCACGCCACATGACCGGACACGTCGCCGCCAAGCTGTCACGCCTCGGCATCACCCTGCCCGCCGCCCCGGCGCCCGCGGCCAATTATGTGCCCTTCGTGGTGCATGGTGGGCTGGTCCATGTGTCGGGCCAGGTCAGCCAAGGGCCAGACGGGCTGATCTTGGGCCGCATGGGCGACGGCATGTCGTTAGAAGACGGCAAGGCCGCCGCGCGCGCCTGCGCCCTGTCGCTGCTCGCGCAGCTGTCCGCGGCCTGCAACGGCGATCTTGATCGGGTGGTCAAGGTCGTGCGGCTGGGTGGCTTTGTGAACTCCACACCCGATTTCACCCAACAGCCAGAGGTGATCAACGGCGCCTCGGACCTGATGGTTGAGGTGTTCGGCCCCCAGATCGGCGCCCATGCCCGCGCCGCCGTCGGCTGCGCCGCCCTGCCCCGCGGCGTGGTGGTTGAGGTCGACGGCATTTTCGCGCTGCGCTGACCGGCATGTCGCGCCTGCACCCTGATTTCACCCGCCAACCGGTGGCCCATCGCGGGCTGCATGACCGCGCGGCGGGGGTGATCGAGAATTCGCTGCCTGCCGTGCGCGCCGCCGCAGAGGCCGGATATGGCATCGAAATCGACGTGCAATTGTCGGCCGATGGCGCGGCAATGACCTTCCATGACGCCGCGCTCGACCGGCTGACCGGCGCGCGCGGCGCGGTGCGCGCGCGCCAGGCGGCGGATCTGGCGCGCATTTCGTTGACCGGCGGGCGCGGTGATCTGATCCCCGCGCTTGCCGATACGCTGGCCACGGTCAGGGGCCGCGTGCCCATCTTCATTGAAATCAAGCAACAAAAGGACGGCCCCGGCCCTTTGGAGGCCGCGACCGCCGCCGCCCTTGCTGGGTATGCAGGCCCCGCGGCGATCATGTCCTTCGACCCGCGCGCTGTGGCATGGTTCCGGGACAATGCGCCGCAGATCCCGCGGGGCCTCGTGTCCTGCGCCTATGACGACCCCGAAGACGCTGCGGGGCTGAGCGATGGGGAGCGTATGGCCCTGGCCGATCTGACCCATTTCGACGCGCTGGCGGCAGATTTCGTATCCTACGGTGCGGCGGACCTGCCGCGCCCCGCCGTGGCGGCCCTGCGCGCGCGCGGCGTGCCGACCCTGTGCTGGACGATCCGCAGCGAAGAGGCCGCGCAAAACGCCCTCAGGCATGTGGACGCCATCACTTTCGAAGGCTTTCGCCCTGCTCGGGCCTGAGGCGCGCCCTTGATCCCACGCGTTTTGCCGCCACCTTTCTGATCAATGCACGAGGCGGGAGCGGCCAATGGACGGAACAGACCCTGAGATGGTGGAAATCGCGGTTCTCGGCGCGATCACTGAAATCGATGCCGCAGAATGGGACGCTTGCGCGGCGCCAGAGGCCGCAGATGGCGGCCGCGCGCGGCATCCGTTCCTGACCCACCGGTTCCTGTCGGCGTTTGAACAGTCGCGCTCAGTGCACCCCAGCACGGGCTGGGCGCCGCGGCATCTTGTGGCGCGGGCCGACGGGCGGGTTCTGGGCGTCTCGCCGATGTACCTGAAGGGGCACAGCCAGGGCGAATACATCTTTGATCATTCCTGGGCCCAGGCCTTTGAACGTGCGGGCGGGGATTATTATCCCAAACTGCTCGGTGCCGTGCCGTTCACCCCGGTTGCTGGCCCGCGGTTTCTGACCCGTCCCGGCACCGCGCGCGAAACCGCCGCTGCCGCGTTGATCGAAGGTGCGACGCAGGTGGCGAGCCAAGGCGGGCTCAGCTCAATCCATTGGAATTTCTGCACCGAAGACGAAGCCGAGCTTGGCGCCGCCATGGGGTTGATGCGCCGCTCCGGCCAGCAGTTTCATTGGCAGGATGCGGGTTATGGCGATTTCGACGGCTTCCTCGGGTCGCTGTCGTCGCGCAAACGCAAGCAGGTCCGCAAGGAGCGTGAGACCGCCATGGCCGGCGGCGTCGAAATCGTCGCCCTGACCGGCGGCGACATTGAACCCGCGCATTGGGACGCCTTCTGGCGGTTTTATCAAGACACCGGGGCGCGCAAATGGGGAACGCCGTATCTGACGCGCGCGTATTTCGACATTGCCCATGAAACCTTGCGCGATGACATGCTGCTGATCATGGCGCGGCGCGGCGGCACCTGGGTCGCGGGCGCGCTGAACGTGATCGGGCGTGATGCGCTGTTCGGGCGCTATTGGGGCTGCACCGAACACCACCCGTGCCTGCATTTCGAAATCTGCTATCATCGCGCCATCGATTGGGCGCTGGCCCACGGCCTGACCCGGGTTGAGGCGGGCGCCCAGGGCGAGCACAAGCTGGCGCGCGGCTATCTGCCGGTGGAAACCCATTCCCTGCACTGGATCGGCAATCTTGGGTTCCGGCGCGCGGTGGCCGACTATCTCACCCACGAACGTGCCGCGGTGGGCGAAGACATCGCGATGCTGTCCGCCCATTCCCCGTTTCGCAAAACCACACCCCCGCCTGAGGAGCATGACTGATGGACCGCCTGACTGCGCCTGAACGCGCCGCCGCCCTGCCCGCCCTTGCCGCCCGCAATTGGGGCTGCGCTGAGGGCCACGACGCCATCGCCAAACGCTATCGCTTCAAAAGCTTTGCAGAGGCATGGGGGTTCATGAGCGCGGTTGCCGTGACCGCTGAGGCCATGAACCACCACCCCGAATGGCGCAATGTCTGGGCAATGGTGGAGGTGACCTTGACCACCCATGACGCCAAGGGATTAACCGCACTGGACCTTCAACTGGCCGATGCGATGGATCATCTGGCAGGCACCGCGCGCACAGCGCCCATGGGCAGCCCGCTGGCCTGACCACGCAGCCGCGCCCATCCGTCAAGCGCGCTGTCCCCACGCGGAGGGGGGTGCAGGGGGAGCGCGTCAGGCCCCCCCCCCCCCCCGCATGGCACGGGGCGCGGCAGCTTTCGCCCCCACGCCCCACGCCGTCACCCATCAAGGGGTCAGAGCAGATCGAGAATCGCTTCGCCCGTGGAGGTGAGCGCTTCGCCCGGCGAGCCTTCGATGTTCAGCACGTCGACCTTGCCGTCTTTCACAACCATCGCATAGCGCTGCGAGCGGGCGATCAGGCCCACGGCAGCGGCGCTGAAATCAAGGCCGATGGCCTTGGTGAAGCTCGCCTCAGCATCGGCCAACATGGTGATGCCCGCGGTGCCGGCGCCGGTCGCCTCAGCCCATGCCTTCAGCACGAACGGGTCGTTCACCGAAATGCAGGCGATCGCGTCCACGCCCTTGGCGCGCAGCGCGTCGGCGTTGTTCACATAGCTCGGCACATGCTTGAGGTGGCAGGTCGGGGTGAACGCACCGGGCACCGCGAACAGCGCCACGGTCTTGCCGCCAAAGAATTCAGCGGTGGTCACAGCTTCGGGGCCGTCGGCGCCCATCACAACAAAGCTTGCCTCGGGCAGCGTGTCGCCAACCTTGATTGTCATGCTCATCTTCTCCTGTCATCGCCCAGCGCGGGGGGCGGTTTCATCACGCAACGCAGCGGGGTTATATAACGCGTCAAAGGCCTGCGTCCCATCCTGCGGTTCAAGTTTTCGGCACCGACATGCGAAATATCCGGATCGTGGCCTCGCCATAAGCGCGCGCGTCCAGCAGCGTGCCCCCTTGGGGCGGCGTAAAGGGGACGCCGGTGCGTTCTTCCCACACCACCAGCGCGCCATCAGCGATCCAGCCCCCGGTCAGGGCCGATGCCAGCGCACGCTCCCCGAGCCCCATGCCATAGGGCGGGTCGAGGAACACCAGATCGTGCTGGTCGCCCTTCCACGGGCCAAGGCTGGTCGCGCTGCGCTTCCAGATCTTGGTGTCCCCGGTGGCGCGCAGCTTTTCGGCGTTCTCACGGATCAGCGCGCGGGACGGCCCGCTATCGTCGACGAAATGCACCAGAAATGCACCGCGGCTCAGGGCCTCAAAGCCCAGCGCGCCGGTGCCTGCGAACAGGTCCAGCACCCGCGCGCCATTGGGCGGGATCGCGCCCGAGGGCAGCGTCATCGCGCCATGGGCCAGCAGGTTGAACAGCGATTCGCGCGTGCGGTCCGTGGTCGGGCGCAGATGCGCCGCGCCGCCGCCTGCCTCACCGGGTTCTGCCAGTTTCGTGCCGCGGTTTTTGCCACCGATGATGCGCATCAGTCGGCGCCCAGAATGGCGGACAGCCCGTCCACCGCCTGCGCCACGTCCTGGGGCGAGGTATAATGCGTCAGCGACAGGCGCAGCACGCCATGTTCGGGGTCGATGCCCAACGCCTCGATCAACCGTTTGGCGTAGAAATGCCCGCCCCCGGCCATGACGCGGTGGCGCGAAAGGGCTGCCGCCGCCGCCTCGCCGGGCATGTACAGCGCCACCGCCACTGTGGGCGCGCGGCGCACCGGATCATCGGGACCAAGCAGCCGCACCCCCTTGCGCCCGCGCAGCCAATCCAGCAGCGGCGCGACCAGATCTGCCTCGCGCGCCCGGATCAGGTTCGCCACCCGCGCGGTGCGCAGATCCGACAGCGCGCCGGTGGGGAAATGGCGGTTCTCCAGCGCCTCCATATACGTTGCGATGCCTTCCATGGCGGCGATCTGGGCATGGTCGGGGCCTGCGGGCAACAGCCGTGCGCGCAGGTGATCTTCGTTGAAGACATGGCCCTGGTTGGGCATCGCGCGGGCCAGATCGGCGCGCACGCACATCACGCCTTGATGCGGCCCGAAGGTCTTGTAGGCCGAGAACAGATACACATCCGCCCCCAGCGCGCCCACATTGGGCAGCCCATGGGGAGCAAAGCTGACGCCATCCACCACCGACACCGCCCCCGCCGCGCGGATCATGGCGCAGATGTCCGCGACCGGGTTGATGTCAGCGACAATGTTCGAACAATGGGGGAAAGCGACCAGCCGCACCTTGTCATCAAGCAGATCGGCAAGGCGCGCCGGGTCCAGCGATCCGTCCTCCTCAACCCGCCATTCGCGGATTTCGATACCGGTGGCCGCCAGACGACGCCATGGGCCAGAATTCGCCTCATGATCCTGATTGGTGACGATGATCGCGTCGCCGTCTTTCCACATGCCGCGAAATGCCTGCGCCAACACATAAACGTTCTGCGAGGTGGAGGGGCCGAAATGCAGATCGTCCTGGCTCACGCACAGCCATTCGGCCATCCGCTCATACGCCTCATCCATCTGCGCGCCCGCACTGCGTGCGGCGGGATACGGCGCATAGGGCTGCACCTTGGTGCGCAGGTAAAAGCGGTGCAAACGCTCCACCACCTGACGTGCGGGATAGGACCCGCCCGCGTTCTCAAGGAACGCCCAGCCAGACAAGGACTGCTCCGCAAAGGCAGGGAACTGGGATCGGACGAAAGAAAGGTCGAAATCGGGCATCAGGGAGAAGGCTCCTGCACGCATGACAAAGAGGGGAGACGTAGCGCAGCGCGCGCCGTCACGCCAGAGCGCGCGCAACCACACGCGCCGCCGCCGGATTGACGCGCCCGGGCCCGCAAGGGACCGGCGGCGCGCGGGGGCGCAAGGCGCCCGCGCGCCGCAGCGCCGTCAGGCCGGGGCTAAGGTCATGGCATCGACGTCACAGCCCAGAAGGCGTTCAGCTCGCTCAAAACCGCCTTCCAATGGGTCACCGGGCTCAGATGCCCCGCACCCTCGATGGTGCGGCGGCGCGGCGCGGGGATCGCGGCCTCGATCACGTCGATCACTTCGATCGCCGGGCGTGGGGTCAACGCCCCGGCCATCAGCAGCGTCAGCGGCTTCATGCCTGCCAGATCGGCCACCTCAACCTGTCCCGGCGGATGGCCGGTGACCCAGGCGAAATCGCGCGACAGCTCGGTGTAAATCGCGGCGGCCTGATCGCGCGCGTCCTGGGGCAGGCGGTCGAACCCGCCGGGCACGCCCCACCGGTCCATGAACGCGATCACCGCGGCTTTGGGGCCACCGGTTTCCAGCGCGGCCTGCACGGCGCGCGCAGCGGCCTCTTCCTCCGCCGCGGCATCGTCGCGGCCATTGGCGCGCAGAAGATGGAACCACACCGGCTCAATCAACGTGACCGAGGCCACCAGATCGGGCCGCTTCAGGGCAAGCCGCCCCAGCACCGCGCCGCCCAGCGACAGGCCGACCAGATGCACCGGGCGGCCTTCGCGCAACGCCAACGCCTCGCAGGCCGCCAGCGCGAACATCTGCAGGGACTGGCCCGCACGCGGCGCCGCGGTGCCGCCATGGGCGGGCATGTCGAGGGCGACGCAGTGGCGCGCCTCTGCCAGCGCAATCAGCATCGGCTTCCACAGCCCTGAATGCGCTAGGCTGCAATGGGCGAACAGAACGGGGGTTCCCTGCGTGCCAATGCCGGTTTCGCGGTATGCGACGGGCAGGCCGTCGACCTCAATGACGGGCATCGCGCGCCTCTGCTGCCGGGCCACCTGCCAAAAGGTCTTCGAGGTCTTCAAGCCGATCCTGCCCCCAGAACCGCTGCCCGTCCACGATGTAGAACGGGGATCCGAACACCCCGAGGCGCACCGCCTCTTCGGTGTTGGACGCATAGGCCGCGCCAGCGTGGGAGCCGTCGCTCAGCACATCGGCGGAAAAGCCTGCCTCAGCCAACGCCGCGGCGATCACGCCGGCATCCGAGATGTCCTTCTGCTCAGCCCAGAGCGCACGCATCAGCGACCGTGCGGCCAGCCCGACATCGCCCGTCGATGTGCCCGCAGCCACCGCAGCGCCTGCCGCAATCAGCGCGCAGGACGGCAGCATTGGATCGCCGGGCCAGAATTTGGGCTGCAGGTGCATGTCCATCCCGGCCTTGCGCGCGCGCCGCACCAGATCCTGGAGCCGGTATTCCTGCCGCGACAGATGGCGGCGATGGACCGGGATGCCGCCGGTCACTTCGAACACGGTGAAGACGTCCACGGGTTTATAGGCGATGCGGGCGCCCTGACGCGTCGCAATCTGTTCCAGGCGGTCACCGGCCAGATAGGCGTAGGGCGACGCGGGCGAAAAATAATAGTTGATGACGCTCATGAAACGGGCGGCTCCTCGGGATGGGCGCCGCGCGGGGCGAGCGGCGGTTTGTCGTCTGCTGTCTGTGGTCTGTGGTCTGTGGTCTGGCCCGGCGCCGCCAACAGGCACGCGCGAACCGTTTCGCGCCGCCCGATCAAACGGCGCTTCGCAAAATGCCGCGTTCGGCGGCCTTTGCAACCCCTGTCAGGCGATGATAACCAGCGCTATGGCCCGGGCTATGCTCGGGCGCGCGGCCTCGGCCGCCCGCCCGCCCCGTGCCAGGCGACCGTCGCCGCGCGCTCTGGGCGTCGTGGCCGGGGATAGCGGATGTCGGTACGCGCTCCGAGGGGGGGTGACGGGCGGCATCGCGCAGCAGTGGGACCAGGGCGATGAAATCTGACATCAACATCAAGATGATCGCAGGCAATTCGAACATGAAGCTTGCCGAGGCGATCGCGAGGCGCATGACCGTGTATCGCGGCGCGCCTCTCGATCTGGCGAACGCGCGTGTGGAGCGGTTCAACGACACCGAGATCTTCGTGGAGATCTTTGACAACGTGCGCGGCGAGGATGTGTTCATCCTGCAGTCCACCTGCAACCCCGCGAATGACAATCTGATGGAGCTGCTGATCATCGCTGACGCGCTCAAGCGGTCCTCAGCCCACCGGGTGACGGCGGTGATTCCCTATTTCGGCTATGCCCGTCAGGATCGGCGCACCGCGGCCCGCACCCCGATCACCGCCAAGCTGATCGCGAACCTGCTGACGCAGGCGGGTGTCGACCGGGTGCTGACCATGGATCTGCATGCAGGCCAGATCCAGGGCTTCTTCGACATCCCGGTGGACAATCTTTATGCTGCACCAGTCTTTGCGCTCGACATCCGGCACCATTTTCCTGACCTCAGCAAGCTGACCGTCGTGTCCCCGGACGTGGGCGGTGTGGCGCGCGCGCGCGAACTGGCCAAACGGCTGGATCTGGGTCTGGCGATCGTGGACAAGCGCCGCGGTGCCCCGGGCGAGATCGCTGAAATGACCGTGATCGGCGACGTCACGGGCCGTGAATGCATCATCATCGATGACATCTGCGACACCGCTGGCACCCTGTGCAAGGCCGCGCAGCTGCTGATGGACAAGGGTGCCTCGGGCGTTCACGCCTATATCTCGCACGGCGTGCTGTCTGGCCCGGCGGTGGAGCGGGTGAAGGCGTCCGTGATGAAAAGTCTGGTGATCACCGATTCGATCCCGCTGTCGCCTGAGGCTGCCGCTGCGCCGAACATCCGTCAGGTGTCCGTCGCGCCGCTGTTCGCGCAGGCGATCCTGAATGTGGGGAACGACACGTCGGTCAGCTCGCTGTTCGATGAAAAGACCATCGGCCCAATCTACGAAGCCTTCTACCGCTTCGACTGACTGGTGCCGCAGGGCGGCACCGGGGCGGCGTCCGAAGGGGCGTCGCCTTTTTCATTGGGCATGTCCCGTAAATCGTATTGATCCGCTTTGCGGGACAAATCCACCCGCGCCTGAATGTATCAAGTCAGACGGCAACAGCCTTGATCAACGTGCCTAGATACTCTCGCGTTTCTCGATCCCAGTCCGCTGGGTTCTCACCATGAGCAACTTGGGCATGAAGCTCCATGAGCTTCCAGACTTCGTCTTTTGTCTCTGCCACGACGCTCGCCGGACAGGCCTCCATCCCCTCGCAATCCCTGCAGGCATATGAAAAAGCGCTTGTCATGGTCTTCTTCCCCTTGGCTTTCAGGGGATCATAGCAGACCTGAGATGAACCACCTAATCTGTGGGCAAGCGCCAACCGGGAGACATCTTGTTCTAAGCCAATCGGGCAACCGCTTCGGGCTCCAGACAGGCCAACAAGATTTTGCGGAAATACGGTTTTCATTTGCGGGTGATGGCGGCGAACACGGTCATGGCCGCGGCCGCGATCATCGCGGTCAGCAGGAACGGCGCGCCGGGCAGGATGATCGCCGCGCCGACCCCGGTGAACATGGCGAAGACGGCGGTCATCATCGGCGGGCTGATCACTGCGGCGACACCCATCAGGGATGCCAGCACGCCTTGGATCTCTCCCTGCCGGCCATCCGGCGCGCGTGCGGAGATCATCGAATGCAGCGCCGGATGCACCATGGCTGAGGCACCAAGCAGCGGCATCAGCGCGTAAACCATCCACCCATCAGTCGCGAGCCCCACGCCCACCGCCGCCACAACATCCGTGGCAAAGGCGACCAGCAGCGCGCGGCGTTCCCCAAAGATGCGAATCGCGGGGGCCACCAGAAACGCCTGCGATGCGCCCGACAGCACGCCATAGACCGTCAGCGACAGGCCGATCTGGGTGGGCGACCAGTCCCATGCCTCTATCGACACGAAGGCCCAGACCGCGGGATAGGCATGGGCCCCGACATCATACAGAAACACCACCAGCAGCAGCGCCCCCAGCCCCGGCAACACCGCAGCCCGGCGCAGGGCGCGCAGCGGATCGGTGCCGCGCCATTCAAACGGGCGGCGCTTGTCCAGCGCGAGGCTTTCAGGCAGCGCAAACGCCCCCAGCGCAAAGTTCGCCGCCGCCAGCGCCGCGGCAGCCCAGAACGGCGCGCGAGGGCCGAATTCGCCCAGAAAACCGCCCAAAGCGGGCCCAAGCGCAAAACCCAGCCCCATCGCCGCCCCCATGCGCCCAAAGCGCCGCGCCCGATCGGCGGGGGGCGTGCCGTCGGCGATCCATGACCGTGCGGCGGACATGGTCGCCCCCGCGGCACCGGACATGGCGCGCGCGGCGAACAGCATGATCAGCGATCCAGTGACCGCCATCACCGCGTAATCAGCCGCCATCGCCGCCATGGACAGCAACAGGATCGGGCGGCGTCCGAACCGGTCCGACAGCGCCCCCAGCGCAGGCGCACATAAAAACTGCATCCCGGCATAGGAAAACGCCAGCCAACCGCCGATCACCGCCGCGTCGCTGATGGTGCCGCCGCCTGAGAACCCAGCCAGCAATTGGGGCAGCACCGGCATGATCAGCCCCATCCCCGCGGCGTCCAGCAGCACGGTGATCAGGATGAAAGCAGACGCGGCTTTGGGCGGTGCAAGGGAAGGGGCGGCGTTGGTCATCACGGCATCCGGGGGGGGCAGGGGCGCCGCGCCGGACCCGGCGCGCGGGGTGCAGATGGCCGCGCGACCGCCGCACGGTCAACCCTGCGTGCTTGATTTTGGGCCGATTGCACGGCGGATGGGGCGGATATGGCGCGCGCCTGCGCCTGGGGTCTTGCTCCGCCATGGTTCATGCTGTATGCGCCGGACTTCCAGTTCCAGGGTCGACGCGGGTCCCGGTCAGACATGTCCGACGCCTGCCCCGCGCTCAGTCCCGCAATATCAGAGGCCCGGCACCGCCGGGATGCCAAATGAAAAAAGACATCCACCCCGCCTACCACTTGATCACGGTCAAGATGCTTGACGGCTCCACCTATGTGACCCGGTCAACCTGGGGCAAAGAGGGCGCCGTGATGACCCTCGACATCGATCCCTCCGTGCACCCGGCATGGACTGGCGATGGCGGACGTCTGATGGACACCGGCGGCCGTGTGTCCAAGTTCAAGGCAAAGTTCGCCGGCATGGACTTCTGAGGTCTTTTCCCGCCTCCGGGCATAGGTTAGACATGAAAGGCGCGCTCCGACCGGAGCGCGCCTTTTCTCTTTGACGTGAGGGCTGGGACGCTTGGCGCACATCATCGTCACCGGCAACGAAAAGGGCGGCTCGGGCAAGTCCACCACCGCCATGCACCTGTTCGCCGCGATCAGCCGCGCGGGCCACAAGGTGGGGGCGCTGGATCTCGACCTGCGCCAGCGCACGTTCTACCGGTATCTTGAAAACCGCGACGCCTTTGCGAAGCGCACCGGTCAGGACCTGACCATGCCAAAGATGGTGACGCTTGGCGCGTCAGACCTGCGCGACCGCCGCGCGGCTGAGCGCGAGGAGGAGGACTTGTTCTCCGCCGCGCTGGCAGAGCTGGAAGCCGATTGCGATTACATCATCATCGACTGCCCCGGATCGGACAGCTTTTATTCGCAAATGGCCCATTCGGCCGCAAACACGCTGCTGACGCCGATCAACGATTCCCTGGTGGATTTCGACCTGCTCGCGCGGGTGGATCCTGAGACGGGCAAGATCCTCGGCCCGTCGATCTATTCCGAAATGGTCTGGAAATCGCGCCAGTTGCGCGCCAAGGCCGGGCTGAAGCCAGTGGACTGGATCGTGGTCCGCAACCGCATTTCAACGCTGCACGCGCGCAACAAGCGCCGGGTCGGCGAGGCGGTGGAGGATCTGTCCACGCGCATCGGGTTCCGCATCGCGCCGGGGTTTTCCGAGCGGGTGATCTTTCGTGAGATGTTCCTGAACGGGCTGACGCTGCTGGACCTGAAGGATCAGGGGTTCACGTTCTCGCTGTCCCATGTCGCCGCGCGGCAGGAGGTGCGCGATCTGGTGAAATCGCTGAACCTGCCGGGGCTGGGCGACGCAGGCTGACGCGCCCTGCCCCCGCGCCGCGCATGAAAAAACCGCCGCCGACAGTCATGTCGGCGGCGGTTTGCGTTTCAGGCCAGTGCAGTCAGCGCGGGCGCGGCGTCGGGAAGTCGACCTTCATCGCCACACCGATGATCCGCGGCCCGGGGCGCAGGCGCGGGATGTCCGCACGACGCGGCGCAAGGGCGCTGCGCGAGATGCGCTGACGCTCCGACGCAGCAGCAGGTGCCGGGCCGATGGCGGCAAGCACCAGCGCGGTCAGCGTATCGGGCGCGTCCGGCTTTTCAACAGGCAGCGGCGCACTGGCGACCAGCGTGCTGGCGCGGCCCGGCTTGATGATCGGCGCTGTGCCCGGCGACAGGCGGAAGCCCAGATCAAGCAGGCGCGCGACCTCTGCATTGCGAGAGCGCGAGGACCGCCCGCCAAACACCGCCGCGATCACATGCTTGGACCCACGCCGCGCTGAGGCCACAAGGTTGAACCCCGCCGCATTCGTGTAGCCAGTCTTGATCCCGTCAGCGCCGCGATAGGCGGCCAACAGCCGCCGGTTGGTGTTGCGCACGGTCCGGCCCATTGCCACCGTCGACTGGCGGCTGAACAGGTTGTAATATTCGGGGTGATCAAAAAACAGCCGCCGTCCCAGCACCGCCATGTCGCGCGCCGTGGACAGGTGCCCCTTTTGGGTCAGCCCATGCGGGTTGCGAAACGTGGTGTTGGGCATGCCAAGCGCGTGGGCGCGCTGGGTCATCATGCGGGCGAATCCTTCTTGGCTGCCGCCCACCGCCTCAGCCAGTGCCATGGCGGCATCATTGGCCGATTTGACGGCGGCGGCGCGGATCAGGTTGCGGATGCTCACCCGCTCACCCGCCCTCAGCCCGATGCGCGACGGGGGCTGCGCGGCGGCCTTGGCTGAGATCCGGACTTTCTGGTCCAGCTGCAGGCGCCCCGCCTTGACCGCTTCGATGGTGAGATACAACGTCATCATTTTGGTGAGCGACGCGGGGTGAAGCAGGCGGTCGGGGCTGCTTTCGTGCAGCACCTGCCCGGTGCGTGCGTCCATGACAAACGCAGCATAGGGGGCGGCCTGCGCACCCTGCGGGGAAATGGCCAGCGCAGCAGCGAGCATGGCCAGAGCCACAAACGCCCGTGCCGCGAAGCGCCTGATCGGCCCCACGGAAATGGCATGCCTGCCGGCCCGCGCAAGCGCGGCGTCCGGTGCCCATTTGGGCGATATTGACTTCATGATGACTGCCCTCGTCACTCAAACTTTGCCTCGGGAGACCACGCTTGGATGCGCCTTTAAGGTCAAGATCTCCTTAATGAACACTAACATATTGCGACTTCGTTGAGAATCCTTTGTTTCAAAAACTTGACCACCCCCAGGCGAAATCGTGTGGCAGGTGACCTGCGACGCCGCGCCGCTCTGATTCCCGACACGTTTCTGCTGCGGCGCAGCAATCCAATCTTGACGCACCGCACCATTCGTATCAAATAAGGGTGACAGCGCCGCGCCTGTCACAGGCAAGCGGCAGCGATCCTGTTAGGCCCGAATAGGAGTATTACCGATGACCAACGCCACCGAGACCGCCAAGAAAATGGAAACCTTCGCCGCCGACGCCCAGAAGTCGATGACGGCGCAGATGGAAAAAATGTCGAAATCCTTTGAGGACGCAGCCGCGTTCAACCAAGAATCGTTCGACGCGATGACCAAGACGTCCAACATGTGCGTGAAGGTTGCCGAAGAGCTTAACGCTGAGCTGATGGCCTTTTCGAAAAAGTCCATGGACGAAACCGTCGCCGCGGCGAAGGAAATGGCCGCCTCGAGATCCGTCATGGAGCTGATCGAGAAGCAGGCCACCTACGCCAAGACCACGTTCGATGGCATGATGAAGCAGGCCACCAAAATGAACGAGATGGCGATGGCCGCGGCAAAAGAGTCGATGGAGCCGATCAACGCGCGCTTCACTGCCGCCGCTGACATGGTCAAATCCCACAGCGCCTGATCCGCAGCGCGGGTCGCGCCGGGAACGCCTAGGCGCGACCATTTGCGCGGCCTCAGAGCGACCTCAGACACGAATTTTGAAAAAGGGGGCCTCGGCCCCCTTTTTTCCGCTCGCATGAGACATATACTCTGACCGCATGATCATCCCGTCCGAATCCCACCGTTTCCGCTCCGTCGCCTTGGCGACGCCCACGCTCCTGCGCCCCATGTGCGCGGTGCCCTTGCGCATGGATGAGGACGATGGCGACGACCAGCGCCCCGGCCCCCCTGGCGCCGGCCTTGCAGTGGCGAGCAAGCCCAAGCCCAAGCGACCTGCGATGTATAAAGTGTTGCTTTTGAACGACGATTACACTCCGATGGAGTTCGTCGTGGAGGTGCTGGAGCGTTTTTTCAGCATCCGCCATGAAAGCGCGGTGGAGATTATGCTGACCGTTCACCGCCGTGGCTTGGCCGTGGTCGGGGTATTTTCGTTCGAGATTGCGGAGACCAAAGTGACCCTAGTCATGGAGCACGCGCAGACGCAGCAGCACCCGCTGCAGTGCACCATGGAAAAAGAATAAATCCCACGTTTGGATTTATTTCACCTTCCTCGGGCTTGATCCGTTGCTGACATGACCGAAGTTTAATGTTGGACTTGCGAATGGCGGGGCCAACCCTGCCAGCAGGCGGATACGTCCCGACGCCTCAGTTTCGGGACAATGGTGGAAAGGTGACGCGCATGCCCTCATTCACGAATACTCTTGAGGAAGCCATCCATCACGCCCTCGCGCTCGCGAACGAGCGCAAGCATGAACTCGCGACCCTCGAGCATCTGCTTCTCGCCTTGATCGATGAGCCCGACGCGGGCCGCGTGATGAAGGCGTGTGGCGTGGATCTTGTGGTCTTGCGAGAATCGCTGCTGCGTTTTGTCGATAATGAGCTTGAGGCCTTGGTTTCCGATGTGGACGGCTCCGAAGCGGCGCCGACCACCGGCTTTCAACGCGTGATCCAACGCGCAGCGATCCATGTTCAAACCTCGGGACGCACCGAGGTGACGGGTGCCAACGTGGTCGTGGCAATTTTTGCGGAGCGCGAATCCCATGCCGCGTTCTTCCTGCAGGAGCAGGACATGACCCGCTACGACGCGGTGAACTACATCAGCCACGGCGTCGCCAAGAACCCCGCCTTTGGCGAACAGCGCCCAGTACGCGGCGCTGATGAGCCTGAGCGTGACAAGCCCTCAGGCTCCCAGCCGGGACGGGAAGGCAAGGACAAGGACGAATCGGCGCTGGCGAAATACTGCGTCGATCTGAACGCCAAGGCCCGCAAAGGCCAGGTCGATCCGCTGATCGGGCGCGAGTCTGAGGTGGAGCGCTGCATTCAGGTTCTGTGCCGTCGGCGCAAGAACAACCCGTTGCTGGTCGGCGATCCGGGCGTTGGTAAGACCGCCATCGCCGAAGGTCTGGCACGCAAGATCGTCGACGGGGACACCCCTGAGGTGTTGGCAAACTCCACGATTTACAGCCTCGACATGGGGTCCTTGCTGGCCGGAACCCGCTATCGCGGCGATTTCGAAGAGCGTTTGAAAGCCGTGGTGAAGGAACTGGAGGAGCACGAAGACGCCGTGCTGTTCATCGACGAAATCCACACCGTGATCGGCGCGGGTGCCACCTCAGGCGGTGCGATGGATGCCAGCAACCTGCTGAAGCCCGCGCTTCAGTCGGGCACCCTGCGGTGCATGGGGTCGACCACCTACAAGGAATTCCGCCAGCACTTCGAAAAAGACCACGCTCTGGCGCGCAGGTTCCAGAAAATCGACGTGTCCGAACCCTCGGTTGAGGACACGGTGAAGATTCTGCGTGGGCTGAAGCCCTATTTCGAAGAACATCACCACGTCAAATACGATGATGATGCGGTCCGCACGGCGGTTGAATTGTCTGCGCGCTACATTAATGACCGCAAGCTGCCCGACAAGGCGATCGACGTGATCGACGAAGCCGGAGCGGCCCAGCATCTGCTGACCAAGGACAAGCGCGCCAAGATCATCACCGACAAGGAGATTGAGGCCGTCGTTGCCAAGATCGCCCGCATCCCGCCGAAAACCGTGTCGAAGGACGATGCGGAAACGCTGCGCGACTTGGAAAAGACCCTCAAGCGTGTGGTGTTCGGCCAGAATGCGGCCATTGAGGCCCTGACTTCGGCGATCAAGCTGTCCCGCGCAGGCCTGCGGGAGCCGGAAAAGCCGATCGGCAACTACCTGTTCGCGGGTCCGACCGGTGTGGGCAAGACTGAGGTCGCTAACCAGTTGGCCTCAGCGCTTGGGGTGAAACTGCAACGCTTTGACATGTCTGAATACATGGAGAAGCATTCGATCAGCCGTCTGATCGGCGCGCCTCCGGGCTATGTCGGGTTTGATCAGGGCGGTATGCTGACCGATGGCATCGACCAGCATCCCCATTGCGTGCTGCTGCTGGATGAAATCGAAAAAGCGCATCCGGACGTGTTCAACATCCTTTTGCAGGTGATGGACCACGGCAAACTGACTGATCATAACGGGAAATCGGTTGATTTCCGCAATGTGATTTTGATCATGACCACCAATGCCGGTGCGTCAGAACTGGCGAAAGAGGCCATCGGATTTGGCCGCACGACGCGGCAGGGCGAGGACATTGCGGCGATTGAGCGGACCTTCACACCGGAGTTCCGCAACCGGCTCGACGCAACGATCTCGTTCGGTCCGCTGCCGCACGAAGTGATCCTGCAGGTGGTTGAGAAGTTTGTGCTGCAGCTTGAGGCCCAGCTGATGGACCGCGGCGTGAGCATTGAGCTGACCCGCCCAGCCGCCGAATGGCTCGCTGACAAGGGCTACGACGCGCGCATGGGTGCCCGCCCGCTGGGCCGCGTGATCCAGGAGCATATCAAGAAGCCGCTGGCCGAGGAGCTTTTGTTCGGCAAGCTGACCAAGGGCGGCCTCGTGAAGGTCGGGGTCAAGGAAGGTAAACTGGAACTGCGCGTCACTGCGCCTGACGCACCCAAGCTCGAAGGCGGCAAACCGCCGCTGCTGACCGCGGAGTGACCAGGCGGCGCGACTGATCTGAAGGCCGGGGGGCGACCTCCGGCCTTTTGGCATGCCGCACAAGGCGGGCGCATCGCCTCAGGCTATCCAATCACCCCACCCATGGTACTGAGAGCCGGAGAGCTGCGATGAAGATGCGCAAAAAGGGTGACCTGCCGACCAAGATCTGCGCCCATTGCACCCGCCCGTTTGCGTGGCGCAAGAAATGGAAAACAGTGTGGGAGGAGGTGCGCTATTGCTCAGACCGCTGCCGCGCCGAGGCAAAGCGCCCGGGCGGGAATTAACGCGGCCCGCCACAAGGGCGCACACCTTGCCCGTGTCAGCGCCCGAAATCCCACAATTGCTCCCAACTTGGTGCGGATGATCGTGCGTGATCTGGCCCGCAGGACCACATGGCAGCAGAAAAGCAAGATTTATGTGCGGGCCCCTCAGACCGGCGGCGGCAGATCGATGATCCGGTCGCGGGCGTTCAACGCCGCCACATCAAACCCTGCCAGTTTTTTATAGGCCATGGCGGTCGCGGCAAGCTCCGCGCGGCTCAGCACATCCTCGATCTGCCCAAACCCGTTCGGGGCGCGATTGTGCACCACGTCCAGCACCGCATCGGGCCCGTCACCGCGGTTGGCCATCACGATGGCGGTGGTGGCGGGGCGGCGCTCTGCGTCATAGGCAACCAGCGCTGCGGGCCCCTCGCCCTTGGCCAGCAATTCGCGCACCAGCACCCTTGCGTCAAGGATCGCCTGGCTCGCGCCATTTGACCCGATCGGGTACATCGCGTGGGCGGCGTCCCCAAGCAGCGTCATCAGGCCATGTGACCATTGCGCGATCGGATCGCGGTCGGCCATCGGGTATTCATAGACATCGCCAGCGCCGCGGATCAGCGCAGGCACATTGAGCCAGTCGAAATCGAATGCCTGAAACGCGGGCAGGAAATCTGCCAGCTTGCCCTTGCGGGTCCAGTCAACGCGGTTCTCCAGCGTGTCGACCGACACCGCGAGATCTGCAATCCAGTTGATGACTGACATGCCCTCACCCGCGTCCATGATCGGGTAGCAGACAAATTTGCAGGCCTTGGTCCCGATCATCGCCATGGACCGCCCCGTCAGAAAGCGCGGCGCAACAGTGACGCCGCGCCACATCATGGTGCCACCCCAGATCGGCAGGCCTTCGTTCGGGTGCAGCTTGGCACGCGCGGCGGAATGGATGCCGTCCGCGGCGACGAACACCGCGCCGCGCGCTTCGCCGATGCCAGCGCCGGCGCGGTCGGTCAGCGAGATCACCACCTCGCCGCCATCGTCGCGCCAATCAGTGACGGCGGCGCCGGTGCGGATCACGTCCCTGCCCGCGCGTTCGATCAACCGGTCGTGCAGCAGCATCTGCAGCTTGCCGCGGTGGATCGAGAATTGCGGCCAGGCGTAGCCCGCCATCTTGCCCCGCGGCTCAGACCAGATGGTTTTGCCGTTGCGCGCAGCATAGACCACCTCCTCGGTGCGCAGCGCGATGGCGTCAAGATCGGGCAGCAGGCCCAGCTCCGCCAGCTCTCGCACCGCATGGGGCTGCAGGTTGATGCCAACGCCCAGCGGGGCCAGTTCGGCCGCGGTCTCAAAGATGCGGAACGCAATGCCCGCCTGATGCAGGCTGAGCCCGAGGGTCAGTCCGCCGATCCCGGCACCTGCAATCAGAACGGTCATGCTGCTGTCTCCCTTGCGCCGCCCGCCCTGCCCCGGACACGGCGATGCTTGGGTTTAAGCTGACGAGGGCCGCGCAGGCAAGCCGTCGATGGATCGCCGAGGAAAGGGTGGTGGGCGGTGAGAGGCTCGAACTCCCGACATCCTCGGTGTAAACGAGGCGCTCTACCAACTGAGCTAACCGCCCGGGCCGGGGCATGAACCCCTGTGACCGGCGGGCCGACCATTAAGCGCGCCGGGCCGCGCCGTCAACCGATCCCGACGTTCGTTGCGCAGGGATCGGGGACGCCGGGCGGGCCAGATGCGGGTCTGCGCCCTTCGCGCAGGACCGCGATGGGGCGGGCGGCGTCCCCGGCCGGGTCATTCAGCGGCGGCCTCCCCCAGAAATCCACCCGACTGGCGCGCCCAGAGCGAGGCATAAAGCCCGCCGCGCGCCAAAAGCGCTTCATGCGGTCCGTCCTCGATCACCCGGCCTTCGTCCAGCACCACGATCCGGTCCATGGCGGCGATGGTTGACAGCCGGTGCGCGATGGCGATCACGGTCTTGCCGTTCATCACTGTGCCAAGGCTGGCCTGAATCGCGGCCTCAGCTTCGGAATCCAACGCTGATGTCGCCTCGTCCAGCACCAGGATCGGGGCGTCCTTCAGCACCGCGCGGGCCAGCGCGATCCGCTGGCGCTGGCCGCCCGACAGCTTCACGCCGCGTTCGCCGACATGGGCGTCATAGCCCGCGCGGCCTTGTGAATCGCGCAAATCGAGGATGAAATCATGGGCCGCCACCTGGCGCGCGGCGGTCTCAACCTGCGCCTGTGTCGCGTCGGGGCGGCCATAGCGGATGTTGTCGCGCACCGAGCGGTGCATCAGCGCGGCCTCCTGGCTGACCATGCCGATCCGGGCGCGCAGGCTGTTTTGGGTCACGTGGGCGATGTTCTGACCGTCGATTTCAATGGCTCCAGCTTCGGCCTCATGAAACCGCAACAGCAGCTTTACCAGCGTGGATTTCCCGGCGCCGGAGCGTCCGACCAGCCCGACCCGTTCCCCGCCCCGGATGGTCAGGTCCACATGCGACAGCCCGCCTGCCTCACGCCCGTAGCGGTGGCTCAGCCCGCGCAGCGCGATGGCACCATCCGTCAGCCGCAGATCGAGGGCATCGGGGGCGTCGATGATTTCGTGCGGCAAGGAGATCGACCGCATACCTTCGCGGATCACGCCTGCGTGCTGGAACATCTGGCTGGTGATCCACATGATCCACCCCATCATTGAATTGAGCCTGAGCGACAGCGCAATGGCCGCCGCCACGGCCCCAAGGCTGGCCTGCCCCAGCGTCCACAGCCAGATCGCGGTGCCCCCGGTGCCCACCAGCAGCACGCCGCCCGCCACCGCCAGCCCCACGGACATGATGGTCAACAGCCGCATTTCCGCCCCGTCAGCGCCGCGCAGATCGGCGATGGCGGCGCGGCCCTCGGCCTCCTCACGCCCGCCATGGGCGAACAGTTTCACCGCGTCGATGTTCGAATAGGCGTCCACCAAACGACCGTTGAGCGCGGAGCGCCGGTCGGAGGTCCTCTCCGCCGCGCGGCCCATTTTGGGGATCAGCCAGACCAGCAGGGCTGCGTAAAAGGCCAACCAAACGGCCAGCGGCAGCAGCAGCCACACATCAGCGGCCCCCAGCACCAGCGCCGCGCCCGCGACATAGGCGGTGCAATAGAGGATCGCCTCCACCGCGCCATAAACAGCGTCTTCGACCGCCTTGCTGGTTTGCATGACCCGCGCGGCAATGCGGCCTGCAAAATCGTTCTGAAACACCCCGACAGACTGGCTAAGCATGTGCCGATGCGCCCGCCAGCGTGCCAGCGCCACCAGATTGATCGATAGCCCTTGGTTCACCAGTGTCATCTGCAGCGCGATCAGCACCGGGCGCGCCAGCAGGATCACCGCTGCAAGGGCCACAAGCTCTGTCCCGCGCGTCGACCACAGCGCCGCGGGGCCTGCGGCGGCGGCGGTTTCGGCCAGCAGATCAACGATGCGTCCGGCATAAAAGATCAGCAAGGTTTCGATCAGCGCCACGACCAGTCCCGCGGCGCAGGCGGCCACGATCACGCCGCGCACCGGGCGCAGCATGTAGGACAGAAACCCAAACAGCCGACCCGGCGGCGGGCCCGGCGGGGCGGGGGCGAACGGGTCCGCCATGTTTTCGAAACGCCTGAACATGGCCGATCTCCTTCGTTCTTGGGGGGCAATGTGGCGCGGCGATGGGCGCGCTGCAAGGGCGGCGGGCGCTGGACGCGCCGGGGCCGCAGGCATAATGTCCCGCTAGACCCATCGAAAGGCCTGCCCGATGACCGAGCCAAACGTTTCGCCCCGCCCCGTTGATGCCGTCGGGGAGCCCGAAAAGGCCCGCGCCGCCGCATGGTTCCGCACGCTGCGCGACACTATCTGCGCGCGCTTTGAGGGGCTGGAGGATACGCAGACCTGCGGCCCCCACGCGGACCTGCCCGCTGGGCGGTTCGCGCGCAAGACCACCCACCGCGCCGGCGAGGGCGAGGGGGATCAGGGCGGCGGCGAGATGTCGGTGATGCGCGGCGGACGCGCGTTTGAGAAGGTCGGGGTGAACATCTCCACGGTCTATGGCGTGCTGGGCGTGCAGGCGCGCACATCGCTGTCGGCGCGCAAGGCCATTCCAGGGCTGGAGGACGACCCGCGTTTCTGGGCCGCCGGGATTTCACTGGTGGCACATATGCGGTCGCCCAAAGTGCCCGCAGTGCACATGAACACCCGCATGTTCTGGACCCAAGGCGGCTGGTGGTTCGGGGGCGGCGCAGATTTGAACCCGATGCGCGAGGACCCCGCAGACACCGCATTTTTCCATGCGCAGTTGCAAGGTGCCTGCGACACGCATGACCCCACTTATTATCCGCGCTTCAAGGCCTGGGCGGATGAGTATTTCATGATCAAGCACTGGAATGAGCCGCGCGGCGTAGGCGGGATTTTCTATGACGACCTGTGCACCGGGAATTGGGAAGGCGATTTCGCCTTTACCCAAGATGTCGGGCGCGCGTTTCTGGCCGCATGGCCGCCGCTGGCGGAGCAGCACCGCGACGAGGCTTGGACCGCAGATGACCGCGAACACCAGCTGATCCGCCGCGGGCGCTATACCGAGTTCAACCTGGTCTATGACCGCGGCACGCAATTTGGCCTGCAGACAGGCCACAACCCCGAAGCAGTGCTGATGTCGCTGCCGCCCGAAGCGAAATGGCCCTGACGGGCGCAGTGGGGGATATGATCGCCCCCGGGCTCGACGTCTTTGAGGCGCTGGCAGCCGAGGCCTTTGCGGCCCTGCCCGGCCCGGTGCGCGCGGCCTGCGACGGCGTGCTGATCCGCATCGAAGATTTCGCCGACGACGCGACGCTGGACGAGGTGGAGATCGCGGACGCGTTTGAGCTGACCGGGCTTTATCGCGGCGTCAGCCTGATCGAGAAATCATCTGGCGACACCGCGCCGATGCCGGACGAGGTGTGGCTGTACCGCCGCCCGATCTTGGATGAATGGGCGGCGCGGGGGGACGTGACCCTCGGGGCGTTGATTGCCCATGTGCTGGTCCACGAGATCGCGCATCATTTCGGCTGGTCCGATGACGCGATCGCGGCGGTGGATGACTGGCGGCTGTAGCGCGGGATGCGGGCCGAGGGCGCCTTGCGCCCCCTCGGCCCGCCGCGGCAGACGCCGCGGGGACGGCACCCAGTGTCACAATCTGGGGGCCGAGGCCTGACGGGCACGGCGCGAGCCAAGGCCAAGCTGGCGTTCACGCCGGATCACCGCGATGCCAGCCACGATCACCACGGCTGCGCCGATGATGGTCGGGGTCGCAGGTATTTCAGCGAAGATGGCAAAGCCGATCAAGGTGGCGAACAGCATCGACAGATAGTCGAAGGGCGCGACCAGACCCGCCTCAGCGTTTTTGTAGGCCGCTGTCAGCATCACCTGCGCCACGCCACCGAGCAGGCCTGCGAGCGCCAGCAGAGCCCATTGTGCGGGATCGGGCGCGCGCCAGCCGCCGATGGTGACCAGCGAATAGACCGAGCAGGAGATGGTAAACCACAGCACGATCGACGTGGTGGTTTCGGTGCGCGTCAGGCGGCGCACCTGGATCTGCGCCAAAGCCATGAACAGCGCAGCGGCGAGGGCGGCGGCGGCGCCCCAGCCTTCGGCCGTGCTGGCCTCAGCGCCGCCAAAGATCGTCAGGCGCGGTGCCATTACCACTGCGACCCCCGCCAGCCCGGCAAGCGTGGCCATGATGCGGTAGCGGCGCAGACGCTCCCCCAGAAGCGGTGCGGCGAGCAGCGTGGCGAAGAGCGGCGCGGCAAAGGTGATCGCCGTTGCCTCAGGCAGCGGCAACAGCCCGTAGGAGGTGAACATCAGCCCCATCCCCGCCGCCCCGATCGCCCCACGCAGCACATGCCCGCCGCGCGCCTTGACCCTGAGGCCAGAGCGCAGTTCCCCGCGCAACGCGTAGATCACGATCAGCGGCGGCAACGCGAAGACCGAGCGGAAGAATACGATCTGGCCCGGTGGAATGTCGTCGGCGACCGCCTTCACGCAGGCTGCCATCGCGCTGGCCGCGGCGATTGAGATGATTTTGAAGGCGATGCCGCGCAGCGGGTTCATCGGGGGCGCTCCTGCGCTTGGTCGGTCAAAATGAGGGTTCGCCGGGCCATGTCACGCCACGGCTTGATTCGACTGCGTGTTTTGCTGTATAATCATTACCACGTTAACAAACCTAGGACCATAGCATCACTCCGCCCGCAGTCCGCCAAACGAGGCTGCGAAGATAAGGTGCCAGACATCGCGCAGACCCACCCCGATGTTCCAGCAGGGAGATTACGCGTGCCAAGCATCGACAACCATGCCCAAACCGGTTCGGCCAGCGCTGCGGAGCGAGACCTCCATGCGCCGTCCTTTGACAGCTCCATCCCCGTGATGCTTTTGCGCGCGCGTGAGGCGATGATGTGCAACTTCCGCCCGTTGCTCGCGGCCCACGGATACACTGAACAGCAGTGGCGCGTGCTGCGCACGCTCGAAAGCTTTGGCGCGCTGGATGCGGCCGCCCTGTCTGAGCGCAGCGTGATCCTGCCCCCGAGCCTGACGCGAATCCTGCGCACGCTGGAGGATCGCGGGCTGCTGGAGCGGCGGCGCGACACATCAGACCGGCGGCGCACAATGTGCACCCTGTCCGAAGCAGGGCGCGCACAGGTTGAGGCGCTGGCCCCGCAAACCGCCGCCGTGCACAACGCGATCGAGGCAAGATTTGGCGTTGAGCGCACCCGCAAACTGCAAGACCTGTTGCGCGAAATCGCAGCGCTGGACTAAGCGCACCTTGGCCGCGGCCGCGCAGGCTTTGACCCTGCCGTGCGGTATGGAGCGGGGCAAACATGGCCAAATTCACTAAAAATAAAGGCGTTGACGCTACATCTGTCGGCCACGGACCTGCGCAGGGCGACGACTCCGCGCAGGTCCGCCCTCCCGAGCCCCCCTCTGGTCCCAGATCGCGGACGCAGTCAGGCTCAGGATCGGGCGACGGCGCCGCGCGATCAGGACCATATCTGACGAGGTCCGACATGCTCCGATTGTTCGCCGCTCTGCCGGCTTTCACCATCACGCGCGCGCTTGCCGACGGCTCGAGCGGCACGCTCGGCGAAGGCGTCGTTGGCGCCCATGAGCTGCGCGCGGGCGGGGTCAGCCTTGACCGCATCGCCGATCTGTCCGCGGGCCGTGTGATGGGCCGCCGCACGATCGATGGCGCGGGTGCGCCGCTTCAGCTTGACGGCCGTGCGCTGCGCGATCTGGCCGACGCCTCATCCTCCAACCTGTTCGTCGCCAACAAGGTTGAGGCCGAGGGCCTGAGCGCGTCCACCAACCTGCAAACCATCGTGCTGCTGGGCCAGTTCAGTCCCGGTGATGGCGGCGGCGGCGTGTTCATCCGCCGCTTTGCCGAGCCCCCTCATCTGGCCAAGCTGCGGACCGCGGATGGCCAGTGGTGGGAAAGCGCTGAGGATGAGCCCACCCCGCTGGCCTTTGGCGCCCGTTGGGACGCATCATCGGACGACACCGACGCGATCAATGACTGGGCGGCGTATCTGCGCGCGTCCCGCAAGGCCGGGCGCATGCCGCCGGGCACCAGCTATTGCGCAGGCACCGTCTACCTTGGCGGTGTGCGCATTCGCGGCGCAGGTGGCCCGACGTTGGCCGAGGCGTTCGCGTCAAAGACCGTGATCAAATCCAACGGCAATCCCATGGTGTCGATGGCGCCCGGGGAAAACACAGACCAGACGTTCCATCTGACGCATTGGGAACATTTCACCGTGGTTTCCGCAGGCGGCGCCTTTCAGCCGATAGAGCTGTGGGACCGGTTGTCTTATCCGTACCGCGTCGGCATCTGGCTGGGGCGCAACCATAATTTCATGGAAACCGTGGCTGGCGGTGAAACCACGACCACAGGCGGATCGGGCGGCCTGACCATGCGCAACGTGTCGGTGCAGGATGCATCGGGCTGGGGCGTCTACGCTTACAAACTGTGGGGCAAATCGCTGATCAACGACTGCTTCTTCCGCCGCTGCGGTGGCCCTGCGGCCAATGATCTGGGCGACGACCGGCTGGGCGGAGCGATGAATTACGCCGGCGTCAGCGTGGATTTTCAGGTCACCAACATCCACAGCTACAATGGCGGCTATTCCGATGCGAACCATAACGGCAAGGGCTGCGGCCTGCGGATCGGCGCGATCAAAACTGAGACCGACGCCCTGGGCCGCCTGTGGGAGCCGGGCGGCAACCAAAAGTTCGAAAGCGCGTTTTTTGAGCGGCACAACCTGGCGATTTCCATCGAGGCGACGCTGTCGGCCATGCTCGACAACATTTCGATGTCCGGCGACGTGGTGAACATCGGCTATGCGTCCAATCCGGGCAATCATTGCAAGGTGCTGTTCGGGCGCTGGCGGTCCTTTGGGCTGTCGACGATCAACATCACCCAATCCCCGCTGATCGATCTGGGGGTGTATCTGAACCAGGACCCGACCAGCACCACCACCATCAACTATGCGACCGGGTTTTCCTGGCAGCCCCCAGGCGGCGGCGTCGACAGCGCCGGGATCTATGGGGCGCCCACGGTGCTGGCACCCAAATCGGACCCTGCAAGCGGGTCGCGCTCTTTGTCCGAATTCCTGCCGATGGTGCTGACCAGCCATGACCCTGGCACAATCTGGTCCAACCAGCTGCTGCGTTTCGGGCTGTCTGACAACGGCCCGCTGACCAATTGGGTGCAGACCGGCGGCGGGTCGGTCAACGTCGCCACGCCGTGGCGTCTGCGGGTGCGCGACGGCGCCTCAGTGTATCAAGAGTTGACGGGCTTGGCCCCCGGCAGCATCTGCACGTTGCAGCTGTGGTTCGATCTGCCCAACGCAGTGCTTCTTGAACAGATTGAGTTCGGGGCGATGAATGCGTCAGGCGGGGACATTCTGCGCCGCACGCTGGGCTTCGGGGCGAATGCAAGGGATCTGGAATGGCGCGCGGTCAATATGACCGTTCCGGCAGATGGCATCCTGCGCGTCTTCGTGCGCTCAGCCAGCACGAACAACGCGTTCGTGCGGCATCCGGTGCTCAGCCTCGGGGCCTGCGCGCCGCTGGGCCGGCATTTCCTGACGCTCTGGCCGACGCCTGATGGCGTGATCCAGACCAGCTGACCCCTTCGGGGGCGCGTCGCCCTGACGCGCCCCCGTTGCGCATGATCGCCCGGATCGAGGGCGCCCCCCGGCACCGTCAGCCGCTAAGGTGCGGCGCGTTTGGCACGAAAGGCGGGCCAACCGATCGAGGATCTGCGACGAGATATGTCGAGCATCAAGGCAAGCGTCTTCACCTGCGCGTGGTATCACGCCGGCATCCGCGATTTTCACCTCGCGATCATGCTTGAGCACGCGGACAGGGACATCGTCTCAATCGTGCGGATCACTGACGACCGGTCGCGCGCGCAAATCAAGGCTGAGAACGCCTGTTTTGGCGCCAAGCGGACCTATGTGTTCAGATCCCGCGGCGCGGTCCTGCGCACTTTGACCAAGTTGTTGCCGATCTTTCCGATCTACGTCTTCGCCATCATGGCGTGGGAGCGTCAGCGCAGCCAGTTCATCACCTATGACTGGGTCTGCTTCTGGTCAGTTCCGGGCATTTTTCTGCGCCGCACGCAGCTGTTCGCCCATGACCCCAAACCCCATGAAACTGCTGAGCGCGCCGCCGCCGCCGCGTTCCGGCGCCGCTATTTCCACCACATCTATTTCCGCAAACGCTGGGGCGCGATCGTGGTCGGCAGCCAAAGCAACCGCGAAACGTTGCTGGAAGGGCGCTGCGCGTCGCCGGTGATCGTCGTGCCCTTTCCCCATTTCAGCACTGATCTTTTTGATGGCGACGCGGACGTCCCCGAATTGGCCGGGGTGACGGATTACATCCTCTTTTTCGGGCGGGTGGATATCTATAAGGGCGTCTATGAATGGCTGCGCGCCAACCCTGATATCCTGGCCACCCGCCCGGTGGTGATCGCGGGCGAGCGGATCGACAAGCGGGTGCGCGAATTCTCAGGCCGCATCACCCTGATCGATCGCTTCATCAAACCTGAGGAGGTCCCGCATCTGTTCAGCGGTGCCGCGGCGTTGATCTGCCCCTATCTGTCGGCCACCCATTCAGGGATCCCCGATCTGGGCGTGTCCTTTGGGGTGCCGGTGCAGGTGTCGCGCATCCCGTATTTTGAAGAACGCTACTCGGGCGTGCCCGGCGTGTCCTTTATGGACGCACGCCAAGGCGCAGCGCCATGAGCGTGGCGGCGCGGCTCGACATCCTAGCGTTTGGCAGCATCCGCGCCGCCAGCTCCGTGGTGTCGTTTTTCGGGGCGTTTTATCTGGTCGCCATCGGGTCGGCCGAGGTCTACGGCCTTTATCTGGCGATGTTCAGCACCGCGGGGATCATCGCGACGATGCTGCGCATGGGCGCCGATCATTCGCTGCTGCGCCTGTCGCGCGTGCCCTTGCGCGCGCGGCTGAGCGCTGACCCGCGCCTGCGGCTGCTGCGCGGCTGGGGCGTGGTCTGGGTCGGCGCGCTGGCGCTGGCGCTGATCGCTTGGGCCGCGGACCTGCCGCTGGGTCTGCGCGCATTCGAAGGCGTGTTGATGTCGCTGTCGATGATATCGGGCCGGTTTCTGCGCAGCTGTCAGCGCCCGCGCGCCGCGGCACTGTTCGATCCGCCCTTCATGCATCTGTTCGGCGTGGGGCTGCTGTGCCTTGGGGCCGCGCCGGAGCTTGCAATAGCCGCCGGGCTCACGCTTTGGCTGACGGTCGGTGTGGCGATGTTCGCGCGCACAATGGGCCTAGGAATTTTCCGGGATCTGGCGCGCGCAAAACCCTGGATCGCCGCACGGCCACGGCGCCTGTCCGCAGTCTACATCACCTATCTGATTGAAACCGGCTTCGGCAACGGCATCAACCTGATGATCGAGGCGCTGCACGGCGCCGCCGCGCTGGCGGTCTACAACACCGTGATGAAGGTCAATTTTGTCTCAGAGCAAGCGCAGGAATTCCAGAGCGTCTTTCGCATCGACGCTGGCCGCGCCGCGCCGCCGGTCTCGCCCGTGTCGAGCAGACCGAAAGCGCTGGTGAAACGCGCGCTGGCACGGTTTGACGTGCCGCGCGACGCCCCGGGCAGCGGCGCGGGAGAGATCGCGTTCTTCGCCGGGCTGTCCGTGCTCGGCAACGCGGCGATCCTACTTTTCCTGCTCAAGGCAGATTTCGCCGTGCTGCCGGTCTGGCTGTTTTTTGTGCTGATCACCGGGTTTCAGACGTTCGGCCTGATTGCCGGACCAGCGATCTTTGCGATCTGGGTGTTCCGGTCCGTCACGCTCTCCAACGCCATGCGGGCGACATGGGTCGCGGCCTTCGCGGCCTGCCTTGTGCTGCTGCCCCCGGCACCAGAGATGTGGGCCGTCGCCAACATCGCCTTGCTCGCGATCCTGCGGTATTGCGGGTTGCGGGCTTGGAAAGCCGGGCTGGGCCGCAACCACGCGCAGCGCGTCTGAACGGAGACCCAAGGATGCCCTCAATTCTGGACAAGCTGCGGCGCAAGGTCGAAAGCCAGTATTTCTACAAGGTGCAGATCCGCGGCCTGGACCGTGCGACCAACAAAACGCGGGTCCGCCTGCGCCATTGGCACCCGCGCGTCGGCGCCAATTTCGGGGATGAGCTTTCGGTCGCCATCGTCGATCAAATGCTTGCCCTGTGCGGTCTGCGACATGATTTCACCGTGCCCGCGCCGCAAGGATTGCTGGGCGTCGGTTCGATCCTGCAGATGGCAGGCGAAGGCGACGTGGTCTGGGGGTCGGGGGTCAACGGCCGCAATACCGGCGATGAACCGACATGGCGCCAGATCGATGTTCGGGCTGTGCGTGGGCCGCTGACGCGCGAATACCTGTTGCGCAAACGCCCCGATCTGCGCGTGCCGACGATCTATGGCGATCCGGGCCTGCTGCTGTTTGATCTGTTTCCTGCGCTTTTGACCCGGCGCACCCTCCCGGCGCATCCCGAACGGATCGTGATCCCCAACCTCAACGATCTTCGGCTGAAAACGCTCAACACCGATCTGCCGGTGGTCTCACCACTAGAGCCGTGGCCCCTGGTGTGCGAGCACATCGTGCAGGCCAAGGAGATCATCACGTCGTCGCTGCACGGCCTGATGCTGGGGCAGCGGCTGGGCAAGAACGTCAAGCTCGTGCGCTTTTCAGGGACCGAACCGATGTTCAAATATGAGGACTACGCCCTCGGCGCCAAGGCCGGCGCGCTGCGGGTCTTCAACGACGTTGCCAGCGCGCTGACCGCCGATCTGACCGCGGCACCGGTGCGCGCGCCCGACGGGTTGGCAGATGCGTTTCCCTATGACCTCTGGAACGGGGTGGCCGATTGACCCAGGTGATTCTCATCTCCGGCCCGACCGCATCGGGCAAATCGGCGCTGGCGGTGGCGCTGGCAGAGCGTCTGGGCGGCGCAGTGATCAATGCCGATGCGCTGCAGGTGTTCGGGGTCTGGCGGGTGCTGACGGCGCGGCCATCGGCCGATGAGGAGGCCCGCGCGCCCCATGCGCTATATGGCCATGTGCCGCCCCAAGTCGGGTATTCCACTGGCCGCTGGCTGCGCGAGCTGGCCGTTGAGCTTGACCGCTGCGCAGATGCCGGGCTGCGCCCCGTGGTGGTCGGGGGCACGGGACTGTATTTTCGCGCGCTGACCGAAGGGCTGGCCGATATCCCCGAACCGGGCGCCGATCTGCGCGCAGAGCTTGAGGCGCGTCTGGCCCGCAACGGTCTGTCGGCGCTGGCGCTGGCCTTGGCCGAGGCTGACCCCGAAACGGCAGCGCGCATCGACATGGCCAACCCCCGCCGCGTGCTGCGCGCCTGGGAGGTGCTGGAGGGCACCGGGCGAGGCCTTGCCGCCCATCACGACGCGACGCCGCCGCCGCTGATCGCGCTGCGAGACGCGCTGGCGCTGCGCCTGACGCCCGATCGCGCGCGGCTGTACGCGGCCTGTGACGCGCGGTTCGATCTGATGCTGGCAGGCGGCGCGCTGGATGAGGCCGCCGCCATCGCCGCGCTGGACCCGCCTGCCGGGCCGCAGGCGATGCAGGCGCTGGGGGCGAAAGACCTGGTCGCCCATCTGCGCGGCACGCTGAGCTTGGACGATGCCCGCGCCCACGCCACCCAAACCACCCGCAACTATGCCAAACGCCAGCTGACCTGGACACGCAACCAGATGTCTGGCTGGCGCACGTTTGAGCATGGCGGCGCGGCGCTGGAGGCATTGGTGGCCGAAGGGCTGGCCTGACGGGACTGGCCTGACGGGGCTGGCCTGAGGGGGCTGGCCTGAGGGGGCTGGCCTGAGGGGGC